>NZ_LZRU01000001.1 GCF_002159085.1 Thermobacillus sp. ZCTH02-B1
CCAACGAGCTGGATTTGCTGATCAAAATGCTGGCTTACAACCTCTATGAGCGGTTCAAGCGGGACTATTGCGAACCCGTTCATTGGGGCTATACGATCGCCAGGTTTCGGCTGGAGTTCTTCCATTGGGCGGCGACGATCGTTCGGCACAGCCGGAAGCTCATCCTGAAACTGGCTCACGACTTTCCATACCGCCATGCGTGGAAGCGAATCGAAGCGCGGCTGGCGACCATGTCAGGTTAGAGATTCCCACAATTTTACATGGAAAACCAAAAGCCCCTTGCGGTGGGGGAGGGGGAGGAATACCTTTCAACGCTGACGGGGAGTTGTCTGGCTGGGAACTTCCCTGTTATTTACAGGGTGTTATGCGCTAACATCTCGTGATTTTACCGAAACAATGGGCTTTCGAAATTTAGGATAAACAAAAAAATTCCTCTATTTTCCGGCGAACGCGTGTTTACGTCCGTTCCCCATGAAAATAGAGGAAATTTTTTTCATTCCGCGGCTGTCAACCGAAAACACCGGAACAAGCGCGAACCTTTCTTTTATTCGAAAGCCGGGTATTTTCGATGGCCGGGTCACGCACGCCGCGCTCCGGCGCCTTCTCATGCGCCCCGACGCCGACCGGCGACACCCGGCACGCATCCCGGCGGACGGCGGCATCCCGGGCGACGTTGCGGACCGGCCGCATCTCCGGCGTCTGACGCGGACCGGGACAACCCGGGAGGGGGCCGGCTCCCCGACATCCCGGGAGACACCGACGGCCCGGCAACTACCGATGCTCCGGCACCTTCTACCGATGCTCCGGCACCTCTTCATGCGCCTCGCCGCGCTCCGGCATTTCCCCGCGCTCCATCCTTGCCTCCCCGCGCGCCGCATCGCGCTCCGGCGCCTCCTGCGTCCCGTCCGCTCCGTCCTCGCGCAGCGCCTCCAGAATCCGCAGGGCCAGCTTCTCGCCGATGCCGAGCGGGCGGAAATCCTCGACCGACGCCTCGCGGATCTTCTTCAGCGAGCCGAAGTGCCGGAGCAGCGCCTTGCGCCGCTTCTCGCCGACGCCGGGGATCGCGTCGAGCCGCGAGGCGATCATCGACTTGCCGCGCACGCTCCGGTGGTACGTGACCGCAAACCGGTGCACCTCGTCCTGAATGCGCTGCAACAGGTAGAATTCCTGGCTGTCGCGCGGCAGCGGCACGACCTCCGGCGGGTCGCCGGTCATGAGCTGCGCCGTCCGGTGCCTCGCGTCCTTCACGAGCCCGCAGACGGGAACGGAGAGTCCCAGCTCGTTCTCGAGCACGTCGATCGCCGCGGTGATCTGCCCCCGGCCGCCGTCGACGACGATCAGGTCGGGCAGCTCCAGCCCCTCCTTCAGCACCCGCTCGTACCGCCGCCGGATCACTTCGCGCATCGTCGCGTAATCGTCGGCTCCCTCGACCGTCTTCACCTTGTATTTCCGGTACTCCGACTTGGCCGGCTTGCCGTCGATGAACACGGCCATCGCCGAGACCGCGTCGGCGCCCTGGATGTTCGAGTTGTCGAACGCCTCGATGCGCCGGAGCCGCGGCAGGCCGAGCCGGCGGGCCAGTCCCTCGCATGCCTTGATGCTGCGGGCTTCGTCGCGCTCGATGAGCCGGAATTTCTCCTCGAGCGTCATCCGCGCGTTCTGGATCGCCATCTTCACGATGTCGCGCTTCTTGCCGCGGCGCGGGACGAACACCTTGACCTTCAGCCAGCGCTGCAGCGACTCGCGCACGTCCTCGTCGCCCCGGAAGGCGCCGGCGCCGTTCCCGCCTCCGTCCGCGGACCGGTGTTCATCGCCCCCGGCGCCTTCCCGCTTCGCACCTTCCGCGGGACCATCCTTCCCGCCGTCCGCCGGCGCGCCCGCGTCCTCGGCCGAGGGCAGCAGAATTTCCTTCGGCAGCGCCGGATTCTCGCTGTAATACTGCGCCACGAACGTCATGAAGTCCTCGTACGGATCGCCGTAGAAAGGAAACGTGGTCGCGCGGCGTTCGATCATTTTGCCCTGGCGCACGTACAAAATCTGCACGCACATCCACCCCTTGTCGGCCGCGAATCCGAAGATGTCGCGGTCGACCGCGTCGGGGACCTGGATCTTCTGCCGCTCCATGACCGTCTCGATGCTCCGGATTTGGTCGCGGTACTCCTTCGCCCGCTCGAACTCGAGTCGTTCCGCCGCGGCCTCCATTTTCTCCTGGAGCTGCGCCTTCACTTCCTGATAGCCGCCGTTCAGGAAGCGGGTGATCTGCTGCACCATCTCCTCGTACTTCGCCGGATCGACCGGGTATTCGCACGGTGCGAGGCATTGCCCGATGTGATAGTACAGGCACACCTTGTCGGGAATCGTCGCACATTTGCGCAGCGGATACAGCCGGTCGAGCAGCCGCTTCGTCTCGCGCGCGTCGTAGGCGTTCGGGTACGGGCCGAAGTATTTCCCGCCGTCCTTAACGACCTTGCGCGTCACCTCGAGCCGCGGATGCCGGTCGCCCGTGATCTTGATGTACGGGAACGACTTGTCGTCCTTCAGCAGCACGTTGTAGCGCGGCTGGTACTGCTTGATCAGGTTGCACTCGAGGATGAGCGCTTCCATGTTGTTCGACGTGACGATGTATTCGAAATCGCGGATCTCGGACACGAGCCGCTGCGTCTTGATGTTGTGGCTGCCCGTGAAATAGGACCGGACACGGTTCTTCAGCACCTTCGCCTTGCCGACGTAGATGACCTTCCCTTCGGCGTTTTTCATCAGGTAGCAGCCCGGCTTGTCCGGTAGCAGCGCCAGTTTCGAACGGATCGGCTCCGGGACGCTCTTCAGCTCCCCGGCCGCGGACCGGCCGGCCGATTCCTTCCGTGCCATGCGTTCACGCCCCCTTCGTCGCTACCACGTATTGTAGCACACGGAACGCCGCGCGGGACGGGGCGCCCGCGCCGGAGCGCCGCCTTATTTTTGTCACATTCGTTCGCTTTACAACGATTCCGCATGTTGGGTATACTAGGGGAAGCCAAGGAACACTTGTGACCGGGCGGCCCGGGACCCGAGGCCGGCCCGACGGGAGGACAGACGGATGGAGAACGTGCAGGATCCGCGTCAGCACATCAACGAGGAACCGCGCAACGATTTCAACGATGTGGCGAACGGTTTCGCCTGGATGTTCATCTTCATGGTGGTCGTGTTCTTCGGCGCCATCGCGATCAAGTACCTGATTTCGTAATCCCCCGGGACGGCGGGAACATTCGGGGCCCCGCTTCCGTCCGCTCCGGACGGCGGCGGGGCCTCTTTTTGCCGGAAACCGTGAAAAAAAAGGCCGGCGTGCCGCCCGGACCGGGAGCTTCCCGTTCGGACGGAGCCGGCCGCATCTACCGTCGGTTATCGCTTTGCTTCGCCGGTCTTCGCGAGCGGTTTGCCGGAGGCAGGCTGTGCCGATGCGCCGGATTTCTCGCGGGCCGCGGACGCCGCGTCGAACCGCCTGCGCTCCGTGCGGTCGATCTGCACGATCCGGCCGTCATGAACCGTGATCAGCACCGAGCCGTATTCCAGTCCGTTCACCACTTCGGCAATGCGCTGCATCCATACGGCATCCACCTCTACCGGTTTCGCCATCGTGAACCCTCCATCCGTGCGAATATGGATCAAATGTGGACCGGCAACGGATCCGTCTTGAGCGGATTTTCGACCAGCACCGCCGACGATCCGTCCAGCACGTACAGGCGATGAATGAACACCAGCACCTCTTCGCCCGGCCTGAGCGGCTCCCGGTCAAGCGACCGGTACGCGACCAGCCGGTTGCCCTCGACTTCCACTTCCACTTCCAGATGCGCCCCGCGGAAATACGATTGCCGGACGATGCCCGGTTGCGCGGAACGCGGATAGGAGAGTTCCCTTTCCCTGCCGACCTCCACGAACTCCGGACGGATGATGGCCGACTTGTCTCCCCGGCCGACGGCTTCCTCGAACCCGAACAGCCGCTCGGGATGCTGGAGCACCCGCGACTCGCCGATGAACGACGCGACGAACGGCGTCTTCGGATGGCGGTAGATCTCGATCGGCGATCCCTGCTGTTCCAGCCGGCCGTTCGAGAAAATGAGCATCTCGTCCGCCACCTCGACCGCCTCGTCCTGGTCGTGCGTCACGAAGATCGAAGTGATGCCGATGGCCTCGATCATCTCCTTCAGCCAGGTGCGAAGTTCCTTGCGGACCTTTGCGTCGATCGCGGCGAACGGCTCGTCGAGGAGCAGCAGGTTCGGACGGGGGGCCAGCGCCCGGGCGAACGCGACGCGCTGCCGCTGGCCGCCCGACAGTTGGTGCGGGTAGCGCTTCGCGACGCCTTCCAGCCCGACCAGCTTCAGCAGCTCGTTCACGCGCTCGCGGATTTCGGCCTTCTTCACCTTCTTCACTTCCAGCCCGAACGCGATGTTCTCGAACACCGTCATGTGCCGGAACAGCGCGTAGTTCTGGAAGACGAAGCCGATGCCGCGCTTCTGCGGCGGAACGTCGTTGACCCGCTTGCCGTCCAGGATGATGTCGCCCTCGTCCGGCTTCTCGAGCCCGGCGATCATGCGGAGCAGCGTCGACTTGCCGCCGCCGCTCGGGCCGAGCAGTCCGATCAGCTTGCCCTCTTCGATCGTGAAGCTGACGTTGTCGACCGCCTTCAGATTGCCGAACCGCTTCGTCACGTTGCGCACTTCGATGCGCATCTCAACCGGCCCCTCCTTCCGTATCCGTCCGCCGCTGCCCCGACTTCCACTCGACAATCGCCTTCACGACCAGCGTCACGAGCGCAAGGAGCGCGAGCAGCGATGCAACGGCGAACGATGCGGTGAACTGGTACTCGTTGTACAGGATCTCGACGTGCAGCGGCAGCGTGTTCGTCTGTCCGCGGATGTGCCCCGAGACGACGGACACGGCGCCGAATTCGCCCATCGCCCGCGCGTTGCACAGGATGACGCCGTACAGCAGCCCCCACTTGATGTTCGGCAGCGTCACGCGCCAGAAGATCCGCCACCCCTTCGCGCCGAGCGTCGCGGCGGCCTCCTCCTCCTCGACGCCCTGCGCCTGCATGAGCGGGATCAGCTCCCGCGCCACGAACGGGAACGTGACAAAGATCGTCGCGAGCACGATGCCCGGCAGCGCGAAGATGATCTTGACGTCGTGCGCCGCCAGCCACGGTCCGAGCAGCCCCTGCGCGCCGAAGAGCAGCACGAAGATGAGGCCCGAGATGACCGGGGAGACCGCGAACGGCAAATCGATCAGCGTGACCAGCACGTTCTTGCCCCGGAAGTCGAACTTCGCGATCGCCCAGGCCGCCGCGACGCCGAACAGCGTGTTCAGCGGCACGGCGATCGCCGCGGTGAGCAGGGTCAGCCTGAGCGCCGACAGGGCGTCCTTCTCCGTGATCGATGCGACGTAGACGCGCCAGCCCTGCGACAGCGCCTCGACGATGACGGAGATGAGCGGCAGCACGATGATGAGGCCGAGGAACAGCAGCGCGACCGCGATCAGCGCGATCCGCACGCCCCGGGATTCCGTCGCGTGGGCGGGCCGGTCGGAGGCCGCGTCGCGAAGCTCCGCGTGAATGGCACCGGCCATGGCGTTCCCTCCTTACCCCGTCTTGAGGCGGCGGCTGTACCGCCACTGCATGTAATTGATGACGAGCAGCAGGGCGAACGAGATGATCAGCATGACGAGCGCGATGGCCGTCGCGCCTTCGTAGTCGAACTGCTCGAGCTTCGTCATGATGAGCAGCGGCGCGATCTCCGTCTTCATCGGCATGTTGCCGGAGATGAAGACGACCGAGCCGTATTCGCCGATGCCGCGGGCGAACGCCAGCGCGAAGCCGGTCATGAGCGGCGCGGCCAGCTCCGGCAGGATGACCTTGCGGAACGTGCGCCAGCGGTACGCGCCGAGCATGACGGCCGCCTCTTCCACATCCTGGTCGAGATCCTGGAGCACCGGCTGAACCGTCCGCACGACGAACGGCAGGCCGATGAAGATGAGCGCGATCGTGATGCCGATCGGCGTATACGCAATTTTGATCCCGAGCGGTTCGAACAGCGAGCCGATCCATCCGGTCGGCGCGTAGATCGATGTCAGCGCGATGCCCGCGACCGCGGTCGGCAGGGCGAACGGCAGGTCGACGATGCTGTCGACGAGCCGCTTGCCCGGAAACCGGTAGCGGACGAGCACCCAGGCGACAAGCAGGCCGAACACGACGTTGACGGCGGCCGCGAGCAATGCGGTCAGGAAACTGATTTTGTAAGCCGCGAGCACGCGGGCGTTCGTCACGGCCGCCCAGAACTCCGAGAAGCTCATTCCCGCCGTCTTGATCAGGACGCTGGCCAGCGGAATGATCACGATGAGGCTCAGGTACAGGACCGTAAATCCGAGCGACAGCCCGAATCCCGGAAGCACGCTGGCCTTTCCGGAACCTTTCATGTGAAGTCAGCTCCCCGTCCGCAACGGCTGTATCGGTTGCCTTGGATGGATTCGGATCAGGCGGATGTCAGGAACCCGGCTGATAAATCTGGTCGAAGTAGCCTCCGTCGGCGAAATGCTTCTCCTGCGCCTCCCGCCAGCTGCCGAAGTCGTTGTCGATCGTCAGGAACTCCACCTCGACGAACCGGTCCCTGTACTGTTCGGCCACGGCCGGATGCGTCGGACGGTAGAAGTTCTCGGCGATCACCTTCTGCGCTTCCTCGCTGTACAGATAGCCGAGATACGCTTCGGCGACCTCGCGCGTTCCCCGCTTGTCGACGACCTTGTCGACGACGGCGACCGGCGGTTCGGCGAGGATGCTGAGCGACGGCGTCACGATGTCGAACTTGTCTTCGCCGAACTCCTTCAGCGCCAGGAACGCTTCGTTCTCCCACGCGAGCAGCACGTCGCCGATCTGCCGTTCGACGAACGTCGTCGTCGCGCCGCGCGCCCCGGAGTCGAGCACCGGCACATGCCTGAACAATTCCTTCATGAACGCGCGCGCGGCCTCCTCGTCGCCGCCGTTCTGCCGCAGCGCGTAGCCCCACGCGGCAAGGTAGTTCCAGCGCGCGCCGCCGGACGTCTTCGGGTTCGGCGTGATGACTTCGACGTCGTCCCGGATCAGATCGTTCCAGTCCAGGATGTTCTTCGGATTGCCTTCCCGGACGAGGAAGACGATCGTCGACGTGTACGGCGAGCTGTTCAGATCGAATTTCGATTGCCAGTCCGGCGAGATGAGCCCGGCATCGGCGATCGCGTCGATGTCGTAGCCGAGCGCCAGCGTCACGACGTCCGCCTCGAGACCGTCGATGACGGAGCGGGCCTGCTTGCCGGAGCCGCCGTGCGATTGCTTGATCGTGACCTTCTGTCCCTTCTCCTTCAGCCAGTAATCGGCAAACAGCTGATTGTACGCCTCGTACAGCTCGCGCGTCGGATCGTAGGAGACATTCAGCAGCTCGACCGACGGCAGCGAATCCTTGCCGCCCGAACCGGACGACGATCCGCCGTTCGAGCCTCCGCCATTGCCCCCTGCGCCGCATGCGGTCAACAGGGCAACGAGGGCGGCGAACATCGTCGTTCGGGCTGCGATCCTCCAGGATTTCATCGGTAACACTCCCCCAAATGCGGTAGCCACACAGGCCGTCTTGTCTGCCATCTGTACCGACTGTCGGCACAGCGAGCGGATGCCGGCGGGGCATCCATGTTCCGGTTGACCGGTCACAACATCATTATTCCTACATGTTTAGTCGGTTTATAGAAAGCATAATAACAGGTCGACTGCCGGGCGTCAACCGTTTTTTGCAAGTTTTTATCCATCCCATAAGCGGCGCTGATAAATGCGAAGGGCCCCGCCGGGGGACGCCTCGGGGCGCCGTCAGACGCCGATCCCCCGGTCGGGACCCGATTCGGTTGTCCTTGTTGCGGCCGGCCTTCCGTGGATCCGGCCGGTCAGCCGCGGCATCGCGCATTTGCTGAAGAACGGCCGGCCCGTGATGCCGCCGCTCAGCCCGTGATGCGATCCAGCGCCACCTTGCGGCCGGTTCTCGCGCTCTCGATCGCGCCGAACACCATCGCCATGCTCTTCAGATTGTCGGCGCAGTCCGTCTCGGCGGGCCGCCCCTCCTCGAGCGCCGCAAACATCTCGTCGAGGCAGCCGGCGTGGCCTTCCCTTCCGTTCCAGACGGTGCCGGCCTCCACGCGGCGCACGGGACGGATGAAGCCGGCCGCCGCCTCGTCCGCGATTTCCGCCGCGGGCATCGAGAAGCCGTCCCAGCGTGCCGTGCCGCGGCTGCCGATGACGCGCCAGTCCGCTTCCCACGACGTCGGGAAGCCCTCGGCGCACCACGATCCGCGGTACGTGAAGACGGATCCGTCGCTCATCTCGAAAATGCACACCGCCGAAGCGTTCCCCTTGTACCACGATCCCGGCGGGTTGTACTCATGGCAGTACACCGACACGGGATCCGCCCCGCTGATGAAGCGGGCCTGATCGAACGTGTGGATCGCCATGTCGATGAGCAGCGGACTGTCCATCAGGTCGCGGAATCCGCCGAAATGCGGTCCGATGAAGAAATCGGCATGGATCGAGCCGGGCGCGCCGAGCGCGCCGGAGGCGACGAGCTCCCGCAGCGCGCGGATCTGCCGGTTGTACCGCCGGTTCTGCATGATCGCGCAGCGCCGGCCCGCCCGCTCCGCGGCGCGCACGATCGCCCGCGCGTCCTCCCGGGTCTCGGCCAGCGGCTTCTCGGCGAACACGTGGCAGCCGGCCTCGAGCGCCGCCGTGACGACCGTCCTGCGGCTGGACGGAACCGTCACGTCGAACACGATGTCCGCCTCCACCCGCGCAAGCGCCTCCCGGATATCGGTGAAGATCGGCACGTCCAGCCCGTACTCGGCGGCCCGGCGGCGCGCCGCCTCCTCCTGGAGATCGACGAGCGCCGCGATCGCGATCTCCTCGCGGGACTGCGCGTAGTCGAGCCACAGCCGGGACATGCCGCCGCACCCGGCCACGATGACGCGATGCCGGCTCATGGTTTCAGCCCCCGCTTGTTCCCGCCGCCGATCCAGAGCGGGTCGACGAACGGGCGGATCCGGTCCATGATCCGCCGGCCCTTGTGCGCCTCCTCGCCGTCCCGGTGCGTGAAGCTGAAGTGCAGTTCCAGCGCGTCCAGGTCATGGTTGGACGTGTAGAACGTCGGCTTCCGGTTCATCCGGTGGTTCAGGATCGCGCCGAGCACATGGTCGCGCACCCACGGGCTCAGATGCTCGGCGCCGATGTCGTCGAAGACGAGCAGGTCGGTCTGCTTCATCAGCTCGATCGTCTCGCGCAGGCGGGCCGGCTCGTCCAGCATCGATTTCACGTCCTCGACGAATTCCGGCACATAGACGATGACGCCGGACAGACCGCACTTCGCCAGTTCGTGCAGCATGTAGCACATGAGATATGTCTTGCCCGTGCCGAACGGGCCGTACAGGTACAGCCCGCGCTTCTGCAGGCCGTTCTCACGCGTCGCTTTGATGTATTTGAACAGCTGGTTGACGGCCGCCGAACGCTCGGGTTCGATGGTGACCATTTCGGTGGGCGAGAACGATCCGCCGAGCACCGATTCGTCGATGTGGAAGCTCCGCACCCGGCTGCGAAGCTGCTGCTCGGCCTCGCGCGCCCTGAGCAGGGAGCAGGCGGCCTTCCGGTCGTGGATCTGCGCCCTGCCGTCCCGCACCTCGCATTCGAGCACCGTGTAGTACCCTTCGATGTCGTTCGGGCACCGGTCGAGGCCGGGACAGGCGGCGCAGTTGCGCTTCTCCTTCACATATTGGTAAATCCGGTTCAGATGGATGCGTAGATCGCGCCGCGTCAGTTCCGGATGGCGGTCCTTGAGCTCCCGCACGGCCGGATCGGCGAGCAGCGCGTCCAGCAGCCGCTCCGCTTCCGCCTGCATCCCGGCGCCCGGAGGCCACCGCCTGATGAGTTCCCCCAGCGATTCCATCGGCCTCTTCCTCCCGTGTCACGACGTTACGATTCGCGTTCCAGCTCGCTCGCGAGCCGGAGCGCCTCCGCCAGTTCCTCCGGCGTAAGCTGCCGGCCTCCCGTCCGCTGTTCGGCGACGGGGATCGCCGGCTTGCGCGTTCCACTCCGTCCGCCCCGGCTCCCGCGCCCCGGCGCCTGCGCCGATACCGGCGCGCGGCGTTCCGCTTCCTTCAACCGCTGCTCAAGCTCCATCTGCTCGCGCACATACCGGATCGCCTTCTCGTATGTATCGACGCCGCGGGCGAGCATGTTCGACGCCACCTTGTCGATGAAGTCGCCCGACAGCCGCTGCGCGCTTCCCGTTCCGAACAGGTAATGAATCAGCACGTTGATCACTTCGCGCGGCATCCGGTAATGGAGATCGATCCGCTCGAACGCCCGGTCGAGCCAGGCGGGCACGGCTCCCGGGAAGAACCGCTTCAGGAAGCGGGTGTGCGGTTCGTTGCGCATCAGGAAATTGTACTGCGCGATGTCGCACCTTCCCGCCAGCGATTCGGGAACGGGCAGATACCAGTCCTCCGGCACCGGAATCTCCTCCGGCGGCTCGTCCTCCCCCTCGTCCGGGGAAGCGGCCTGCGCCGCGCTCCGTCCCGCGATGCGGTTCCGCTCCTCCTCCAGCCGGCGGTTCTGACGGTAATAGACGCTGGCCCGCCGCTGCAGCTCGTCGAAGAGCAGCTCGCCGTCGGGCGAGAAGACGCCGGGCTCGTCCAGCAGCCGCCGCATGTCCACGGCGTCGAGATCGTATTTGTAGGCGATGTAGTTGACGGCCGCCATGCCGTTCCGGTCCGTCCGGAGCCGCTCGACGAACGGCCGGTTCGCCGAGGTGCGGGGGAACCCTAGGATCAGCTCGCCGTATGCGATGCCCGCGGACGGCTCGGGCGGAGGAGCAGGCGCCCGCTCGCGGGAAGCCGCGATCTCCGCCAGCGCCTGCTCGAGCTCGGCGTCCGCGCTGTGCGGCTGCACGCGGAAGATCTCGAAGAACGGAACCGAGAGATCCTCCCGCGAAAGTCCGGGCTGATCCAGCTCCTCCGGAAGCGGGGACTCGAACTGCTCGCGCAGCGCGATGACGGCGTACTTGCCGATCTTGTCCCGGAGCAGCAGCGTGAAGTGGGGATTCGTGAAGAACTCGGCCGGCTCGAGCGGCCTGACCAGCACGTATTCGTACAGAATCTCGTCGCTTCCCGGCGCCGCGATCCGGTTCGTCTGGAGCAGTCCGACGGCCTCGAGCCGGGAAGCCTGCTCGATCAGATAACGGCGGCCGGCGTCTCCGAGTCCGACGCCCAGGCCGAGCATGAGCCGGCGCTGGGCCTCCGGCCGCGAATAGCCGGTCCGCGTCTCGTCGATTTGGTGATAGAGCAGAAGGTACAGCGACACGGCCGGCGCCCCGATCATCGGCTGATAGATCAGGCTGAGCGTCTTCATGTCGAGCGGGCTGAGCGAGAAGTTGCGATAGACGACGTAACGGTGATGCTCGGTGAATTGATGCCCGTGTTCGATCCGCATGCCGCCATCCAGCTCCATCCGTCGCGAAGATCTCGTGATCCTATTCTAGCACAAAACGACACCGCCCGCGCGATTCGTCCGCAAGACGCCGTCATTCGCCATCCCCCCGGAACGGATCCCGAATGCCGGCCGGCGTGACCATCCCGGACAACAAAAAAAGAGCGGCGCCGAACCCGCGTCCGGCTCCGCTCCTGAAGCTGCGATTCATCCGTTCGCGACTGGTACCGCCGCCGGCCCCGCCATCGTCCGGGCGGGGTCCGTTCCCGCGCTCCGGCGCCTCAGAGCCGATCCGCTTCCCGCGCCGCGGCCTCCGCCTCTTCGGCGGAAAGCGCGCCCGCCGGCATCTCCGCCCCGGCAAACGTCCCGGCCGATTTCCGGCCTTCCAGCTTCGCGATCCAGGTGCGGATCGCGTCGCAGATCCGGTCCGGCGCCTTCGTCGGCAGCTGATGGCCCGCTTCGGGGATCACGCGCCATTCCGCGCGGCGCAGCTTGCCCCGGAGTTCCCGCGCATAGGCGCAGCCCGCCGCGTCTTGCCCGCCGCTCAAGAGCAGGACGGGACGGTCGATGCGGTTCAGCCGTTCGTCGCAGCTGTACCGCAGGCAGCTCTCGGCGTAGTCCCGGTGCCGCCGCGGATCGCCGATGCTGCCCTCCGCATGGAGCACGTCGAACGTCGTCCGGCTGTCCGCGTTGCCGAGCGCGACCGGCACGATGACCGCGTTCGGGATCCGGCCGCTGAGCAGCGCCCCGGCCCGCATCCACATCCGGCTGCGCCGGTCGGTCAGGCGGCCCATGCCGGACAGCAGCACGGCGCCCCTGAATCGTTCCGGCGCGGCAAGCAGCGCTTCGAGCGCCGGCATGGCGCCGCACGAATAGCCGCACACATAGGCGGAATCGATGTCCAGCCGCTCCAGGAGCTGGCGGATGTCCTCCGCGATGAGCGGGATCGCGACGGCCGCATCGCCCGCGGGACTGTGACCGTGCCCGCGCACATCGAACAGGACGACGCGGTGATCCCGCGCCAGATCGTATTTCATGTAGTTGAAGACGGAACTGCCGATGAACGGCGGATGGACCATCACGATCGCCGGTCCCTCGCCCGTCGCGTGGCAGTGGAGTTCCGTCCCGTTCACTTGGAGCATCGGCATGGCCCTCACCTCGACGAACTGGAGCGTTCCGTCTTAGTATGGGCGCCGCCGCCTCCAGGTACGATCAGAACATTTTGTAACCGCTCCGCCGCAGCTTGCGGATCGCCCAGCCGCTGGCATACGCGCCGACGAGACCCGCAAGGCCGACCGTGATGTCCGTCCAGGCATAGCCGGTCAGATGGGCCGCAAACGATTCCGACCTGTCCCAGGTGCGCAATACCTCGAACGGAATGACGATGAGCACGAACAGCCAGACCGGCATCCAGGTCGTCTTGACTAGCATGTTCAAAATAAATCCGATGCCGAAAAACAACACGAAAAAGAGCGGCACCAGCACGAGCAGCTGCAACATGTCGGAAACAGGCTCCTTCCTTCGCATCAAGCGCGGTTCCGTGCGTTTCTTAGAGTAGTGTAGTGGAAGCGTCCGCGCGAGTCAATTTTGCCGGGCGCATTGTCACAAGTCCGTCATTTGCCGCATGTCCCGGCGTTCGGGTACAATGATCTCGACCGATCAACCCGTCCGGCGACGGAACGGACCGAAGGAGGATTGCGATGAGCGAAGCGGCTCAAACACTCGAAGGCTGGTTCGCGCTGCACGATTTCCGGACGATCGACTGGCCGGCCTGGAAGCAGGCAGGGCCGGACGAGCGGCGGCGTGCGGAAGACGAGCTCCGCCGCATGCTGGAGCAATGGGCGGCCGTCGAAGAGGCGAAGGCCGGCAGCACGGCCGTCTACGCGATCGTCGGACAGAAGGCCGACATGCTGTTCATGCACCTGCGCGAGACGCTGGACGAGCTGCATGAAGTGGAGACGGCGTTCAACAAATCGGCGTTCGCCGACTACACGCTGCCCGCCTACTCCTACGTCAGCGTCGTCGAGCTGAGCAACTACACGACGCAGCCGGGTTCCGATCCGATGCAGAACCCGGAGATCGTCGCGCGGCTGAAGCCGATCCTTCCGAAGACCCGGCACATCTGCTTCTATCCGATGAACAAGCGCCGGCTGGGCGCCGACAACTGGTACATGCTTCCGATCGACGAGCGGCGCGAGATGATGCGCGCCCACGGCATGACCGGCCGCAAATACGCCGGCAAGGTCCGGCAGATCGTCACCGGCTCGGTCGGCCTCGACGAGTGGGAATGGGGCGTCACGCTGTTCGCCGACGATCCGATCCAGTTCAAGAAGCTCGTCTACGAGATGCGGTTTGACGAGGTCAGCGCGCGCTTCGGCGAGTTCGGCGACTTCTATGTCGGCAATCGGCTGACGGCGGACAAGCTCGGCGAGCTCCTGAAGGTGTAGACCGGAGCGGGCGGACGGGAACGCGCGGACCGGAACGTGCGGACCGGCAAGCTCGGCGTGGTACAGGCTCTGTCGCGTACGAACAAGCGGACAATGGTTGGCGGCAGACGCGGTCAGGACGCGCGGACGTCGGACCGGGCGCGAACACGAAGGCCGGTTCGGAACGGCGCATGCCGTTCCGAACCGGCCTTGCTTCATGCTTCATGGCCTTCTCCGGCTTCCCCCGCGCCGGCATCCGGCGACGGAACGCCCGCGCCTTCGTCCCCCGGGGCGTTCGCCGCGCCGGCCCGCTTCGCGGCCAGATATTCGGCCGTCAGCCGGTCGCGCTCGCGGCTCTTCGCCTTCAGACGTTCGATCGCGGGCTGGATCAGCAAATCCACTTCGCGTTGCACCACGTAAGCCAGGTCGTATCGTCCCTGCGATTCCAGGAAGGAGCCGACTTCCATGAGCGCATTGTATCGCTCGAGCTCGTCCCGGGTCAGCAGTCCCCGCACCTGTACGCTGCAGTGCCTCATCAGAAGAATTTCCCTTTGCGCAGCACGAGCGGAATGCCGCCGATGATGAAGAGGTAGCGGAGGTCGATCAGCTTCTTCAGCTGGGCGGCCGTCCAGCCTTTGTATTTCTTGCCGAACACGAGGCCGATGGCCTCGCCCTTGCCGAGCGAAGCGACCGTGCCCTTGCTCTTGAACTCGAACTTCTTCAGCGCCTGATTGCGGATGGACGCGACCAGGTTGTGCGCGACGGCGATTCCCTGCTGGATCGCGATCTGCGCCGTCGGCGGATACGGACGGCCCTCTTCGTTGAAGACGATCGAGTTGTCGCCGACGACGTAGATGTTGTCATGCCCCGGCACGCGCAGATATTCGTCGACCTTCACGCGGCCGCGGATCGTCTCGAACCCGGCCTCCTCGATCAGCCGGTTGCCGCGGATGCCTCCGGTCCAGATGACCGTCTGCGCCTTGATCTCCTCGCCGTCTCCGACGATGACGCCGTCCGGCCTGCATTCCTTGATCGGCGTGCCGATCCGGAACGTGACGCCCTTCCGGCGCAGCACCTCCATCGCGTATTCGACGAGCTCCGGATCGAAGCCCGGCAGCGCGGTCGGCGCCGCCTCGATGTTGATGATCTTCACGAGCTGCGGATCGACGTCGAACTCGCGGCACAGCTGCGGAACGCGGTCGGCCAGCTCGCCGACGAACTCGATGCCCGTGAATCCCGCGCCGCCGACGACGAACGTCAGGTAATCGGTGCGGTGCGGCTCGCGCTTGAACTTCGCGAACTGGTATTCGATATGCTCGCGGATCAGGCGGACGGAGTTGATGCTCCGGATGGTCAGCGCATATTCCATCAGGCCCGGGATGCCGAACGTCTCCGGCTCGCCGCCGATGCCGATCACAAGGTAGTCGTACGAGAGCGTGCCGTCCTCCAGGATGACCTTGCGGTCCTGCGGACGAATCTGCACGACGGTCGATTTCACGAAGTCGATTTTGAACTCGTCGATCAGCTTCGATATGCTGACGCGCGCGTTCTCCGGACTGTCCGTTCCCGCGGCCGGCATGTGCAGATGGGTCGTGAAGTAATGGTAATCATGCTTGTTGACGAGCGTCACGTCCGCTTCGTTGTAATTCAGCATCTTCTGCAGGCGAAGCGCCGTCATGACGCCCCCGTACCCGGCGCCTAGGATGACGATCTTCGGAATGCTGCTCATGGTGGGCTCCCTTCCATATCTTGGTCATAAATCTTACCGGGGATATTGTGAAAAATTACACAAACAAGACCGGCCATCGTGGTGACATGCCTAGCTTGCTTAAAATCAAACGCCTCTATGTATGCGTTCGATCAGATATCGGACACAATACCGATAACATACATTGAAAATGATAGCACCTTTCATGAAAAGTTCAAGAGCAAAATCCTACGAATTCTTTTAGAATTCCGTACAAAAACGACAGACGCCGCGCCCGGGAACAGGTATAATGATGTGATGGTATGGAAAGTTGTCGAAATCTGACAATCGGCCTGGAGGTGCCCACGGATGTCCCAGCAAACCCATCCCAATCTGACCGACATCGTCATCATCGGAGGCGGCCCCGTCGGCATGTTCGCCGCGTTCTACGCCGGCATGCGGCAGGCATCGGTGAAGATCATCGAAAGCATGCCGCAGCTCGGCGGGCAGCTCTCCGCGCTCTATCCCGAGAAGGACATCTACGACGTCGCCGGCTTTCCGCGCGTGAAGGCGCAGGAGCTCGTCGACCGCCTGCGCGAGCAGCTCGAGGTGTTCAAGCCGGAGATTTGCCTGGACGAAAAGGTGCTTGACGTCCGGAAACTCGGGGAGCGGCTGTTCGAAATCACGACCGACCGCGGCGTCCACCACGCGCGGGCCGTCATCATCGCCGCCGGCGTGGGAGCGTTTGAACCGAGGAAGCTGGAACTTGCGGGAGCGGAAAAGTACGAAGGGATCAACCTGCACTATTTCGTGAACGACCTGGAACAATTCCGGGGGAAGCGCGTGCTGATCAGCGGCGGCGGCGATTCCGCCGTCGACTGGGCGCTCATGCTCGAACCGGTTGCCGCGTCCGTCACGCTGGTGCACCGCCGCGACAAGTTCCGCGCCCATGAGCACAGCGTCGAGAAGCTGAAAGCGTCCGGCGTGAAGATCATGACGCCGTTCGAGATCGCGGTGCTCTCCGGCGACGGACGCATCGAGCGCGTGACCCTGAAGAACGGCCGCACCGGCGAGACGAGTGAAATCGAAGTCGACGCGGTCATCGTGAGCTTCGGCTTCGTCTCTTCCCTCGGCCCGATCGAGCGCTGGGGGCTCAGGATCGAGAACGGTTCGATCGTCGTCGACTCCCGCATGGAAACATCGATTCCGGGCATCTTCGCCGCAGGCGACATCGTCACCTATCCCGGCAAGCTGAAGCTGATCGCCGTCGGCTTCGGGGAAGCGCCGACCGCGGTCAACAACGCAAAGGTGTACATCGATCCGACCGCGAAGCTCTCCCCGGGCCACAGCAGCAGCATGAAATGGTGACGTTCGGGCATCCTGACGGACGGGGTGATCGCCATGCCGCCGATCTGTCCCGTATGCAACGGTCTGGTGCCGCTCGTCTTCGACTGTCCGCGCTGCGGCCGCCCCGTCGGGGATCTGGGCCGGGCGTCCGATGCGCTCGGACCGTACGCGCCCTATGAGCCCGGGCACGAAGAAAGCCGCACGGGCGGCTCCATGGAGGATATGGCGTGCGTGCACGCGGTGCGATGCGAATCCTGCGGGACCGGGAGCGAGGTTACGGTCGTGCTGCACCCGTAAAACGGACGGTCGTCTCCGGTCCGCACGGCGGCGATCCATGCCTGGTTCAGCGGACCGCAGCCTTCGGTCAGCGGCCCTCCGGAATGTGCCGCATCCCCAACCTACGCGCCCATCCGGACGGAAGCGGGCTTCAGCTTGCGCCGGGCCAGTTCCGCCGCGAGCATGCGGATGAACGCGGGATCGAGCTTCTGTTCGACCGCCGCGTAATACGCTTCGAGCAGCAGATCGTCCGGCAGCTTGTTCATGGCGGGTCATCCTTTCAAATCGGGTTCGCCATCGCTGGCGACATTCATCATAGCATGTCCATTTCCGGCGGAACAAGCGGCCCGGTTATCCACAACCGTCTGTGTATGAATTGTGCGTTTCTTGTGGGCAAACGTCGAAAAATGCGCCGCCGCAATGGGGATGTTGTGGACAGAGTTATACACAGCCCCTTGCGGCGGTTCCGCTGATAAAAAAGTTTCATGCATATCGGAAATCAGATTACCAAATCCTATTAACGGCGTTAAATATTTCCCCCTCCCGATCTCCTTCCCCGAGGCCGCCCGGCGGCTCAATGCGGCCGCGTGTTCACTTCGAAGATCCAGATCTTGCCCGAGCGGTCCAGGCCGTAATCGAATCCGAGCTGGTCGATGCCGGGATACCGCCGCTCCAGCACGGCCGTCGCCGTGTAGGTGAGCGACCGCATCTGGCGCTTCTTTGCCGCCGCGAGCCGCGGCGACAGCGAGCGGCTGATGCCGACGGAAGCGGGCAGCTGCGTGCCGCCGCGGCACAGGTTCGTGACGAACAGCCCCTTGCGCGCGAGCCGGCCGACGATCGCACGGATCCGCCATTCGCCGCCTTCCTTCACGATTTTCACCCGGTAATCGATCGGCCGTCCGCCGATCGTCGCAAGCGGAATGCGGCGCTGAATCAGATACCGCCGTCCCCTCCTGAGCCGGCGCAACGCCTTCGCCAGCTCCGCGAACGTGCGGTACCGGCGCTTCGACGCTCCGACGGTGACGGAGTAACCGCCGCCCTCGCGCGCGACCTTCGCGACGCCGACGCCGCCGGTGCCGCGCTGCGGCTTGATGACGACGCTCCCGTATTGCGCGAGCATCCCGCGCAGATTGGCCTCGCTGTAGAGCCGCGTCTTCGGAATGTGCGGAGCGATCCCCGGATGCGACAGGAGAGCCGCCGTCTTCGCCCATTTGTCCGCCAGCGTCCTGCCGGACGACCGGACTTGAGCCTGCATCGGCATCGCCCCTTCCCCTTGTCATGCTGCATCCTATGCCGGAGAGACAACGTTCTCCTGGACATCCACCCCCGCCTCGTCCGAAATGTGCGGACGCCGTTGATCTCGGGCCTTCCGGGATGGTACGCTGACAGTACCAGGGAGGTGCCGACATGATACCGATCGACGCCGAAGCGGTCCAGGCCATGCTGGACGCACTGAAAGACCGAGATGTCTATCTGCACCTCGAGTCGACGACCGGAGCCTACGCAGCCCATTACGACAGCAGCCGGCATCCGTCGTCCGCGTTCGTCCGGAACGCCGTCATCCGGTACGAACGGGGCGTCATTTCCGGCACCGGTCCGTACCGCGTCGGGCTGAAGATGGCGCACGGATGGGTCTATTGCGAGGGACTGACGCATTACGAGGAAACGGAGACGGAGCGGCTCCTGCTGGCCGGCCACAACCGCGAAGGGAAGCTGGCCGTCGCGCTGCAGCTGTCTCCGACGCCGTTCTGACGCGAAGGGAGCCTGATGCCGTGGAAAAACGCGTTCTCGCCGTATTCCCGCATCCCGACGACGAATCGTTCGGCGCATCCGGAACGCTGGCGATGTACGCCGCCTCCGGCGCCGAGGTCGCCTACGCCTGCCTGACGCTCGGTCAGATGGGCCGGAACATGGGGTTCCCGCCGTTCGCGAACCGAGAGACGCTCCCCGAATGCCGCCGGAAGGAGCTGGAGGCGTCCTGCCGCGCGATCGGCATCCGGGACCTCAGGCTGCTCGGCTTCATGGACAAGACGATCGAATTCGAGGATCCCGAACTGCTCGACGCGCGGATCGGCGCGGTGGTGCGCGACGTGCAGCCCGAGCTCGTCATCACCTTCTATCCGGGTTACGCCGTCCATCCGGATCATGATGCCTGCGGCGCCGCCGTCGTCCGCGTGATCGGGCGGATGCCGCGCGGCGAACGTCCCGCCGTGCACTGCATCGCCTTCTCGCACGGCTGCGAGCGGGTGCTCGGCAATCCGGACGTCCTCCGCGACGTGCGGCCGTATCTGAAGCAGAAGTTCGCATCGATCCGGGCGCACCGTTCCCAATTCTACGTGCCCGGCGTATCGGACGGCGACGGCCGGGTGACGCGCGAGCTCGAGGAGCGGTTCGGCACCGAACGGTTCTGGACCTATCGCTTCGATTGACGCAGGTTGCGGAATCCATCTTTACAAATTTGCGGAAAACGGCTATAATGCGGCCAACCGATTCGGAAAGAAGGCGGAGGGGATGGCTGCTTTCACGCTTCGGATCGTCAAAGCCCGCTGCCATCACGATCGGCCAGGCGTTTGACCCGCGCGGCAGATTCCCGCGGGGCAAACGCCTTTCGGCGTTGTGCCTGCGGGCCCGCGAAGGATCGGAGGAGCCGGCCAGGCACAGCCCGTGCCTGGATCGGCTTTTTGATTTTCGGGGGAAACGGAGGTTGCGCCATGGAATGCATCCATCGTCTGCCGGAGGACCGGGAAAGGTTGGACGCGCGCCTCGCCGCACGGCGCAGGCTGTTCGACCGGAAGACGCTGGAGGGCGTACTCGATCTGTTCGACGACGTCGAGGCGCGGGGCGACGCCGCGGTCATCGACGCGACACGGACCTTCGACGGCGTCGCCCTGGAGCGGCTCACGGTCGACGAAGCGTATGTCTCCCGCTGCGTTGCGGACCTGTCCCCTTCGCTCAGGGAAGCGGTGGAGACGGCGATCCGCCACGTCCGCGAGGTGAACCTCGCGCTGCTGCCGGAATCCCGGGAACTGAAAATCCGCCCCGGCACCGTCGTCGGCGAGCGGTTCGGGCCGCTCGACGCGGTCGGCATCTGGATTCCGTCGCGCAAGGGCCCGCTGCTCTCGACCGCGATCATGCTCGTCACCGCCGCCCGGGTCGCCGGCGTCGGCACGGTCGTCGTCGGCATGCCGCCGCGGCCGGACGGATCGGCCGACCCGGCGACGGCGGCCGCCGCGAAGCTGGCGGGCGCGGACCGGATCGTCGTCGGCAACGGCGTCGCCGTCATCGCGGCGTTCGCCTGCGGCACAGCGTCGATCCCCGAGACCGACGGCGTCTTCGGCCCGGGGCCCGGCGGCATCGGCGCCGCGATGTTCGCCGCGATGATGCGCGGCAAGCGGAGCGCGCCCGGCATCGGCCCGTCGGATTCGGTCGTGCTCGCCGACGGCACGGCCGACCCGGCCGCAGTCGCCCGCGACCTCGCGAACGAGGCGGAACACGGTCCGGACTCGTCGTCGGTGCTCGTGACGACCTCCGCCGCGCTGGCCGGGCGGACCGCCGAAGAACTGCGGCGGGTGATCGCCGAAGCGGACGAGCCGCGGCGCGGCTGGCTCGAGACCGTGTTCGGCCCCGGCGGGCGCGACGCGATCGTCATCGCCTCCGACCTCGACGAGGCGTGCGCGTTCATCAACGACTACGCGCCCGAGCACCTGATGATCGTCTGCGAACCGGAGACGGAACGACGGGCGCTCGGACGGATCCGGCACGCGGGCGAAATGCTGCTCGGGGCGAACACCCCCTTCTCCGCCGCCAATTACGGGATCGGCATCACCGCGGTCCTGCCGACGAACGGGTTCGCGCGCGCCTGGTCGGGCGTTACCGCACGGGACATGATGAAGGCGTCCACCGTCGGCCGGCTGGACCCCGGCGCGCTGCGCGACATCGCCCCGGTCATCCGCGCCTTCGCGCGCTGCGAGGGGCTGCCCGCCCACGAGGCGGCCGCCCTCGTCCGGTTGAACCGCCGCGCGCCGCGCGGAATCGCCGCCGGTTCCGGACCCGCAGGCCATGGGGAGTCGTCCGCCCGCCATGCGGACGACGGCCCCGCACGCACCGGCGGCGGAACGATGCCCGTCCGCGAAGCGGACGCCGGCCGCAATGCCGAACGGGACGGTCATGAACGATGACCGCCGCCTTCCTCCTCGTGCTCGCGACGGGATGCCTGCACGCGGTCTGGAACCTCATTGCGCCATCTTCCCGCGGGACATATACTAAATGTAAATTTCGGGCGCATGCGCATGCCGTGCGCCGAAGGAGGCGGCCAGCATGGGGGATTTCCACCATCTCGCGCACGTCAAGGAGCAGGAGGCGTCCCGGCGCACGCTGTGGATCGTGCTCGGCCTGACCCTGTTCTTCACGATCATCGAAGTGATCGGCGGCATCGTCTCGAAATCGCTGGCGCTCCTGTCCGACTCCGCCCACATGATCTCCGACGTCGGCGCGCTCGGGCTCAGCCTGCTGGCGGTGAAGCTGGCCTCGCGCAAGCCAAACTCCACGTACACCTACGGCTACCTCCGGTTCGAACCGATCGCGGCGCTGCTGAACGGCCTGACGCTGTGCGCGATCTCGATCGGCATCTTCATCGAAGGCGCACGCCGGTTCGTGACGCGTCCCGAGATCGACTACGGCATCATGCTGACGATCGCCGTCATCGGCCTGGTCGTCAACATCATCCTGACGGCCGTCCTCAGCCGCAGCATGAAGGAAGAGAACAATCTGAACATCCGGAGCGCGCTCTGGCATTTCATCGGCGATCTGCTCAGTTCGATCGGCGTCATCGTGTCGGCGGTGCTCATTTCCTTCACGGGCTGGCATCTGTTCGATCCGATCATCAGCATCGTGATCGGCGGGATCATTTTCGGCGGCGGGGCGCGGATCGTCCGGCAGTCGTACCGCGTCCTGATGGAATCGGTGCCGGAGGGGTACGAGCTGGAGGAGATCCGGCGGGACATCGCGAAGGTGGAGGGCGTGCTGGACGTGCACGAGATGCATTTCTGGGCGATCTCGACCGATCACAACATCCTGACCGCCCACGTCTTCATCCGCGCCGACATCCAGCCGTTCTGCGTCATCCTCGCGATCAACGAGATGCTGAAGGACAAGTACAAAATCATGCACGCCACGATCCAGACCGAGCACGCGCAGATCCACCCGCACGGCGAATACGGCAGGCAGTTCCTCGAAGATCGCCGGCCCCGGGACAAAGCGCCCGCCGGAACGGCGCAGCATGCGTAATGCGGCACGGACCTTCCCCGAACGGTATCATGCCCGCCGCATGGGGCGCCTTGACGGCCCCGCTCCGGAAGGCCGGCAGCCGCCGCAACGGGAATGCCCCGCCGCGATCCCGCCCCGGCCGGCCCGGCCGGAGCGCCCGCCCGCATCAAACACAAAAAAAGTACGGTTCGCCCGCAGCGAGCCGTACTTTTTCAACTTCTACAGCACCTTCGACAGGAATTCCCTCGTCCGCGGGTGCCTCGGATTCGTAAAGATCCGCTCCGGCGTGTCGTCCTCGAGGATGTTCCCCCCGTCCATGAACAGCACCCGCGTCGCCACTTCCCGCGCGAACCCCATTTCGTGCGTGACGATCACCATCGTCATGCCCTCGTCCGCAAGCTGGCGGATCAGATCGAGCACCTCGCCGACCATCTCCGGATCGAGCGCCGAGGTCGGCTCGTCGAACAACATCACCTTCGGGTTCATCGCGAGCGCGCGGACGATCGCGATGCGCTGCTTCTGGCCGCCGGACAGGGTGGACGGATAGGCGTTCGCCTTGTCCTCCAGACCGATGCGCTTCAGGAGCCGCAGCGCGTTCTCCCGCGCCTCCTCCCGGATCCGCGCCTTGCTCGTCTCGATCGGATGCAGCGGCAGCTTCTCGCCGTGGAACAGATTGCGCAGCCGGACGAGCCGGTTCCGCCGCTTCAGCCGGCGCAGATCCCTGAGTCCCAGATACACCGGTGCCAGCATGATGTTCTCGAGCACGGTCTTGTTGTTGAACAGGTTGAAATGCTGGAACACCATGCCCATCTGCCGGCGGTGTTCGTCGATGTCCGCCTTCCGGTCGGTGATGTCCCGGCCTTCGAACAGGATCGAGCCGCTCGTCGGCTCCTCCATCCGGTTCAGGCAGCGGAGGAAGGTGCTCTTGCCGCTGCCGGACGGCCCGATGATCGCGATTTTCTCGCCCTGCCGGATCGTGGTCGTGATCCCCTTCAGCACCTCCGTGCTGCCGTAGGCCTTTCGCAGATTAATGACGTCGATCACTTTTCCTCAGGCTCCTTTCCAACTGCCTGACGATCAGCGCGGCGACGGCCACGAGCACGATGTAGATCAGGGCCATCACGAGATACGGCACCATGAACTCGTAATTGTTCGAGCCGATGTAGTTGAAGGCCACGTACAGATCGGCCGCGCCGACGAAGCTGACGACGGAGGTCTCCTTGATCAGCGAGATGAACTCGTTGCCGAGCGTCGGCACGATGTTCTTCACCGCCTGCGGAATGACGATCTTCATCATCGTGACCCGGTAGTTCAGGCCGAGCGCCCGGCCCGCCTCCATCTGGCCGGGATCGACGGACAGGATGCCGCTGCGCATGATCTCCGATACATAGGCGGCGCTGTTCAGGCCGAAGACGATCACGCACACCTGCAGCGCGGGGATGTTGATGCCCATCAGGGGCAGCGCCACATAGTAGGCGACGAGCAATTGCACGACGATCGGCGTGCCGCGGAACAGGCCGACGTAGAAGACGCACAGGCCTTCCAGGGATTTGGTCAACCGGTTGGTTTTCGGCATGACCCGCACGACCGCGATCAGCGTCCCGATCAGGATGCCGATGGCCAGCCCGGCGACCGCGATCCAGACCGTATTCTGCAGCCCGGTGAGCACCTTCACGTAGCCGCCATGCTCGATGAAGACCTCCCAGAACCGCTCCAGCTTTTTGTCAAAATTCCCCATGATTCCTCTCCCAAGCGCGGAGATACTCCGCCCGGATCGGCGGAGTATCGTCGAATCTTGCGATGCGCTTTATTGCAGTTCGTTGAAGGCGGCCGCGATGAACTTCGCCGGCTCCTCGTCGATGATGACGAAATCCAGGTTGCCGTTCAGCATGTCCTGGACGGCCAGCGAACCGTTCCGGTAGCCGATGCCGGTCACGTTCAGCCCCCGGAAGCCCCAGTCCTCGTCGCCTTCCACATAGAACTGCGCGGTCGTGCCCGTCTGGAACCCGACCCGGGTGTCCTTCGACAGGCCGTTCAGCACGGCTTCCACGTCGGCGGTCGTCTTCGCTTCGTCGAACCGCGTGTCGGACGCCTTCACGATGATCATTTGCGCGGCGTCATAGTATTTGTCCGAGAAGTTGACGTACGCCTTGCGCTCTTCCGTGATCGTGAGGCCCGCCATCCCGATGTCCGCCTTGCCCTGGCCGACGGACAGCACGACGGCGTCGAAGTCCATGTTGCTGATGACCAGTTCCTTGCCCAGATATTCGGCGAGCAGCGCGGCGAGTTCCATGTCGACGCCGTAATATTTGTCGCCCACCGTATATTCGAAAGGCTCGAAGGCGGCGTTGGTCGCGACGACCAGCTGATCCTTGCCGGGATCAAGCTGCGCCGAGACGACCGGCTTGGGCTCCCCGTCGCCGAAATAGCGGTTCAGGATCTCGTCGAGCGTCCCGTCTTCCTTGACTTTGGCGATGAACGCGTTCACCTGCTCCAGCAGCTCCGGCTGGTTCTTGTCGACGACGAAGGCGTACTCTTCCTCCGTGAGCGGAATCTCGATGACCTTCACGGCCTGGCCGCCCGAACCCGCCTGATCCTTGCCGCCGCTTCCCGATCCGCATCCCGCGGCCGCGATCGCGAGCAGGACCGCCAACAGAATGATGGCTGATTGCTTCATGCTGCGTTCTCTCCCTTGTTCCCGGATGTGAATAAAAAACGAGCACATTATTGATGAATTCTCACAAAATATACATGATTCGATCTTCCCGGCGCAACATCCAAATGATGAATTTGTTCCGCGCGCACAACGGAACCCCCGGCGGCGCCCCGCCGGGGCTCTCCCGCGCCCGGAACGTCCGCCGGATCCCGCCGGCATCCGGACCGCGCGGCCGGAGCGGCGGCCGCGCCCTCCGCCGGGGCCAGGCCGCAGCCGGGGCGGCCGGGGATCACGCGCCGGCGTTCGCCTCCTGCGCCGGACGCCCGGTCCGGATCAGGAAAGCGGTGGCCAGCGACACGAGGCTGCCGGCCGTGCCGTACAGGAACATCCAGCGGAATCCCTCCGCCAGTTCCGGCGCCCGCGCAATCATCGCGCCCATCAGCGTAACGCCGAACGCCGTGCCGATGTTCCGCGCGAACATCTGCAGGGACGTCGAGACGCCCTTCCGGTCGGGCCCGACGAGCTGCTGCGCGCCGATGATCGACACCGTCGACAGGATGCCGAACGCGAAGCCGAGCGGAATCGTGGAGAAGAAGACGAACCAGAAATCGTTGAACCGCCCGAGCAGGAGGAACAGCGCGGCCGAGGCGACCTGCAGGACGTTGCCGGCCACGATGAGCGGGCGGTAGCCGTACTTCAAAATCCAGCGTCCCGCGGGCACCGAGGCACCCATCCAGCCGACCGTCATGCCGAGCATCGCGACGCCGCTCAGGAATATCGCCCAATCCTTCCCCTTCAGCGCGTATTCCTGCAGGTACAGCGGCAGGTAGGTGGACGCCCCGAACAGCGCCATGTTCGAGAGGAAACCGTTCACGTTCAGCCAGACAACCGAACGGTCGCGGAACAGGTCCAGCGGCAGGAGCGGCGACGCGTGCCCGAGCTCCCACCGCCCGAACAGCGCGAGCAGCGCGAGGCCGCCCGCGGCGCACAGCGCGGCGGCGCCGCCGGAGACCGTCGTCGTCATGAGCAGCAGGCCGACACCCGCCGTAAAGAGCGCCGCGCCGGCGATGTCGACCGGGGCCGGCCGGGGCTGGTACGCCTCGCGGTACGGCACAAGCAGCAGCATCGACACGATGCTGATCGGGATATTGACGTAGAAAATCCACCGCCACGTCCAATACTCGACGAACAGCGAGCCGAGCAGCGGCGCGACGACCGCGGACAGCCCCCACATCGCCGTGAACAGCGCCTGGATGCGGCCGCGCTTCTCGACGGTGAACAGGTCGCCCGCGATGATCGCCGGGAACGGGTTCATGACACCCGCTCCGATGCCCTGCACGGCGCGGAAGATCACGAGCTGCAGCATCGACTGCGCGGCGCCGCACAGCGCCGATCCGAACAGGAACAGGACGAGCCCGCCGAGCAGCACCTTCTTCCTGCCGTACAGGTCGGAGAGGCGGCCGGCGATCGGCGCGAGCACCGTCGTGAAGATCATGTAGGACGCGAACGTCCACGCGTACAGGCCGCCGCCGCTCCGGTCCCCCAGCTCGCCCGCGATCACCGGCATCGTCGTGTTGATGATCGTCGTGTCCATCGCCGAGACGAGCATCGCCATGACGATGCCCGAGAGCACCGATATTCTCCGCCAGTCCACCTTCCGCACCTCCCGTCCGGCATTCGCATACCGCCATTATCCACGAATGTCCCGTGCCTGGTCAATCCTTTTTCGCGCCCCATCGAAAAGTCCCCGCCGCAGCCCGGACACAACGCGCCGAACCACATAGGATAACCGGGACCCATCTGCGCGACTAACCGGGACCGATATGCGCGACGATCCGGGAGGCATGCGGGAATGCGTCTGGTTTTGCTGTGCGGCGGCGCGGGCACCCGGCTGCGGCCGCTCTCGAACGACATCCGCTCGAAGTTGTTCCTTGACCTGCTGCCCGCTCCGGACGGCGGCAGGGAATCGATGATCCGGCGGCTGTGCCGGCAGCTGGAAGAAGCGGGCCTGCTCTCGTCCGCCCTGTTCGTCGTCCGGGCGGACCAGACGGCGATCCTCCGCCGCCGGATCGGCGACGGCGGGCTCGTCATTCCCGAGCCCGCGCGGCGCGGCACCTGGCTCGCTTCGGCGCTGGCCGCCTCCTACCTCCATTCGGCGCTGGCCGCGCCGCCGGACGAGATCGTCTGCGTCATGCCCGCCGATACGCTCGTCGATGAAGCGTTCTTCCGCACGGTCGCCCGCCTCCCGGAAGCGCTGAAGGAGACGCGCGCGAAGCTCGCCATGATCGGCGCCGCTCCCGCACATCCGTCCGACCAGTTCGGCTACATCGTGCCGGACGGGCCGCCGGCGCCGGGCGGCCGGGCGGCCGTGCGCCGGTTCGCCGAGAAGCCCTCCGCCGCGGAGGCGGAGCGGCTGATCCGGGCCGGCGCGCTCTGGAACTGCGGCGTGTACGCGTGCCGGCTGGGCTACCTGTTGCGGGCGATGGAGGAGCGCGGGCTGCCCGCCGACTACGGCCGGCTGCAGGAGCTGTACGAGGGGCTTGCGGCCGACAGCTTCGACCGGGAGATCGCCGAGCGCGAGCCGGACGCGGTCGTCCTGCGGCACGACGGCCTGTGGCGCGATCTCGGGAGCTGGGCCGCGCTCACCGCCGAGCTCGGCGCGGCCGTCATCGGTCCGGGCACGATCTCCGGCGACGCAGAGGGCACGCGCATCGTGAACGAATTGCACATCCCGATCCACGTGATCGGCGTCCGCAACGTCATCGTGGCCGCCGGACCGGACGGCATCCTCGTCGCGGGCCTGGAGGAAATCGGCCGGCTGCGCGATCTCCCGGATCCGGCGGGCCGCCCGATGTACGGCGAATACGCCTGGGGCGTCCGGCGCGTCATCCATGCGGACGCGGGCGTAGGCGGCCGGACGATCGCGCTCGCGAAGCTCGTCCCCGGCGCCGTGCGGCGGATGCCGGAGGAAGCCGGCGCCGGGCTCCTGATCGCCGCGATCGCGGGCGAAGGCGAGCTGCTGCGCCGGGACGGAAGCGCCGCGGCGCTGCGCCCGGGCCTCGCCGTCTTCATGCCGGGAGATGAACCGTTCGCGCTAAGGACCGATGGCGGGCTCGAGCTGATCGAAGTGCACTTCGCCGGACCGGCGCATAAGCTGGAGTGATACCTTTCGGGAAAAACGGGGGGGTCCCGGTGACAACCGGCCGCATGAAGCGCCCTGCCGGGTCCGGGAAACCGGGCGATACGATCGACGTGCTCATTCCGGCCGCCGCGAAAGATCTCGGCACGCTGCCGCACGCGATCGACGGCGTCCGGCGTATGGTCCGGCATCCGATCGGCACGATCTGGGTCGTCTCGCCGGACAATCCGCGGATCCGGGCCGTATGCGCGCGCAAGGGATGCCGTTTCGTGAACGAGCGGAGGATCGAGCCGATTCCGAAGCGCCGCATCCGCTACCGGTCGAAGCGGTGGGAGCGGTCCGGCTGGCTGTACCAGCAGCTCCTGAAGCTGAGCGGCGACCGGATCGTCCGGCGCCGGCGCTTCCTCGTCCTGGACGCCGACACGGTGCTGATCCGCCCGCACCGGTTCCGGATCGGCGGCAGGACCGTATTCTACTGCCGGCGGTGGAGCCGGCCCGAATATTTCCGGACGTACCGGAAGCTCACGGGCCTCCGGCGGAGGGCGAAGGTGTCGTTCGTCGCCCATTACATGCTGTTCGACCGGCTCAGGCTCGCCCGTCTGAAACGGCTGATCGAGGCGCGGCACGGAAAGCCGTGGCACCGGGCCATCCTGGACAGCATCGACCGGAAGCGCAACTTCGGATTCTCCGAATACGAGACGTACGGCCACTTCGTGTACGGCGAAAATCCTTCCGCCGTCAAGCTGCTGCCCGCCCTGAACCTTCCGCTCCGCCGCAGCGCCTCTTCTCTCACGGCGGCCGACAGGCGCCGGTACGCGCGGAAATACCGCTCGCTCTCGTTCCACCGGCGGGGCGTGTACGTCCGGAGAAAGCGGTGAAGGCTTCAGGCGCAGCCCCGTCTTCCGCTCCCCGGAACCCTCCCGCCGCCTGCCGGACCCGGCGCGGATGATCGTGGAACCACAAAGACATCGCCCGCAAAACGAAGCAGCCTGTCCGTTCCCGCCCGCCTTCAGGCAAAGGCGGAACCGCCGGACAGGCTGCCCGCATCTTCAAGAAGTCAACCGGCCCGCATCAGGCGATTTGGATCTGCACCTTGAGCAGATCGGGATCCTTCGGCTTCGCCAGAAATGCCGGCGCTTCTTCCAGCGTGATCACCCTGGAGATGAGCGGCTTCACCCGGATCCGCTTCTCCTTCACCCAGTGGAAAGCGGGCAGGAACGTATGGTTGATCGCCATGGAACCGATCAGCATCAGGTCCCGGTGGTACAGCTGGAAAGGACGGATGCGGATTTCCGCGTTCTGCGGCGCCACGCCGAACTGCAGGAACTTGCCGGATGGACCCAGATAATCGATCGCCTGCTCGATGACGGACGGAATGCCGGTCGCATCGACGACGGCGTCGAATCCGCGCGGGAAATCTTCCCGTTTCAGCTCGCCGGTGAGCACGGCGCGGGTCGCGCCCAGTTCCAGCGCCAACCGCAATTTGGCCGGCGACACGTCGACCACGACGAGTTCGGACGCTCCCGACCCGGCAATCGCCTGCGTCAGCTGCAGGCCCATCGCGCCGGCGCCGAACAGGATGACGCGATCGCCCAATTTCAAATCCAGCCGGTTCATGCCGTGCACGACGCAGGCCACGGGTTCGACGAACGCCGCCTCCGCGAAGCTCATCGAATCGGGAATGACGACCGCGTTTTTCGCGGGAATCTTCACGTATTCCGCCATCGCCCCGTCCGTCGTGTCGCCGATCGCCCCCCACTTCACGCATTGGTTGCCGCGGCGGGTCAGGCAATATTCGCATTCGCCGCACAGCAGGGTCGGATCGGCCGTCACCCGGTCGCCGGGCTTGAATGCCGTGACCCCTTCTCCCACCTTGTCCACGACGCCGGAAAATTCATGACCCGGAATGAGCGGATAGGGAGACAGATAAGTGCCCGCAAAGATGTGAAAATCGGTGCCGCAGATGCCGACGCGTTCCACCTTAAGATTCCTTGGCCCCCCGCCGGGGACCGAACATCGTGAGCACGGTCCGGACGGGCACCCGGCGGCCTTCGATCTCCCAATCGACTTCGCCCTCCAGGCGGAACAGGGAAATGGCCATCTCGCGGATGCCCTCGCTCCGGCAATGCAGCATCGCCAGCGCGTGCGGTTCCATCAACAGCGGTCCGAGCTTCTCGCGATTTTCCAGATCCCGCTTCAGCAGGGCGGGATCGGTCACGGCGAACCGTTCCGCCGCAAAGGCCAGGATCCGGTCGATCAGCTGCCGCTTGTCGGCGGCGGCGAACCGGTCCGCGACTTCGACGCTGCGGAGCAGATTGGCGAGCGCTTTGCCGTACCGCTCCACCTGATCCACCTTCCGCGCGACGGTCGTCCGGTCCAGCTCCGGGCGCCGGATCCGCTGCTGCCTGCGCAGCCGGATCTGTTCAAGCCGGCTCTGGATCCGTTCGATTTCTTCATCCGTGAGAAACGGGCTGACCGTCAGCACATCCGCCTGCTCCACCTGAATCGGCAGCGTCGTCAGCACGAGATCGACCGGCGGATGGTCCCGCAGCCACTCTTCGAGCTGCACGAGCGACACCGTGTCTTCCACGTGAAGCGACGGCAGCTTCACCTTGATCTGTGCCTGCAGCAGCTGTGACGTTCCGATCCCGCTGGAACAGACGAGCAGCACCCGGTACTTCTCCCTTCCCGTCTCCTGCCGGTTCAGCAACGCCGTGCCGAAATGCATCGCCAGATAGCCGATCTCTTCTTCCGGCACCGGCCTGCCGATCGCCTGTTCGAGCCAGCGCGACGCCTTGCTGGCCGCCTCGAAGATTTCCGGATATTCCGTCTTGACATGCTGGAGCAGCGGATTGCGGACCGGCATGCCGAGTTCGATCCGCTTGACCGCCGACCGCAGGTGGGTGATCAGGTTGGCCGCCAGCCGGTCGTCGCTGCTCAATTCCAGCTTCAATTCCTGCTCCATGATGGAGATCATGCGCTTCGCGTATTCTTCCACCGCCGAATAGTCGAAGTTGCTCTCCATCAGGTTGTTCGAACGGGCGCCCAGAATGTGCATCGTGATGTATCCGATTTCGCTTTCGGGAAATTCCAGCTCCAGCTTCTCGCTCAGCCGCGCCGCGAGCTCGGACGCCAGGCGGTACTCCGGCGTCGTCTTGAGCCGCTCGAGGATGTCCCGTTCGATCGTGATTTCCTCCCGGCTCTTCAGCCGCTGCGCGGCGAGCGCCAGGTGCACGACAAACCCGACGTAGGCGCTGTCCGCCATCGGATGGCCGCGCGTTTTCTCCATCTGCTGAATGACTTCCTCGATCTTGAGGAGCCAGGCCGGATCGATGAAGTTCAGCAGACGGCCCCGGATTTCGGCGTGCAGTTTATCCTTGTTGTCGTTCCCGCGGTCGTAGATCAGGGCCATCAGCTGCTCCTGCGTGACATTCTCGTACAGCAGATCCGCCAGGGCTGCGCGGATCTGCTTCTCCTGTCCCTCGATATAGACGCCGAGCCCGGGCCTGCGGTGAAGCCGAATGCCGTAGCGTGCGAACCACGGCTCCACCTTCTGCAGGTCGTGGCTGACGGTCGATTCCGCGACATGCAGCGCTTTGCCGATCGCATACAGCTTGATCGGTTCCTTGCTGGTCAGCAGCATGTGCTTGATGAGCGCCTGCCGTTCCTCCGATGAATGGTACGGCGCGGCATCCCCGTCGCGGAGCAGCCCGGCCAGTTCTGCCAGGGCGGACCCGTCGCCTTCCAGCCGGATGCCGCGGCCGAATTTCTTCCGGAAGCGGAGGCCCAGCTCCCCCAGATACGGTTCTCAGGCGAAGCAGACCGTGATCTTCCGGCTGCCGTCCGCCGCGGCGGCCGCCGGTTTGTCCCTGGGCTCCGCCAATTCGGAGCGGTTCAGCATCGGACTGATCTCCTGCCACTTCTCGACATGTTCGAGCCTCCGGATCAGCGCGTGCTCCCTGCTTTCCACCTTCCGTTCGTCCAGTTCCTTCACCGAACCGAACACGGCGAGGGACACCGCCAGCGAGACGGCCGCGGAGACGGCAATGCCCAGCGTCACGATGAAGACGTCGCCGGGCGGCGCCAGGCCGATCACGAGAAGCAGGCTGGCCGGAGAAGGAATGGACACGAGCCCGGCGTTCCAGTATTGAAAGATCCAGATGCCGGACATGCTCCCGAGTATCAGCGCGATGAGCAATTGCGGCTTCATCAGCACGTACGGAAAATAGACTTCATGGATGCCGCCCAGCGCATGGATCGCCAGCGACGAAACCGCGTTGCGCCGGGCCCGCCCCCGCATCCGGATGATGTAAGCCAGCAGCATGCCGATCGCCGGTCCCGGATTGGATTCGAGGAGAAAGAAGATCGACTTGCTCAGATGCCTGATCTGGGAAATGCCGATCGGCCCGAGGATGCCGTAGCTCATCACATTGTTCAGGAACATCACCTTCGCCGGTTCGATGACGGCCGCCACGGCCGGAAGCCAACCGGAGTAGGCGATATGCAGGATCAGTTCGTTGAATTTCGTCATGACGCTGGACAGGAACTGGCCGACATACAGGAAGTTGAGCACGGCGAGCCCGCAGGCCATCACGGCCAGGATGAAGTTGGCCGTCAGCAGTTCATAGCCCGACGGCAGCCGCTTCTCCATCACGTGTTCGATCCGGTTGACCGCATAACCGATCACGGGACCGATGAGGACCGCAATGAAGATCATCGAGACCGAACTGGCCAGGGCCAGGCCGAAGACGACAATGGCCGCCACCGTCCCGCCCCGCCGGCCGCCCAGCAGATAGCCGCCGGTATAGCCGAACATGGCGGGAACCAGCCAGTTCAGAAGCGGACCGACCATGAGTTCGACGCTGTCGTTCGGAAACCAGCCGTATACCCCGAACAGAGCCCGGATCAGCCCGATCACGATCAGGATGACGATATTCTGGGATACGATTGCGCTGAGCAGTCTGCCGAACCTGTACACCATACCGGGTCACCGTCAATCCGCGCGAACGCGCCACGCCGGGATGAAATCGAACGCGCCGACAACGTCGAGCGATCTACGGCTGAATGATGATCTTCAGCGTGCGGTTTTTCTCCCTGATGGCCTTCTCGAACGCTTGCGGCGTTTCGTCAAGCGTCATGCGATCCGTAATGATCGGATCCAGGTCGAGGCTCTCGGCGGCCATGACGGCGACGCCGGTGGGATACGTGTTGTGATAGCGGAACACCCCGCGGATATCGATTTCGTTGTCGACGATATGGGGGATGTTGAACGGCGTCGCTTCTTCCTGCGGAAGCCCGACGAGCACGACCCTGCCGCCCCGGCGCACCGCCTGCAGCGCGGACTGGGCCGCCTTGCCGTTGCCCGCGGTCTCGATCGCGAGATCCGCTTTGCGGCCTCCGGTCAGGCGCAGCAATGCTTCCTGTCCGTCTTCCTCGCGCAGGTTGATGACGGCGTCGGCCCCCATCTGCAGCGCCCGCTCCAGGCGGAAAGACTCGAGGTCGACGCCGATGACCCGCCCGGCGCCTGCCGCCTTGGCGGCGAGCAGCGTCATCATGCCGATCGGTCCCATGCCCATGATGACCACCGTCTCCCCCGTGCGCAGTTCGCCGCGGCGCACCGCATGCAGCCCGACGGAGAGCGGCTCGATCAACGCCGCCTTCTCGAAGGACATCGAATCCGGGATCGGGAAGAGCAGATCGGCCCGCATCGTGATGTACTCGCAGAACGCCCCGTCAATCGGCGGCGTCGCGAGGAATCGGACATCCGGACACAGGTTGTACCGGCCCGACTTGCAGTATTCGCACCGGCCGCAGGTGGCGCCCGGCTCGATCGTCACCCGTTGCCCTTCCTTCAGATGGCGGACATCCCGGCCGACGGCGACAACCTCGCCCGCCGCCTCGTGTCCGAGGATGATCGGCCCCGTCACGACATACGGTCCGATCCGGCCGTGCTCGTAGTAATGGACGTCCGAGCCGCACAGACCGACCGCCCTCACCCGCACGAGCGCCTCGTCCGGACCGGGGGTCGGAATGTCCACCTCCCGGATTTCGATTTTTCCCACCTGCGTCAAAACGGCCGCCTTCATCTTGCCTTGCATCGCAACGCCCTCCTTGTCATATCCGGGATATCCATCGCGTTCTTCCTTCGGCGCCGGCGTCCCTGCTCATTTCACGGCCCCCATGGACAGGCCGCGCACCATGTACTTGCGCACGAGCAACCCGCAGATCAGCATCGGCGTGATGATGACGGTGCCTGTGGCCATCGCCTGGCCCCATTTGATGCCGGATTGCGAGACGAGCAGGGACACCGCGATCGGAATCGTCTGCGTCTGGCGATTCGTGAAGATTGAGGCGAACAGATAGTCATTCCACGCGAACATGAGACACAACACCGCCGTGGCCACGATGCCGGGAGAAGCGGTCGGCACCACAATGCGCCAGAAGGCGCGGAATTTGCCGCAGCCGTCGATCATCGCCGCTTCTTCCAGATCGGCCGGCACATCCTTGAAGAAGGTGGTCATCATCCAGAGCGCGAAGGGCAGGTTGAAGGTGGTGTAGGCCAGGATGAGCCCCGTCGTCGTGCCGATCAACTGGAGTTTGGAGAAAATCAGATACAGCGGCAGAATGACCGCCGGAATCGGCGCCATCCGCGTGCTGATGATCCAGAACGAGATGTCCTTCTCCCGCTTGAAGCCGCCGCGCGCCAGGCCGAATCCGCCCATCACCCCGAGGAACAGGCAGACGATCGTCGTCAGAATCGACACCATCAGGCTGTTCTTGAGAAACCGCGGAAAATCCCCCCTTCCGAAAAACATTTCCCGATACGACTCGAACGTCGGGGCGAAGAACAGCTTCGGCGGCATCTCGAACATGTTGACCTGGGTCTTGAGCGAAGACATGAGCATGATCAGGATCGGCGAAAGCGCCCAGATCAGGCACAGCAGCATCAAGGCATAAAGAGCGGTGTTAATGGAATATTTCTTCAGTTGCATCCCTACGCCTCCTCGGCCTTCAGAACTTTGATGAAAAACCGGCCCATCAGCGTGCTGACGACCAGCATCGTCAGGCCGACCGCGGCCGCCGAGCCGATGTCCTGGAAGCGGAACGCCACCTGCATCAGGTAATATCCGATCGTCTTCGTCGCATCGGCGGGACCGCCTTCCGTCGTGATGACGATCGTGTCCACATAGCGCAGGATATCCATGGAGCGGATCAGGAGCGCCACCACGATCATCCGCCGGATCATCGGCAGCATGACCAGGAAGATCTTCTGCCATGCGTTGGCTCCGTCCACGTCGGCGGCTTCGAGCGGCTCCTCGGGCACGGTCTGAAGGCCGGCGAGCACGATGAGCGTCACCAGGGGCGTCCATTCCCAGACATCCATGAAAATGACGGCCAGCATCGCGAAGTTCGGATCCCCGAGAATCTGGACGTCGAAGCCGAGCTGCCGGACGATCCAGTGGTAGAACCCGTACGTCGGGTCAAGCAGAAACCGCCACAACAGACCGGTGACGATCGGCGCGACGAACACCGGCAGCATCACGAGCGTCGAGAACAGGTTCCGGAATTTCGGGATATGGTACAGCAGGAGCGCGATCCCGGTGCCGAGGAGCAGCTGGAGGATCAGGCCGCCCCCTGCATAAACGACGGTTCGGCCCCACGATTGCCAGAACGTCTCGTCCGTAAGCGTATTCTGCCAGTTTTCAAGGCCGGCGAAGCGGGGATGATCCATGTCCAGCCGGTAGTCCATGAAGCTGGCGTAGATCATGAAGAAGAAAGGGAAAATCGTGATCGCCGCAAGCACGATGACCGACGGCAGCAGCATCCAGAATTCGGTGCGGTTCCATTTGGCTCTTCGTTTCAACGGCCGGATGGCAGCCTGTTCCATGATAGCCTCCTTACGTTCTCCTTCCGGCATGACGGCAAGGAAGATAAAAGGACGCAAAGCGGGCCTGCCGCTTGCTTCGACAAACCCGCTTTCCTTCATGCGTCAGTTGCCGGTCAATCGGTCGCTTTGCTTTGCGATCTCTTTCATCGTATCCGCAGGCGATTGACGTCCGGCCAGCATCTTGGACAGCTCGGTATAGATGATCGTATCGATCTGCGGCCAAAGCGGAGTTTTCGGACGCATATAGACGTTTTCTTCTTTCCAGGCTTCCTGCGCTGCCGCCAGCGAGGCCGCAAGCGGCCATTCCTTGAACTCCTGCGAATTCGGATCGTTGATCGCCGTCTGGATGTACGGCAGTTGGTAGACGGAATACCGCGTCGGCGTGAAACCGGCATCGAGGATCATGTACTGCGTCTGCGGCGCCGTCGCCCAGATCAGGAACAGCCACGCCGCCCTGATTTCATCCTCGCTGGCGTATTTGTTGATGCCGATGCTGGTACCGCCGTACATGTTGCCGCGGCCCTTCGGCCCCTTCGGCAGGATCGTCCAGCTGACCTTGCCCGCCACCCGGGACTTGGACGGATCCTCGAACATGCCGGCAAATTCATGCCATTCCGGCGCGAGCGCGATTTCGCCGGCGGCGAACGCCTCGGCGAGACCGGTCCAGTCCCACGTCGTGCTGCCCGGCGCCGCGATGCTCAGCAGCTTGGCGTAGAATTCGGCGGCCTCAATCGCTTCGGGTTCGGTCAGCTTCGATTTGCCCGGGTTTTCGGCGCCGATGTCGCCGATGTTCGGGGCTTCGAAGTAGTCGCCGCCGAAGGACGCCAGCACGTTGCTGAAGTCGTTCATCAGCGAGTCGTGCTGCTTCGCCTGATGGCCGGTGCCGTATTTGACTTCCGTGATGACGCCTTCCTTGGCCTTCCGGTTGATCCATTCGGCGATCTCATAGTACTGGTCCCAGGTCATCTCCGGGCCCGGCGTCCAGTCGTAACCTTTTTCCTGCATGAACAAATCCTTGTATTTTTCGAAGACGTCCTTGCGGTAGGCGAGGATCATGGTCGGGTTGTCGTACGGCAGGGCGTACAGATGGTCCGTGTTGCCCATGTAACCGCCGACGATCAGCTGCGATTGAATGAAGTCCTCCAGTCCGCCGGGAATGGAAGGCAGCGTCGGATCGTTGTTCAGTTCGTTCAGGTCGACGAAGTGCTGGGCCTGCTTCGCCAGAATTTGATACGGGTCGGCGTAGATAATATGGTAGTTTGCGTTTCGGGCGTTGAAATCCAGCCCGGCCTTCTCGACGACGATGTCCAGGTTGACCTGCTCGATGTTGACCTTGATCCCGGTCGCTTGTTCGAACACGTCGATATGGGCCGCAAGGCCGGAAGAAGGCGGCGTGTTTTCCGTGATGACATTGAGCGTGATGCCTTCGAACTGTCTCCAGTCGAAGCCTTCGGGCGCTTCGATCTTCGGCAGGCCTTCGATCCAGCCGCCGAACGGATCATCGGTGCTGCCGGACGATGACCCGCCGCCGGAGTTGCCCGATCCTCCGGATTGGTCCGAGCCCCCTGCGTTGTTTCCGCTTACATTTGCGCCGTCGGCATTGCCGGATTTCGACGAACCGCCGGACGAGCATGCGCTCAGGACCAGAACGCACGCCATCACCAACACCGACAGCTTGGTAAACCAGGACCTTGTCAAGGCGATCCCTCCAGGTGGGTTGATGCGTTTTCATTTCGGAAGATTCTGAAAAAGGTCCCGGCCGGGGAACCCGTTTCGTCCTCATTATAGGCCAGCCCGGCGCCGATCATCCATTTCGACTTCACGGCATTCTGGCGCGTCACAATTACGACAAAAATGAAGAAGCCGCCGGACGGTTATCCGGCAGCTTCGATGCCCGGGATCAAAGCGCAAACCAGGAACGGATTTCGGACGCCCGCGCCCCCTCGTCCGCACGGACGCGTTCCGCTCCGGTGAACGCCATGAACCGGCGGATGCAATCCGCCAGGCCGTTCCGGAGCCCGTCCTCCGGCTCGACGCCGGGCTCCGGCCACCAGCCGCGGATGACCAGCTCGCGGCGTTCCCGGTCCAGCACCGGCTCGATCCGGCCGATGAACCGGTCCCCGTACACGACCGGCAGGACATAGTAGCCGTACTTGCGCGCGGCGGCGGGCTTGTACACTTCCCAGCGGTAATCGAAGCCGAACAGCTCGAGGATGAGCCGGCGATCCCACAGCAGGTTGTCGAGCGGCGCCAGGATGGACGCGCGGTCCGGTCCGGCGTCCGCGCCGCGGATCACCTCGTCCAGCAGCGGGACATCCTCCGCCTTCACATACAGCGGATATTTCTCCATTCCCTCGACGATGACCTTCCGAATCCGACCGCTCCGGTGCAGCCGCTCGAACGCCGCCGCCCGCTGGGCGGTCTTCATCCCGCCGATGCCGAGCCAGGCGTCACCGGACCGGTTCCACAGCATGCCGATCGCGCCGATGCGGCGGAGCACCAGCCAGTCGTGGTAGTCATGCTCCGTCGGGTGCGGATCGGGAGCCTCCAGCACCTCGGCGGGCAGGTGACGGCGGGTCAGATCGTAGAATTTCCGCGTCCCTTCCTTGTGATGCACGATCACCTCGCCCGCGAAGAAGAGGCTTTCGAGCACGGCGCGGGACAGGCGCGCGGGCGCCCAGGGCCAGTCGACCTTCTCGTGGAACTCGAGATCCGACGACGACAGCGGCCCGCGCTCCTCCAGCCGCCGGATCACCTGCGGGATCAGCTCGCGGATCTTCGGATTCGCCATCCTGCCGTCCAGCACGCCGCTGCGCCGGCGCGCGAAATGCGGCCAATCCTCCGTCAGCAGGATGGACATGTTCTTGTCCCAGCCGTCGAACAGCAGCCGGTCCCGGTACAGCAGCTCGTCCAGCATTTCCGGACGGTACCCCCGGATCCGGGCCTGCAACACGAGATGCGGATTGTAGCCCACCACGTTGAGCGGATCGAACTGGAGACAGCGGACCGACCGCATCCAGTCCATGACGCCTTCTTTTCCCTCGAAACGCCATGCCCCCGCCAGGCCCTGACGGATCAGCAGAAACCGCCCGGCCTGCCGCCGGGTGATCACCCGATCCATGCGGAACTCCCCTTTGCCTCGCGCATCCAGGTTGTACAATCTGATGATACCATTTTCTGGATGATCCGATCAACCGGGTTCCGTCAGGCTCCCGGCCCCGCGGCGCGGGCGGCAACGGCGCCGCCCGGTGCGCGGGCCCGGCGATGCGGAGACGGGATCGGGCGGACCGGCCCCCGCGTGGAGAGGCGGTTTGTCCCGCAAATCGGGTTTGTTTTACAATAAGGCGCAGGAGAGGGAACCGAAGGGAGCGTCAGGCCCGTGTCCACCGACCGAAGGGTGAATTGCTTCCGGTGCCGGCACTATTACGTCACCTGGGATCCCGATTTCCCGCGCGGCTGCAAAGCCTACGAATTCAAGACGCACCAGATGCCGAGCGTCGTCGTCTTCTCGTCTTCCGGCCGGCCGTGCCTGAAGTTCGAGCCGAAGGAAAGCCGCAAGCCCGACGGATGAGCGCAGGTGCGGTCCGCCTCCGGCCCGCATGCCCGCGGAATCGGTATATCCGGCCCGCCGGCCGGGTCCCGCGCCGTCGATGCGCGCGCGGAAGGCACGCTTCGTCCCGGCGGAATCGCGCCGGGCGTCGGCTTCGCCGCGGGCGGCCCGGGCCCGCCGTCCGCCCTCCGCCCGCGCTCACGCATGGCGCGTCCAGCGCGGCGCGCCGGGCGCGGGGCACGCGCGGTCCTTCAGCTTCGCGACGATCGGGACGATGCTGCCGCAGACCGCGCACGTATGGCCGCCGATCAGCTTCGGACAGGACCGGCACAGCGCAAGCCGCGCCTCATAGACGTCGTCCGGCACGCACAGTTCGCTGTCCGGCGCGAACATCGGCGAAGCGAGCACCGTCCGGATATGCTCCTCAAGGAGCTCCGCGTCCTGCCGGCAGCCCCGGCACGGGCGATCCGCCGCTTCCGTCATCCGCCGTTCACCCCGCAATCCGTCCGGGGGCCGCAACCGCCGGCCGACGCCGCCGGCCGGGAACGGCCGCATGCCCTCCGGACGAACGTCCTCCGCCGCGAACCACCGCGTCTCACTCCGCCGTAAGCTCCAGCACCGTCACGGACATCGGCGGAAGCTGCACGTCCAGACGCGCGCCCTCGATCCGGAAGCCGCGGAACGGAGCCGGCTTCACCCGCTCGGGCTCGTCGAACGTGTTGTGCCCGTCGATCCGGTCCGACGTCAGCGTCATACCGGCCGCTTCCAGACGGCCGCCCTTGAGGCCGCGCAGCTCCACCTCCACGCTTGCGCCGCTCTCGAAGTCCAGATTGACCAGGCTGATGTGGATCTTGCCGTCCGCCGCGCGGGACGCCGATGCCGACACCTTCGGCAGCTCGCCCTCCGGACCGGTCCGCTCCACCGACTCGTGGCTGTCAAGCAGCTCCGCGTCCTGGTGCACCTTGAACAGGTCGAAGACGTGGTAGGTCGGCGTCAGCAGCATCCGCTCGCCCTCCGTCAGGATGACGGACTGCAGCACGTTGACGAGCTGCGCGATGTTCGCCATCCGGACGCGGTCCGAGTGCCGGTGGAAAATGTGCAGCGTCGCGCCCGCGACGATCGCGTCGCGGATCGAATTCTGCTGGTACAGGAAGCCCGGATTCGTGCCCGGCTCGACGTCGTACCAGGTGCCCCATTCGTCCACGATCAGATCGATCCGTTTCTCCGGATCGTAGACGTCCATGATGGCGGAATGCTTCGTGATGAGCTCGTCCATGTGCAGCGCCTTTTTCAGCGTGATCCACCATTCGTCCGTCGTGAAGCCGGTCGCCGGCCCCTTCTTCTGCCAGGTGCCCGGCACCGTATAATAGTGCAGCGACAGCCCGTCCATGAACGGCGCGGCCTGCTGCATCAGCACCTCCGTCCAGCGGTAGTCGCCGGAGTTCGCGCCGCACGCGATCTTGTGCAGCTTGTTGTCGCCGTAGTTGCGCAGGTAAGTCTGGAACTGCCGGTACAGGTCCGCGTAATACTCCGGCCGCATGTGGCCGCCGCAGCCCCAGTTTTCGTTGCCGACGCCCCAGTATTTCACGCGCCACGGCTGCTCCCGGCCGTTCGCCCGGCGCCAGTCCGCCATCGGCGATTCGCCGCCGAAGGTCAGGTATTCGACCCATTCGGACATCTCCTGCACCGTGCCGCTGCCGACGTTGCCGCTGATGTACGGCTCGCAGCCGAGCAGCTCGCAGAGCATCATGAATTCGTGCGTGCCGAAATGGTTGTTCTCGATGACGCCGCCCCAGTGCGTGTTCACCATCCGCTTCCGCTTGTCCCGCGGCCCGACGCCGTCCTTCCAGTGGTACTCGTCCGCGAAGCAGCCCCCCGGCCAGCGCAGCACCGGGACCTTGATCCGTTTCAGCGCCTCGAGCACGTCGTTGCGGATGCCGTTCGTGTTCGGGATCGGCGAATCCTCCCCGACCCACAGCCCCTCGTAGATGCACCGCCCGAGATGCTCGGCAAAGTGCCCGTAGAGGTTGCGGTGAATCTTGCCCTTCACCCGGTCGGCATTGACGACAATCCGGCTTGCCATCGTGCATCGCTCCTTCGCCTGCTGAATGATCATCTTCCGCGGCCGGAACTTTCTGCACGCGCCGCGGCTTTGCGATGATTGTCCACACCCGATATTTTATAGGTTTGTTCATCCGGACAAAATGATATATTCTGATCAATAACTGATCATTTGTCTTCTGAGAGGGTGTGTGCGATGATCCGGATGAACCGGTGCGGCTACAACGTCATGCACCCGGAGGGCATCACGATCGACCGGCCGCACGGCTCGGGCGACTATCTGTTCCTCTTCTTCCGCAGCCGGATGCTCGTCGAAGCGGGTGGAGCGCGGTTCGTGACGGACAAGAACACCTGCCTCCTCTACCGCAAGGGGAGCCGGCAGTATTATCGCGAGCTCGAACGGCCGATGGTGCACGACTGGTTCCACTTTGACGGCGATGAAGTGGAAGACCTGTGCCGGGAGCTGAACCTGCCTTTTGACACGCCGATGAAGGTCCACGAGCCGGTGTATGTGTCGCGGAAGGTGAGCGAGATCCAGGGAGCGCTGGTCGAGAGCGGGCTGTACCGGGACGAACTCATCGATTTGACCGTCCGCTGCCTGTTCATGAAGCTCGCCGACCTCCGCAACCGGATCGAACCGAACAAGCCGGTCGGGAAATATTACGACCTCCTCGTGTCGCTGCGCAACGAAATCTACAACAACCCGTCCGTCCCCTGGTCCGTCGGCGAGCTGGCGGCCCGCGTCAACATGAGCCGTTCCTACTTCCAGAAGCTGTACCGGGAGCTGTTCGGCATCTCCGTCCTGAACGACATCATCCAGAACCGGCTCGAATACGCGATGTACCGTCTGAAAAACACGTCCGACAGCATCCGGGACATCGCCGCGCAATGCGGCTACGAGAACGACGTCCACTTCATGCGGCAGTTCAAGAAGTACATCGGCCTGACACCGGGCGAATTCCGCTATCAGGGCCGGCGCTCCGGAAGCCGCCGGACGGAACCTACGGACGGAATCCGGAAATACGGCGCCTCTGATGCCCGATAGAGCCGGCAAAACGACAGAACCGGCATAAAAGCACGGGTTGTTGCGGCACGGGGCCACATTCCAAGTCAAACGGCCGGTCCGTCCGGTTCCCCCGGAACGGACCGGCCGCCGGGCCGCGCGCCGCAAGTCGCCGGCGCTCCCTTCATCGCTGCCTGGTCCTGATCGCTTCCCGGTCCTAAGCCTCCACGCCCGCCGTCCGCACGACGCGGCGGAACGCCTCCTTCGGCCGGTGGTTTTCGTCAAACAGCAGCGGCCAGTTGCGGCGTCCCCGCACCGGAAAATTGTGGAGCCACGTGTAATCGTCCGCCGCGCCCCAGAACGTGACGCTCCGGATCACATCCCGGTATTCGCGGTAGAGCGCGAACAATTGCTCATACCGCTCCGCCTGCCGTTCCAGCATCTCCGCCGTCGGCTCCTTGAGGTCGGTCCGCCGGTCATCCCAGGCGTAGACGGACATGTCCAGCTCCGTCACGTGGATGATGAGGCCGAGCTCGGCGTATCGTTCGATCGCCTCGCGCACTTCGGCGATGGACGGCGACTCCAGGTTGTAATGGCCCTGCATGCCGATGCCGTGGATCGGTGCGCCCTGCTCCTTCAGCCATTTCACGAGGCGGATGATCTTGTCGCGCTTCGCCGGATTGCATTCGTTGTAGTCGTTGTAGAAGAGCAGCGCGTCCGGATCGGCCTCGTGCGCGTATTCGAACGCGCGGACGATGTAATCCGGTCCGACCCGCTCGTGCCATTTCGACGGACGCAGCCATTGTTCGCCCTCGTCGGCGACCGCTTCGTTCACGACGTCCCAACAGTATGCGCGCCCCCTGTACCGGCCCGCCACCGCGCGGATATGGTCGCGCATCCTGCGGAGCAGCGTCTCCCGGTCGGCCGGCCCGCCGCCGGGCGCCTCGAAGAACCAGTCCGGCGTCTGGTTGTGCCAGACGAGCGTGTGCCCGCGCAGCTTCATGCCGTGCCCCGCGGCGAAGTCGGCGATCTTGTCCGCCTTCTCGAACGTGAAGACGCCCTCGGCGGGCTGCGTGTTCACCGGCTTCATCTCGTTCTCCGCCGTCAGGCTGCCGTACTGCGCCTTGATCAGCTCCGCCGCGCTGTCCACCGTCCAGATGTTCACCGCCGCGCCGATGTCGAAGTCGCCTTTGAAGACTTCCCGCAAACTCCGTACGCTCATGTTCTTTCCTCCCCGCCGAGAGTTGTTCGCATCCGGCCGCCGGCCGCCGAATCGTCATCGCGTGCCGCCGTCGCCGCCGCACGTCCGGTCACCGGGCGCCGGCACGCCGCCCGCAGGCGCCCGGAAGCCGCGCGGACGCGGGATGCGTCCGCGCGGCGCGGGTGCGATGCCCACGGTGAGGCGAATCCGACATTTCCCGGGAAATGATGTCGATCCGCGGACGCCCGCCGTCGGATGGCACGACCCGGGCCTGCGCGGTACGGGGGCCGTGCGGTCAATAGATCTTGCGGCCGTGCTCGTCCGGTATGCCCGATTTCCGCCAGAAGTAGGCGTTGATCACGTCGCGCCACTCTTCCGCGTGCGCCGCCTGTTCCTCGAGCCGCTCGAGCACCTGGCGGTACCGGCCGGGATCGATCCGGTCCTGCAGGCTCTTCCATCGCTCCACGAGCCCGCGGGCCTGCTCCGCGCCCTCGAAGTGCGTGTCGTAGATGTGCTGGATGACCGTCTTGCCGGAATGGAGCCGGTGCGTGTACGGCACATGGTGGAAGAACAGCAGCAGTTCATCCGGGCAAAGCTCGAGCGACTCGTAAATGTCGCAGTGCGGCTTGTGGTACTGGGCCGTAAAGCCGGTCCCCGTCTTCACCGTCCGGTCGACGCCGACGCCGCGGAAATCCGCGAAATGGTAGGTCCCCCATTTCGAATATTCATATCCGTCGACGTTCGGCCCGTAGTGGCTGCCGGGATTGACCATCCAGCCGACGCCGAGCGGAGCCGTGTAGTTCTCGTAAATGCGCCACGATTCCAGCAGCATTCCCGAGATCGTGTCGACCGTCACCGGATCGCCGCCGAACGTGAGCCGCACCCATTCGTCGGTAATGGCCTCGGCGGTCAACTCCGGATTCCACGCCAGCCGTCCGAATCCGTACAGGTTCGCCTGCGCCAGCAGATGGCCGGTCCAGTTCGGATCGTCGCCGATATTCGAAACGCCGGCGATGCCGCCGATCGGGCGTCCGAACGCGCTCCCGTTGACGATGCGCGCCACGGTCGTGCCCTCGCCGCAGGCATACGTGTCGAAATCGAGCACTTCCTTCCACTGCGGCACGAGATAGCACAGATGGCGCTGCTGCCCCGTGTATTCCTGCGTGATCTGCAGCTCGAGCATCTGGTTCGTTTTCGACATGCCGCCGAACAGCGGCGACACGGGCTCGCGCACCTGGAAGTCCATCGGTCCGTTCTTGATCTGCAGCAGCACGTTGTCACGGAAGCGGCCGTCAAGCGGCACGAAAATGTCGTACGCCGCCTTCGCCCGGTCCGTCTTGCGGTCGCGCCAGTCCTGCTGGCAGTTGTAGACGAAGCAACGCCAGATCACGATGCCGCCGAACGGCTCCAGCGCCTCGGCCAGCATGTTCGCGCCGTCCGCGTGATCCCGGCCGTAGTTGAACGGCCCGGGCCGGAATTCGGAGTCGGCCTTGACGAGGAATCCGCCGAAATCCGGAATCCGGCGGTAGATGTCCGCCGCACGCTCGCGCCACCACGCGCGCACCCCGGGATCGAGCGGGTCCGCCGTGTCGAGGCCTCCGACCTGGATCGGCGCGGCGAAGTTGATGCTGAGCATGAGCCGGATGCCGTATTCGCGGAAAATGCCGGCCACTTCCGCCACATCGGGCAGCCATTCGTCCGTGATCAGCTTCGTCTCCGTCTCGTGCACGTTGACGTTGTTGATCGTCAGCGCGTTGATGCCGATCGAGGCGAGCATCCTCGCATAGTCGCGAATGCGCGTTTTGTCCGCGATGAACCGTCCGTTTCGGTAAAAGATCGATTTCCCCGCATATCCCCGCTCGATGCTTCCGTCCATGTTGTCCCAATGGTTGATCATCCGGAGCGGATTGCGGGGCCTCTCGGTGATGTCCAGGCTCGCGAGCGCCCGTTCGTCCAGGCTGCCGATCGCCGCGAGGCGCAGGAAATGGAACGCGCCGTACAGCAGCCCGCGCGCCGTTCCGCCCGCGATCAGCACCGCCTCGAATCCGTTCCGGCGGACGGTGCGGATGACATACCCTTCCGCATGCAAGGCTCCGGCTTCCGCCGCCTCCAGCAGCCCGAGCGCGGCGGCCCGCTCCGCCGTCGCTGCGATGAGCGCCCTGCCTTCGCCGGAAATGTCCGCAGCGTCCGCAACCGCTCCGGGCGCATCCAGAATCTCCGGTTCGGCGCCGGTCAGCGACGCCAGCGCCGACGTAAGTTCCCGCCGGACGGTCCCGAACAGGACATCCCGATCGGGCATCACGATCCGGCGGCACCAGCCGGTCAGCACGGCGGCCAGTTGTTCCGGCAGCCGGTCGTACCGGAGCCAGGCTTCATAACCGGTATCGGAAATGGCGTTCGCGACGGACATTTGTGAAATCCTCCTTAATTGTTATGTACGCTTGGTGGTGACCATGTTAGGATAATTGCAGGAGCCGTTGCTTCAATCCGCACATGAACGCGACGTTCAAGCCGAATGAAGGAGGCTGCGTGCCCATGGCCGTGTTCGAATACGAACATCTCGTGCCCGAAGTGGTGCTCTTCGTCGACCGGCGCTGCTACCCCGACTGGAAAATCATCCGCAGGCGGATCGATTTCCACGATCTGACGTTCGTCGTCGGCGGCAAGGCCGACTATTACGTCAACGGCGTGAAACACACGGCGGAAGCCGGCAATCTGATCTACATCCCGCCGGGGTCGATCCGTGAAGCGCATACGTACGCGGATTCGCCGATGCACTCGTACGCGTTCAACTTCCTGTGGCTGCCCCCGAACAACGATACGCGGCTGCCGCTCGACACCGTCACGAAATTCCGCCTTCCGGGACCGCTGCTGGACATGATCAAGACGTTCAACCAGATCTGGATGAGCAAGCAGCCCGGCTACAAGATGCAGGCGCGGGGCCAGTTCCTGCTGATCCTCCATCGGCTGCTCGTCACGACGCTGCACCGGACGGACGACCTCGCTCCCGACCCGCGCATCGAGCGCTTGAAAGCCTATCTGGCCGAGAATTACGCCGAGGACATCGACATCGGCAGGCTCGCGCAGCTGGCGGGACTGCACCCGGTCTACCTCGGCCGGCTGTTCAAGCAGCAGACCGGCGTATCCTACCGGGCTTTCCTGAACCAGATCCGCGTCAACAACGCCGAAGCGATGCTCGCCGCCGGCGGTTTCACCGTCAGCGAGGTGGCGGAACGCTGCGGATTCAAGGACGTCTCCTACTTCAGCAACGTATTCAAGGCGATCAAGGGTTATCCCCCGTCCGCCATCGCCGCGAAAGGATGGTCACCTGTAAAAATTTAAATTGTCGGAATCGCAAAAAAGAACGCCGAAGCGCTCCGCGTTGCTTACTATTATAGAAATGATGCCGGTGAATCCGCCATAGAAGAACAATAGAACATTTGTAATTTTTAAAGATCTTTTTCGCCCGGGCGGGGTTGCCCGGGCGTTTGGTTCAGTTTTTGGCCGCCAGCGCGCTGCGGTACTCCTTCGGCGTCATGTGCACGACCTTCTCGAACTGCGCCGCGAAATATTCGGGATTGCTGAAGCCCACCTCGGCGGCGATCTCGTAAATGCGCATGTCCGTCTGCCTGAGCAGCCGCTTCGCTTCCCGGATGCGCAAATCCAGGAGGAAATCGTTGAAATAGACGCCGTATGTCTTCTTGAACAACTGTCCCAGATAGACCGGATTCATGTAATACTGCTGCGCGATGACCTTGAGGTTGATGTTCTCGCGGAAATGGCGCTCGATGTACGCCTTGATTTGATGGATCGAGCCCTTTGCCCGCTCCTTGCGCAGCTCCGCCATGTATCCCGACGCTTCCGCGACGAAATCCGCCGTCAGCTTCCTCAGCCCGCCCAGCGTCATCGGCCTTTCCCGCCACTCGGCCAGCGCGGCGCACGAGGCCAGCCGATGTTCGTCGCCGTCCATCGCCCGCACCGTTCCGTTGACGGCGCGGATCAGCCGGTCGATCGAAGCCGCGACCGCATCCGGCGCGAAGCGCTCCGACCGGAAGGACGCGAACATCTCGTCCAGCACCGCTTCCGCCTCGGCCGTGTCCATCTCCTCCATCGCGTGGAGCAGACGGTCGAACAGCGCGGACGGGAGATCCGTCCGGACGAGCGTCCGGCCCTCCAGATCCCTCCCGGACACGACGGCCTTTCCATCGAGCGCGTATTTGAATTCCATCGCGTGCCGGGCCGAACGGTACGAATGATGGATCCGTTCCGGCGCGGGGGCCGGATCGCCCACATAGAGGCGCAGGACGCCCGCGCGCGGCCGGACGGCCCGAAGCAGCGTCTCCGCCGCCTCCTCCCATGAGCCGAACGCTTCGCTCATCGGCAGCAGCAGGCCGACGGTCCACTCGCCCGGCTCGTGCAGGAGCGGTTCCCGGCCGCCGGTCAGCGCCCCCGCCGCCCGCGCCAGCTGCGCCTTCCAATCGTCCGCGGACGGATCGGCATCCGGCTCGAGGACGACATCGTTCACCTCCGCGAGGATGCAGCAGAATTCCCCTTCGGTCGGAAGTCCCAGCGCGGCCAGCGCGCCGGGAATGTACGCCTTGTCCAGCCGGCCCGAAAGCAGGCTGTCGAGGAGCGACAGGTGCAGCGCCGGATGCCCCTCCTCCAGCAGCCGCTTCCGCTTGATCGAATCCGCGACGCGCCGCAGCGTGTTGGACAACTCCGTCTCGTCGATCGGCTTCAGGATGAAATCCTCCACGCCGAACCTGACGGCCTGCTGGGCATATTTGAAGTCGTTGTATCCGCTGATGATGATGAAGCGCGGATTGGCGATTTCCCGCTCCTTCACCGTCCGGATCAGTTCGAGTCCGTCGAGCACCGGCATGCGGATGTCGGTCACGACGAGATCGGGCTGCTCCTCCTGGATGAGCTGAAGCGCCTCCTCGCCGTTCGCAGCCTCCGCCACGATCTCGAATCCGAGCCGGTTCCACGGGATCAGGCCGCGCAATCCCGTGCGCGCGAAGACTTCGTCGTCGACCAGCAGCACCTTGTGCATGACAGACTCCCCCTTTCGCACCGATGCGATCCCCCGCTCCGCGATCTCCTCCGATGTCCCCGGGCGGTGCGGAGAACCCGATCTCCGTTCCCAATGGGTGAAATCGCTTACATTCCACGGGTGCGGCCTTCCATTGCCCTGCTTATTTATAAGTTTACAGAATCAAAACGGCCGTTGGAACTTGAAAAATTATAGTTTTGATAGCAAAAATTTAAGCCCAGATTTACATTCCCGTTGAAAAATTGTACATTTCTAGGGACGAACTCTTCTTGACCAACATCCGGGGGATGGTATCGATGACGGTAGGCGGCACAGCCCGAATGAAGCGATTTCTCGCGGCGGCGTTGACAGCCGTCCTGATGCTTGCGCTCCTGATCGGCTGCGCATCGAAGGGCGGCGGGGAGCAGGAAGCGCCGGCGAATGAACCGGCCGTCGGCGAAACGGAGAACGGCGGTACGCAGAGCGGAGCGGAAAACGGTGCGGATGACGGCGGGGCACCCGCGGACGAAGCGGCGGAAGAGGAGGCCGCGCCGGAGGAGAATCCAGCGGAACCGGCCGTCCAGACCGACATTCCGTCGCTTGCCGAAGCGTACGCCGACTACTTCCCGATCGGCGCGGCGATCACGCCGGAGCAGACGGAAGGCCCGATGGCCGAGCTTCTCAGGAAACACGTGAACATGCTCGTGGCGGAGAACGCCATGAAGCCGATGTACCTGCAGCCGAAGGAAGGCCAGTTCCGCTTCGAACAGGCCGACAAAATCGTCGAATTCGCGCAGGCGAACGGCATGGAGCTCCGGTTTCACACGCTCGTCTGGCACCAACAGACGCCCGCCTGGTTCTTCATGGACAAGGAAGGCAAGCGGATGACGGAAGAGACCGACCCGGCGAAGCGGGAAGAAAACAAAAAGCTCTTGCTCGAGCGGCTCGAGAACCACATCCGCGTCATCGTGGGCCGCTACAAGGACGTGATCAAATCGTGGGACGTCGTGAACGAGGTGGTCGAACCGAACGACCCGGACGGCCTGCGCAACAGCGAATGGTACCAGATCGCGGGTATCGACTACATCGAGACGGCGTTCCGCGCCGCGCGCGAAGCGGGCGGTCCCGACATCAAGCTGTACATCAACGACTACAGCACGGACGACCCGAGGAAGCGCGACCGGCTGTACGAGCTCGTGAAGGAATTGCTGGACCGCGGCGTGCCGATCGACGGCGTCGGCCATCAGACGCACGTCAGTGTCGAATGGCCCTCCGTCGACTCGGTCATCGAATCGATGCGAAAGTTCGCCGAACTCGGCCTCGACAACATCGTCACCGAAATGGACATGAGCATCTACGCTTGGAATGACCGGCGCGACTACGGCGACGCCATTCCCGAATCGATCATTCAGAAACAGGCCGACCGGTACCGCGAGTTCTTCGAAGCGTTCCGGGACAACCGGGACATCCTGAGCGCCGTCGTCTTCTGGGGCATCGCGGACAGCCACACATGGCTGCACGATTTCCCCGTCCAGGGCCGGACGGACGCGCCGCTCCTGTTCGACAAGAATCTGCAGGCCAAGCCGGCGTTCTGGGCCGTCATCGAAGCGGTGCAGGAATAACGCCGGATCGGTTCCGGAGAAGAAGCCGCCCTCTCCCGCACGGGAGGGGGCGGCTTTCCGCTTTCATAAAAAAATAAATCCGCCCCCATCCTTCGGAAGGAAATGGGCGGCTTCGCATTTGCGCTGCAGGCCGGCATCTGCAGGATGGACCCGGCGCACCCGACGCGCCGGCTTTCCGCTCATCCCCGCTCCGGTTCCTTCGCGGGCTTCGGTTCCCGGAGCGTCCATTTCAGCATGGGCGGTGCGGCCACGGTCGTCAGGACGATGACCAGAATGAGCGTCGTGTAAAATTCCGCCGGCACATACCCGCCGGAGAGCCCGAGCGCCGCGAGGATGAGCGCCACTTCGCCCCGCGACACCATGCCCGATCCGATGACCAGGGACGAGCGCAGGTTGAACCCGGTCAGACGGGCGCCGAGACCGGCGCCGACCAGCTTCGTCAGCACGGCGAGCGCGCTCAGGACGATGAACGGCACCCACTGTCCCGAAAATCCCTCGAACGACACGTGCAGTCCGATGCTGACGAAGAAGACCGGCACGAACAGCGTATAGGCGATCGGTTCCACCCGCTTCAGGACCGCCTCGCCGTGCGGCGTGCGGCTCACGGCCAGCCCGGCGGCGAAGGAGCCGATGATGCCGGCCAATTCGGACATTTCCGCCGCGACCGCCATCAGCAGGACCAGCACGATCGCGGCGCTCGTCACCGGTTCGGTGACATGCAGCCTGGACGAGAGCTTCAGAAACAGCGGGACGCCTTTCCATATCATGAGAACGGCGAGGACCGCGAAGGCGATCATTTTGCCGACGACGAGCGCAAGGTTGACATCCCCGGCCAGCACCAGGCCGAGCACGACGGCCAGCCCGAGGACGGCCATGATGTCGTCCGCGATCGCGGCGCCGAGGATCGTCGCGCTCTCCCGGGTGTTAAGTTTCCCGAGCTCGCGCAGCGTCTGGACCGAAATGCTGACGGACGTCGCCGACAGCACCAGCCCGAGGAAAATCGCTTCGCCTTGATCAAGGCCGAGCCACAGTCCGGCCGCCCATCCGCCGAGCAGCGGAAGCACGACGCCCCCCGTCGCCGCCGCCAGCGAAGGCGTCCGGTTCTCGTTCAGCGCCTTCACATCGGTCTCCATGCCGGCGAGAAACATGAGCAGCAGCACGCCGATTTCGGCAAACATCTCAATCCAACGGGCGGATTCCACCCATCCGAGCACGGCCGGTCCGATCAGCACCCCCGCCAGCAGCTTGCCCAGGACGGACGGCTGTCCGATCCGGATCGCGAGTTCCCCCATCAGCTTGACCGCGGCCACGATGACGGCGAGTTGCAGCAACGCTTGCAGAATGAAATCCACGTCTTTTCCTCCCCTTCAGAACCCTCCGGAAGACAAAATGGAGCCCGCTTTGACAGGCTCCACCTTCACATTCCGTATGAAGTTGACAGGCTCGGTGAAGATTATAAAATACCGCCCGCCACCCGTCAAGCCGCGCAATGGCCGCCGCTTCCGGGAAGGCGGTCGCGGATTGCACCAACCGGAGGTCCGCGATGGGTAGACCATCACACAACCGGTCGATCGGCGCCGCCCTGGCCGAACACATCCAGACGGCGCTCGGTTCGCCTCCCGATCTGATCTGCCGGTCCGTGACCACGGAAGAGAACCGGAGCGTGCTGATCATCTATCTGAATTCGCTCGTCGACCGGAAGACCGTCGACGAATTCATCGTGAAATCCGTCCGGCAGAACGCGTTCGCCGAAAGCCCGGCGGTCTCCGGCAGCCGGTACTTGCGCGAGCTGCCGCTGGCCTCTCCCGGCGAAACCTTGCGGGAAGAGGCGGTGCGCGCTGCCGTCTCGGGCCAATGCGTGCTCGTCGATGAAGGCCGGGAACGCGTCTGCTTCATCGACACCTATGAAGCGCCCGGCCGCGGCGTGGAGGAACCGAATGCGGAGCCGACGATCCGCGGGTCGTACGAGGGGTTTACGGAGAACATCCGGGTCAACATCGGACTGATCCGGAAACGCCTCCTGAACCCCGCTCTCCGCCTGGAAGAGATGCGGATCGGCAGCCGGACCGGCACATGTGTCGTGATCGCCTGGCTGGAAGGCCTCGCGCCGGAAGCGCTGGTGCGGGAGGCGAAGCGCAGGCTTGCGGCCATCCGGACGGACAGCGTGCTGGAAAGCTCGTATCTGGAGGAATATATCCAGGACCGCATTCTTTCGCCTTTTCCCACGATCCTGAACACGGAGCGGCCGGACAAGACGGTCGCCCATCTGCTCGAGGGCAAGGTGGCCATCCTGACGGACGGCACGCCCTACGTCCTGATCGCGCCGCTCACCTTTTTCGATCTGTTCAGTTCGTCCGAGGATTATTTCCAGCGCGCGGACATCGCGACGTTCATCCGCTGGCTCCGCCTCATTTCCTTCTTCGTCGCCGTCTTTGCGCCTTCGCTGTTCGTCGCGGCCACGACCTTCCATCAGGAGCTGATTCCGACCGAGCTGCTCATCAGCCTGTCCGCCCAGCGGGAAGGCGTGCCGCTGCCGGCCTTCTTCGAAGTCATGCTGATGGAAATCGTGTTCGAGATCATCCGGGAAGCCGGGCTTCGCATGCCCCGGGCGGTCGGCCAGGCGCTGTCGATCGTCGGAGCGATCGTTCTCGGACAGGCGGCCGTGGAAGCCGGGCTCATCTCGGCCGCGGTCGTCATCGTCGTCGCGGTGACCGGCATCACGAACTTCGTCGTGCCGGTGTACAGCTTCGGCATGTCGCAGCGGCTGCTCCGGTTCACGTTCATCCTGCTGGCCGGATTTCTGGGGCTGTTCGGCATCCTGTGCGGCGCGCTGTTGCTCGTCGCCCACCTCGTGTCGCTGAAGTCGTTCGGCGTCCCGTACATGACCCCGATGGCGCCCCTGACCAAATCCGACTGGCGCGACACGCTGGTGCGCGCTCCGCGCCCCTGGAGAGACCCGAACCGGCTTCCCGCGTCCGTCCGGCTTCTGAAGCGCAAGTAATCGGGAGGTGCGGTCATGTTCCGGCGCAAAGCCGCCGCGGCCGTCGCGCTCGCGCTGTCCGCGGCGCTGCTGTCCTCCTGTTGGGACAAAACCGAGCTGAACGAGCTGGCGCTTGTCAGCATGATCGGGCTCGACCGGGACCCGGAAAGCGGCATTTATACGATCCGGCTGCAGGTCATCAATCCGACGAGCGGCAGCACCGCCAGGGGCACGCCGGGCGGCGAACAGTCCCCGGTGTACACCTACGAGGCAAACGTCCGCACGCTGGCGGAGGCGGACCTCAAATTCTACCATCTCATTCCCCGGAAATTGTTCCTGCATCACGCGAAGGCGGTCCTGATCTCGGGCCGCGCCGCCCGGCAGGGCATGCGGGACTTCATCAATTTCTCCGAGCTGCAGCCGAGCGCCCGGACGTCGGTGCCGCTGTTCGTCGTCGACGGATCGATCGGCGAGGTGATGCGGACGTATACGCCGCTCGAACGCACCCCTGCCGAATCGCTCTCCTCCCGCATCGAGCTGCTGGCCGATTACGCGCTGCAATCCGGCCGGGACGTCGAAGTCCGGGATGTCATCGAGCGGTCGGAACGAGACGAATGGATCGTCCTCCCCATGGTCGCCGTGACACCCAAGACCGGCAACCTGGACAGCCGGGACGTCGACGCGTCGATTGACGCGAACCGCAACCAGCTCCGGTTGAACGGCGGGGCGGTCATCCGGAATTACCGGATGGTCGGCCGTCTGGATGACAACGAACTGGTGCTGTATCACCTGCTCAACGGCGACAAGGGGACGTTCGTGCGGCGGGTTCCTTTCCGGAACGGTCACGTGACGGCCGTGCTCTTAAGCCGGGGAACCAAGCGGCGGCTCGACTGGGAGAACGGCAGGCCGGTCGTCCGGATCCGGCTTTCGCTGGAACTTTCGACCCTCGCGATGAACGAATACCACCCTCGGACGCTGGAAGACATCCGCGCGCTGGAAAAAGCGGTCAGCGAGTCCATCACCGACGAACTGGACGCCTTTCTGGACAAGACGCGCGCGAAGGGCTGGGATCTGGCCGGCATCCGCAGCCTGCTCGGACGGAAAGCGCCGAAGCTGCCGAATCCGGATCGGGCGGCGGCCGACGCGAAGATCCGGTTCGAAATCAAAACCCTGTTCACCGGAATGGGCAACTTGAGCCGGCTTTACGAAGGATCGGGGGGAACGTCATGATTTCGCGGGGGCAGTTCTATTTTCTCACGGTCAATTTCACGCTGGGCACCACCCTGTTCGTCACCATCAACAACATGATCGAAGAAGCCGGTCCCGACGCGTGGATGATGCCGCTGTGGGCGGGGCTCGGCGGCATGCTCGCCGCACTGCTCTGGATCGCGCTGCTCCGGTGCGCCCCGGGCCGGAGTCCGGTCGAGATCGCGCGGGATGCCTGGGGACCGATCGCGGGCCTCATCGTCGGCATCCTCTATCTGTTGGTGTTCTGCACCATCGCCGCGTGGGTGCTGCGCAACCTGAGCGATTTCATGAATGTGACGATCATGCCGAAAACGCCGCCCACGATATTCCACATCATGTTTCTGCTCGTGGGGGCCTATGCGGTGGCGCAGGGGTCGGAGACGGTCGGACGGATGAACGCGGTCATCACGCCTTTTCTGTTCTTTCCGTTCTGGCTGAGTCTGGCGCTGGCGGCGGAGGAATGGAAATGGGAGCGACTGGAGCCCGCGTTCCGGGATCCGTGGGCGTTTTTCCAATACCCGTCGCTGCTCGCCTTCCCCTTCCTGGAGGCCTTCGCGCTGACGATGTTCTGGCCGAAGGTACGCCCGGGAGCGGCCGGCGCGCTCGTGTCCGGCATCGCGAGCGCCGCGGTTTCGCTCAGCCTCGTGCTGTTCATGGTGACCGGTCTGCTCGGTCCGGAGCGCGCCGCCCGGATCAACTTTCCGATCTACACAATCGTGCAGGAGGTGTCCATCGGCCGGGTGCTCGTCATCATCCATTCCGTGCTGACCGTCACCCTGATCACGCTCATCTTCGTCAAGCTGCTGGTGCTGCTGTACGCCGCGTTCGAAACCATCGACCGGCTCTTCCGCCCGACGGTCCGGTGGCCGCATCTGCTCGCGCTGGCCATCCTGATCTCGGCCGGAGCCCGCACCGTCTATGAGAACCCGGTCCAGAACCGGCTCCTGATCGACCGGTATTTGCTGATCTACGACGGTTTCTATTCGGTGCTGATCCCCGCCCTGCTGCTCGTGACCATATGGATCCGGCGGTCGCTCGCGGGCCGGGCCCGGAAGGGTTGACGCACATGTGGCTGCTGTATCTGGTGCTCGCGCCGGTGATCGTCCTGCAGGCGGCATGGCTCCTTTACGCAAAAAAATACAGGGACACCGCCGTGTTCCTGGCGATATCCCTTTCCGGATTCGCGCTGTGGGGATCCGTCGCCTACGGCCGCCCGATCATCCTGAACGCGTGGATCGGGCGGATCATCGAGGCGGCGAAATCGCTGGTGTCCTTCTGACGCCCGAACCGGCCGGATCGGCCCGGTGCGCCCGGCCGGCACAGGACGCCTTATTGGTTCCGGATCCAATCGGCGATGGCCGCGATCTCCTCGTCCGTCAGCCGGTCCCTGAATCCCTGCATGAGGCCGGTGCCGTCGCGGATCACCGCAATGAGCTCGTCCCGGGTCATCCGCTCGCCGATGTTCCGCAATTCCGGTCCGAAGGCTCCCTCCAGGCCCTCGCCGTGGCAGGCGCTGCAACGGTTCGCGTACAGCCGCGCGCCCTCGGCCATCCCCCGATCCGCTCCGTCCGAACCGCCGGCCGCGCCTCCGCCGACACCGCACGCGCCGAGCGCCGCCGCAAGCAGCAGCGCGGCCGGCCACGCACGCCTTGCCGCCAATGCCCCGAACCTCCCCGTCTCATCTTGTTGCACCGTATTATAATCCACATCGTCCATGCCGGCAAACGAACATCTCGTGAACCCGTCCGCCTTCATTTCCGTTTCCGCACCGCCGTCCGTCTTTTGCCCTGCCACCAGCCGCCGGTTTTCTGCTTTCCCGCGGTCCCGTCCGTTGTCCGTCGACCCCCTCCTGATGGATAAAACCCGCCTCGCATGCAAACAATGGAACCAAACGCACACGCGGGGGATGGCAATGAAGCTTTCCAGACATTTGCGGGACAATGTGCGGCGGCTTCGGGCCGTCTACAGCGACTGCTCCGACGTGATCTTCCACGAACTCCGCATCGGCGGCCACACCCCGGCCATGCTTGTCTTCATCGAAGGCATGATTATGCTCGAGGAGCTCGACCAGCAGGTCATCGCTCCGCTCCGTGACGGTCCCGGCCCCGGCCCGTCGCTGGAGGACGTTCGGAGCCGGACCGCCGTCGCGTCCATCCGAACCGTCTCCACGCTCAACGAACTCTTGGACGAGATTGCCGACGGACACCCGGTCCTGCTCGTCGACGGGCTCGAAGCGGCGCTCGTCTACGGCTTGTCCCATTGGGAGCAGCGCTCCGTGGAGGAACCGACGGCCGAGTCGGTGCTGCGTGGCCCGCGGGAGGGGTTCATCGAATCGCTCCGGACGAATATCGCCATGCTGCGGCGCAAAATCCGAAGCCCGAAGCTGAAGGTGATCACCTTTCGCCTCGGATCCCAATCGAGAACGCCGATCGCCGTCATTTACATGGAAGGCGCCGCGGCTCCCGCGCTGGTCCGGGAAGTGCTCAGCCGGCTGAACCGGATCGAAATCACGGACGTGCTGGAGACCGCCTACATCGAGGAATGGATCGAGGACAACCGGTTCTCCCCGTTCCCGCAGCTGCTCAGCACGGAGCGGCCGGACGTGGCGGCCTCCTATCTGGTCGAAGGTCACGTCGTCATCATGGTCGAAGGCACGCCCACCGTGCTGGTCGCTCCGGCCACGTTCTTCTCCCTGCTGCAGACGCCGGAGGATTATTACGAGCGCTATGTGGTCGGCACGGCGATCCGCTGGCTTCGATATTTCTTCTTCGCGATCTCGCTGCTCGGTCCGTCCCTGTACGTGGCCGTCGTGACGTTCCATCAGGAAATGATCCCGACCACCCTCATGCTTACGATGGCGCGGTCGCGGGAACAGATCCCGTTCACCGCCCTGATGGAGGCCTTCCTGATGGAAACGATGTTCGAGGCGCTGCGGGAGGCCGGCGCCCGGCTGCCGAAACAGATCGGTTCGGCCGTCAGCATCGTCGGCGCCCTCGTCATCGGCCAGGCGGCGATTTCAGCCGGCATCGTGTCCGCGCCGATGGTCATGGTGGTCGCCATCACGGGCATCGCGTCCTTCATGGCGCCCCGTTACACGATCGGCATCCCGATCCGGCTGCTCCGCTTCCCGATCATGTTCCTGGCGGGGATGATGGGCCTGCTCGGCGTGATCCTGGGCGTCATCGCGATCCTGATCCATCTGCTTCAGCTTCGCTCCTTCGGGGTCCCCTACATGTCGCCGCTCGCGCCGATTCAGAAACACGGTCTGAAGGACGTGCTTTTTCGGGCGCCCCGTTGGAATCTGAACAGGAGATCGTGAGCATGATCAGGAAACTGCTGCTTGTGCTCGTGTCGACCGCCTGTCTGTTGCCGACGGCCGGGTGCTGGAACGCGAAGGAAGTGAACGATCTCGCGATCATCACGGGGGCCGGCATCGACCTGACCGAAGACGGCCGGATCGAGTTGTCCGTGGAGATATATTTGACTTCTCCCGGCGGCACGGAGTCCGATGGCCCGATGACGGGACAGCCGAACGGCGACAAGGGAACGTCGGTCATCCGCACCGTACACGGCATCAACATGGCGGACGCGGCCTCCCGGCTGCAGAAAATGATATCCCGCAAGGTGTTCTGGGGGCAGGCCGAGGTATTCCTGTTCGGTGAACGGATGGCGCGGGCGGGCCTGGAAGAGCCGATGGACTTCATGTTGCGGCACACCGCGTCACGGGAACGGTCCCAGGTGTTCGTCGCCAACGGACCGGCGAAGGACGTGCTGCTGCTCACCCCGCCGGTCGATCGTTCGCTCTCGGACGCGCTGGTCTCGATGGCCGAGCAGCAGACCGGACTCAACATCACGATGAAGGAACTGGCGCAGATGATGGTGGGCAAATCGAGGGCGGCGGTCCTTCCGATCGTGCATATTTACCCGGAAAAGGACCTGCAGGATGCGTTTCCCTACATCGCGGGCATGGCGGTCATCAAGGAAGGCCGCATGATCGGCAAATTGGACGAATACACCACGCGGGGAGTCATGTGGCTGCGCAACGAGATGAAGCACGCCACCGTGACCGTCAAACCGGACGAATCCGGCGGCTACGTCTCGCTCCATTTGCTGCGCAACCATACGCGCCTCATCCCGTCCATCCAAGGCGACCGCTGGATCATGACCGTCCGCATCACCGGTCAGGACGACATCGTCGAGAACACGTCGAACCTGGATCTGTCGGAGCCGGACCACCTCGAGCAGGTGGAGCGGGAAATGGAGCGGTTCGTCGAAGAGCGCGTGAAGCTCGCGCTCGATACGGCGCAGAAGAAGCTGAAGGTTGACATCTTCGGATTCGCCGACGCCTTCTGGCGCAGATATCCGAAGCAGTGGATGGCGAACGCCAGCCGATGGGACGAGATCTTTCCGGAGATGGAAGTCCGCCTCGAAACGGATATCCGGATCGCAAGGCCGGGATTGATCGGCAAAAATTTCTTCCCACGTCAGGAGCAGAGGTGAGTCTTGCATGCGGAAGCGCGTGTCCCGGGAGCGGATCGCCGCCGCCGTTCTGACCCTCGCGGGCGTCGCTCTGGCGGCCGCGCTCACGTACAATCCACGGTTGCCGGGACCGACGGAACTCGTCGACACATTGTTCCGGCCGGTCACCATTTTCATCGAGCATATCAGCGCGAAAGAGGGCGGGCACTTGTCATGATCGAAAAAGGCAAAATCTCCTCCGCGCAGCTTGGGAAAATGATCTACCTGGCCATCACGCCGACGGCCATTCTCACCGCACCGGGCATCTCCTTCAATTTCGCGCGGCAGGATCTGTGGCTCTCGCCGCTGTGGGCGATCTGCGGCGTCATCGCCGTGCCGCTTGCGCTCGGCCTGAACCGGCTGTATCCCGACTGCAGCCCCGTCCAGGCGAGCCGGAAAATCGCCGGCCGGATACCGGGATGGGTATTCGCCGGCGCCAATTGGCTGTTCTATCTCTACATGAGCGGAATCATCCTGCGGGAATACGGGGAATTCGTCGTCGGCGCCTTCCTGTCCGAAACCCCGCTCCTCATCGTGCTCGGCAGCCTCGTGCTGGTGTGCGCGTTCGCGGTGCGGGGAGGCGTGGAGATCGTGGGGCGGTTTGCGGGGCTTTTTCTGCCGGCTTTTCTCACGCTGTTCCTGCTCATCGTGCTGCTCATCATCCCGGATCTGCAGATTACGAACATGATGCCGATCCTGCCGGAAGGGATCCTGCCCTCCCTGAAGGGCTCGCTCGTCCTGCAGATCTGGTTCTCGGAGCTGTCCATCGCGTGGTTCCTCCTCCCGTACGTCTCCGACCGGGAGAACGCGAAGAAGAGTCTCTGGATCACGTTCGGCGGGATCATCCTGACGCTGCTCCTGTCCAACTGGGTGACGCTGCTCCTGCTCGGTGATCTGACGGGCGGCTACTCGTTCCCGTTCCTGATCCTCGCGCGGTACATCGATCTGGCGGAATTCTTCACGCATCTGGAGGCGCTGTTCATGGCGATCTGGGTGCTCGGCGCCTTCGTGAAGATATGCGTGTTCTTCTACGTCACCGTGACCGGGGCGGCGGAATGGATGGGACTCCGCGACTATCGCCCGATCGTGTTCCCGATGGCCCTGCTGCTGACGCTGTTCGGCATCTGGATCGCGGCGAACTTCCAGGAGATGACGCACGCGATCGCGACGTCCCTCATTCCGCTGGCGCTCACGATGTTCATCCTCGTGCCGGCGATCCTGTATGCGATCGGCCGGCTCAGGGGACAGGGCCGCCAGTGACTCGGCCGTGTCAGACGGCAACCGGGGAGGGGATCCGCTTGCTGACCTCGAATCGATACTCTAAAAAAGAATGGTGAGCGGCAGAAAACTATGTCGGACAACGAATCCGCCGCTCACAATGTAATTCAATGGACCATGCAATTTGAACAGAAATAGTTCATTCGGCTCGAGTGCCCTGAACGTCTGTTTGCCTCCTGGACGCCAAAAGTTCACCTCATCCGGCTGTTCCCTGGCCAGAAAAATTGAACCAATCAATATCCGTAACTCCCACATAAATTTTCATCCCGCTACCACCCCCGCCGCGTCCAGCACGAACGCCGGCAGTGGTTCGCGCATCGTCCACTCCATGCTGATCGGCGCCGAGCCACGATGGCTCCGGTAGTCGGCCAGGCCAACGCAGGTGTAGGGCATCGTCACGCCCTGCTCGTTCCGCTTCCGCTCGCGGATGAAGAACAAGACCGGGTGCTTCGTCTTTGCCTGGTTGATGTACCGCTGTCCCGTCGGCGACCCGACCGTCGTTCGGCTCTGCGACTGCCAGTGGAAGACGCGCTCGTTCACCGCGTAGTCCTGGTACATCGTCGTCGGTGAATAGTCCCGTTCCGACTTGAGCAGCGTCACGAAGAACACGTCCATGTTCCGTTCCCGCACATACAGGACGCCCTCCTGGATATGCCGGTGCTTACACGGCGAATGCAGGCCGAGCGCGGCGAGGATCTGGTCAATCGTGTAATTGCAGTACAGATCCAGCGGGATGTCGGCGTCGAGCCCCTCGATCGGCCGACCGACGATGTCGATCCGATCGTACTGGTATTGCAGCACGTCGCACAACTCCGCATACGCCAGCGGGTGCTGAACCAGCCAACCAAGCGCCTCCTCCACCGTCCGGAAAGGTTGTCCCTCCAGTTCGGACAGGCCCGCATGCCAGAACGTGTAGTACAACATGAGCAACATCCGGCGTTCGGCCGCATCGAGCCCGTCCAGTTCCCGTCCGCGCCCCTCTCGGATCGCCTTTAGCGTTCGCAGCGCAAACTGAATGAACCGCGCCGAATTGCAGAACGAGAGCCTCTCCAGCCCGCCGGCCAGCACTTTCTCCCGCGCGTCGCCCAACGGCTCATCGCAAGCCACGACGTTCTCCCGTACCGCAAGTCCGTAGACCGTGACCGGCTGCTGCCGTCCGTACACCTCCAGCGGCTTCACGTGGTAATCCTCGAAAAATTCCCCGATCCGCCACTCCCGATGATGCGTGAAATAGTCGACCACCTTGCGCCGAATGTTCCGTAGGTTGTTGATCGACGCCCGGATATGCGCGAGGATGATCTCCTGCGCCTTCCGTTCGAGGATGATGGAGCAGCCCTTCGGCACGCTGGGGAACCCCAACTCAATCTCCTTCAGCACCGACCGTCTCGCTCTCGGCAGAAGCGCCTGGAACCGCTGCTCGAAGTTGTACTCGCGGTGCGCCTGCCCGACGAAATCGAGCACGGTCAGCGCTTCCTTCCCCTCGCAGAGCCGAAGTCCCCGCCCGAGTTGCTGCAGAAACACGGTCAGGCTCTCCGTCGGCCTCAAGAAAAGCACGGTGTTCACTTCCGGGATATCCACGCCCTCGTTGTACAGGTCCACGACGAAGACGAAATGGATCTCCTTCCGCACGAGTCGCTTCCTCACCGATTCCCGCACGTCGTCGGGTGAATCGGCTGTCAGATATTCGGAAGGCACCCCAAAGGCGTTGAACTGCTCGGCCATGAACTTCGCGTGCAGCTTGCTCACGCAGAACCCGATCCCGATCACGTCCCGGATGTCCGTGCAGTACCGCTCCACCGCTTCGAAAATATAACGCGCCCGCTCCTTCGCCGTCCGCTCCTCGAACACGTAAACCTTCTCCAGATCGGACTCGTCATACTTGCCGAAGCGCCACCGAACACCGCGCAGGTCCACGGAGTCCGTCACGCCGAAATAGTGAAACGGGCTAAGCAGCTTACGCTCGATCGCCTCATACAGCCGGATCTCCGCGGCGATCCGGCCGTCGAAATAATCCGTTACCCGCTTTCCGTCCGCCCGCTCCGGCGTCGCGGTAAGTCCGAGCAGCACCCGCGGCTTGTAATACTCCAACAGTTGCCGATACGACGGCGCCGCCGCGTGATGGAACTCGTCAACAATGATGAAATCGTAGAAATCCGGCGGCGTCCGGGCGAACAGATCCCGGGAATTCAGCGACTGGATCGAGACGAACAGGTGGTCGATCCGCTCCGGCACCTGCCCCGCCACCATGATGTCGCCGAAATTCAGGTCGCGCAGAATTGAGCGGAAGCAGGCGAGGCTCTGCTGCAGAATCTCCCGGCGATGCGCGACGAACAGCAGCCGGTTCGGCTTGCCCGGATTCTGCCGGCAGTACCGGCGGTAGTCGAAGGCAGCGATGACGGTCTTCCCCGTGCCCGTCGCCGCAACGACAAGATTGCGGTACCGGCCGTGCACCTCCCGCTCCGCCTGCAGCTTGTCGAGGATTTCCTGCTGATAGTAGTAGGGCTGGATATCGAAAAAGTACCCCGCCACCCCCTCCCCGTCGGCTTCCCGCGAACGTTCGGCTTTCAAAGCCTGACGCAATTGCCGTTCATGGAGCTGCGGTATGAACGTCACGAACTCCGGGTTGTTCCAGTAATGCTCGAAGGTAACCTCGACCTTCCGCACCAGCTCCGGCGCGTCCTGCTGTGACAGCCGGACGTTCCATTCAAGGCCCGAGACAAACGCGGATTCCGAAATGTTGGAAGAGCCGATGTAGACGGTGCTGAAGCCGGTGTCCCGCCAGAAAAGGTAAGCCTTCGCGTGGAGGCGGGTCGTTTTCGTATCGTAGGAGATTTTCACCTCGGTATTGGGAAGCTTGACGAGCTCCTGGACGGCCTTGTAGTCGGTCGCGCCCATGTAGCTCGTCGTGATGACCCGAAGCCGACCGCCCCGCATCGTGAACGCCTTGAGCTCATTGAGCAGCAGCCGAAGCCCGCTAAACTTGATGAAGGAAACAAGGAAGTCTATCCGGTCGCTCGTCGCGATCTCCTTCTTCAGCTCCGCCATCATGCTCGGTTCCCTTTTGTCCCCGGTGAAAAGGGAACTTGAGGACAGCGGGGTTTGGGGACGAACGCGAGGACTCCACGACTCACCCCGGCTGCGGTCGATCAGTTCCAGCAGCATCTCGGCGTCCCGGTGGATGAGCTGTCCTTTCAGTTCGGCGACAAGCCCCGGATCGAACCGATCACCCTCCGCACGCTCGAGATAATCCATTGTATATCGGATGATGGCGTTGCACAGCTCGACCCGATCCCGGACCGCCGTGTCGCCGTCGTCCAGATAGGCCATGACCCGCGCCAGCAGACGCCCCATGTATTGACCGAGAATCTCGGCCGACTCGGCTCGATCCAGCTTGCCCTTGTCGTATTGCCATGCGTTATTCAATCGCGCCAGTTCGTCGTGAAGATATTCGTTGATGATCTGCTCATACAGACCGGGATGAAGCAATGCTGTCACCACCAAAGCCTGGCCTTTTTCCTCATCTTCCAATATTCGACACCATTGGCGATAGCCCCTCTTTCCCATGACATTGGGAGTGATCCGTCACATGCGCAGTAAATCATCGCTGCGGCTGGCCGCCGCGCCGGCGGTGCTGTTCGCGGGCACATTGGAACATCGGGCGGCCTCCGACCCGTCCGGCCATCCGGCGTACCGGAGCCGCGAGTTGATCCTGCTGGAGGAAGAGAAGTCGACAACGCGGAACCGGGGGAGCCGGATAGAGAGGAGTTTGAAATCCCGGGAGCGGGTGCGATCCGGTTCGCGGAACTGATCGACGATCGCATCGCCCGTTTCCGCTTCGACGGCGACCGGGAAGGCTTCTTCGATCTGGCGGATAACCGGATCGGGATGGATGGGCGGGAATGACGGGACGGCGCCCCATCGGCGGAACCATGAACCGCAACAGACCCTTCCGGCAATGACTCGGCACATCCTCCGATCCCGGCGGCACCGGATCTTTCACGGGCAGGTTCTCATTCGCCCGGATGCCGGTGTTGGCGGTCAGCAGGAGCAGCAGGGCGAAAGCGAGAACAATGCCGTATTTTTTCATCGGCCATCCCCCGATTCACGGCTTTGACGATGAATTTCCGCTTCGTTTCATAAATGAAAGACCTGAAATGCCGTCCCCTGCGCCCGATGTGTTCACTTCCCCTCCCGCACGGACTTCTCCCCGGAGGCCTCCCTTTCCCGCCGCTCCGCCAGATACTCCAGATGCCGGAATCCCCAATCGCACATCGACTTGAGCAGAGCGGTCAGCGAGCGGCCGTGCTCCGTCAGTGAATACTCCACCCGGGGCGGCACCTCCGGATACACCTTGCGGGTGATGAGACCGTCCCGCTCCAATTCCCTCAGATGCACGGCCAGCATGCCGTGCCGCGCCTCCGGAATCCGCCTCCTGAGCTCCCCGAACCGCTTCGTGCCCTCGAACATCAGAATGAACAGGATGAACGGCTTCCATTTGCCCCCGATGACCCGAAGCGCCGTCAGGATTCCCTCGTCTTTCACACCCGTGCGTTGTTCCATCCGGCATCCCCCTTTCCTGCATGCAGAACCAAAATATCACAACTTCCGGTTTATTCCCAGATGCGCGCCAAAAGTCCGGCCGGCCGGACTATGTACGGAAAAAAAGCGTACTTCACAGCCTCCGGCCGCATGCAGATAATGGGACGTAAACCGAAAGGAGGAAGCCACATGCGCATTTCCCTGGAAGGAAAAGCCGCGCTCGTCACGGGCGGCGCCCGCGGCATCGGCCTCGCCGCGGTGCGTGCGCTGGCGGAAGCGGGAGCGCAGGTCGCGGCCACGTCCCGCGCGGGGTCTGAGGCGCTGCGCGAACTTGCGGCATCCCGGCCGGTGATGCACATACCGGTCAACGCGGCGACCGCGTCCGGAGCGCAGCAGGCCGTCGCCGCGGCGGTGGCACGGTTCGGCCGCCTGGACATCCTCGTGAACAACATCGGCGCGACCGATCCGTCGGCGGGGGCGGGGTTCACGGCGCTGACGGACCGCGAGTGGGGCGAGATGCTCGAGGTAAACCTGATGAGCGTGATCCGCGTGACGCGCGCGGCGCTGCCATACCTGCTCGGCAGCGGGAACGCCAGCGTCGTCAACGTCTCCACGATGAACGCGATCATGCCGATTCCGTTCCTGTTCGCCTACAGCGCCGCGAAGGCCGCGGTCACGAACCTGACGATGAACCTCGCCGAGACCTACGCCGCGCAGGGGGTGCGGTTCAACACGGTGGTACCCGGACCGACGCGCACCGACCTGTGGGCCGGACGAATGCCCGAGTCCGGGGACGAAGAAGCGGTGCGCGCCTTCGCCCGGGAACAGCTCGGCATCCCGCTCGGACGCCTCGCCGAGCCGGAGGATGTCGCGCATCTGATCGTCTTCCTGGCCTCCGACCGCGCCGCGATGATCACCGGATCGGACTACATCATCGATGTCGGTCTGGTCCGGACGATCCACTGAGGGCGGAGATCCGGGATGGCCGTTCGGACGCTGTCCCCGGGCGCCGCGCTGCTGCTCCTCTGCACCGCGCAGCTCATGGTGCTGCTGGACACCTCGATCGTCCACGTCGCGCTGCCTTCCATCCAGCGCGAGTTCTGCGCGGCGCCGGGCCGGCTGCAATGGGTCGCGACGGCGTACACGCTCTTCTACGGCGGGTTTCTGCTCGTCGGCGGCCGGCTGGGCGACCGGTTCGGCCGGCGCGGGACGCTGGCGGCGGGCGTATGGCTGTTCACGATGGCCTCCGCCGCAGCCGGATTCGCGCCGGGCGTCGGCCCGCTGATTGCGGCCCGGGCGCTGCAGGGGCTCGGTGCGGCGCTGGTCTCGCCGATGGTGTTCGTGTTCGTCACGGCGCTTCATCCGGAAGGATCGTCCCGCAACCGGGTGATGGGCATCCTGAGCTCGATGTCGGCGGTCGGCGTCATTTCCGGGCTCATCCTCGGCGGGATGCTGACCGAAGGACTCGGGTGGCGGTCCGTGTTCTTCGCCACGGTGCCGGTCGGCCTGTCCATCGCGGCGATGCTGCCGAGGCTGCCGGAGGACCGGGCGGGCGAACGGCGGCCGCTTGATCTTCCGGGCGCCGCCGCCGCGACGCTGGGCATCGGCTGCCTGGTGCTGGCGCTCGCCGAGGGAGGCGCATGGCGGGGGACGTCTTGGATCGGGGGATTGCTGGCGGCGGCCGTTCTGCTCCTCATGCTGTTCGCGGGCATCGAGCGGTCGTCGGCGAACCCGCTGCTCCCGCCCGGGCTGCTCGCACGGTCGTCGTTCGCCGGAGCGTGCCTTGCGGCGTTCCTGTTCGGCAGCGTGATCGGCCTGTCGATCTTCCTTCTCACGCTCTGCATGCAGCAGTCGATGGGGTTTGACCCGATGCGGGCCGCCGCCGCGTTCCTTCCGCAGGAGCTGACCGTCGTCGTCATGGCCAATCTGGTCGGACGGCTCGTGACCCGCTTCGGGACGCGGGCGGTCCTGCTGGCGGGAGCGGCGGCGTTCGCGCTCGGCGCCCTGAGGCTGTCGCATCTGGCGGCGGAGAACGCCTGGTCCGCCTATATTCTGCCGGGCACCATCCTGATCGGCATCGGGATCGGCTGCGTGCTGGTCGCCTCTTCCGTCACGATGACCAGCGGCCTTGCCCGCGAAGATCAGGGGGCGGCCGCCGGGCTGTGGAACGTCGCGCCCCAGATCGGCGCCTCCGTCAACACGGCGATTCTCGCGGCTGCGGCCGACGCGTTCTCGCGCGGGCGGCTGCTTGCGGCCCCGCAATCCGCCGAGGCGCTCGCCGGCTACCGCTCGGCCTTCACCGCGCTGCTTGCCTGGACGGTGCTGATCAGTCTGGGCGTCTGGCTCCTACTGCGCCGCTCTGACGCTGAGGCGCGGAGACTCCCGGCCGAATCGGCGGCCCGGGACGGCAAGGGCGGATAGCCGCGTGGGGCGGATGCCCCCTCCGGCGGTTCAATCCTTCCCGGCGTACCGCGCATGCCTTCGCAGATATTCGTCGAGCTGATCGGCCGGACGCCGGACCGGACCGCCGTGGCACACCTCCAGGTGCACGGGGTCCAGTTCCCGCACGACGCAGCCGCTCCTCCGGGTCCGCTTCACGTTCGCGCACGCGCGCGAGCCTCCCGCGCAGCTCTTCGAACGGCGGCACGGCGACGTGGTGCAGCAGCGACTCCTTGTCCGCGAAGTAGAGATAGATCGCCGTATGGGAGCAGCCCGCCCGCTTCGCGATCTCCCGCATCGTGACGACGTCGAATCCCCGTTCGGCGAACAGTTCCGCCGTTCAAGCTTTTGGGATATTCGAGAGTCCAATAAAAAAAGCAGCATGCCTTCCATACAGAAAGCCATGCCGCTCTTTGCATCATGCAAGGATGTGCGAACAAACGTGATACCGAACCGACAATATCGGCCGCCGTCACCCTTTTACGGCACCGGCCGCAATTCCCTTGACGATATGTTTCTGCATGAGGAGAAAGAAGATGAAAATCGGAATCAGCGTGATCACCGTAAGCGTCATGAACATCGGCCACTGCACGGCGAATTCGCCTTTGGCCTTGTAGATCTCCAGGACAAGCGTCGATTTGGAGGACGAGTTCAGGAACAGCATCGGCGCCAGGAAATCGTTCCAGATCCACATCGTCTCGAAAATGACGCTCGTGATCGTGATCGGCTTGAGCAGCGGCAGGATGATGCGCCAGAAGATGCCCCATACGCTGCAGCCGTCGATGACCGCGGCCTCGGACAAGTCGCGGGGAATTGTCTTCATGTATCCCATCATCAGGAAGAAGACGAACACCGAATTGCTCGTATACAGGATGATGAGGCCGTAATGCTTGTCGATGAAATGCAGATCGCTCATCAACTGGAACAGCGGGATGAGCGTCGCCTGGAACGGGATCATGAAGCCCGCGAGCAGATAGATCATCGCCACCCGCGTCAACCGGTTCGGATTGAACACGACCGGGTAAGCGCCCATTGCGCCGATCAGCACGATCAGCACGACGGAGAAGAAGGTGATGGTCAGCGTGTTGCCGAAACTGCGCAGAACCGTCGTCTCCTCGAACACTTGGATGTAGTTCGTGAAGATCCATTTCGACGGCAGCGCCACCGGGTTTCGGGCCGTCTCCTGCATCGTTTTGAACGTGTTGATGATGATCAGGTAGAACGGAAAGAACACCACGATGCCCGCGGGGGCATCAAAAGATCGAGCAGCCAATTTCGCTTGATCGAATCCGTCACTGCAGGTTCTGCTCCCTTCGTTGCATGATCGTCACCTGGAAGACGGCGACGACGAGCACGATGAAGAAGAAGACGATGGACATCGCCGAAGCCAAGCCGTATTGGGTTTCCGTGATGCCCCGCAGCACGATGACCTGGGTGATCGAGTACGTCTCGAAGCCCGGTCCGCCCTTGGTCAAGGCGAACGGAATTTCGTACACCTTCAGCCCGCCCGTCAAGAGCAGCATGACGCTGATCGTCATGGCGGGCGCCAGCAGCGGCAGCGTGATGTGACGGAACTGCTGGAGCCTGCTGGCTCCGTCAATCGCGGCCGCCTCGTAGTATTCCTTCGGGATAGCCTGCAGAAAAGCCAGGTACAGGATGGCATGCCACCCGGTAACCGCCCATGACGCGACGACGACCGTGGAGATTTTGGCGAGCAGCGGATCCGCCAGCCACGGCTGCGGACCGATGCCGAACAGCTCCCGGAGAATCTTGTTCATCACGCCCGAATCGACCGGCGCCAGTATGAATCCCCAGATGTAGGCGAGCAAAAGCCCGCTCGGAATCGAAGGAAAGAAGAAGATGGCACGATGCAGATTGCGCGTCAGAAACTTCTGGTCGAAAATGATCGCCAGCGGAATGGCGAACACCGTCACGAGCAACGCCTTGGCGACCGTAAAGAACAACGTGAACGACAACGCGGACAGCAGCGCGTCATCCGAGAAAATCCGTACATAATTTTTCATCCCGACGAAATCATAGACTTTCGAGTAACCGTCGAAATTCGTCAGGCTCAGAAAGAACGCCTTGAGCAGGGGGTAGATCGTAAACAGGGAGTAAACGGCCAGGATTGGCACCAAAAACGAAAGGTACTGCGCTTGTCGGACAAATCTGGTCATACACGGCCTCCCCATCTGTCGCAATCCATGCCATTCGAGACCCGAAAGCAACGTTTCTTTGTTATGAAAAAGAGGGTAGTAGGCGATCCTATACCCTCTCTACAGGAACGACGATTATTTGTTTTCCATTTCCTGCAGCTTCTTGTCCAGCGATGCAACGGCCTCTTCCGGCGTCATCTTGTTCAGCGCCATGTCCTGGATGGCCACCACGAACTGGTTGCGAAGCGCTTCCTGATGCCGTTTCCACGACACCATCGGCAGGTAGATCCGGCCGGCCATCAGACCGTCGTTATATGCCGGCAGATAGGCCGGGTGCACATTGGGGGTGTAGCCGTGGGCCGTGATGATGCCGCCCGTTCCCTCTTCGAATTTCCTCAAACCTTCTTCCGTGCTCAGATACTCGAGGAACAGGAGCGCTTCTTCCTTGTGATTCGACTTGACGTTGATGGCAAACCCGACGCCGGGCGCGCCGTTGTAGTACTTGTTGCCCGGTTCCTTGCCCGGGATCGGCATGATCTCGAACTCGAGGTCCGGGTTCGTGGCTTCGATCGTGCTGATGTTCCACGGACCGCCGGGAACCATCGCGACGTTGCCGAGGGCGAATTCGTTCATGACCTGCTCGCTCGTCATGCCGATCATGTCGGGGGACAGAATGCCGTTGTCGATCAGGCCTTCCTTCCACATCCGGAGCACTTCCGTCCAGCCTTCCGCGAACGTCGTCTCCCCGTTGAACAGCTTCTCGTCGAAATCGGGATCCTTCGACAGCACGTTCGCGCCAAACATCGCGGAGTGGATGATCGTGATGTCGTGCATCCGGTCATACAGCGGACGGATGCCGGCTTCTTTCAGCTTCAGGCAGATCTCGATGAATTCGTCCCAGGTTTCCGGCAGCCTCTCGATGCCGGCCTTCCGGAACAGTTCCTTGTTGTAGAACAGGCCGCCGGCCCATCCCGTCTGCGTAAACCCGTAGATCCGGCCGTCCTTGCTCAACATCGGCTTGTTGGCGTCCACCATGACGGAAATGAACGGTTGATCGGTCAAATCCATCGCGTATCCGCCGTCGATGATCTCGTTGCGATTCTCCGCCGCGATGATGAAAATGTCGGGCGCCGTGTCCGACAGCAGCATCGTCTGCAGCTTCGCGATGTAATCGGTTACCGGCGGAGCGAACGAAAAATCGAACGAAATATGGGGATATTTCGCCTTGAAGCCTTCAAGGACCGGCTTCATCTCCTGCTCGTTGTTCCACGAGAGAATGCTGAGCGTGACCTGCTTCGGCGCGTCATTGCTCTTGTCGGAGCCGCCGGGCGCGGTATCTCCCGAGCCGCCGCTTGCGCTCTGACCGCCATTGCCGCCTTGACCGCATGCCGACAGCACGAGGGCTGCGCACAGGAGGATCAGAAGTGGCCATGCCGATCGTTTGCTCATACTTGTACATCCCCTTGTCTGTTTGATTGTAAGCATTTTCATTGCTTCATGTTGAAGTATATCGGGTGCCGCTTCGGAGCGGAATGCAAATTGTTGCAGGCCGGGTTGTCATTTGTTGCGTTTCGGGCGGTCAACGGGACGACAATTGCCTGTGCCGGTACGCTTTGGGCGCCATGCCGTAATACTTCTTGAAAGCACGGCTGAAGTGGCTCTCGTCCAGAAAACCGGTGCGCTCCGCGATGACGCTGTTCTTCCATTCCGTTCCGGCGAGCAATTCGGCGGCTTTCTCCATCCGCACCTTCATCACGTAAGACCAGTAATTGACGCCGAACGTCTTCTTGAACGCCCGGCACAGCTGATATTTGTCAATCCGGAACTGATTCGCGACGGTCTGCAGACTCAGATCCTCGTGATACCGGGTGTCGATGTGCTTCTTGATCCTGTGCACCGTCTCCTGAAGACCGGCCCCTGCTCCGGCGGGTTCCCGCGCGGCCTGGGCACTCTCCTGGATCAGAAGCGGCAGGGCCGCAATGTCCTGGGCAATCGCGCTGATGCCGATCGGCGGCATCGCGCCCGGCGCATCCGGATGATGCGGAAGGGACGCGATAAATTCCTGCAGCGCGCCGCCTGTCAACTCTTCCCTGCCGCCGATCAGGATCGTGTTTCCGTGCCGGCTCTTGCCGGCCATCGCGCATTTGAACCGCGCTTCGGTCTGCTCCTGCAGCCAGCGGGCGTAACGGCCGTCCGCGGAACCGTCCGCGCAGGTCACGACCGCGAACCGTTCAATCCCGAAAAACTCGAATCCTTTGCGAATCGCCGCAAACGATTCTTCCTCCATTTCCCCGATATACGAGATCCGGCTGAGCTCCGCGCCGATCGCCTGGCGCCATGCCGCCGCGGATTCGCGGATGATCTCCCCGAGCGCGTCCCGCAGTTGCGCGGCGTCAACCGGTTTCAGCAAATAGCGGGATACCTGGAGATACAGCGCATCCCTCGCGTACTCGAACTCGTCATAGGCGCTCAGAATGATCGTTTTCGGCGAATGGCCGGATTCCCGAACCCGCTTCAACGATTCGATGCCGTTCAGGTTCGGCATATGGATGTCCAGAATCAGAATATCCGGGCGGAACGAAACGGCCAAGGCCGCCGCTTCCTCGCCGTCATAGGCATGCCGGACATCCGTAAACCCCATCCCTTCCCAGTCCATGACCTTGTCCAGATAGCGATGGAGCGAGATTTGATCGTCCGCGATAAGAAGCTTCATATTACCTCACCATCCCCGATTCCGAAGGCGCTTCAAATTCTGGGCAGTACGACATACACCGCCGTAAATTCCCCGGATTTGCTCCGGATCCGGATGCCGTAATCCGGACCGAACTTCAGACGGATCCGCTGGTTGACGTTGTACAGCCCGATATGTTCCGGCACGCGGTCACGCTCGTCCAGCTGCGCCCGCAATTGCCGGAGTTGCCGTCTGTCCATGCCTTTCCCGTTGTCCCGGATCGTAATCAGGATTCCTTTTTTGACCGGCACGGCGCTGATCCGCAGTCTGGCCGACACGGGATTTTCGCCGAACCCGTGACGCACGGCGTTCTCGACGACGGGCTGGAGAATCAATTTGATCGTCCGGTGCTTCAAAATGCTCTCGTCCGGTATGCGGTACTCGATATCGATCCGGTTGTCGTACTTTTTGTTCAGGATGTACAAGTAGTCCCGGATGTTCTGCATTTCCCGCCCGAGTTCCACCATTTCTTCGGACCGCTTCATCGAATATCGCAGCAGATTGCCGAGCGACAACACCAAATGATTGGATTCCTCCGCGCTGCCGCACACGATCTCGGTCTGCAAGAGCTGCAGCGTATTGAACAGAAAATGTGGATTAATCTGCGATTGCAGCGTTTTGAGCTCAGCGTCCTTGAGCGCCAGTTGCGACTGATAGTTCTGCCTGACGAGCGTTTGGATCCGGAGGACCAGTTCCTTGAACTTCCTACCGATCAGGTTTAGCTCACGGTATTTGTAATCGTTCGAAATGACGTAGACACTGTCTTCCCCGATCTTGTCCAGCGCGGAGAGCAGCATCCCGAACGGCCGCGAAATGCGCACGGTGATGACGATGGAGATCAGCAGATTAAGCAGCAGACAGAGCTGGATAAATCCGAACAGATGCGATTTCAGCGAGTCCGCTTGCTCGCGGATGACGGACATCGGGATCGTCGACACCATCTTCCAGCCCTGAACGCTCGTCGGATGAAACGTCACCAGCGTCTCCCGGCCGTCGATTTTCGTGATGAAACTGCCGGATTCGCCCGCATGGATGCGTTCGATGCCCGCGAAGTCCAGCCTCGTCCCGATCGCGTCGGCATCCTGATGCACGATGACCGTCCGGCGGCTGTCGATCAGGAAGACGTATTGATGATTGTGATTGGCCGTCAGCCGGAACATGCCGCTGATCTTGTTCAGGTCGAGATTGGCGATGACGGCGCCGATCGGCCTGTTGTCGTAACCGTTCACAGGAAGAGCGATGGACAGCGTCGGCTGGCCATGTTTCGAGATATATTTCTCCATGTAATAGTCCTGTTTGTGCAGGCCGAGCGGGATAAAGCCGCGGCTGGGATTGCCCGATATCGCCTGCCTGAACCAATCCTGTTCGGTAAACGGATAATTCCAACGCAGGGTGATTCGACCGTCCAGGTTGTTCACATAGCCGTTCTTGCCCAATATCAGAATGTCGCTGATGAACGATTGCAGCGAAGACACGCTCAGGGCGACCTCCGCGATATTCCGCTCATGCTGGATGCGGTCCTCGACATCCATCTGCCTGGCCGGATTCATCATCGCCTTCACGGAATAATGCCCGGCCAGGATGACGAGCGGACGTGTCGCTTCTTCCAGGTTAAAGTTCAGCCCGCGCGCAGCCTGCTCCATGATCTTGTAGCTGGATTGCGCCATCTCCTCGGTCAAACTCGTCGTGGCGTCACGAATCGACAGCAATCCGAGGAGAAGGAGCAGCAGCATGTTCACGATCAGGTAGGAGAACATCATTGTCCGGATGATCGATTTGCCCTTCAGGTAACGCCTCCATATGCCCATGATTTTCGACATCGTCCCGCCCCTCGCCGAAGGCCGCCATGGGTCGTATCCCCGGAAATTGTTCTATATTATAAAACATAATTCGAACATATTGAAACACTAATCCCGGATTCCATGGAAGCCTGCATATTCCTCATTTTCTCCAGCGCGCCATGCCGCCGTCAAGGGCTTTATGCGAATCTTTCTCCGACTCCGCAACCATGGATCCGGCGAAATACGCGGCCGCGGCATGCAGGGTGAACCGGTCATTCAGACGGAAACGCCGTTATGATGCGGGAGGACCAGGAGACACAGACCTCGCGTTTTTCGCGTTCTTCCGTCATTCGGCCTGTCGGAAAACGATGAAATTTACACTTTTTATTTATATTTTTGTAGAAAAAAATAATATTTCCTGTTAGTAATATTAACTTTTAATAACTTTAAATAGTTTTTTTGTAATTGTATCAAAGTCCAAATTGTATTGACAGATAATTTTTTTTGAACTAATGTGTAAATAATAGACAATCCATAATTTTACATTCAATAAGAGCGGAGGTGCAATTATGAAGTTGAGGTCCATCTTTACGGCGATGCTGGTGCTGGCGCTCGTTGGAACGATGCTCGCCGCCTGCTCCGGCAGTTCCGGCGGCAACAAGGACAACAATGCCGCACGATCGGGCAACACGACGGACGCCAACACCGGAACCGTCAACCAATCCGAAAGTGGATCCGGCGAAGCAGCCAACAAAGAAGCCGGCGGCAAGTCCGCGGGCGAACCGAAGGAATTCCGTTTCACGATCAGCAGCGAACCGCCGAGTCTGGACCCGGCCATCTTCACGGACTCGCAATCTTTCTTGGTGGCCGTCGGACTGTTCGAGGGCCTGTACCGCCTGACTCCCGAAGGTTTCTCCGAGCCCGCGCTGGCCGAATCCTACGAGGTGTCCTCCGACAACAAAACCTACGTCTTCAAGCTGCGCAAGGACGCCAAGTGGAGCAACGGCGATCCGGTGACCGCCCATGATTTCGAATATGCCTGGAAGCGGGCGCTGGCGCCGGAGACCGCGTCGGAATATGCGTACATGCTGTACTACCTGGAAAACGGCCAATCATACAACGCGGGGGAGGCTTCGGCCGACGACGTCGGCGTCAAGGCGCTGGACGATTACACCCTGGAGGTCAGCCTGCAGAACCCGACGCCCTATTTCCTTGACGTCATCAGCCACCACGCCTATTGGCCGGTCAACCCGAAAGCCGTCGACGGCCGACCGGACTGGGCGACCGAGATCGACACGCTCGTCACCAACGGTCCGTTCCGGATGACCGAATGGCAGCACGGCGGCAAGATCGTGCTGACGAAAAATCCGGATTACTATGACGCGGGCAAGATCCACTTCGACAAGGTGACGATCACGATGGTGGAAGAGGCTTCCACCATCCTCAACCTGTTCCGGACGGACCAGATCGACTGGATCGGCGCCCAGGCGGGAACGATTCCGACGGATGAGGTGCAGCAGCTGATCCAGAGCGGCGAGGCGGTCGTGCAGCCGGTCGCGTCCGTGTATTACTATCTGTTCAATACGACGAAGAAGCCGTTCAACAACGTGAAAGTCCGCAAGGCGCTCTCGATGTCCATCGACCGGCAAGCCATCATCGACAACGTGACGAAAGCGAACCAGAAGCCGGCATACGGCCTCGTTCCGCCCGGCATCAAGGGGGCGGACGGCAAGATGTTCCGCGACATGTATCCGGACGACTACTTCCGGGAAAATATCGAAGAAGCCAAAAAACTGCTCGCCGAGGGCCTGCAGGAAGAGGGACTCTCCCAATTCCCCGAGACGACGCTCATTTACAACACCAGCGAGGGACACAAGGCCATCGCGGAAGCGATCGTGGACCAATGGCGCAAGGCATTGGGGATCGAAGTGAAGGTGGCGAACATGGAATGGGGTACGTTCCTCGAGACGAGAAGCGCGCAGCAGTTCGACATCGCGCGCGCCGGCTGGGGCGCGGACTTCAACCATGCGATCAACTTCACGTACGATCTGATTCACTCCACCTCCGGCAACAACGACGGGCGCTACAACAATCCGGAAGTCGACCGGCACCTGGATCAGGCGCTGGCCACCAACAATGACCAGGAAGCCGTCAACCACATCGCGCAGGCGGAGAAAATCGCGATCGCCGACGACATGGCGGTCCTGCCGATCTATTACTACACGACGGTGACGATGGTGAAGCCCGGCTTTGTGGACGTCGTCTCGGATTTCTCGGGCAACCTCTACTGGATCTTCGGCGACAAGCAATAATCGATCGGTTCTCAAGCGAAAGGGTATATATAGCCGCTATATATACCCTTTCCTTTGTTGAATACGGCCAACCGGGCGGTGATGCAATCCGTGGTTCGCTTCATTCTGCAAAAGTTTCTGTTCATGCTCCTGTCGTTGTTCGTGCTGGTGACCGCCACCTTCGTGCTCATGAACGCGGTTCCCGGCAGCCCCCTGCAGCGGGAGAAAGCGCCCAATCCCCAAATTCAAAAAAACCTGGAAGCCTTCTACGGTCTGGACAAACCGCTGATCCAGCAATACGGCATCTATCTCAAGAATCTGCTGCGGTTTGATCTCGGCATTTCCATGAAACAGCGCTACAAATCCGTCAACAAAATCATCTCCGATTCGTTCGGGTATTCGCTGCGGCTCGGCATCGTGTCGGTCATGACGTCGGTCGTCGGAGGTTGCGTGCTGGGCATCATCGCCGCCCTGTATCACCGGAGGTTTCTGGACCATCTGGCGATGGTGCTGGCGGTGATCGGGCTCGCCGTGCCCAGCATGGTGTTGGCGCCGCTGCTACAGTACCTGTTCGCGGTCAAACTCCGCCTGTTCCCCGTGGCGAGGCTGGAGGGACCGCTCGACTACGTGCTTCCGACGATCGCGCTGTCCTCCGTATCGATCGCGTTCATCGCCCGGCTGATCCGCACGACCATGATCGAAGTGCTGCACGCCGATTTCATCCGGACGGCGAAAGCGAAGGGACTTCCCGGGCATTTGATCGTCTGGCGGCATGCCCTCCGCAACTCGATGCTGCCCGTCGTCACGTATCTGGGGTATCTTGTCGCGAACGTCATCACCGGCTCCGTCATCATCGAGGCGATCTTCGCGATTCCCGGCATGGGCAAGTTCTTCGTGCAGAGCGTCATCGACCGCGATTACCCGCTGATCATGGGAATCACGGTCTTTTACGCCGTCCTGCTGATGGTTTGCCGGTTCCTGGCGGACATCGCCTATGCGCTGGTCGATCCGCGCTTGAGACTCCAAGCGGCAAAGGTGGCGGCATAGACCATGAGCAACGAAATCCGAACCGATATCGCCCTGCAGAGGAACGCCGATCTGTTCGCGCCGATCGGCCGCGACCCGCACGGCGGCGAACGCATCGTGAGGAAAAGCATGTCCAACTGGCAGCACGTGCGGCATCGCCTGGTCACCAACAAGCTGGCGATGACCGGGCTCGTGATCATCGTCCTGATCGTGCTGATGGCCATCCTGGCTCCGCTGCTCTCACCCCATGACCACTTTACCACCGACCTCGAAAACACGAACCGGCCGCCGAGCCTGGAGCACTGGTTCGGAACGGACGATCTCGGGCGGGACATGTTCGTGCGGACGTGGAAAGGAGCGCAGGTGTCGCTGTTCGTCGGCGTCGCGGCCGCCCTGATCGACCTCTTGATCGGCGTCGTCTACGGCGGCATCATGGGGTATTACGGCGGCAAGGTGGACGAAGTGATGAACCGGATCGCGGAAATTCTGTACGCGATCCCGTATCTGCTCGTCGTGATCATGCTGCTGGTGGTGATGGAACCGAGCCTGACCACCATCATCGTGGCCATGTCCATCACCGGCTGGATCAATATGGCCTGGATCGTGCGGGGGCAGATCATGCAGCTCAAGACGCAGGAATACGCGCTCGCGTCCCGCGCGCTCGGGGCGGGCTCCATGCGCATCCTGTCCGCCATCTGATCCCGAACGCGATGGGTCCGATCTTCGTGACCCTGACGCTCTCCGTTCCCGGTGCGATCTTCACCGAAGCGTTTCTCAGCTTCCTGGGACTGGGCGTCCAGTCTCCCGTCGCGTCCTGGGGTACGATGCTGAACGACGGCATCGGCGCGATCACGGTTTATCCCTGGAGGGTACTGTTCCCGGCGCTGTTTCTGAGCCTGACGATGTTCGCGTTCAATGTGTTCGGAGACGGGCTGCGGGACGCGTTCGATCCGGTCCTGCGCAGATCGTGAAGGGCAGGTGGTGCGCCGTGACGGATACGTTACTGGAAGTGCGCGATTTGCGCGTGTCGTTTGATGTATACGGCGGCGAAGTCGAGGCGGTGCGGGGCGTCAGCTTCGAGGTGCGCGAGGGGGAAGCGGTCGCGATCGTCGGCGAGTCCGGCTCCGGCAAGAGCGTTACCGCACAGGCGATCATGCGGCTGATTCCGACGCCGCCGGGCCGATTCAAGAGCGGTTCCGTCCTGTTCGAGGGAAGGGATTTGCTCCGGCTCTCCGAGAAAGAGATGCAGCGCGTGCGCGGCAACCGGATCGGCATGATTTTCCAGGATCCGATGTCCGCGCTGAACCCGACGATGCCGATCGGCATGCAGATCATGGAAAGCCTGATCCTGCACCGGCGGATGAAACGGTCCGCGGCGAAGGAGCGGGCCATCGAACTCCTCGAGCTGGTCGGGATTTCCAACCCGGAGGCGCGCATCCGGCAATATCCGCATCAGTTGTCCGGCGGCATGCGGCAGCGGGTGGTCATCGCGATCGCGCTCGCCTGCAATCCGTCGCTCATCATCGCCGACGAGCCGACGACGGCGCTGGACGTGACGATCCAGGCGCAGGTGCTGCAGTTCATGAAGGAACTCCAGCGGACGACGAACACGTCGATCATCCTGATCACGCACGACCTCGGGATCGTGGCCGATCTGTGCGACCGCGTGTTCGTGATGTACGCCGGCCGGATCGTGGAGGCAGGCGACAAACGGGACATTTTCAGGAATCCGCAGCATCCCTATACCAGGGGATTGCTGAAATCGCTGCCGCGGCTCGATCAGCCGAAAAACGAACCGCTCGTCCCGATTTACGGCACGCCGCCCGACATGATGCTGCCGCCGGGCTGCGCCTTCCGCAGCCGGTGCGACAAGGCCATGCGCATCTGCGAGCTGGAGGACCCGGACTGGACCGTCGTCGGCGAAACGCAGCGCGTGCGATGCTGGCTGCAGGCCGCCGGAGCCGGGGTGGCGGCGGTCGCCGGCGGTGAGGAGGAACGCCCGTGAGCGAGCCGTTTGTCGAGGTCCGCGACTTGAGAAAATATTTCCCCGCCGGGAGGCGGCAGGTGCTCAAGGCGGTGGACGGGATCGATTTCACCATCCGGAGGGGCGAGACGCTGGGGCTGGTCGGCGAATCCGGCTGCGGCAAGACGACCGCCGGCCGCACGGTCATCCGCCTGTATGAGCCGACGTCCGGGCGGATTACGATCGGCGGCACGGATATCGCGGGCCTCAAGCGTTCCGCGCTGAAGGCGTTCCGCCGCAGAATGCAGATGATTTTCCAGGATCCGTACGCGTCGCTGAATCCGCGGATGACCGTGTCGGACATCATCGGCGAGGCCCTGGACATTCACGGGCTGGCGGCAAGCCGGGCCGAGCGGGCGCGCAGGGTGGGGGAGCTGCTGGAGCTCGTCAGCCTCGGCGCCGAACACGCTTCGCGGTATCCCCATGAGTTCTCGGGCGGCCAGCGTCAGCGGATCGGGATCGTCCGGGCGCTCGCCGTCGAGCCGGAATTCATCGTCTGCGACGAGCCGATCTCCGCGCTCGACGTGTCCATCCAGGCGCAGATCGTGAACCTGCTGATCGATCTGCAGCGCAAGATGGGCCTGACCTACCTGTTCATCGCCCATGATCTGGCGATGGTCAAATACGTCAGCGACCGCATCGCCGTCATGTATCTGGGCAGGATCGTGGAACTGGCGCGCAGCGAGGATCTGTACGGCGATCCGCAGCATCCCTACACCCGGGCGCTGCTCTCCGCCATTCCGATTCCGGACCCCGACGCCGAAGCGCGGAAAGAACGGATCCTCCTGCAGGGGGAACTGCCCAATCCCGTCCATCCCCCGAGCGGCTGTCCGTTCCGGACGCGCTGTCCGCTCGCGATGGAGCGGTGCGCGCGGGAAGCGCCCGCGTTCCGCGAAGTGCGGCCGGGGCATTGGGCCGCGTGCCATCTGCACGACTGAATCAAGCCCCTTCCCGGCGAACGACGGATTCGCGAACCGGCAACCGAACAACGGCGGCAAACAGAAGACGCTGGCTGGGTACGGAGAACACGTACCCCAAGCCAGCGTCCCGCTTTCCATAAATCATGATGGTGCCCAAATCATGATTGTGCCGCGCGTCGCGGTCGCCGCCGCTTCATGCATATTCTCCCTTGATCACGAAGAACGAACCGCGGATCGTGCCGGCCAGCTTCGAGCGCTGCCGGGCGAACTTGAACCGGCTCAGCTCCTCCGGCACCTCCATCCCCTCGGACAGCTTGAACCCGACGGCCCGCTTCTTCGGATCGTCGAGCGTGTACATCACGTTGACCGACAGCCCGTTTTCGTAGAACACGTAGGTCCACCGGATGTTCTCCACCTGGAACTGCGACGTCTCGAGGGGTCTGGCCGCGATCTCGATGCCGCGCTCCTCCTTCAGGATCCGGTTCACGTAGTCCAGCACGTCCCCGCTCTCCTCCGCAGGCACGACCGTGAACCGATGCTTGTACTTGTTCCAGAAATACCGCGCCTCGTTCGCGCGCAGCCCGGCCAGCGCCTCCTTGACGGGCGACGACTCCAGCCCGGCCGCGGACACCTGATCGAAATCCACGACATGCGCCATATCCATTCTCCTTCCGCCGCGATTCCGGCATCCCGTCCAGCCCGTCGCATTTCCGGAAACCGGGCCGCGGCGGAACGAACGGACACCAAATGTTGGAAGTTTATTATAGAACATTCCCGGGCGGCCGTCAACGGAAGGCCAGCCGGAGGAAATCGTACAATCCGCGCATCCACACCCCGAAATCGTGGCCGCCGCCGGGGACCGTCACCGTGCGCAGCTCGCCGAGCTTGTCACCGGCGGCCTCCCGGAGTCCTTCGATCGCCCGCAGATGCACCGGCCAGGAGATCGCGTCCCCGTCGCCGCAGGCCATGTACAGCAGGTCCAGCCGGTGCGCCGCGGCGAACAGGCTTTCGCCCAGCACGCGGCCCTCTCCCGATGTCGGCGCGCACGAGAAGGCGCCGGCGTAGGCGAACAGATCGGTCATGCCCGGCGCGCGCACCGTCACGTCCAAACCGTTCTCCCGATGATGCCGGTTCTCCGTGTACTTCACCGAATCGCACCGGTAACCGCCGACCACCAGATTCAGCACCTGCATGCCGCCCATGGACAGGCCGGCGATCGCCCGGTGCCTCCGGCTCGCCGAGACGCCCGCCGCCGACGTGTCGGCAAAGTCCGCGTACGTGCGGAAGTTCGATTCGATGAACGGCACGAGATCATGCCGCAGCTCATAGTCGAAATAATAGAACCCGAGCAGGTTCGTTCCCTCGAAGTTGAACGAGCGGTCGGCAAAGTCCCGGGCGCTGCGGCCGTTCGGAAACACGGCGATCAGCGGCTCGATCTCGCCCGATGCGATCAGATGATCGAGCAGATTGAGCACGACCGGACGCCCGTCCGACTCGCCGCCGCCCCGCAGCCATTCCCATTCGTCGCCGCCCACGCCGTGCAGCAGGTACAGCACATTGTATCGCATTTTGGGATTGCGGTCGTAACCGGCGGGAAGATAGACGTTGCATTTCTTCTCGATCGCCTCTCCCCGCACCGTCTCCCTTCCCGCTTCCGCCGCGTCGATCCGCCGGAGCGCCACGAGCTGCCGCCGTTCGTTGATGTAGTGGCGCACCGGATAGGCCGCCTCGACCAGCGTGCCCTGCCGCTCCTTCGCCGCCGGCTTCAGGACGACCTCGGGAAGCCCTCCGGTCATGGCAGCCGTCATCTTCCTTCCCTCCTTCCTGATGGAAAAAGACACCCGCCGCCCGGAGCCATCCGCCCGCTCCGTCGGCCGCGCGCCGTGCGCCGGATCCCGCGCCGACGCTTCCGTATTGACCCGCCCCGATCCGTTCCGGTACGCTGATATCAACCAGCATGACGTTCTCCGGGAGGGGAGCCGGATGATCCGCGTCTATTACGCGCATTGCGACATGGCGCACGACGGCCGCCATTTCGTCACCGACGTGCCCGAAGGCAACCAATGGCTTCTGGTCTTCACGAAGACGCCGGCCCGGTTCTGGGTCGAAGGCGAGCTCCAGGAATATCCGCCCTTCAGCGCCGTTCTCTTCCGCCCCGGACAAAAGGTGTATTACCGGGCCGCCGGAGACCTGTTCGTGAACAACTGGATCCGCTTCGACACGGACGAGCCCTTCGTGACGGAAACCCCGATCCCGTGCGGCGTGCCGTTCCCCCTGGAGGATCCCGATTATTGCCACAGGCTGTTCGAACTCATCGCCATCGAGCACCACTTCGACCGGCCCTGCAAGGAATCGTCCATCCGTTGCCTGTTTCAGACGCTGTTCAACAAACTCCTGGAATCCTGCCTCCATACCGGCGTCACGCCGCAGCACTACAACCTGCTCCGGCTGCGCGTCGCGATCCAGAACCATCCGGACGACCGGTGGACGATCGCCCGGATGGCGGATCTCCTCAAGGTCAGCCCGGGCTATCTGCAGACGATTTACAAGAAGACGTTCGGGATCTCCTGCATGGACGACGTCATCCGGAACCGGATCCGGCTGGCGAAGGAATACCTGTCGTACAGCTCCCTGAACGTCGCGGAAATCGCTTACCGGTGCGGCTACCGCAACGTGGAGCACTTCAGCCGGCAGTTCAAGCAATTGACCGGGATGACGCCGCGGGAATACCGGAAGCGGAGAGACGGTCAGCCGGAACCCGCGTCCCGGATCGGGAACGCGTGATCCCGGTTGCGCCTCATCCGCTCCTCCGGGGGAAGCTTCTCGGCGTCCGCGATCTCCCAGACGCCGAACGCGTCGTGCAGCCTGAGGATCGGCTCGGCCTGGACGAACGTGCACCAGGGCAGCCAGTGATAATGGCTCTGCAGCGTCTGGCTCGCAAAGTTGCCGCTCTCGTGGCCGATGCCGGGCATCGCGTAGCCGATGCTGCCGTCGACGTCGGTGGACTGCCGCGTGTTCTTGTGGAGGAATTCGGCCACATCCCGATAATGCGCGTCGCCGGTCAGGAGATACAGCCGGTAGTAGGTGTACGAGCACGCGGCCATGTAGACGTCGGCGCCGCCGCCGATCGTGATGATGCTCTGGCCGCTGATGGAATGGCGGTTGAACGGATGCTTCGGCCAGGGCGTGCGGACCGGGAACGACCAGGCATAGACCCACGTCTCGGTATAGTCGGCGGCGCCGGCCGCCGCCTCGAGCCACCGCTTTTCGCCGGTCAGGTCGTACAGCGCGAGAAACCCGAACAGCGCGTAGATTCCGGCCTCCTTGTCCATGATGTCGAGATTGTCGCAGGTGCCGCCCCGGTATTCCAGGTTCCGGTAATTGTGCTCGTAAGCCCACTCGCCGGCCCGAAGCGCCGCGGTCCTGTACTTCTCCTCTCCCGTCACGAGATGGAACCGCACCAGAAAGCGGATGACGCTCGGCGTGTTCGCCTTCGAGTCCATGCGCACCGATCCGTCGGTGTTGTACGCGCGGTAGAAGCTGCCGTCCCCGTTCTGCGCCGCCGTGAGCCAATCGGCCGCCTTCCGGCAAAATGCCAGCCAGTCCCGCCGCTCCTCGCCCCGCTCCAGCAGGTAGAGGAAGGCGTCCAGAATCGCCTCGATCCCGTCGGCCAGCATCCGCACATAGTGCGGATACGGCTCGAATCCCCGGATATTCGGGTTGTAGCACATGTGCGGCAGGCCGGATTCGGTCATCGCGGTCCGCGTCCAGAAATCGAGGATGCCGATCCCCTTTTTCCGGATTTCCGGGTCGTTCACCATGTCGCCGTAGCGCAGCAGCAGATAGCCGATTCCCGGCTGCTGTCCGACGAATCCGAACTGGAACGACACCGTCGAAATGTCCATGTGCGGAAGCTGGGCGGCGAAGGGCAGGCCGTAGGCGTCCCCGTATTTCCGGGTATACCGGGCCAGCACCTTCATGCAGTTGTGAAAGTGGCGCTCGTTGTCCACCTCGAACAGCCGGTCGCGCAGCCGCTCGTACACGACCCGCCAATTGTCCCGCATCATCCGATAAAAGTCATCGTAGCGGCCGAACCGGACGCCCACGGCGTAGCGCTGCTCGAATCCTTCCTCCACCGGATGGTTGACCCGCCGGAACGATTTCACCCTTCCGCGGTAATCCAGTCCGAGGAACCGGTTCTGCGAAGGCAGCTCCCCGTCGCAGCCGGGGTACACATAATCGATCGACAGGCCGTCCACCTTCGTCTCAAGCGGCTTGCGCACGGCAAACCCGTAATACATGTAGTTCAACGTCCGGCTTTCCGGCCGGCTCATGCCGATCGCGCCGGTCGTGCACTTCGGATCCGTGTGGTTCTCCGCGCGGAGGATGTCCGTGGACGGCATCGTCACGTCGGCCGCCCAGCGGGACAGCGCCGCCGTCTCTCCCGACCGGATGTGCATCATGGCGAACAGCGGCAGCGCATAGCACGTCTCCATCCGCCAGAAATATTCGCAGCTCAAGTCCTTGCCGATGGCGGTGTCGGGCGCGAACTCGTTCTGCTTGTACCAGACGCCCGGCGCGAAGCACCAGTAATCCCGGGGATCTTCCGACGCCGCCATCGTGAACGAGATTTTGGTGGAGAACCCCAGATCGTCCGCCGCCCGCACCACTTTCACGTGCCGGCTCACCTTGAATCCGGTGCCGGCCGTCTCGTAGGTATCCGTGAACGCGAACGCCGACCCGGTGGGCACGGCAAGAAGGCCGCGGGCGATGATCCGTCCGTCCCCGGCCGCGACCTCGTCATACGGCCGATCGTAGAACTCGTTGACCGCGAAGGCGGTTTTCACCGTCACGAACATCGGCCGCCGGTTGAAATAGAGCAGCTTGCCGTCCCGACGGACCTCGATGCCGCCGTTCATGAACGCCAGGACATACCCGCCGTTTTCGAGCCGCACGACGCGTCCCTCCGGTTGCGCCGGTCAAGCCCGGCGCTTGAAATATTGATCCACGAGGAAACGAACCAGCTCGCCCGGCTGCTCCCGGACGAATTCGGACTGGTCCCCGAACACCATCGCGTACGGCGCCTCCTCCGTGTAGGGCTCCCATCGCGGCAGCGCCTCGCCCGTGGAATCGGTGCCGTTCGGATCCCCGGAACAGATGAAATTCGCCAGGTAGTTGCACATCTGGCGCGCGAGATCGTAATGCTTGCCGACGAACGGCCGCCAGCACTTCGCCAGCGTCTCGAAGAAGAACCAGAGATCGACCGAATGGAACGCCCCGGGATTGTCCCAGCCCGGAATCTCCGCGTCGAACACGTAATAGTACAGCGGCGCGCGCTTTCCGCCCGCGGCGCTTGCCCGCGAAGCGACGCGGATCGCGTATTCGATCGTGCTGACCGCCGCGTTCTTCAGCGTCTGCTCCAGATCGCCCGCATCCGCCCGGCACAGCTCAAGGAATCGGTCCGCGTCCGGGCCGAACAGGTCCGCGGCCAGACTCCGGAGCTCTTCCATCGAGCCGGCCTTCGGCGAACTCTTGAATTCGTCGCTCGTGTTCCCCCACAGAATCGGCACGTCCGGACATTCGTTCCGGATCAGCCGTTCGAACGGGTGGCCGACGCAGAACTTGCCGTCGATGACGGCGCCCCAGAACCGGTTGTACTCCACCATTTTGTCGCGGATATAGACCGCATCGAGCCTGCGGGCTTCCGCCAGCGAGGAAACGCCGAGATATTCGAAGAACTTGACGCCTTCCCGTTCGGCCTCCTCGAGCGATTGCGTGACGCGCGGTCCCCATTCGCCCGGATAGACCGGCGCGTAGACGCCGCTCATGATGACCGCCCGCCGGAACAGGCCGTCACTCTGCGGCGAGGCGAGCTGGGCGAGGACGCTCCCGCCGCCCGCGGACTGGCCGCCGATCGTGATGTTGTCCGGATCGCCGCCGAACGCCGCGATGTTGCGCTTCACCCATTTCAGGGCGAACTGCTGGTCGAGGTGACCGAAATTCGCGGGAGCATCCGGCGCTTCCGCGGTAATCTCCGGATGGCAAAGGAAGCCGAACACGTTCAGCCGGTAGTTGATCGTGACGACGACGATGCCCCTGCGGGCAATCCGCTCGCCGTCGAATTCCATCTCCGACGCGTGACCGACCTGCAGCCCGCCTCCGAAAAACCAGACGAACACCGGCAGACGCTCGTCCGCGCTCTCCGCCGGCGTCCAGATGTTCAGGTACAGGCAGTCCTCGCTCATCGCGATGTCCGGATCGACGTGCCATTCCCGCGTGTAGATGTTGTTGTCGTCGAGCGGCTGCCGGACCTGCAGCGGGATCGGCGAGAATTCGTATGCCTTCAGCACGCCGTCCCAGTTCCTCGCGGGCTGCGGCGCGCGCCAGCGGTTCTCGCCCACGGGCGGCGCGGCATACGGAATGCCCTTGAAACTCGTGATGCGGGGATCCGCGGCGGGAAGCCCCTGAACAAGTCCGTTCTCCGTGCGGGCGGTTCTCAGTGCGACCATATGTTTCTTCTCTCCTCTCCCAAGCGTCCGTCACGCCTTGATGGCCCCGATCAGCATGCCCTTGACGAAGTGCCGCTGAAGCAGCGGGAACACGCACATGATCGGGAGCATCGAGACGATGACGGCGGCCATTTTCATGCCTTCCGTGAATTGTTTGTCCGTCTGGATATTCGATATGTTGAGCTGCTGGCTGATCTGGGAATCGATGACGATCGACCGGAGCGCCAGCTGCAGCACGACAAGATTGCCCTTGCGGATGAAAATCATCGCGTTGAACCACTCGTTCCACCGGTCCACCGCGTAGAACAGCGTCATCGTCGCCATGATCGGCATGGACAGCGGCAGGATGATCCGGAACAGGATCGTCCATTCGCCCGCGCCGTCCAGCTTCGCCGATTCCGCCAGGGCGATCGGCAGGTTCGAGAAATAATTCATCATGATGATCAGGTAGAAGGCGTTGATGCCGTACGCCAGCACGACCGACCAGAGCGAGTTGATCAGATGCAGTTGCTTCATCAGCAGGTACATCGGGATGATGCCGCCGTTGAACATCATCGTGACGACGACGAAGAAGATGAAGAACCGCTTGAACGGATAGTCGGGCCGGCTCAGCCCGTACGCCATGCTGGTCGTCAGGAACATGTTGATCGGCACGCCGATGGCGAGCAGGATTGCGGTCGTGCGATAGCCCGTCCAGATCCGTCCGTCTTCGAACATCGCCTTGTAGTTCTCCAGCGTGATCTCCTTCGGGAAGAGCAGGATCGACGTTTTCAGATACTCCTGCTGGGTCACGAACGAGATCGCGAGGACGTTGAGGAACGGGATGATGATGAGCAATGCCAAGACGGCCAGGATGACGATCAGGACGATGTCGAGCAGCTCGATGCGGCCCTGGATCGAACGTTTGCGCCGGGCGGTCCGCCGGGCCGGTTCGGGATTCATGATGACCTCCGCCATGTTCACGCTCCTCCCGCTCGCAATATCGCCCGGCCTTTACGGGCGGTTCTGCGGATCGGCGGGAACAGCCCCTCCGAACCGAGCATCTTGCAAATGCGGTCGGCCAAAAGCAGCAGCACGAAGTTGATGACCGACCGGAACAGGCTGACGGCGGTCGAGAACGAGAAATCCGCCGCGGACTGGAAGGTGATCCGGTAAATGTAGATGTCGAGAATTTCGCCCGCCTTCGCGGTCGCAGCGTTGCTGATGTTGAAGATTTGGTCGAAACCGGCGGTCATGATGTTGCCCGCCGCCAGAATCAGCATGACGACGACCGTGTTCATGATGCCGGGCAGCGTGATGTACCACATCGTCTGCAGCCGCGTCGCGCCGTCAAGCTGCGCCGATTCGTACTGCTCCGTGTCGATGCTCGTGATGGCCGCCAGATAGATGATCATCGTCCATCCGGCGTTCTTCCAGATGTCCGTCAAATAAAGCAGCGGACGGAACAGGGTCGTGTTCCCGAGGAAGTTGATCGGTTCTCCGCCGAGCAGCCGGATGACGCCGTTCACGAGGCCCTGCATGTCCAGGAAGTTGATCAGCACGCTGGCCACGATGATCCAGGACAGGAAGTACGGAAACGTGAAGATCGTCTGCACCGTCTTCTTGTACCATTGCAACCTGAGTTCGTTGAGCAGGAGCGCCAGCAGGATTGGAACCGGGAACGTGAACACGATCCGGCCCAGGTTGATCCACAGCGTCCGCCAGACCGATTCCATGAAGGCGGGATCCCGGAAGACGTACTCGAATTTCTCCAGCCCGACCCACGGGCTTCCGAAGATCCCGAGATTGGCCTTGTACGTCTTGAACGCCAGCGTAAGCCCGTACATCGGAATGTAGGCGAAGATCACGAACCAGATGACCCCGGGCAGAATCAGCATGTACGTTTCCTTCGACCGGATGATGCGGCGAATCAAAGCGTTGTTGTCCATGGAAAACCCCTCAATGGCAAGCGTCCGGGCAAATCGGCCGCGATTTGCCCGGAACCGCCAGGTTTTCGGAAACCCGATTTTCGATCAATTGCCGAACTTCGCGTTGAGTTCGTCAAGGACGGGCTGGATGATCGGCATCTTCGATTCGACCCATTTTCTCCAGTTCTCCTCGATGTCGCCCGGCTGCGTGATGAGGTTCGCGTATTCGGTGTAGTAGTCGATCTCCGCCCTTCTCTTGCTCGGCGAATCGTAGGTGTAATAATCCCAGTCGATATGGGCGAACGTCTCCGGCGTCGCGATCTCCGTCCGTTCGCGATACACCTTTTTCGACAGCTCCCGCAGCCGCTCGTCGGTGTTGGGGTTGTCGAAGGCGAAATCGTCGAACAGGATGATGCTTCCGAGGAGATACCCCCAGGACGGATATTTGCCGTTGGTGCCGGCCAGCGGACGTCCTTCCTTCTCCTCGTCGAAAAGCGAGACGACGTTGCCGTTCTCGTCGTACGTCCAGTCGACGTCCTTCAGGCCCATGTTCGTGATGATGTAGCCTTCGCGCGTCGCGTTGTAGTCGAGAATGTCCATGTAGCGCTCGAACACTTCGTCCTTGATGTTCGGGCTGAAGATGATCGTGCCCCAGTAGTTGATCAGGTCAACCTGATGGTAGTAGCCGTCCTCGCCGAGCACCGTCGCCAGGATGATGTTCTCGTACGGGTCGAGGCCGAGGTTGTTTTTGAAATCGTTGTAGTAGGTTTGCAGGTTCGACGTCGGCGCCTGGAAGAACGTCGCGCCCGCGATGCCCTGCACGTTGAAATAGGCGCCGTGTTCTTCGTTCTTGACCGTGTAGAAGTCCGGCGCGAGCAGTCCGGAGCGGTAAGCTTCCGAGAAGAGCTTGAGGCCCCGCAGCGTGTCTTCGGACGCGCCGCCCCACTTGTACTTGCCGTCCTTGTCCTTGTAGAAGGTGTTCCAGTACGTGCTGTTCCGCGCGACGAAGAGCTCGACGGCGTGGTTCGTGTTCTCGGCGATCGGGATCAGCTTGTCGCCGACGCCGCCGGGGTCCTTCTCTTTGACGAGCCGCGCGAATTCCATGATCTCCGACGTCTTGTAGGCCGATTTGATCGGGAATCCGACCGCCTCCGCCCAGTCTTTCCGGATGAAGATGGACGGGTGGTTCGGGAGCGGATCGCCGGGCAAGTTGTCCATGAATCGCGCGCGCGGGAGGAAATACGTGCCGCCGAACACCTTTTCCATCTGCGGCCCGAGCGTCGTCCGCTCATAGACGGCCGCCACGTTCGGCCAGCGCTCCTTCCAGTCGTCGGGCAGCCGCTTGATCAGCCCCTGCTCGACGAAGGCCGCCGCGTCCGCGTGAATGTAGTTGTACACCGCGACGTCCGGCATGTCGCCCGAGTTGATCCAGATGCGGAGCCGCTCGTTCCAGTTGTCCCAGTTCAGCGCCGCGACGTCCATTTCATAGTTGAACTTCGAGGAATAATATTGGGCCAGCGGGTCGCCGTTCGTGTAATCGTACCCGTCGATGGCCTGAACCGACGTGTAGGTGAACTTCACCTTCTTCGAGAGGTCGCTCTGCGGCTTCCATCCGTCCGGGCCTTCCTCCGATGACGAGCCGCCGGTCTGCTCCGAAGAAGACGAGGATGAAGACGGCGTTTGCGACGACGAGCCGGACGGTTCGTTGTCCGACTTCTTCGCGCAGGCCGCGACGGAGAGCAGCACGAGCAGCACGGCGAGCGCGAAGCGGATCGGTTTTGCCAGTCTCGACATGCGTTCGAACACCCCTTTGTCCCAATGAATGTATTTTTACAACGGCCGATCGGAAGGATCGGTCCGTCATAAACGGAACCCGGGTTCAACGCCTGCCGCAATCGGTGGTGCGTCGCGAAAAAATAAACCTATCCTCATCCTGGTTTGATACTATCAAACTTGGTTTGACAGCGTTTACAATCTATTTTTTGTTGTCAGTATACGATCCCGGACCGGGCGGTACAATGACCTATCCTCATGCCTTTTTGATCAATTCGCAGATCACGGACGCCATCCGGCGCCCGGATTCCGGGGGCGGCCGCATGCCGTCCGCCCTTTCTGATTTTTCGCGTATATCCCGTAATTGGTTCCGGATCCGTTTTCAAGGGGATGGTCGCGTTGCGATCGCTCCTGTCCGTGGCCGGCATGATCTGCCTCGCCTTCGTGGCGGCTTGTTCCGGACAAGAAGCCTCCCATCCGGTGTTCGATAAGAAGGAAGAACTCATGGAACGGGAACTCGGGGATGCGAACGTGCTGGACGCGAAAACGTGGAAAGGAAACACGTATCTGCTGTACGGGAGGAATCAGGGGACGCCCGGGGAAGAGGTCGCCGTCGGAGTGATCCGGCGGGTCGACGGCGGCTACGCGTGGATTTCATCGCCTTCCTTCCGCATCGACGTCATGGCGCGCTTCGATTTCGACCCGCGCGACGGCAGCGCGGAGCCGTCAACGTGTACATCGGCAGAGCGCAGCGGGACGACGCCCGCCGGATCGCCATTCGCGGTTTCCCGGAGCCGCCGGACGTGCACGACGGATATTTCCGGGGATTCCAGCTTCCCGATTACGTCAATTGGGAAATCCGGCAAACCTCGGCGGGGACAGGATCAGCCGCCCCGTCTCGACGCCAGATACGCGGGCCAATAGGACAGCGCGAACACGGTCAGGCCCAGCGCGAGCATGGGAAGCGGCGACCGCGGCTCCGACGACGTTGCAAGCGAACGCGGCCAGGATGAACCAGATGAACGTCATCGCGTATTTCGCCACAAGCGCCTCATGCCCCGCGGACGGCCGGTCCTCCGGTTCGCGATCCGGCTTGCGGACAAGCTCGCGGTGATTGTTCGCCAGCATCACGAAATAAGCCGTCAGGACGATTGCGGCCGCGTAAGGTCCCGCACCCGGCAACGCACCCAGCAAGGTTTCAACCGGTCCGAAGAAGACGATGAGCGGCAGAGGCAGCACGAGCCATATTCTCCAATCCTGGGTCCTCAACTCGCGCAAAATCAGACGCCAAACCCTTTGCATTCCGCTCCCCCCTCACCGGTCAGCATGAACGCTCCGGCGCGTTCACCGTATCGCCGTTCACGTCGGCCCGGTCGTCCGGCGACGCGCGCCACGCCTCCAGCCGGCCGTCCGCCAGCACCTCCGCGATGCACGACTCCGATCCGCCGACATAGGTGCACATCATGTCGACCCCCGTCGCGACGCACCAGGCCCGGTCTCCGGGCCACCAGATGCTCGCGTGCTGCGGCGACGGCGGCGAGATCCGCTCCGCTGCGTCTTCGATGTCCCCCTGCAGCAGGTAGTACCCGCGGTTCCACAGCCGGAAATGCGCCGCCCGTCCGCACAGCGCCGCCAGTCCGGGAATGCCCCAGCCTTCCCACACCGCGAAATAGCACAATTCCGGCGTGCGCGTATGGCGCTTGAGCAGACCGGCCAGCGCCTTGAGCATCCATTCCGGCATCCGCCCCGCTTCCGGCGGCACCAGTCCGCCGGGTCCCCCCTCGGCGTCGCCCGCGCGGGCGATGGCGTGCCATTGCATCCGGGCGTGCGGCCGGGTTCCGGCGAGCGCCGCCGCCTCGGCCCAGGTGATGTCCCGATCCTCGCCGGCCAGCCAGGCCGGATGGAACAGGCGGGCGTAAGCTTCGTACCCGCGCGGAATGACGGAAGCCGCGTAAATCGCGCGATCCCCGCGTCCCCGCGGCTTCTCCAGGGCGGTCTCCAGCCACCGCGCCGGCTCCACGTCGGAAGCGGGCGTAAGGCGCCCCCATCCCGTCATCCCGATTCACCCGCCCGCCGGAACAACCGGCAGGCCGGCCGCCGGGACAGCGCGAACACGGCAACCGTTTCCATGCCGTATCCACCCCCAAACGCCAGCTTGAACGGAATTCCCGGGTACTTGCATTTTTTACTTTAACGGGAAGGTGGCGCGGATTCAACCAATTTACATCGTGGAAAAAGCCGATGCCGAATTGAACATCAATCCCGCCTCCACTTCACATCCCGGATCACCACCGTGATGACCGATTTCGGCGGCACCTCGATGGCGAAGCCGTTGGACGCAAGTTCCAGCACGGACGGCTCCATGTTTTTCGACTCGGACGTTTCGTAGACCTCCGCCCGGACGGCGGGATACGAAAAAGCGGTCAGGTCATACGTCGCTTGCACCGCAATCGATCGTTCGTTGCGGATCACAACGGCCAGCGTTCCGTCCCGTTCGTGATAGGCCGCCACCGAACGTCCGTCGCCCGTTGGGATGATCCGGCTGCCTGGGCGGATGAACTTGCTGAACTGTCCCATTGCATAATATTGCTTGGTCACGTCATAGCGCGCTTCTCCGGTCACGAAATTCGCGTGGATCCAGCCCCAGTTGTTCTGCGCGGTCTCGTCCTCGACGGCCTGCCAGTAAATCCAGGCGGCGGGTTGCATGAGCCGCAGATCGAACATGATCCGTTCCGCAAGCTGAAGCACGCTGCTCATGTCCTGATGGTTGTGCGGCTCGGAACCGCCGGCCCCGTATTCCGACATCCAGAGCTTGAGGTCCAGCGCCGCCGCCTTCTCCCGCAGTTCCGCCATCCTGGACCCGTTGTACGAATGCGTGTTGATTTGGCTGATCCGGCCCAGCGTAGCCTCGTCGTATTGCTCCAGAATCTCCAGCGTTTCGTCGATGCTGTGCGCGTCCGCCGCGCTGATGGCGGTGCCGTTCAGACCCTTGGCCTTCAACGCTTCATCGACCAGCCGGATGATGTCCATCTGGAGATCGACGCTGAAATGCGCGCCCTCCTGGTTGTTCCCGCGCCGCCACCAGTCGGACACCGGTTCGTTGAACGGCGCCAGCGTGCGGAACACGACGCCGTGCCGCTCCGCGTATAACTTGACGACTTCCGTCAAATAATCCGCAAAAGCCCCGCGGTACTCGTCCCGCAAATTGTTGCCTCCGTCGTCCGCCCCCGTCACCGAACCGCTGACGGTCATCCAATAGGGCGGCGAATTGGAGAACGCCTCGGCGATGTTGACGCCCCTCCGGATCGACTCCAGCAGCACCCGGCGCTGGCCCGCGTCCGCTTCCCAATCCCAGCGCCCTTCTTCCGGCTGGAATCCGGGCACATCCGCTCCGGGCCGCAAGGTGTTCGGAACGGCGGGGTTCTCCCCGCCGCCGATGTTGTACCGGACGATGTTCAGGCCGATCCCTTTCTGCGGATCGAAAATCAAATCCATCAATTCCGAGAAAGCTTCCTCGTTCTCCCATTGGCCGACGACATGACCCCACCACGCCAGAGAGGTCCCCCAGCCTTCAAAGCCCGAATAGCCTTCTTCCGGTTTCACGACAATGACATCCGCATCGAATGCAAGCACGTTTTCGTTCCTTTCCGCAAGTTCGCCGATGTTACGCCATACCGCAATCGCCGCCAGACCACAGGCGACCAGGATCGTCCCCGCCCATGCGAAGCGTTTCCGGTTCATGGCTTCATGTCCCCCGTTCCTGCGCGGTCACCGTCGAAAACGCGATATCCTCGATGATCGCGCCCTCTTCCAGCTCCACCGCTTCGATCAACACGTGCAGCCTTACGCGTCCGTTCGCGGACGCCATCGGGAGCACCGCATATTCTTGGGATCCTCCGGCAAACCGGGGCCGGACGCGCGCGCCCGGCAGCCAGATCCTCCCCGCCACCCGGCCGTCCAGGAGAACGGTGACCTTGGCGTTGCGCCCCTTCACCCGCATCACGACGTTTTTCACGCCGCCCGCGACCGGGAACGAGCCGTGCAGCCACGACAGCGTTCCCGGCGCAAACGCCAGCGGAAATTCCGCCCGAACGGCCCGGGACAGGCACATCTCCGCATGCTCCCGCAATTCGCGTTCATCCGCATGGCGGATGCGGATACCCGTCAGCTGAACGCCCTCGTAAAGCTTCACCGTACCGGCCGGTCGGCGATACTGCCGCTCCAGATAGAGCGACAGCAACGCTTCTTCGCCGGGACGGACGAACGGTCCGATGTCGACATAAGGATCCGTCAAGTTCACTTCCCCCGCGCATTGCCCGTTCACGAAGACGATGCACCGCGCTTGCAACCCGTCAAAATGCAGCACCCAGCTTGAAGCTTTTTCATGAGGAACGAATGCCTTGCTGTACAGTCCCCTCTCGATCCCGTCCGTGCTGATCCAGCCGCCCCAGCCGATGACCGCGCAATCATCGAGGTCGCCGTCCTCCTGCGGGAATCCGCCGCCCGGGGAAACGGGGCCGCACGGCCGGAACAGCATGTTTCGGGACAGATCATGCACCTTCCGCACCGCCATCACGCCGTTCAGTCCCTTGACCGAAGCCAGCCTGAGGGACGGTAACAACATATCATCGAAATTGCTGTGTCCCCAGATCTCGGCCCGGATCACGAGCCTTCGCCCGAGCGGTTCGGCCAGCGGAACATGGACGCTGCTCCCACCCGGAACATGCGTGCCTTCATATCGTCCGTCCGCGTACACGCTCAGCACATCCGAAGCGCCCCGCAGCAGCAGGCCGACCGCCTCACCCGCCGGCAGATCCTCCTGCCCGTTCCACTCGTACCAGCCGTACCCGCGGAAGACGCCCGCCTTCTCCAGCGCCAGCGGTTCTCCGGGTTGAACGTCCCGTACGAAGCGCGCCGCATCGGCTTCCGTTTCCCACGCCGCAACGGTCCAGTCTGCATCCACCGGCGCGGCGCTTGTCCGCTCGTAAGTCCGCCCGTCCCCGTCAAATACCGGATTTCCGTGCCCGTCAAGTTCCCGGAACCGTTTCGCCCGCGATCTCTCCAGCAACACGATTCGCAAGACGGTCCCGTCTTCAAGCTCAATGTCTGCGGATGCCTGATCGGCTCTCGAGACGATCAGACATCTCCGATCCTGCGATATCGCTTCCGCATGTTGGACCCGGAAGCGGGTGATGGCCTCCAGATGCAGGGAGACCTCCGACTCGCCGTTCGCCGCAAACACGAGCGTGCACCGGCGGCCCGTCCGCTCCGCATGGAACAGTTCGGCGGTCGCATACGCGATTCTGCCTCCCAGTCCCCAGTGCACAAGCGGCACCTCGTAGGGAAGAAGCGGACATTGATGCCGATCGACCACAAGCTCCGTCCGGACGGGAAAAGCGCCGTGCCTGCCCCGCAAGACGACCTTCCCCGGGGCTTCCCCCACATTCGGCAGGGACAGCAACCAGCCTCCTCCCTTCAGCTCCAGCGCATAGCGCATGCCGGCGCATTCCGGCAGCGACGTCTCCGTCCGCACAACGCCGGGCACGGGCTTCGCGAGCGCAAGGGCCAATCCGAACGTCCGGATGATCCGCGCGAGCAGCCGCCCCTCGTCATATTCCGGACGGATTTCTCCCGTGGCGGCGATCATGCCGTGAAAATCATAATCGGTGGTCAGGAAAGCCAGCGGATCGCCCCAGTTGTTGACCGCATGGGTGAAGCCGAAGTTCGTGCCGGACACCTGGAGATAGGGACCGATCAGCTTGCTTCCCGCTGCCAGCAGACGACGCAGCAGAAAGTGCGACCGGTTCGTCTCCGTCACCGACAGCGGATAGCCCAGTTCCGCTAGGCGCCGGTGATAATGCAGCACTTTCTCCTCGAATTCGGGATCCCGATCATGCGGGTAGAAGTTGCAAGTCGGCATGACCCGATCCGCATGTCCGGTCGCCCGGTACAGATTCCCCTGGCCGGCGCAGGCGATGAGCGGCACGGTGATCCCGTGGCTCAGCGCCATGTCCCGCAAAGCGGAAATATAGCCGTGCGGATCGTCGCAGCCGAAGAAATCAAGCTCATTCTCCAGCTGGATGGCGATAACCGTTCCCTGCCGGCCCAATTCATGGGTGCCCAGGATCGGCATGATTCGTTCGTACCATCGCGCCACCTCGCGCAAATAACGGGGGTCGTTCTGCCGGAGCCGCACCCCGTCACGGGCAATCAGCCAGGCCGGCAGCCCGCCCCCGTCCCATTCCGAGCAGATGTAGGGGCCCGGCCGCGCGATCACCCACAGCCCGACCTCTCTGGCCGTTTGCAGAAACGCGACCACATCTTTTTCCCCCGCGAAATCCCAGACCCCGTATTCCGGCTCGTGATAATTCCATGGAAAGTACACGTCGATCGCCTGATAACCCGCGTCCTTGACCTGCTGCATCCGTTCCTTCCAGAACATCCGGGGAATCCGGAAATAGAACAGCGAGGCGCACAGGATGACCCGCGCCTTGCCTTCGATGAACCAGCCATGCTCGTTGACTTCCACAACCTGGCGTTTCAGGATGCCGTTCATTGTCTGCCGCCTTTCTGTCAGGGTTGCTGCCTATTTGATGCCTGCGCTGCCGCTGTTGATGTTCGCCTCGTAGACATATTTCTGACCGAACGTATAGACCAGGATCATCGGAATCGTCAGAAACATCGAGGCGACCATGACCATGTTCCACGGGGGCATCTGTCCGCCGCTCACCGTGCTGATGAGCTGCACGCCCAGGGCAAGCGGGGTCTTTTTCGGATCGTTTATATAAATCAGCGGACCCATGAAGTTGCCCCAGTTCCAGGCAAAGGAGAAAATGCCGATCGCGGCCAATATCGGATACGTCAGCGGGAGAATGATTTTGGCGTAAATCCCCAGGTGCCCCATGCCGTCGATCATCGCCGCTTCATCCAGCGACCGCGGAATGCCCATCACGAACTGGCGGATCAGAAACACGTTGAAGGCGCCGGCGAAAAAACTCGGAACGATGAGCGGCAAGAACGTGTTGATCCAGCCCAGTTCCCGGTAGATGATGAACTGCGGCACCATCGTCACTTCTCCGGGGATCATCATCGTGCTGAGCAGGACGATGAACAAAAACCCGCTTCCCTTCGCCCGGATGCGGGCAAAACCGTAAGCGACGAACGAAGCCGAAAGCACCGATCCGAACACCGTAAAGGCCGTGATGATGATGCTGTTTTTCAGATAGGTGCCCATGCGGTAGTCGGTGAACACGCGGACGAAGTTTTCGAACCGGAACTCCCTCGGAAACAGCGTGAACGCCGCCTTCACCGTTGTCGCGTCGCTGGAGAGCGCGATCGAAATCATGTACAGGAACGGCGCGAACATGAGCGCCCCGACAAGACTGAGCACCGCATAGGAGAACCCTTTCTCCAACAGGCCGATTCTAGCCATGTTTCCTGCCCTCCTCGTAATACACCCACAGGGCAGATGAACGGAACACCAGCAAGGTCAGGAGCAGGATCATCAGGAACAGAATCCACGCGATGGCCGAAGCGTAGCCCATCTTGTAGAACTTGAATGCGTTCTCGAACAGATAGGGCACGATCATCTGGCTGGCATTGTCCGGACCGCCGGACGTGACAATGTACACCTGCGCAAACGTCTGCAACGCGCCGATCAGTCCGGTGACGAGATTGAAGAAAATGATCGGCGTGATCATGGGAAGCGTCACAAACAGGAACGCCTTGCGCGGGCTGGCGCCGTCGATGGACGCGGCTTCCAGCAGTTCGTGCGGTATGCCCTTCATGCCCGCCAGCAGCAGCACCACACTGCCGCCCACGCCCCACAGTGACATCACGATCAGGGCCGGTTTCACCCAGTCGGGATCCAGAAGCCAGTTGGGACCGTCGATGCCGACAAGCGCCAGCCCTTTGTTGATGAGACCCGTGTTGGGCGCCAGCAGCCGGACGAACAGAAGGGAACTTGCCACGACCGGCACGACGGATGGCAGATAGTACAGCACGCGAAAAAAGGAAATGCCCTTCAGCTTCTTGTTCAGATAATAGGCAATCCACAGGGACAGCAGCATCCCCAGCGGGATGGAGATGAACGCGTAATAGACCGTGTTGCCGACCGATTTCCAGAACAGCGGATCACGGGTGAATATTTTCTCGTAGTTGCCGAGTCCGATAAAATGGGGAGCCTGGAACAGATCCCAATCGGTAAAACTCATGTAGATCGAAAAAAGAATGGGCCCCAGCGTCAAGGCAAGGAACCCGAACAACCACGGGGAAATGAAAACATAGAACCAGAGTCCGTCTCTCGTGCGCATGATGCACCTCCGTAACCCTCACGGCCCCTCGCGTGCAAGGACCGGGAATAGCCGCCGGCCTGTTCCCTTTGATGGTCCCGGCGGCTGCTCCCCCGTGTTTCGGCTGCTTCCCGGTACTACAGCCGGTGTTACTGGTAGAGTTCCTCCAACCCCTTCTGAATGGCGGTTACCGTTTCATCCAGCGTTGCATCGTTGTTGAAGAACGTGGACAGTTTGTCGCCGATGACCTTTTGCATTTCGTTCCATTTCGGGTTCAACGGGATATCGTAGATTTCCGACTCGCTGAATGCGGCCATGTTGATCTTTCTGCCGCCGTATTCGGCGTTGAGGAACGCGTCGCTGTTCAGGGCCGGTTTGGTTGCCGGTGCATCCTGGCCGTTCTTGATGATCGGAATCTGCGCTTCCAGCCGGGTCAAGGCCTCGATCACCTGGAACGCCTCTTCCTTGTGCTTCGAATCCTTCGTGATCGCGAGCCCGTTGAAGAACGCGTTGGTCGGCCCCCACACCGGCGCGATGTCCCAGTTGATGCCTTCCACCTTCGCCAGCGAGCCGATATTCCAGAACCCCGTCGTCTCCATCGCGATCAGTCCCTGCGCGAACATCGGGTCCGGTCCGATGTTGCCGAGATCGGCCACTTCCGTCGGCGTCGGCGAAACCCCGTATTTGTAGGTCAAATCGTTGAAAAACTGCAGCGCTTCCCGCACTTCCGGCGTATCGAACGTCGGCTTGCCCGATTCGTCGAACAGCGAACCGCCGTTCTGATAAATGAGCTGCATCCATTGCGGCCACCAGGAGCTCGGATAATAACCCCATTGGACGATCTTGCCGTTTTCCTTGATCGTCAGCTTTTGCGCCGCTTCCAGGAAGTCTTCTCTCGTCCAGCCCTTCTTCGGATACGGCACATTCGCCGCGTCGAACATGTCCTTGTTGTAGTACACCACCATCGCGCCCGCCCGGTCCGGCATGCCGTATTGCTTGCCGTCATATTTCATGAGGTTGGCAATGTCCGGCGTATAGCGCTCGTCCATGTCGACCTGGTGGGATGCGATGTAGTCATCCAGCGGAATGATCTGCCCCTTGCTGGCGTAGACCTGATAGTTTTCGGCCAGCATCATGATGTCCGGCGGCGTGCCGCCCGCAATCATCGTCTGAACCTTCTGGTCGTAGTCGCCCGCAACCAGATTGACTTCCACCGTGATATGCGGATACAGGTTCTTCACGATCGCCAGCCGTTCTTCCATCGTGTTCTTGTCCTGCTCCGAACCCCACATCGTCAGCGTCAGACTGACCGGCTTCGATCCGGAAGCTTCGCCGCCGCCTTTCTGATCACCGCCGCTGCTTCCGCCGCTTCCGTTGCCTCCGCTGCTTCCGTTTCCGCCACAAGCCGCAACAATGCCAGCGACCAGCAGCAAGACCATCGCTATCCAATGGATTTTGCTCCTCATCTTTTCATCCTCCCATGCGCACGATTTTGGACGAAGATTGGCAGCCGAAGGAACATGCACCCCGCGAAATCCGAACTCCCCCTTTGTCCCGATTCATAGGCCCTCGAAAGTTCTGGAAGCCAACCAACAATAAAAACAACGAAATGAAACCCATTTCATGAAACGGGTTTCATTTTCGTTTCAAAATAGTTCCCGCCTCGTGAGCGGGATGTGCCTGAACGGAACGCTTCTTGTCAATGTCAGCGGTTTCATCTTTCTTTGAGCCCATTATAAGAACCAAAAACAGGGTTGTCAACAAACTTTTTTTGCTGGACCGGTACTTTTTCGCACAATCAACCGCGGCTCCAGCACCGTCTGTTTCTTCACTTTTCCCCCGTTGATCAGCTTGTGCAGCGACTCTACCGCCAATTTGCCGAGTTCGTAAGCGTTTTGCGAGACGGTTGTCAGTTCGGGAATCACCGCTTCCGACAGCGGCGTACCGTCAAAGCCCGTGATCGATATGTCGTCGGGAATGCCGAGCCCGTGTTCGGATGCCGATTTGATGGCGCCGACTGCCGTAAAATCATTCACGCAGATGACGGCCGTGGGACGGCGGGGAGACGCCAGTAGCTCATCCATCAGCGTCTTTCCGGCCTGAATGGAGAAATCGCCGTACTTGATGCGATCGGGCGCAAGCTCCAGGCCGTGTTCCTTCAAGACTTTCCGGACGGCCCTGATCTTTACCCTCGTGGTGCTCATATATTCGAGTCCGCCCAGAAACGCGATGTCCCGGTGGCCCAGCTCGATCAGGTGGCGGACCACCATTTCCGCACCCTTCGCTTCATCGGTGAAGATGCGATGGAGCCCGCTGCCGGCCAGCTGTCCGTTGACCAGAACGACGGGCGTATGCACGGACAGATCGACGACCTCCTGCACAAGATCCGACGGACAGTTTGCCACGTTGATCCGCCCGCCCAGGAAGATGATGCCGTCGACCCTTCTTTCGCGCAAAATGCCGAGATACTCCGACTCCCGTTTGTAATCGCCCGCCGAATCGCACAGGAAGAAGGTGTAACCCAGTTCCCTGCCCATGTTTTCCGCTCCCCAGAACACCTCCGGAAAGAACGGGTTCGTAATATCGGGCAAGATCATCGCGATCGTGCCGGTTTCTTTTTTCAGGAGACTTCTGGCCAGCGCATTGGGTTGGAACCGGTTCCGCTCAATGATCTCCATGATCCTCCTGCGGGTGCTTTCCTTCACGGGAGCGGAATTGTTGAGCACACGCGAGACCGTGGCGACCGACACGTTGGCCTCTCTTGCAATGTCGTAAATTGTAACGGATTTCATTCTGCTTCCTGCCTCGACTGTGAACATGCTGTCTCGCACCCAGTATAACACTCATTCGTCCGGTAAAGCGAGATTTGATTTATTGCAGGATGCCGTTTTTGCGACGGTTTGAGGAAACCGCATGAACCACCGCGCATAGGGTATGCAGAAGCGATGCGGAGGGATCTTCCATGGAAAGGCATGTCGGGGACCATGCGATCGGAAAAACGGCGGAAGGCGCACCACGCGGACGGTCATCGGGCCTGCCGCGCCCCGTCTCGACGGCCGTCCTCGTCTGGTGCGCCCTCGCCGTCGTGTCGAGCCTGTACGTCACGATTCCGCTAACGCCGGTGTTCGCCGACCGCTTCGGTGTGCCGCCGGAGGCGGCGGCATGGACGGGAAGCGCGTTCTCGCTCGCGTACGCGATCGGTCTGCCCGTCTGGGGCGCGCTTGCCGGCCGGTTCGGGCGGAAGCCCGTCATCGTCGCCGGCCTGCTCGCCCTCGCCGTCCTGTCTCCGCCGGTCGGCCTTGCGGACAGCCTGCCCGCATTGACTGCGCACCGGGCGCTTCAGGGATTTGCGGCTTCCGGCTTCGCACCCGCGGCGCTCGCCTACGCGGGAGAGATGTATCCGCCCGGACGGAGCGCCGCCGTCGTCGGCCTGATCACCGCCGGCTTCATGTCGGCCGGCGTCGCGGGCCAACTGTACGCCGGCGTCATCGAGCGGCACCTCGGTTGGCCTTACGTGTTCCATCTGCTCGGTGGCGTCTACCTGGTGTCGGCGCTGTGCATCGGCGGATGGCTACCGGCCGGCGGATCGGCACGGAAGGAGGCGCGGGTGCTGGAGACGTTCCGCCGATTTGTCCCGCTGCTCAAACAAAAAGGGCTCCGCGCATGCTACCTGATCGCGGGCACCCTGCTGCTCGCCTTCGTGGGAATGTACGCGGGACTGGAGGCGGTGCTGACCCGCCCGCCCACCGCGCTCGGAGCCGACGGCATGCTGCTCGTCCGGGCCGCCGGCCTGCCGGGCGTGCTGCTCTCGCCCCTCGCGGGCCGGCTGGCCGCCCGGTTCGGGCCGCGGCGCGTGCTGCGTGCGGGGCTTGCAGCGGCGGCGACGGGCCTCGCGGCCATCGCGGTCGCCGTCGTCTTCCCCGCCGTTGCCGCGCCGGCCGCCGCCGCGATGAGCCTCGCCGCGGCGGCGGGCATCGCGATCGCGATTCCGCCGCTGATCGACGCGATCGGCCGGCTCGGCGGAGAAGCGCGGGCCGCCGCCGTCACGCTGTACACGTTCATCCTGTTCATCGGCGCGACGATCGGTCCGCTCGCGGCGTTGTGGACGCTCCGCGCGGCCGGGCATGGCTTCGCGGCCTTCGCCCTGCTGGCCGGCGTGATGACCGCCGCCTGGGCGCTCACCCGGCGCATTCCCGATGCGGCGTTCTGACCTGACGGTCCGGGCGGCGGCCCTGTCCCGGAGGAACCGCCGGAGCGGCGGCGCGCCCGGCCGCGCATGTCCGTTCCTCACGGATGGAAACGCCAACTGTCCAACTTAAACAGCATGCGGTCATCCGGACTTCCACGGAAGACGAAATAGACATCATGCACGCCTTCCGCACCCGTGACGTCCGCCGACACCTCGACCCAATCCTCCCAGCCTGCCGTCGCCGGCACCTCCAGCGTGCCGACCAGCCTGCCGTCCGGGCGATCCAGCCTCACCTCGATCGTTCCACCCCCGCTTCCGCTCGCGACCACCGCCGAGAAAGCGGAAGCTCCGGCGCCGAAATCCGCGTTGGCGACCGCGATCCAATCCCCGTTGTGGATGTCGGTGACGACCAGATTCGGCGCGCCGCCGGCGGCATCCCCCGCGGGCTCCGTGCCGATTCCCGCGCTCCAGGCCAGCGTCTCCGCCTCCACGCGGGCGAACGGATCGAGATGCCGGACCGGTTCCACGCCCTTCCGGTCGGCGACGATTTCCCGAATCGTTCCGTCTTCGTCGATCACCACCCGGTTCAGATGGGTCGAGCGGTACCCCTTCGCGACGCCCATCGCCTGCGCCAATGTCTGGGCATGGTAGGCGATGTACCATTCGCCCCGGAACCGGAAGATGGCATGATGGTTGTTGCCTCCGACGCCGAAGAAATGGCCGGGATTCTTCAGGATCGTGCCCTTGTACTCCCAGGGCCCCATCGGATGGTCGCTGACCATGTAGGCGATTTCCCCGGGAGGCGGACTGCCCTCCGGACGGACGCCGCCGGCGAAGTTCGAGCAATAGGTGTAGTAATATTTCCCGCCGATCTTGTTGATGCCGGAGTCTTCGAACATGTAGGGCGCCGGGATGGTGACGGCCTCGCCGACCACGCTGATCATGTCGTCGCCGAGCTGGATGACGCGCGCGGTGTTCGGCATCGCTTCCTGACCTTCCGGCACTCCCCCGCCGAAATACAGATAGGCTGTGCCGTCGTCGTCGACGAGCACGGCGGGATCGAACAGCCAGACGACGCCCTGCACGCCGGGAGTCTGCCGGCTGACCAGCGGCTTCCCGAGCGGATCCGTCCACGGCCCGAGCGGACTGTCCGCGGTCAGAACGCCGATGCCGCTCGCATTGTTGGCGAAGTACAGGAAGAATTTGTCCCGGCCGTCCACCACCTTGTGCGCGATGGCGGGCGCCCACGACTGCGTCGCCCACTTCGCCGCGCCGTTCGGCCCGGCGACGTTGATGTAGCCGTGGTCCGTCCAGTTCACGAGATCGTCGGAGGAGATGACCGACAGCCGGTTGATGCTGCCGTAGCTGTTCTCCTTCACGTTCCCGTTCTCATCGTACTCCAGCACGTCTCCCGTCATGTACAGATAGACGCGGTCCCCGTACACCAGCGCGTATGGGTCGGCGCCGAACTTGTGGGCGACGAGCGGATTGCCGTTCGGCGGCACTTTGCCGACCGCTTCCGCCGGCGGCGTGTGGTTGACACTCGCCGCGGCGCCGCTGACGTCGTACGATTCCTTCCGCCCGTCGGCACGGACCATTTCCAGACTGTTTACGCGGATTTCATCCTTCACCTTGAACGTCAGCTCCTTCTTCAACCGCAATTGGATGGTCAGCAGGGTCTTGCCGGCATCCCGGTTTGCGAATGATACGGGCGAACCGCCGGGGTTTTCGATCAGCACCTCGATCCCGTCATCCGTCGGCTGCCAGGCCGGCTCTCCGGCCGTCAGATTGGCACGGTTCGGCACGACCCGCACGACCTCGAGCCAATCCGGAATCCGGATCGCCGCGCGAATCCGGACGACATCCGCCCCCTTCGGAATCTCGTCCATCAGCAGGCGGACGTCAAACGCCGCATCCCCGACTCCGCCCGTCTCGATGACCGCTTCTTTCAGACGGGCCGCCGGCGCGGCGGGCGTCTTCGCGCCCGTCACATCATCGCTGAAGCGGAAGTAGTCGATGTCCACGTAGCCGCCCGGGGTCCGGGTGGCGAAGTTGAAAAGGGCGAACCGATAGCCCATGAAATGCGGGATCGTGTACCGCATGTTCAGTTCGCTGCCGAATTCGGTCCAGTCGGTGCCGTTCAGGCTGTAGTAAAATTTCGCCTTGTCCGCGACAAAATCGAAATCGATTTTCAACCCGACCTCATCCTGCTTCAGCTCGGTTCTCGCCTTCTCGACCCCCTTCTCGACCATGATGATGTAGCGCCGGCCTTCTTCCCGGGTGACGCCGATGAAGCCGTATTCCTGCTGGAACGCGGCCAGACCCGCATAGTCGCCGTCCAGCATGCCGGCGGTATCCATGGCGATCCATCCCGAGCTCCGGGGACCGTAGCCCCTTTGCGTCAGCGTATTTCTCGCCTGCAGCAAATCGTCGGCGAGCTGGCCCGTGCGGAGGCGGAGGAATCCCCTGCGCTCCGTCAGCGACCATTTCGTGTGGTCGGGCAGATGATTCCACTGCCAATGCAATCCGAGCCCTGATCCGTTCGGCCGGTCTTCCCCGTCCGGATCCGCGTTGAATTCGTCGCTCCGGGTCAACGGTTCCGCGGGACCGCCCGGGCCCGGCTTCTTGAATGCGGGCGGCACCTTCCCTTCCTCGTCTCCGTAGACGGGCCACCCGTCTTCCCACCGGACCGGCACCAGCACGGGCACGCGGCCCACGGCGTCGCGATCCTGGAACAGCATCGCGTACCATTTGCCGTCGGGCGTATCCACGAGGCCGCCCTGGGCAACGCCGCTTTGCTTGTATCCCATCGTGTCGCTGAGCGCCAGCCTTCCTTCGTACGGACCGTCGATCCGGTCGGAGCGGTACACGTACTGCCTGCGGATCTGTCCCTTTTCCCACCAGATGAAGGTCAGGTAATACTTGCCGTTGATCTTGTAGGCGTGCGCACCCTCCATGCCCGGTTTGCCGGATTTCAGAATGACCTTGTTCAGGCCGGTGGGATTGAGCCCCTTGTAATCCGGCGCCAGCTCCCGGATCGCGATGTCCCCGGCACCGTAGATGACGTAAGCTCTTCCGTCATCGTCGAACAGCAGGGCCGGATCGTGCATGTATCCGCCGAGCACCGTTCGTTCCCAGGGGCCCGCCGGATCTTCCGCGCTGAACAGATACGTCTTACCCGTATCCAGCGAAGCCGTCAGTACGTAAAATTTTCCTTCGTGATATTTCAGGCTGTTCGCCCAGGTGCCCTGCCCGTAGGCGTTTTGGCCGTTGCGGAGGTTGTAGGCGTCGTTGTCTTCGATGACGTCATACGGGTAGCCGACGATCTCCCAGTTCACCAGATCGGTCGACCGCATGATCGGTGATCCGGGCAGCATGTGCATGCTGGTGGTGACCATGTAGTAGGTGTCCCCGACGCGGATCACGTCCGGATCGGGAAAGTCGGCGTAAATGACCGGATTGGTCGCGGTTTCGTCCGGCCGTCCGTCGGCCGGCGTTCCGGCGTCCCGCAACAGGAGCAAAAAAAAGCCGGCCGTCGCCAGGAGCGCCACGGCAACCAACCCGAGCAGAAGCTTCCTTCGCACGGATCATCCCCCCATGACCGCTTCCAGTGTACCACGTTCCCAAGGAAAGTGAAATCAGTCGAATCCCTCCTGATCACCCGGCAAATACCTGTTTTTCGCCTTTTCGCCCGCTCGCCGAGCGTTCCTTCCGGCACGTCCGGACCGGCGGCCGGGGCCGGCTCAACCGGCGGACAGCGCGTCCCGGTATTCCTGCGGCGTCATGCCGGTCACTTTTTTGAAGAAGCGGGTAAAGGAATGCGCGGCCTCGTATCCGACGGATGCGGCCACGTCGCGGATTTTCAGATCCCCGTTTCCGAGCAGCTCCTTGGCCCTTCGGATCCGGCACTGGTCGATGTATTCGGACAGATTGATCCCGAGCTCCTGCTTGAACAGGCGCGACAGATAGGACGGATTGAAATAGTGCGCTTCCGCCAGCCGGACCAGGGATATGTCCTCGTGCAGATGCTCCTCGATGTACCGGCAGATCCGGTCGACCACCTGCGAGGCCCGGTTCCGCGCGTCGCGCTGCCGCAGGCGGAAGATCGCCTGCGCGATCTGCTTCAAATACCGGAATCCCTCCTTCATCGAAGCGTGATCGTCCAGGCGCAGCAGCTTGCGGTAATCGCCGACCTGGTCATGCAGACCGAACCGGTTGATGTGGGCGTACAGCAGAACCGCCACCGAATAATACGCCTGAATCGCCTGCTGGACGTTCGCTTCCGCGTGGAGCGCGGCGTTCGCGAACTCGTCCAGGTCGGCGAAGAACGCTTCCGCCCGTCCGGCCTCGAGATGGGCCGCCAGCTGTTCGGTCCTGCGGCCGAACATGAAGGCTTCCCTGCCGGGACAGCCGACCCCCGGACCGCCGCGGTCCCTGAGGATCATGAACGTCCCGTCGCCGATCATGAGCTGCTGCAGTTCCCGGAGCCGCTCGTATTGCCGGGTGACCGCCTCCCAATCGCAGAAATCGCCGCTGATCGTAAACCCGATTCGCAAATCCAGGGACGCCAGGCAGGCTTCCTGGATCAGCTCCAGCGTGCCTTCCAGGAACCGGATCAGGCGGCCGTCGGCAGTCTCCCGCTCGCGGCGGGGCTGGATGAACCAGATGACGTCGCCGTGCCGGTCCGTAACATCGACGATCCGCGTATGTTCCGACAGATAGGCGTCCCATATCGACCGCGCGGATGCGAGAATCTCGCTGCGTTCGGTGTACGTTTTCCCGGCGGGATACGACAGCCGCCCGAGGACGAGCACCACCGGATTCCCGGGATCGAGATCAATGTTCAGCTTGCGGAATTCCCGGCTCTGGACTTCCCGGTTCGCATAGTGCCGCTCGCTGTCCTGAAGCAGATACCGCAGATAGTCGCCCCTGGCCATCATCTCGTAGGCCAGCGCCTTCTCGCGCGACTGCTCCAGCAGGCGGCTTTCGATCCGGGCGCGCTGCATGTCCTGCACGATCTCGCGGACCACATCCTGCAGTTTTCCGTAGCCTTCCGTCTTGAGCAGATACCGGACATTCCGGAGCTGAAACGCCTGATACGCATAATCGAATTCGCTGTGCCCCGTCAGGAAGACGATGTGGCATCGCGGCCAGCAGTGCTGGATTTCCCGGGCCAGATCCAGCCCGTTCAGCCCGGGCATGGCGATATCGGCCAGCACGATGTCGATCCTCGTGCGCGCCATCCAGTCCAGCGCCTCCTGGCCGGAATAGGCCTTGCAGACATCCAGCCGGTCCGGCATGAAACGGCTGAACACCTCGTACAGTCCGTCCGTAATGATCTCCTCGTCATCGACGATCAACAGTCTGTACATGGCCGTTCTCCCCCCCCGAGCATGATCCGGATCGCGACTTTCAGGCCGTTCAGCTCGCTTCTGGACGGAAACAGCCCGCTGCCTTCCCCGTACGTCAGCACGATTCGCCGGTGAATGTTCATCATGCCCGTCATTTCGCAGGAATCGTTGATGTTCGCGAGCCGTTCCTTCAGCGCTTCGATCTCCTCGTCACTGATGGCGTTGCCGTTGTCCTCCACGACGATCTCCGCATAATCGGCGGCCTGTTCGAAGGTGACGCGGAGAAATCCCTCGTCCGGCTTCTTCTCGAGGCTGTGCTCGTAGGCATTCTCGATGATCGGCTGCACGATCAGCCGCGGCACCCGGATGCGCTCCATCTCCCGCGGCAGCTCGTCGAATTGCACGCGGATGCGGCGCGAGAACCGCAGCTTCTGGATTTCGGTATACATCCGCGCGTGCCGGATCTCTTCCGACAAGCACACGTAATCCGCCCCGTTGCGCGTTATGAAACGGAAATATTCGCCGAGCATGTTCGTGAACAGTTCGATCTGCTCGGTATCCCCCGTCCTGGCCAGCGAATTCACGATGAAGAAGCTGTTGTACAGAAAATGGGGGTTGATCTGCGATTGCAATTGCTTCAGTTCCGCCCGCTGCATCATCAGCTTCTGCTTGTAATCCTGCTCGATGAGCGTCTGCAGCTTGACGAGCATCTGGTTGAAACGGATGTACAGGTAGCCGAACTCGTCATTCCGCCTGTGCGGAATCCGGACGTCCAGATCACCTCCCTCGACCTTCCGGAAACCCTGCACGAGCAGAAGCAGCGGCCGGTGGACGAACCGGTAGGTGGACAGGGAATAGGCGATGACCGCGATGAGCGAGGCGACCGCGAACAGCACGGCCCACATCGTGAACTTGCTCAAGGGCCGTCTGACCGTCTCCTCGGGCAGAAATGCGACGACGGATAGCCCGAGCGGGTCGGATCGGACTTTGTCCACATGATACTTCCGGCCGTCCATCTCCAGGAGCAGGGAATTGCCGGCTTCCCCCTTCACGGCGGACAGGTAATGCCGCATGATGCGTTCCGACCGCTCGTCGCTGGCCAGCATGAACGCCGCCCCGTCATCCACCAGAAAAGAACCGCTTCCGGGATAGACGTTGAGCTGGCGAAGCGATTCCCCGAGCCTCGCGGCATCCAGTTCGATCTGGATGAGCGCGCCGGGCTCCCGACCCGCCCTGGCGTCCGGCAGGTACGCGCCGAGATGCAGCGTGCCGCCGCTCTTGATCAGGCGGCTTTCGCCGGCGTGCATCGCGGAACGCATGGCCTCGTACCGTTCCCGGTCGAAGGCGGAGACGCCGTTTTCGGCCGATATCGTCCGCTCGATGGAACGGACATGCACATAGATATCCTTGATGTACGCGCTGCTTCCCCGGATGGAAGTCAGCCGTTGAAGCAGGTATTGGATGCTTTCCCTGCGCTCCACGTTGTCCATCTTTTCCCAGACGACGGCAATCTTGTGGAGCCGGCTCTCTTGCAGCAGATCAAATTGCTGGATTTCCAGCCATTCGATCTCGCGGTGCAGATCCTGCAGGTACGACGACAACTGCGCCAGCGTGTTTCGGGAGATCTCCTCGCCGGCGTTCCTGTAGCTCCAGTTGTACAGATAAATGCCGAGCAGGATGATGGGCAGGACCACGACGAGGTGCATGATCACCAATCTGGCCAAAATGGTGTTGCGCAGCGAATGGACCGGAATTCTGAACAAGTTCCCTCCTCCGATGCCGCGTCTTCCCCGGCAGCCGGGGCAACGCCTTGCCTGACAGCCCGCGGCCTTCCGGCGTTCAGCGCATTCTTTCCGCGTGCCACCGGTTCACTTCCTCGGTGATTTCCCGTCCGCCCAGGCGGTACCATTCCTCCACGAAGCGGTCGAATTCGTCAATCGGGCTGCCGAGGATGATGTTGATGAAGGTGTCGTTCTTCAAATTTTCCAATATGGTCTGCCGCTCGATCATCGTCTCCGTCGGAGCGCCGTAGAACCGTTCGTACAGCAGTTGGCCGTTCTTCTCGTATTGATCCAGGATCGCGAACGCTCCGCCCGGGCCGTACGTTTTCTCCCATCCCCAGCCCGTCTCCTCGTTCCGCTCATGATAGGCCTCGATCTTCCGGTGGATCGACCGGGCTTCGTCCCTGAGCCCCGTCATGTCGCCCGTGCGGCGCGCTTCTTCGAGCTGCAGATACGCTTCCAGGTTTTTGCGCGCCGGGAACGGCGTGACCGGAGACAGCTGCCAGGCGGGATAAGGCGTGCTGTAGTAGGTTTCATATTCGGCGGTCTCTCCCCAGTTCTTCTCCAGGTGCAGATTGAACAGCTTGACGATCGCCTCGGGATGTTCGTACCCTGCCCGGACGGCCAGAAATTGATAGGTCGGGAAGCGGAGCGGCACCTTCGCCTGCGTGCCCGCGACCGCGGGAATCGGGAAGGCTTGCCAGTCCGCTTCCGGATCGTGCTCGCGGCTCGCCTGCACTTCAAACGAAGCCCATTGCTGGCCGTACGTCATGCCGATCTTCCCCTCGGCGATCAGTTCATTCGCCTTGTTGCCGTCCTTGAAGACGAATTCGGGGTCGATCTGGCCCTGCCGGTACATGTCCTGCAGCACCCGCAGGGCCGTCTTCACCTCCGGCCGGACCGCGCCGTACACCAGCCTGCCCGATTCGTCCTCGATCCACAGGTTGGGGTAGGCGTGGAAACCGGCCATGAACCCCGTGAGCCCTTTGACCGGATCCCACAAATACTGGGTGAGCGCCAGTCCGAACGTGTCATGCCGGCCGTTTCCGTCCGGATCGTTTTCTGTAAACGCTTTCGAAATCGCCAACAGCTCTTCCATCGTCCGCGGAGGCTCCAGTCCGAGCCGATCCAGCCAGTCCGTGCGGATCCAGAGAAATTCGGCGCCTTCAATGGACGACAGCGTCTCCGGAATCCCCATCAGCCTCCCGCCGATCGTCGCCGCTTCGAAGGGCCCCGGCCCTTCCTGGGCGAGGATCCGCTTGGTGAACGGCGTGGCGTATTGCTCGTAGGCTTCGGTCAGATCCTGGATCAGACCGGCCTCGGCGAGCTGTCGGAGCTGCTGGGCGTTGACCTTCACGACGTCAGGAATGTCTCCCGACGCGAGCGCGGCCCCCAACTTCTGGCGGTAGAGATTGCCCTTGGCCGTCCACTCGTAACGGATCCGGATGCCCAGCACCTGTTCGTACAGCCGCGTCCACCGGTTGTCCTCCAGCGTCTCGCCGGGAAGATGGTTCAGCAATCCGTACAGGTTGTCCCCGGTTTCCCGCACGAACGTCAGTTCCACCGGCGGATCGTACGCGCTCAACCCGGGATGCGCATACGCCGATTCCTGAGCCCGGGAAGGCGGAGGCATGTCCGCGGCAACCCCTCCGCCCCGGCACGCCGCGAGGAGCAGGACGACGCATGATGCGGCCAGCGCGAGTCCGGCCTTGCGCGCGAACGGCATCCGCAATTCGGTGACCCCATTTCATCGCGAAGATTCGTTCTCTTTTTTTGTGTATCTTTTATTATCCCGGCATCGCTGCGGCCGATCAATCTCCATGTATTGATTTTCTTGCCCGGTTTTTACGACTTGCCGCCGGCGGCGGCCGCATCGGACCGGCATGCTTCCTTCTTTCGGCGGAAACAACCGAAATCCGCGCGGCCGGTTTCCCGGGGCCGTCCCATTCAAAGGGCATCTCGCTTCGAAATGAAAAAAGGCCCTGCCCGCGCAGGACGCTGCAAATGCAAACGTTGCATGCAAGACGTTGCACGGGCAAGACCCTTGCGGGACCTGCTGCCGTCCATCCGATCGGTTCCGATCCCCGTTCAACCCTCATCCGTACGGGCACAATTGTCAATCATTTTCCGCAGGTCCGCATCCGCGGCATCCCGGCGGCGCCTGTGCCGGTCAGCCCCGGGAGTAGCGGAAATAATCGAAGTCGACATATCCGCCGGTTTCCCGGGTCGCGTAATGGAACAATCCGATCCGGCAGCCCATGAAGTGATCCAGGGTATACTTCAGCTGCAGCGGACGCCCGATCGCGCGCCACCCGGCGCCGTCGTCCGAATAATAGAAGCGGGCGATATCCGCTTCGTCCCGGAAATCGAAATCGATCTTCAGATGGATTCTGTCGCCGTCATACCGGATCTTCTCGACGATCTCGTCTCCGCCGTCCCCGCCCCTGACGCACATCGCGACGTAACGGACGCCGTCCTCCTCCGCGTGAATGCCGACGGTGCCGTAGAAATGCTGCAGGGCGGCCAGCCCCGCGCGGGCGCCCGGCTTCATGTGCGTGCATTCCATCACCGTCCTGCCGCTGCACGCCGGACCTTCCGTCCGCTGCGTCAGCGTATTGCGGGCCGACTCGAAGCTGCTTGCGAGATGCCCCGCGGTCAACCGCAGATGGCCCGGCCGCTCCGTCACGGACCACAGGCGGTTGTCCGGATTGTGATTCCACTGCCAGTTCAGCGCCAGCCGGTTCTCGGCGTAATCGAATTCGTCGCTGATGACGAGCGGCCTGGCCGGCGCTTCCGGAAGCTTCGCCTCGAACGACCGCGGCGCCCTGCCGCCTTCGCCGAACACGGGCCATCCGTCCTCCCATCGGACCGGCACGACGCAGGGCACCCGGCCGACGGCGCCGTGGTCCTGGAACAGCACGGCAAACCATTCACCCTCCGGCGTATCGACGATGCCGCCCTGCGCGACGCCCCGGTTGCGGTAGCCCATGTCATCGTCGAGCACCACCCGCCTTTCGAACGGTCCGAGCAGGTTGCGCGAGCGGTAGCAGACCTGTCTGCGCCGCTTGTGGCCGACCTTCGGCCATTCGATGAAGAACAGGTAATACCAGCCGTTCAGCCTGTAGGCATGACACCCTTCGATTCTGAGTCCGATGCCTTCCCGTTCCCCGATGAGCAGAAGCCCGTTGATGCCGCCCGGCTTGACGGCCGTCAGGTCTTCCGTCAGTTCCGTGATCCGGATGTCGCCGTTGCCGTGGATGACATAGACGCGTCCCTCGTCAAACAGCAGGCTCGGATCATGCCAGACCCCCTCGAAGACGGTGCGCTCCCACTTCCCGTTCTCGATGTCGTCCGTGCGGTAAAGGTAGAACCGGTTCATGTCCAGGCTCGAGAAGCACACATAGAACGTCCCGTCGTGATGCCGCAGATTGGCGGCCCATGAACCTTTGCCGTAGATCCCCCTGCCGTCCGACAGATTGTGAGCGTCGTTGTCCTCCAGCGTGTCGAACACGTAGTTCACGATTTCCCAATCCTTCAGGTTCACGGACTTCATGATCGGGCATCCCGGCATCGTGTGCATGCTCGTGCTGACCATGTAGTACACGGACCCGACCCGGATGACGCTCGGATCGGGCACATCGGCCCAGATGACGGGATTGGTGATGATCGTTTCGCTCACCGGAATCTCTCCTTCGCATGGAGATTGGTCCATGATGTTCGCCCCGGTCCTACCGGGGCCGGCAACCGCCCGGCCGCCCGCCTTCCGGTTCGGCAAACCGGTCTCCAACCTGATTATGCCTGACCTGCGGCTGAAAGCGAAGCATCCGGGCTTTCTTTTCGGCGAAAGGAGCCGCCCGCTTGTTCCGCCGTTCAAACAAAAAGGGCTCCGCGCATGCTGCCCGCGCAGGAACCCTGCCGCTTTCTGCCCGGCCGCTCACCTCTTTCGGACCTTGAAGTAAATCTGGTAAGGCTCATAGCCGATGTCCCGGATTCGCCTGAACGAGATGGCGGGGTCCTGATTGACCGTTTTGAAGAAATACCGCCAGCTCCCCCACTCCCGTTCGTTCTCCATCTCGATTTCGGCGGCGATGTCGTCGCTCTCCGCGTACAGAATCCGTTCGGCATCGCACAGGCCCGCCAGCACTTCGGGGCCGTAACGGAAAGCTCCCGTCCGCTCATCGTCGGGAAGCGGGACAAAGCGAATCCCGATCGGCAGCAGGACGCTGATCCGGTCGCCGTCCCGCCACACCCGGCGAATCGGATAGAAACGGGTGCTGTCCGACGATTTGCCGTGAAGCTCTCCGTTCACATAAAATGCGGCGTCCGACATGATCCATTCCGGAACCCGGAAATGGATCGCGGCTTCCGGCTGCGCGGATGTGCGCACAATGAAATCGTATTTCCGGTATGGCGGCATGTTTTCGTGAACTGCGGCCGTCTCGTTGACCGATTGATACCCCGACGTATCGGAAGAAGTCAACCGGTTGCCGTTCATGTGGTCCCGGACCTGGATGATCCGGAATTCCGTTCCGCCGATTTCCGCGATCATTTCCGAATCAAAATATTGACAGACGTAAAAATCATCCCGGTCCCGGTAATAGATCCCCCGGTTCAGGGAGGCGTTCGCCTGAACCATCGTGCCGTGGCAGCAGAAGAAGCTGTCCGTCTCCGAGCTCCAGTCCTTGCGCAGTCCGGCCTTCATCGGCAGGAAATAGGTGAGCAGTCCGGTGCGGGGATGCTCGTGCGGATTGCCGTTCAGTCCGTAATCCTGGTAATAGGTCTGCGCCATGACCCCGTTATACAGGTTGTACTCCCGGTATTGCGCATAGCCGGGGTCTCCGGTGTGCCTGAACAGGAACTCCGCCAGCCGCATCATGTTGTACACCGTGCAAAGCTCCTGATTCTTGTCTCCGAGGCGGGCCTTCATCTTCATCTTCGGCATCCAGACTTCGCCGGCGGTCTGGCCGCCCGTTGCCAGGCACCCCCGGTCCGTCACCGCGCATTTCCAGTAGGCTTTCACAATGTCCAGCCAATGGCTGTCGCCGGTCACCTCATAGGCCCTGGCGCAGCCGAGCACTTCGGGAATCGTCGTGTTGGCGTGCATGTTCGTCAGCGGATCTTTTCCTTCCAGCAGGGGGCGGAAAAGCCGGCCGCGATAGTAACGCTCGAGCAGCGTTTCGTACTTCCGGTCGCCGGTAATGTGCAGCAGATCGGCCCAGACTTCCAGCATGCCGCCCGTCTCGACGTCCAGAATGTCATCGAACTGTTCCCGGGTGAACTTGCCGCTCCATTCCACGAACCAGTCCGCGAAACGGTCCGCGATGTCCAGCGCCTTCCGGTTTCCCGTGTACACATGGGCGTCCACCAGGCCCATGAACAGCTTGTGGAGATTGTACTGCGGCGCCCAAACCATTTTTCCGGCGGCGATCCAGTGCAAATATTTTTCGGGAATCGGACCTGCCCACCGCCCTCCGTTGTCTTTCTGGCATTCCGCCAGCTCATCGATGATGCGATCCGCCTTGGCCTTCAGTTCCGCGTCGCCGTTCGCATGGACATGCATCGCCGCCGCCGACAGCCAGTGCCCCAGGAAATGGCCGCGCAGCTGGCAGACCGGCGATTCCCAGCCGCCGTGCGCGTCCGGCGGAATTTCTCTCCCGTGGAACCGGCCCGCCTCCAGGCGATAATTGAACAGCAGATTGTCGCTTTTCAGCTTCATCAGGTACTCCCGGTTGGCTTGCTCCCTCCGTTTCAGTTCCCGGTCGCGGATGATGACGTCCTTCCCGTACAATGCTTGCATGACGGAACCTCCATAGATCCGGATTTTCGGATATGAATTCTTCGGCGGGAGCCGGTTAACCTTTCAGTCCGGACATGACAATGCCTCTGACAAAATAATTTTGTCCGACGGCAAACAGCACGATGGGCGGAATGACGATCATGGTGGCCGCGGCCATCAAGAGTTCCCATTGGGCCGTATAATATCCGATGAATTGCTGGAGGCCGAGCGCAAGTGTATACATCGATTCCTTGTTGACGTAAATCAGCGGGCCCAGGAAATCATTCCATACGGCCATGAACTGGAACAGCGCCACGACGATCACGACGGATCTGGACAGCGGAAAGATGACGTACCGGAAGATTTGGAAATATCCGGCTCCATCGACCAGCGCGGCTTCGTCCATCGATTTCGGTATCGTGCGCATGAACTGCCGCACCAGAAAAATGTTGAACGCGCCGCCGCCGAACCACGCCGGCACGATGAGCGGCAGGTAAGTGTTGGGACCGACCACCGTCCGCCAGCCGAGGAACGTCGGAATGAGCGTGACGGCATAGGGAAGCATCATGCCGGACATGAGCAAAGCGAAAAAGAAATCCCTTCCCGGCCATCGGAGTCTGGCAAAGCTGTAGCCGCATATCGCGCTGGTCAGAACCGCTCCCGTTACATTGCCGATGACAATAATCATCGTATTGACAAAATATCGGTCGAAGGGCAAGGTGCCGAGCGCTTTGCTGAAATTGCCGAACCGGATCGGATCGGGAATCCAGACGGGCGGCACGATAAAAATTTGGGAAGCGTCCATCAGCGCGCTGCGGATCATCCAGACCAGAGGCAACAGGTAGACGGCCGAGCCGAAGACAAGTACGAGATACAACAGGATCAAGTGGATGCGGGGTTTCCTTTTCACGGCCATCATTTGTCCCCCTCGTAATAGACCCATGTTCGGGAAGACCGAAAGATCAGGGCCGACAGGATCATGATGATGACGAACAGGACCCAGGCAATCGCGCACGCGGCGCCCATGCGGAGGTGGGTGAAAGCTTCCCGATACAGATAGAGCACATAGAACAGCGACGCGTTGTTGGGTCCGCCTTCCGTCATGATGTAGGCCTCGGAGAACGATTGAAATCCGGTGATGATGCCCATGATCAGGTTAAAAAAAATGGTGGGCGTCATCATGGGAAGCGTCACCGCCGTCAGCTTGTGCCACAACCTTCCTCCGTCGATCTCGACCGCTTCATAATACTGCTCGGGAATCGATTCAAGACCCGCCAGAAAAATCAGCATGGTGCCGCCCGTCGTCCACACCGTCATGAACGCCATCGTCGGGATAACCGTTTTTTCATCGTAAATCCACATGCTCGTCGGCAGATGCAAAAAACGGAGAATCTGGTTCAGCAACCCGATGTCCGGATTGAGCAACCAGATAAAGATCGTCGAGGTTGCCACGACCGGGACGACGGATGGCAAATAAAAGACGGAACGAAAAAACGCCCTTCCCTTCACGTTGTTCTTCAGCAGCATCGCCATGATGAACGCCGCCGTCAGGCTGATCGGAACAGCCAGGGCGACGTAATAGAACGTCACGGAAAGCGCTTTGTAGAAGAAACTGTCTTCGCCGGAGAACAACCGCTTGTAGTTGCTGACGCCAATAAAGCGGAAATCATTCGTGATCGAGTAATCAGTAAAGCTCAAGATAAGACTTGCAATCAGCGGCCCGAGCGTAAAGATGAAAAATCCCAGAATGGCGGGAGCGGCCATCACGTAACCGTAAACCGTCTCCTTCCCGATCCGGAATCCCTTGCGTACGCCGGACGCGGCCACTTGTCGCATGGAATGCATCCCCATCACACTTTCCGGATAGTTTGCCCGGCTTGCTGCCGGCCAGGGAGCAACGGACGGAACGCCGAGCGGACGATGCCGCGTCAGTGCGATCATTCGGCTTGTCCATCCTGCTCGCGTCCGTCCGTTACCCCGTTAACCTGTTGCCGTCTTCCCGTTTACTTGATGCTGCCTTCAAGCAGCGGCTCGAGCTTCGGCATAATCTCCGCCATGACTTCGTCCACCGTTTTTTTGCCGGTCCACGCCTGGTCAAGCGCGGGGAACAGAATGTTGTTGATATCCCCGAAATTCTTCACGTAGACTTCCGAGGTCACTTCGCTGTCATTCACGATCGGGTCCACCAGCACATCCCTGTAACCCTCCACTCTTGCCGGACCGGGGGATGCCCACAGGCTGATCTTTTCCTCATCCGTATAATAAGCCTTGCGGTTCGGCATCCAGAGTCCGTCACGGAACAGCTCCAGAGAAATTTCCGGGTCAGTAATGTACTTCAGGAACTGCCATGCTTCCTCCGGATGTTTGGACGACGAGAAGATGACGCCCAGCGCGCCGCTGTAGACGGCGGTTGTGGAAGTCATTTTGGGAATGACGCCGACGCCGTAGTTCAGTCCTTCGATATTGGCGAAATCGTTGCAGACCCACTGTCCGTCCAGAACCATTGCATACCTTCTCGATTGCAAAGCAACGGCGGGCGCCGGCATGCTCTTGGCCGTGACGCGGCTGGGCATGACATGATGAACGTTCATGAGGTCAGCCACGTTCTGAAGCACCTGATTGAAAGCCGGAGTGTTGATGCCGGTCGTATCCCCCTTGCCGGGGAAATATTGGGTGCCGTTACGCAGCAAGAGCGCCTCGATAGGACCGGACCAAATATCCATGTTGAAGCCGTACTGCCGGACATTGTTCGGATCGAAATCGGGATCCAGCGCGTTCCGCCCGTTGTTGTCGATGGTCAGTTTCTTGGCGACTTCGATGAACTCTTCCCAGGTCCATGCCTCTTCGGGCTTTGTGGGAGGAAGCTCTACTCCGGCCTCCTCGAAAGCGTCCTTGTTGTAGAACAACGCATAGGACTCCAGGTTGTTCATCAGGCCCACGATATCGTCACCTTTTCGGACGATGACGCCTTCAATGAAGTCCTCTTCCTTCGACGACGCGTCCGTCATGAATAGTTCCTTGATATTGGCCAGTTTCCCGTCTTCATACCACTTGTAAGCCATCGGCGGTCCGAGATAACCGACGTCCGGCGCATCATTCGCCGCAATCATCGTGGTCAACTTGGTTTCATATTCGGAAGGAATATGAATGCCTTCGACGCTGATCCCCGTGTCGTTGACAAACCTTTCGATTGCTTTGCTGATGACCTCTTTCTCGTACGTCGAACCCCAGTACGTAAACCGCAAATGAATCTTCTCGTCCGATTTGCCCCCGGAAGACTGATTCGCCGTTTCGGATGCCGCCCGTGAATTTTGCGTACCCGACGCCGGCTCATCTCCCGACCGGTTTGTGGAGCCGCAGCCTGCGATGGCTACCAGCATGCTTGCCATAAGCAGCCACACGGCAATCCTGCGCATGCTTCTCATGCCGGTTCCTCCCTTTCTTGAACGATGTCATTGTGCAAGCAAAGTATACGATTCCGGGAAGGAACCCCACCATTCGATTATCTTTGTAATGGGTGGTCCGTCTTTGTGTGTTGGTCCGGTTCCGAATCTGGCAGGCAGATCAGAACCGTCGTTCCCCTTCCGGGTGCGGATTGGACGGTTATGCCGTACTCTTCGCCATACATCAGCTTCAAGCGTCTGTGCACATTTCTCATCCCTACGGACGGGCCGTCTCCTTTCATGACTTCCTCGAATCTTTCCGGGCTCATGCCTTTTCCGTTGTCCCGCACGGAAAAGTACCGACGGCCGTTTTCCCTCCACCCCGAAACCCTCAGCACGCAGCCGGCCTCCATCTGATCAAAGCCGTGAATGAATGCATTCTCGACGAAGGGCTGCAGGAACAGCCGCGGAACTTCGGTGTCCAGCAACCCGGGCTCCACGTAACAACCGTAATCTACCCGGCCTTCGAATCTGCAGCGCATGATATAGACATAGCCGTCCAGCCATTCCAACTCTTCCCTCAACCTGCCCGTCGCTTTGTGATTTTCGACGGTGTAATGCAACATGCGCGACAAGGAAGTGACGATTCGGCTGATTTCGCCGCACCGATGTTCAATGGCGATGCAGTTGACCAGGTTCAGCGTATTGTACAAAAAATGCGGATTCAGCTGTGCATTCAGCAGATTGATCTGGGATTGCTTTTCCAGAAGCTTGACTTCATAGTTTTCGCGAATGAGTTGCCGGATTTTGTCGTTCATGTCGTTAAACCGCCGGATCAGATTGTCAAATTCGCCGTAGCCCCGGACGGGGATCCGGTTCGCAAAATCACCGCGGCCGGTTTTGTGGATGGCCGTCACCAGCTTGCTGATCGGTTTGGTAATCATCATGGACATGAAATAGGCCAGAACCAGCGACACCATCAAAACGACCATTCCCCATTTCGCCATGGTGACGAAGATGTGCCGGGACGCTTCGGGAATCAAATCTTTGTCCCGGATGGCGGATACCATCGTCCATCCGGTGATCGGTGAAGTATCGTAGCTGACGACCATGCCGTCACCGTTGTAACTGGCGCGGAGAATGCCCGCCTTGTCGCGCAGCACTTCGGACACCCACTCGGAGTGAAGGGCCAGAGATTCGGATTGCTCATTGTTCGCAAATACGAGACGGCCGTCAGGTGACAGGATAAAAAAAAGATACCTCTCGTCGGAATTGAGACTCGTATAAAAATCCTTCAGGAAATCCAGCTTGAAGTTGATGAGCAGGATCGGCCTTTCCCTGTCATTGGAAAGGTTGCTGATCCCCCCCGAGGAATTGTCGAAGATGTTGAGCACCCTTCCGCAGGAAAAAAGATACCGGAAGCTTTCGATGCTGCTGTTGTCCAACCAATCCAGATGAAACATTTCGACGAAATCGTAGGTCGGCTCCCACACCAGGCGTCCCTCTCCCGCCCTGATGTTCCGGTACAATGACGAACTCATGAAAGCGTCATGGGGGATAAAGCCTTCTCCGAAGGTAAAATAGCTGGTCATGATGGTCTGGGAGTAGACTTGCTCGTCATACTCGAAATATTTCGCGATAATCTTTTTCAGTTCGCGGTCGTATTGCAACAGATCGTTGGGATCATCCGGACGGATGGCATTGAATATCCGGTACAGATCTTTGTCTTTGATCATCAATTCGCTGCTCTTTACAATCCTGGAGAACTTTTGATCCAGTATGATGTTGCTTTGGCGAATGTTTTGATAAGCGTCCTTGCTGTACTGATTCACCGCATTTTCCAGGCTGTTGGCATAGTATCCGTAACTGGACAGCGTCAGCGTCACCATCAGCAGCACAAAAAACAAAAGGAATAGCTTGGTCCGAAGCCTTATCCCGGAGATGAAACGGAACAATTTGTCCTTCATCAGGCTATTCCCTTCCTTTGCCGAAAACCCGGCATTCCTCTGGTGTCAGGCCGTAATGTTTCTTGAAGAGTTTGATGAAATACTTCACATCCTTGTATCCGACTTCCTGGGCCACCTCATATATCTTTTTGTCGGTTTCAAGCAGGATTCTGTAAGCGGTTTCAACTCGCAGTTGCGTAACATATTCAGTGAAGTTCATGCCCGTATATTTTTTGAACAGCGTGCTGAAATAGGATGCGTTGTAATAGTGCTTTTGCGCGAGATCTTCAAGGGAAAATTCTTCTCCCAGATGGCTGTGAATGTAATGCAGGCACCGTTCCATCACGAGATTGTTTTTGTTTTCCTTTTGCGCCTGGACGGCAACCGCCATTTCTTCGAGGAGATCGAGCCATTGTTTTTTCAATCGGGGATAACTGGGCACATATGCCAGGTGGAACTTTCGGTTGACGGTTTGCGCCAGGCGGGAAGCCGACTCCTCCGGAATGATGCTCTGGATGCTGTGAAGCAATTGAATCAGATGTCCGCGCACATGATCCATCAACAGTTCCGGATCGGGGAAACGATTTCCTGTCAGGCGTTTCAGCCCGCTTTCGAGCAATTGTTCCATTCCGGCCCTGCTGAACGGCTTCTGTCCGAAAATGTAAGGTTTGATTTCATCCTCGAAGGGAAAGCTGCCGTGGAACTCTTCCGAATACCGATTTTCGATGTCGGAATAACAGACGACTTTTTGGTCATCCATATAAAACCGGCAACGCAACGCAATTTCGGCGGTTCTGAAACCTTCACGCACGGACGGAAAAAGATCCTGCCTGACCTGTCCGACCCCGATGGCAATCGCCGTTCCGTATTCCTTGTGGAGGTTGTCCGCCAAGGCTTGAAGTCCGGCTCTCAGACGTCCGCAAGTGAATTCCGTCCCTTCGGAAGAAACGACAAGACTCACCAGCATGTTCGTATCCTGATGCAAAAAGAATGAAACGACATGACCGTACGATTGCAGTGTTTCATTCATCCACATCCTGAAATTCCATCTGATTTCGTTCCACTCTTCCGCCGTATACCTGAACCCTCCGTCTTCCGATTCCGGATGGCCCAGGGAGGTTACGATCACGTATCCCGATCCGTGGTTTTGCAGAAGGTTTTCGATTTCTTTCCATTCGGAACGGGTACAATCTCCTTTCAGCCATTTGTTCAACAGGTAATCGCGGTAAAACGGCCGCATCAATTTCAGATGCTCCGCCAACGCTTCCCTCTCGTGCCGTATGTTCCAATCTTTTCGTATATCCTCTTCAATCTGCCGGATGGTTTCTCCGATCATCCTGTCTTCGATCGGTTTCAGGATGTACCGGAAAACTCTCAAATCCAACGCTTTCTGGGCATAGGCGAAATCGCTGTAACCGCTGACGACCACCAATCTCGTATCGGGATTTTGCTCGCAAATGCGTTCGAGCAGGCCGAGACCGTCCAATTTCGGCATGCGAATGTCGCTGAAGACGATATCCACTTTGCTTTCCCGGCAAATTCCCAGTGCTTCTTCACCGTTCCTGGCTTCCACCACTTCGTATTCCTTGCGGTAATCCCTGATAATCTTGGACAAAATTTTTCTCTGCCGGGGTTCGTCGTCAACCACCAAAACACGCAGCATGAAGCCCCCCCCAGTCGCAGCATGACCGGATCTTTACATCCAATGATATCATGTTTCGGATCATTGTCCCGGGAATTTTCCCGGGACTATTCTTGGGTTAGGGGGAGGCTCATTGTTTGTTGTTTGGTGGTTTGGTCGTTTGACCGCGTGATCCGTACCGCGGTCCGTCATCCGTGTTTCGCATGGGCTTTTCGGGCCGGCGGGACGGATGCCGTCCGGCTTCATCATCCATCCGGCTCATCATCCGTCCGGCTTCACCGAAGAAACCGCCGGACGTTCCGTCCGGCGGCCAGTGGGCTTTGCCGCTCATGTCCGGACCGGGGCCTACTGCGCGCTCACCCATTCGACCAGGGCCCGGATTTCCTCGTCCGACAGCCTGCCGCCGAACGCCGGCATCTGCGCTCTTCCTTCCTTGATGACCGCAAACTGCTCGTCCGCGCTCAGGCGCTGCTCGACATTCTTCAGTTCGGGGCCGAACCCTCCGCCCAGGTCGGCGCCGTGGCAGGACAGGCAATGGGCCTTGTAGATCGCCTCCGCCTGCGCCGCCGCTCCGTCCGCCGGCGCCGCATCCTCCTGTTCCCGCGGCGTACCGCCTTTGTCGCTGCCGCCACACGCCGCAAGGCCCAGCCCGAACGCCGCGATCAGCGCGGCGGCCGTCCAAAGCTTCCGCTTCATGACTCGCTCCATCCTTTCAGGGTTGATTGCCGGCCGGCGGAACGCCGGCTGACCGCTACTTATTATGGTTCATCCTGCCAGCGGTTTATGACGGACCCGGTCCCGGGTCCGTTTCCTTTTGCGCGGCCGCGGGTGTATAATGGCTGTCAGAACTTTTCGACCAACGGAACAGGAGACGAGACCACATGGCGACAACACACCCGAAACCGGAGGCCGCTTCCGGAGCACGCCTGACGGAAGGCCCGATCGCGAAGACGCTGTTCGTCTTCTCGCTGCCGATCCTGCTCGGCAACGTGTTGCAGACGCTGAACGGCTCCATCAACGCGATCTGGGTCGGCCGCCTGCTCGGCGAGACCGCCCTGGCGGCGACGTCCAACGCAAACTTCCTGATGTTCTTCCTGATCAGCCTGAGCTTCGGCATCTCGATGGCTTCGGTCATTCTGCTGGGGCAGAACCTCGGCGCGCGGAGGATGCAGGAAGCAAAGAAGGTCGTCGGCACAAGCACCAGCTTCTTCTTTATTCTGTCCGTCATCACCGGCGCGTTGGGCGTCGCGTTCTCGTCGCTCATCCTCGAGCTGCTCGACACGCCGGCGGAAGCGATGGACATGGCGATCATCTACACGCGCATCATGTTCGCGGGCACGCCGCTCATGTTCGGCTTCAACCTGGTCATGGCCGTCATGCGCGGGGCCGGCGACTCGACGACGCCGTTCTGGTTCCTGCTGCTCGCCACCGTGCTCGACATCGGGCTCAATCCGCTGTTGATCCGGGGGGCAGGCCCGCTGCCCGAGATGGGAATTGCCGGTTCGGCGACGGCTGCGCTGATCGCCAATTTCATCAGCCTGATCCTGTTGATGATCTGGCTGTACGCGAGAAAATATTTTCTGCGGATCACGTGGAGCGAACTGCATCTTTTGCGCATGGACTGGCGGATCATCCACCTGACGATCCGGAAGGGCATTCCGATGGGCCTCAACATGGTGATCGTATCGCTCGCGAACCTGCTGCTCATCCAGATCGTCAACGGCTTCGGGACCGAGGCGGCCGCCGCATTCGGCATCGCGAACCAGATCGCGAGCTACGTGCAGATGCCCGCCCTCGCGATCGGCGGCGCCGTCACTTCGATGGCGGCGCAGAACATCGGCGCGGGCCGCTGGGATCGCGTCAACCGCATCACCGGCGTCGGCATCGGGTTCAACGTGCTGCTGACCGGCGCGCTCGTGCTCGTGCTGCTCGCGTTCAACCGCGAAACGGTCAGCCTGTTCGTCGCAGAAGGCGGCGCGATCGAGATCGGCATGCACATCAACAACGTGACGCTTTGGTCGTTCATCATTTTCGGCATCTTCAACGTGCAGGCGGGCGTCGTCCGCTCGGCGGGCGCCGTCATGGCGCCGCTCGTCTTCGCATTCATCTCGCTGATGGTCATCCGCACGCCGCTCGCGGCCTGGCTCGGACACGCCTTCGGCCTGGACGCGGTCTGGTGGTGCTTCCCCGCCAGCTTCACGATGGCCGCGCTGCTCAACACGTTCTATTACAAATACGGAGGATGGCGGAAGGCACGGCTGCTGGAAAAGGCGGGCAGCGCCTGACCGCTCGGGTTTCCGCGGCAATGCGAAGCCCCCGTTCCGGACCTGCGGAACGGGGGCTTGAGTTGTCGCCGGGAGCGATGGTCTTCCAGGTGCGGCTTCGCTCATCCGAATTCGCCGGGCGGGCTGTCGCGTTATCCGTCATGTTCGCGCCAGCGCTTTTTTCATGAACAGATACAGATCCTTGTCCACGCCGAACGTGAGTCCGTCGTCGGGATTTTCACGGTAATGCCGCTCCGCGGATCGGACAAGTCCCGGGTCCGCAAGGGCGAGCTCCTCCATTTCCCGCTTCCAGCGCCGCGCGAGCGCTTGAACATCGGGATCGTCCGGCGCTTTGCCCGCTTCGAGCAAGCTCCGGAACCCGTCCAGCATCCGCCGGATCCCGGCCTGCCGGTCGCCGTCATGCCCCGCGGCGATATACCGTTCCCGCAATTTCCGGATCTGCCCCTCCGTAAAATACGGACTTCGCGCCAGGTTCATCATGCGCATGACCGTCAGGAACTGCTCACCGTCCGCCGCCTTTCCCCCGCGAAAATGGTCGTACAGCCCGCGCAGCCGATCCCTTAGCTCGAGCATCGTCCGAATCTGCCCGTCCAGACGGGAGAGTTGGAGGCGCAGCAATTCCGCCGGATCGAATCCGGGATCGTGCAGGATTGCTTTGATTTCCTTCAGCCGGAACCCCAACTGCTTGAGCGAGACAATCTGCTGGAGCTTCATCAGATCGTCCACGGAATACAACCGGTGTCCGCCCTCGGTGTATTGCGAAGGTGAGAGCAGGCCGATCCGGTCATAGTGATGAAGCGCGCGGACGGTGAGCCCTGTCTTTTTCGCCAGCCGGCCGATCGTCCAGCTCCGTTCGGACACCAACATCACCTCCCCGAGGCAAAATGGCTGTTGAACCTGACGCAGCGTCAGGATTTATAATCGGCTCCAACCGACCATATCCCAGGAGGCAGACTCATGTCAACGGCGAACCTTTTGATCAGGACACTGGCCTGCAGCGGGCAAGCCCGGATCCTGTTTGTGCAAAACGCGGACCTGCTGAACACCGTCTGCAATCGGCCCGCCATCCGGAGCAGACTGCTGCGGTATGCACTCGGACTGACCGTATCGGCCGCAAGCCTGCTCGCGGGAACGCTGAAAGACCGCCAGCGCCTCAGCCTGAAAGTGAAGGGGAGCCGGCCGGGTTGCGCATGGTTTGCCGACGTCGACGCGGCGGGCAACGTGCGCGGCTATCCCGGCGAGGCGCTGCTGGATATGTCACCGGAAGATCTGGACAGGCTGTCCCTCCCGCAGCTCATCGGAGACAGGGGGTTCATCCAGCTGGTCAAGGATGTCGGGATGTACCGGAGCGTGACGGGCATCACGGACATGCCGCACCGGAACATCGTGGACGACCTGGCGCATTATTTCCGCCAGAGCGAACAGACGCCGACGCACTTCGCGATTCACATCGACTTCGATGAAAACAGTCGTGTCCGGACGGCCGTCGGCGTCATGGCGCAGCTCCTGCCCGGCGCAACGGAAGGGCTCATGGACCGCATCCGGGAGGCGACGCGGCGGCTGCCGGACCTCTCACCGGCAGATGTGGACGGCGACGCGTTCCGCCAGGTGCCGCACCGGTTGTTCCACGACATCGAATGGCTGGACGAACGCCGGGTGCAGGCCTACTGCGGCTGCTCCAAGGAGATGCTGCGGCCCATGCTGCACGCGCTGGGACCCGGCGAGCTGACGGCTGCCTGCGAACGGAACCACCCCGTCGAAATCGTCTGCCGCATCTGCGGGCAAGCCCATGTTTTCACGCCGGATGAGATCAGGGAACTGCTGACGCGCGATACGCCGGCTCCGGGTTCCGCGCCGCCTGCGCCGTAACCCGCCGCATCCCGAGCGCTTCTAAGCCCGATGGACTGGAGGGGCGGCATGCCGGTCGACCGCCGGGCGCCGCGATCACGGCAGATGGAGGCGGGCCGCGATATCCGCCGGGACATCCGTCTTCGCCGCGAACCGGATGCGATAACCGTCCCGCAGGATGGTCAGCCCGTCCCCGTCCGCGGAGAGGACGGTTTCCCCTTCCGCCCATGCGCGGATGCGGGCCGGCGCGTCGCGGCCGCTCAGGCCGAACGTGACGGTCATGTTCGGCGGCAGCGCGAGCATCCCGATCGGGATCCAGCGCCGCCGCTTCGACACGACGACGGCATGCGCCGTCCCGCCGATGGCGAAGGTGAAGTCGTCGTGCACCTTCGCCAGCTTCATGCCGAATCGGCCGGACAGCCATCCGCGGAAGGCGGACACATCCTCCACGGGGAACCCGACTTCACGCAGGTACAGGATCTTGACCGGTCCGTTCTGCGGCAGCGCATCCTCCCGCACGTACCGGTGGGCGCTCACCTCCAGCAGATGGCCGTCGCCGTCGCGGAAATACGCGTTGGCCAGGGTGCCGTCATCGATCGTTTCCCGTCCGTCGGGCCAACGCAGCAGCGGGATTCCCGCCTCCCGTTTCAGATAGGCGACCACGTCGGAGAACGAAGACCAGGGCACTTCGAACGCGAAATGGGCCGGCGCCACCGGTTCGTACGTCTCCGCGAACGTGAGCGTGGTGAACGGCGTCACCCGAAAGCGGATTTCGCTTGCCGTTTCGGACGCAATCGGCAGCCCCAGGAGCCCGTTGTAAAATTGCCGCACGCCGTCCAGCGAGACGGTATGCAGCGTGAGATCGGCAACATGCGTGATCATCCGGCCAGCCTCCTTTCGGACATGGAGCGTTGTGTCATCCGGCCTGCCCGCGGACGCGGCGAAGCAGATCCAGGAAGCCATGGAGCGCGTTGTGGATGCGGTCCAGGACGGCGTGTTCCGGCAGGTACCCCTCCGGGTCCGTCTCAAACAGCTTGCGCTGCTCCCCGCCGATGGAAATCCACTCCGGGCAGTTCACGCCGTGCAAATTGCGCACCATGGCCTGCAGCTGCAGCAGCGAGCTGATGCCGACGGGACCGCCCGATGACGTCGCGGACAGCACCGGCTTGCCGGTGAAATGCTCCTTGCCGAGATGGTCCAGCGCATTTTTCAGCACGCCCGAGATGCTTCCGTGATATTCCGGCGAGGCGAGCACGAATCCGTCGGCGTCGGCGGCCATCCGCTTCAGCCTGAGCAGCCCGGCGTGATCGTCCTGCGCTTCGTCGGGACTGTAGAACGGCACCGGATCCCGATGAAGATCGTACAAGTCGGCCTGCACACCCTGCCGGCGAAACTCGGCGACGATATACTTCGCCAGCCGGGTGCTGGTCGAGCCGCTTCGGTTTGTCAAGACCGATTGAAAAATCCTCAAAATAATCGGCTGAAAATTCCCCAGTCGGGTCGATTTCATGCGCTCCTTAGGATTCAGCGTTTCCGCGATCGTTTTCAGGGTGACCAGCTCTTCGATCCGGTGCTCCATCTTCCCGTATCCCCTCAGACCTTCGCCCGCTGCAGCCGCAGCGCGTTCAGCACGACCGATACCGAGCTCAGCGCCATCGCGGCGCCGGCCACCCAGGGCTCGAGCAGCCCGGCGGCCGCGATCGGAATGCCGAGCGAGTTGTAGGCGAGCGCCCAGAACAGGTTCTGGCGGATGTTCCGCATCGTCTTGCGGCTCATCAGGATCGCGTCGGCGATGCCGTGCAGGTCGCCTCGCATCAGCGTCACGTCCGCCGCCTCCATCGCGACGTCCGTGCCCGTGCCGATTGCCATCCCGACGTCGGCGGTCGCGAGCGCGGGAGCGTCGTTGATCCCGTCGCCGACCATCGCCACCTTCCGGCCCTGTGCCTTGAGCTTCCGAATTTCCTCGGCCTTCCCTTCCGGCAGCACCTCCGCCAGCACGCGTTCAATGCCGGCCTGCCGCGCGATCACCCGGGCGGTCCGTTCATTGTCGCCCGTGATCATGACGACGTCCAGCCCCATCGCCTTCAGGCGCTCCACCGCCGCTTGCGACGTCTCCCGGATCGTGTCGGCCGCGGCCACGATGCCGGCGTATTCGCCGTCCACGGCGACCAGCATCGCGGTTTTGCCCTCCTCCTCGAGCCGTTGGAGATCCGCCTCCGCCCGCTCCGTCGCCACGCCGTGGCGCGCCAGCAGCCTGCGGCTTCCCGCAAGCACTTCCTTCCCTTCGACGACGGCGCGGATGCCGTGCCCGGGGATCGCCTCGAACGCCTCGGCTTCGGGCAGCGCAATGCCTCTGGCCGCGATACCCGACACGACCGCCTCGGCGAGCGGATGCTCGGAAGGCTTCTCGGCCGCACCGACGAGGCGCAGAAATGCGCCTTCGTCCGGCATGACGGTCACCACGTCCGTCAGCTCGGGCCGTCCCTTCGTCACCGTGCCGGTCTTGTCCAGCACGACCGTGTCGATCCGGTGCGTCAGCTCCAGGTGCTCGCCGCCCCTGAACAGGATGCCGAGTTCCGCTGCACGGCCCGAGCCCGCCATGATCGAGGTCGGCGTCGCAAGGCCGAGCGCGCACGGACAGGCGATCACGAGCACCGCGATCGCGTTCCGCAGCGCGGCGCCGAAGTCGCCGGGCGCCGCCCATGCGAACCAGACGAGGAATGTGAGCAACGCGATGCCGACGACGACCGGCACGAACACCCCCGAGATCGCGTCGGCCACCCGCTGGACCGGGGCCTTCGAGCCCTGCGCCTCCTCCACGATCCGGATGATCTGCGCCAGCGCCGTATCCCGGCCTACCTTCGCCGCCCGCACCTTCAGCATTCCGTTCCCGTTGACCGTCGCGCCGATCACGGTATCGCCGGGTCCCTTTTCCACGGGGATGCTCTCCCCGGTCAGCATCGACTCGTCGACCGACGATCGGCCTTCCTCCACGATGCCGTCGACCGGAATCTTCTCGCCCGGCCTCACGAGCACCAGATCGCCGACCGCCACCTCCTCCGCCGGAATCCGGATTTCCTCGCCGCCTCGGATCACGAGCGCCGTCTTGGCCCGGAGCCCCATCAGCTTCTTGATCGCCTCGGACGTGCGCCCCTTCGCCAGCGCCTCGAGCAGCTTCCCGAGGACGATCAACGTAATCAGGATCGCGCCCGTCTCGTAGTACAGATCCGGCATAGGATGCGCGTCGTACCCGTTCGCCAGGGCCCATTCGAGCGTCAGGTACAGGCTGTACAGATACGCGGCCGACGTGCCGAGCGCAACCAGCACGTCCATGTTGGCGCTCCGGTTCCGCAGCGCCTTCCAGGCGCCGACATAGAACGGCCCGCCGATCGCAAACTGCACGGGCGACGCAAGGGCGAGCTGCACCCACGGATTCATGACCCAGCCGGGAACCGGAATGAACGACAGCCAGGCGAAATGCACGACCATCGCCCACAAGAGCGGCAGCGACAGCGCGGCCGCGAGCGCGAACCGGACCGTCTGCCGCCGGATTTCCGCCCTCCGGAGGTCCTGCCCGTCCCGCTGCTCTTCCTTCGGGATTGCGCCGTAGCCGAGCTGCTCCACCTTGCGGATGATGTCCTCGAGCGTCACGGCCGAAGGCGCGTATTCGACGCGCGCCGTCTCCAGCGCGAGGTTCACGTTGGCGCTGGCGACGCCGGGCATCCGGTTCAAGCCCTTCTCGATCCGGCTGGCGCAGGCCGCACAGGTCATGCCGGTGATCCGGAGCTGCGCCTGCTTCGTCTCCCGGGTTGCTTCCGTCTCCAAGGAATATACCCCCTCAGGGTATAATGGCAGCAAAGAAAAAATCCCGCCGCCGGCCCGCCCGGATCCCCCGCCGAACGAACCGGACAGCCGGACAGCACGTCAGACGACGTCGTAGCCCTGCTCCTCGATGGCCCGCTTCAATTGCTCCAGCGTCACGGCGTTCTCGTCGTATTCGATCGTCACCGTGCCGCTTGCGAGATCCACCGTCCCGGACGCGCCGGCTTCGCGCACCGCCTTCTCAACCGCGTTCACGCAATGGCTGCAGGACATACCTTTCACGTTGAGCGTCACCTTCGCCATGGGTTCCACTCCTTCCACGAGCTTCTCATTTCAGCAGTTTGTCCACGGTGGCGAGCAGTTCGTCGATGACGCCGAGATCGCCTTCCCGGATCCGTTCCACCACGCAGCTCCGCATGTGCCCGGCCAGGAGCAGCTTGCCGACGCCGTTCAGCGCCGCCTGCGCGGCCGAGATTTGGTTGAGGACATGATCGCAGTATGCGTCCCGCTCGATCATGCCCTTGATGCCGCGAATCTGCCCCTCGATCCGGTTCAGCCGTGCGATGAGCTCCGCCTTGAATCGGTCGGCGTGATGGCTTTTCCGCTCTTCGTGCGGATGAACAGGCTTCTCCGCGCCGCGAATCGTGTCCACTTCGCCCACCCCCGTCGCCTTTATCGTATACCCCCCTATGGTATCTGTCAAGTCGTATCTCCCGCCGGTCAAACATCTGCCTGAATGTTACGGTTGCATCATCAGCCCGGCTTTATGCGGGGAGGCGGAACATTTGCGGCCGCTTCATCCGGTGCGATCGCAGGCGCAGTCGCCGCGGTCAACCCGCCGGCTTGAAGCGACAAGGCCGGCGCCGTCTGGCGTATACCGGCATCCAAGCCGAAGAGGCGCGCTTCCCTCGCGCGCCCGACGCATCCGCCCGCTTACCGGCGATTCGAATCAGTGAGCGTCAAATTCGCGCCGAAAAACAAAAAACCCGGTTTTCGGGTTTCGGTCATCGGGTATGGTGCTGGTGAAGGGACTTGAACCCCCACTCCCTTGCGGGAAGCGGATTTTGAGTCCGCCGCGTCTGCCATTCCGCCACACCAGCGCATTAATAAAAAATCGCGTGCCTGCGAGAGGCGCTTCCGGTCACCGCAAACGCTCTCTCCGGCAGAGCCAAAGGCACGCGCTGTCATGTTCGTATGAGAATGGAGGCGCCACCCAGATTCGAACTGGGGATAAAGCTTTTGCAGAGCTCCGCCTTACCACTTGGCTATGGCGCCCTGAAGCTTTGGTTCAAGAAGCAGGATGGAAATACAGATGGAGCGGACGACGGGACTCGAACCCGCGACCCTCGCCTTGGCAAGGCGATGCTCTACCACTGAGCCACGTCCGCATGTGAATGGCTGGGGATCTAGGATTCGAACCTAGGAATCACGGAGTCAAAGTCCGTTGCCTTACCGCTTGGCTAATCCCCAATTTGAAAAGGATATTGGTAATGGGGCGATCGATGGGACTCGAACCCATGAATGCCGGAGCCACAATCCGGTGCGTTAACCCCTTCGCCACGACCGCCACGTTGATTTCAAAATGGCAGGGGCAGCAGGAATCGAACCCACACTAACGGTTTTGGAGACCGCTGTTCTACCGTTAAACTATGCCCCTGTCTGACAAATTCTATTCGCGCGATCCTCGGTGTCGCGATATGGTGCCGGCGAGAGGACTTGAACCCCCAACCTACTGATTACAAGTCAGTTGCTCTACCAATTGAGCTACACCGGCGCGTACCGTTCCGTCAAGGAATCGAACGCCGACACGAGGAATGTCAGTCCTCTGTCCCACCGGCCAGGCTCGCCGGAGATTGATGACAGCTGGCGGAGCCGACGGGATTCGAACCCGCGGTCTCCTGCGTGACAGGCAGGCATGTTAGGCCTCTACACCACGGCTCCGTAAATCAATCACCGGGTTACCCCGTAGAGAGAAATGGTTGCGGGGGCAGGATTTGAACCTGCGGCCTTCGGGTTATGAGCCCGACGAGCTACCGGACTGCTCCACCCCGCGTCAAAGTCGCTGACAACCGATTGGTGCAGCGGATGATGGAGATGGTGGAGGCTGACGGGCTCGAACCGCCGACCCCTACCGTGTGAAGGTAGTGCTCTCCCAGCTGAGCTAAGCCTCCGCCGAGCCACCACGCGGATCGCGTGACGACTTATAATATACTACAACTTGATGCCGCGGATCAAGTATGTTGATGAAGAAAACTGGTGACCCGTAGGGGATTCGAACCCCTGAATGCCGGCGTGAAAGACCGGTGTGTTAAGCCGCTTCACCAACGGGCCATGAAAGATAGGAAAATGTGATGGACATGAATGGCGGAGAGAGAGGGATTCGAACCCTCGATACGCTCATCACGTATACACGATTTCCAATCGTGCTCCTTCGACCACTCGGACATCTCTCCGTGTGAAATGGCTCCCCGAACAGGACTCGAACCTGTGACACTGCGGTTAACAGCCGCATGCTCTACCAGCTGAGCTATCGGGGAATGATGCCAAGTGCTCTCTGTTTGGCTGGTTCAGGATGTCTTGCACCCTGAAAACCGGATGCGAATGTGGGCGAGATGCCGGAGATGGATCAGGATAAGCCCTCGACCGATTAGTATTCGTCAGCTTCACGCGTTGCCGCGCTTCCACCCCGAACCTATCGACCTGGTCATCTTCCAGGGGTCTTACCGGCTTTGCGCCGTGGGAAATCTCATCTTGAGGGGGGCTTCGCGCTTAGATGCTTTCAGCGCTTATCCCTTCCGTACTTGGCTACCCAGCGGTGCTCCTGGCGGAACAACTGGTACACCAGCGGTACGTCCG
>NZ_LZRU01000002.1 GCF_002159085.1 Thermobacillus sp. ZCTH02-B1
GGCGTCCGCTTCCGTCCATGCCACGGCGACCTGCCCGGCACCGCCGGGCCCTTCATCCGTTCCTCCGGCGCCGACGGCGGCTCCCGCCGCCCCGGCTTTCCCCGGCGCTCCGGCGGCATGCCCGGCGGGCCGCCACTCCAGCACGACCCGCAACCCCCCGAGCGGCGACGGCTCGAGCCGCATCCCGGCGTCCGGCCCGTAACGCAGTCGGAGCCGCTGGTGCACGTTCCGGAGGCCGCAGCCGCTCTCTCCGTCGGCCGGCTCCTCCAGCCGGCCGGCCAGGCGGACGCGCTCCTCCTCGCGCATGCCCTTGCCGTTGTCGTCCACGGTGACCCGCACGACGCCGTCCGCCTCCGCGACCGCAATCCGGATCCGGCCGTCGCCGCCGTTCGCCTCGATGCCGTGCTGCACCGCGTTCTCGGCGAGCGGCTGGATGATGAGCGGCGGCACCCGCAGGTGGCGCAGTCGGGACGGCAGTTCGATCGCGAACGTCAGCTTGCCGCGGCGCAGCTTGAGAATCTCGAGGTAGCTGCCGACGAACTGCAGCTCCTCCTCCAGCGTGACGAAATCCCGTTCCTGCCGCGTCGCGTAGCGGAAATAACTCGACAGGTTCTCCGCCATCGCCACGACCGCCTGGTGGTTTTTCATTTTCGCCATGCTGCTGATGAAAGAGATGCTGTTATGGAAGAAATGCGGGTTGATCTGCGACTGGAGCTGCTTCAGCCGCGCCTCCTGGACGCGCAGTTTCTCGAGATACACGCGATTGAACAGATCCTGGATCTGCTCGACCATCGAGTTGAACCGCCGGAAGACGAAGCTGAACTCGCTCGTGCCGCGCGGCTTCAGCCGCACCGAGTAGTCCTCGAGCTTCAGCCGCTGGAAGCTCGTGACGAGCTGCTTCAGCGGCGCCTGCACCTGGGCATAGAGGACGTAGGCCATGACACAGCCCATCAGCAGCAGGGAGCCGACGGAAATGTAGAACATCAGGTTCGTCCGCGTGATCGGCTGCATGACCTCGTGGAGCGGGAGGTAATCGATCAGATACCACTCCGCGATGTCGGATTTCTGCAGATAGACGAGGTGCGGCTGCCCGTCCAGGTCGACGGTCCGGCTGCCCGTCGCGAGCCCGCCCTCCGCCTCGAGCAGCTCCACCAGCCGGTCCGCCGCCCCCCGGTCCGCCGTGCTGTTGTAAATCGCGCCGACACCGGGCATGTAGTAGAACGGATCGCGGCGGTCGCCGATTTTGAACTGGTCGAGCATGCGGACGAGATTGGAACTGTCGAACTGCACTTCGATGATCAGGTTGGCTTCGTGCAAACGGCCTTCGGCCGCATACGGGGAAATGGTGAACAGCGAGAAAAGGTACCGCCCGTCACGCGCCGGCTCGACAAGCCATCCGGGTTTCAGCCGCCGCATCAGTTCGCCGGGATCGTAGGGCGCCGCGTCTCTGCTCGTCAGCACGCGGCCGAGCACGGGCGAATAGACGTACAGCGTGCTGTTCCAGTTCGAGGAGTTCTCCTGGATGCTCAGCTTTCGCTGGATGCGCTTTATGAGCATGATCTGGTCGAGGCCGAGCGACGCGCCGGGGCGCTCGAAGGTGTGCCGGAGTTCGGTGATGTCGGGGTCATGGATGAGCAGGTTCGGCCACAGCGCGATCGACTGGATCGTCGTGTCCGCCTGATCCTGGAAGAAAGCGAGGCGATTCGCGTTGGAGTTGTTCAGCTCCTCCCGGAGCACGCCGGTGCTGATCCGGTTGGACAGCACGTAGAGGACGACGATCGGCACCAGAAGGGCGAAAAGAATCAGCGCGATCTTTCGGAACAGGTTGTTCTTCGGCATGAGATCCCCCCGCCGTCGTCGCCTGGTCTGCCGTGTTGTCTTCCGGAAGGCGAAAAGAGGCTGCCCGGGCTTCACCGGGGCAACCTCCCGCTTATCTGTCTTTCTATTCAGATTACACGATTTTTCGACGCTGGCATAGGGCAGAAATGAAAGATTTATGATGCTTTTTCAATTTCCGTCCAGGAGGGCGGCCAGACGGTGCAACGCCCGGGCCGCCTCCGCCCGGCTCGCCGCGCCGTTCGGGTGGAAGCGGCCGTCCGGAAGGCCCCGCATGAGGCCGAGCGCCGTCACCCGGTTCACCGCGTCGCGCGCCCAGGCCGAGATCCGTCCGTCGTCGGCGTAGGCCGTTCCGGCGGTTCCGGGCGCCGCGGCTTCCGGCGATGCATGCATCGCGGCGCGGACGAGCATGACCGCCATCTCTTCGCGCGTGATCGCATCGTTGGGCCGGAACCGGCCGCCGGACCCGCCCAGCGCGATGCCGGCCGCCCGCGCGGCTCGAATCGCGGGGGCATGCCATGCGCCGTCCGGAACGTCGGCGAAAGCCGGAAGGCCGGGATCGTCCGGCAGGTCGAGGAGCCGCGCGAGCATCGCCGTGAACTCGGCTCGCGTGACGCCGCGGTCCGGCTCGAAACGGCCGCCGGCCGCGTCCGTGCCGGTCAGGACCAGCCGTGCGGAGAGCGCCGCGATCGCCCGGTGCGCCGGATGGGTGTCCGGCACGTCGGCATAGCGGCGCGACGCCTCGAACAGCCCGTAGACGCCGGCGCGGAATACCGCCGCCCCCATCCGGCCGTCCGCGTCCCTGCCGCCGGCATACCGCATCGACCCGTCGGACATGAGCCGGTAGATGCCGGTCAGCTCCGGATCGAAGCCGGCCTCCGTCTCCGGACGCAATCCGATCGCCACCGGCGCGGCGAACGTCCCGAGGGTTCGGCTGTTTCCCCGCCCGTCGACATGGGCGAGGCGCAGGTCCACAAGCCGGTTGAAGGCCTTGAGTTCGAGCCCGGTCCGCCGCTCGGCGCGGCTGATCCAGGCATCCGGATCGGCGGGCGGGGCCAGCCGCACCGCCAGATACCCTTCATCCGTCGCGGCCAGAACGGAGACTCCGGCGTGGCCGGGATTCCGCGCCGGGATCCCGGGCTGCGCGTAGCGCCGCGCTTCAGCCGCAGCCCGCGCGGCGTTCCCCGCCTGTTCCGCGGTGGGTGCGCTGTCCTCCTGCTTCGCTTCCTGCGCCCCGTCCCGCGGTTCCTCCCCGCTGTCCGCCAACCCGGCAAGCTGCGCCAGCGTCGCCGCCGGCACCCGCAGGACGAGTCCGCCTCTCCGCACCTCCAGGGGCCGGTCTCCGAGCCGTTCGGGCGCGCCCGTCGGCAGCCGCACCTCCGCCGTGGTCTCCGGCACCTCGACGACGACCGGTCCGTCGCCCGGTTCGGCCAGTTCTTCCTCCGACAGCGTCACGACGTCATGTTCTCCGGCGGCGTCATCGGATTCGCCGTCAACGTTCGCTGCAGGCGATCCGCCGCCCGAACCCGGTCCGGATGGCCCCGTCCCGGGCTGCGGATGCTGCGGCGCCGGGTCGGGCTGCCGGCCGCCCTCATCGTCCGGTTCCTGCGGAGACGGGCCGGGCTGCTGACCGCCCTCATCGCCCGGTTCCTGCGGCGCCGGTTCCATCCGCCCCGTCGTCACCGTGACGGAAGGCCCGCCGTCCGTCCACAGCCCGGCTTCGCCTCCCGCTTCGACCTGGAAGGTGTATGTGGTGCCGGCTTCCAGACCGGTGATCGTGATCTCGTTCGCATCGGCGCCCGCGGTTGCCGCCGGTTTTCCGTCGCGGTAAATCTTGTAGCCGACGGCCGCCTCCGGATTGGCAATGCCGGACCACCGGAGACGGACGAAGTCCGTGCCGACTTCCGCCGCCTCCAATGCGGCGTCCGCGCTCCACACCGGCATCGTCACCTGGCGGAAGAACTCGAAGTCGTCGAACAGGCCCCAGGTTCCGGCCGGCGCTTCGCCTTCGACGCCGACCGTGATCTGCCCGCCCGTGACGGGGATGTTCTCGATGGCGTATGCCTGCCAGTTGTTCCATCCCGTGTTGACGATGTCCGCCGTCAGCCTTCCGCCTCCGTCACCTTCCGCGAACAGCCGCAGCACGCGGTCTCCTCCGCCGCCGGAAGCCCGCACGCGCAGCGTGTACAGGCCGTCGGGCAGGCCCGTGATCGTCTGGCCGGCGGAGAAGGTGAAGTCCGCATCATGCCAATAGTTCAGCGCCCGGGTGCCGCTGTAGGCGTCATTCGCATTGGTGCTCAGCTTGATGGGGCCGGCCGTGCTCCATCCGGTCAGGCCGTCTTCGAATCCGCCGTTGATGACGAGATTCCGGTACGCCGTCACCGTGACGCTGATCGAGACTTCAAGCTCCGGTCCCGTCGTCCGACCGGTCAGGCGGAACGATCCGATCCGGCTGAGCCGGTCCTCGTCGAGCGCCGGCCATTCGACCGGCACGTCCTCGATGCTGCCCTCGTTGTACAGCACCCGCACCCGGTCCGGCAGCCGGGCGGCCGCTTCCTGCTGTGATTCGAGCGCCGGGATCGTGACACCGCCGGGCTCCAGCGCGCGCAGCGGCGTCTTCGCCGGAAGATTCGCCGGATCGAACCGGAACGCGTCCAGCGAAGGCAGCGCGTTGCCCTGGAAGTCGAACATCGCCTGGTTGTCCCACGCGTTGCCCTCCTTCGACTTCCAGCCCGCCCGGAAGTCGCCGTTTGCATCGCGCGGCACGGGAATCCAGGCCGGCTCCCAGTAGAACACGCCATTGCCCAAGCCGCCGGCCGTATGCGCGACCAGGTTCATCATCAGGGTGAGCATGTCCTTCTGCCCCTCGGGCGTCGCGGGGAACCCGTTCTTCTCCGCTTCGGCCGCACCGGCGATGTTCGGCCAGCCGTCGCCGTCTTCGAGCGTGTGCGGATGCGCCGTCTCGACGACGATCAGCTCCTTGCCGTACCGTACGGCCAGGTCGTTCAGATTGTCCTTGAGCTGCTGGTAAGTGCCGTGCCAGTACGGATAGAACGACAGGCCGATTGCATCGAAATCGTTCGTATACGCGGTCAGCGAATCGAAGAAGCTGCGGAACTTCGCGTTGTCGCCGCCTTCCGCGAGATGGATCACGATCTTCGTGTCGTGCCCCGGCGGGGTCGTATCCCGGACCGCCCGGATGCCGGCGCCGATCAGATCGGCCAGCCGGTCGAAGCTGCCCGTCGAGCCGACGGGAAGCAGCATGCCGTTGTTGATTTCGTTGCCGACCTGCACGAGGTCGGGATAGGCGCCCTCGTCCCTGAGCGCGTTCAGCACGTCGGCCGTGTAGTCGTATACCGCCTGTCTCAGGCCTGCGAAGTCGAGACCTTGCCAGGCCGCCGGAATCTCCTGTTTGCCGGGGTCCGCCCAGAAGTCGGAATAGTGGAAATCGAGGAGCAGGTGCAAGCCGGCTCTTTTCACCCGCTTGGCCATCCCGATCGTGTGCGCCTTGTCGTTGTAACCGTCCGCAAGAACCGGATTGTGCCAGATCCGCAGACGGATCGCGTTGACGCCCCGGTCCTTCAGGATGTCGAGCAGATCGCGCTCCACGCCGCCGTCATAATATTTTCCGCCCGCGTCCTCGATCGCCTGGAGCGTCGAGATGTCCGCTCCCTTGAAGAACACCGTCTCCGCGGCTTCCCCGTCCGGCGTCGTCACGGTCAGCTCCGGACCGTCCGTCGTCCAGACGCCGCCCGCACCCGCCTCGACCTTGAACCGGTATGTGGTGTTCGGCGCAAGGCGCGCGACGGTATAGGCGGTCACGTCGCCCGGCACCGTCGCATGCAGCCTGCCGTCCAGATAGATGCGGTAATGCGAGACATCCGCCGGATCGCGCACGCCGCTCCACTCCAGCTTCACGCTGCGCGGCATCAGGTCTGACGCCTGCAGCGATCCGGACGCATCCCAGGCCGGTCCGGAGGACGGGGCATCCGCGCGAACGAACTCCACGTCGTCGAAATAGCCCCATTGGCCGGCCGGCGCATCCACCTCGAAGCCGATCACCGCCTGACCGCCCGAGACCTGCACGGTGAGGCTGTAGCGGCGCCATTCGGTCCAGGCCGAAATGTCGATCGGCGTCTCCTCCCGGTTGCCTCCGGATTCGGCAAACAGCGTCAGCCTGGTGGCGCCTGCCATCGAGTCTTCGCCGCCCATCGCCCAGGCCGCGAGCTCGTACGTGCCGTCCTGCAAGCCGGTGAGCGTCTGGGTGAGCCTGAAGGTGAACGGCTCATCCAGCCAGTAGGTGAGCGAATTGCGTCCGCCGTGCACAAAATCGCCCCCTTGGTCGACACTCAGCCTGATGGCCGGCGTATCGCCGTTTTTCAGCGTACCGTCGTAGGTCCAACCGGTCCAGAAGTCGTCGCTGTCTTCAAAGCCCGGATTCTGCGCCAGATTGGGTCCCGCCGCTTCCGCGCGGTGCGGCTTCCATGAAGCGGGCCCCGCAACGCCGAACGCCGTCAGCGCCGCCAGCAGCGCGATGGACAATTGCCGCGCCCGGCGGCCGGTCCCCCCGAATCCGCGGCTGATGGTCATGTCGGCCACCTCCCGTCGAGTCTGGTTCTCCGTGTTACATATGAATTGTATAAATGTCCCGACCGGCGGGAGTAGGCGAGGAAGGCAACATTTCTGCACCTTTTTCAACGAGTTGAAAGCGCATTCCGAAGCGATGCGGCTCCGAAGGCAAACGAAAAAGGCGCGGCATCCATCCGCGCCTTGACACGCGTCCGTTCCTTCCGCTCCGGAGGACTCCGTTCAAATCCACTTCTTCAGGAACACCCTGAGCCCGTTGCGGTGGGCCCAGATCATCAGCGCGATGTTCGTGCACCAGCCCCAGAAGAGCGCGGCGGGGTACGGGCGCTGATGAAGCCATACCGACACGGCCACCATGCCGAGCACGACCATGAAGCTGTCCGCCTCGGACGACGTCGGGCGCCAGCCGTTGAGCGCGCGGCCGACCACCAGCAGCACGGCGAGGATCGCCGCGTAGACGATCGTCACTTCGAACGCCGTGAGCGCGCTCCAGACGCCGAAGGTGACGGCGATCCCCTTGCCGCCCTTGAAGCGGAGGAACGGCGAGAACAGATGGCCGAGCACCGGCGCCGCGGCAATCGGAATGAGCGCGGGATCATCCGGATGGATGAAGCCGGTCCTCAGCGCCGCCGCCACCGGGACGAAACCCTTCATGAAGTCGAGGATGACCGCCAGCATCCCGTACCGATATCCGGCCGCCTGCCACAGGTTGAACGCCCCGGGGTTGCCGTCGCCGACGCTTCTCAGGTCCACGCGCGCGATTTTGCTCAGAAGATGGGCGTACATGACGGAACCGGACAGAAAGCCGGCGATGATCCACAGCCAAAGCGCCATCACGCATCACGCCCGCTTCCCACCTGGATTTGCCTGCCCTTCCAGCTCACGCGGCCGAGCCAGACCGTCTGGTAGAGCGAATACAGCATGACGACGGCGAAGAACAGCGTGGACAGCACATGCAGCACCGGCATGACCGCGCCGAATGTTCCCGCGTGACGCGCCATCCGGTACAGCTGCGCCGCGTACAGGACCAGGCCGACCGCCAGCACCCAGTCCAGCCAGAAGAACATCCCGGTCAGCAGCAGTCCCGCGACCCACAGCGCGCACAGCAGCACCGTCGTCCGGCCCACCGCGGCCAATCCGCGCACCGCGCTTTTCGCGAGTCCCGCGGCGGCGTCGCGCGCTCCGCCGGGATACATGCGGCAGGTCACGAGCCCGCCGCCGAGATAGTTCTCCACCGGAATGCCCGCCGCCGCGAAGCGCGCGCCGAGCGCCATGTCTTCGTTGACCTCGGAGCGGACGGCGGCATGGCCGCCGATCTCGAGATAATCCTCCCGCCTCGCGACGATGCAGGGGCCGTACATGCCCCGGTTCGGCTTTCCCGCCTCGTAAGGCGACAGGAAGACGAAAATGCCGAGCAGATTGACCACGAGCGCCAGCTTCTCTCCGAACGTCGGCACGATGTAATACGGGACGACGGAAATGGCGCCGCCCGCCCGTTCCCGCGCGTACGCAAGCGCTTCCAGCCCCTTGGGTGCGAGCCTCACGTCGGCGTCGAGGAAGACGACGATGTCCCCTGTCGTATGGCGGAAACCGTCCCAGAGCGCCCACGTCTTCCCCGTCCAACCCGGCGGCAGTTCATCGTGACGGATCACCCTGGCGCCGTATCGCGCCGCGATCTCACCGGTTCCGTCCCCGGAGCCGTCGTCAACCACCACCACCTCGGCGGGCTGCAGCGTCTGGACTTGCAGGGATGCGAGAAGATCCGGCAGATTCTCCGCCTCGTTGCGGGCCGGAATGATCACCGACACCTTCTTCGGCGGCTCACCCTGCGGGCTTTCTGGAGGTTCCTGGAGAAAGTTCCTGTCGAACAGCCGCGTGCCTGCCCAAAGACCGGCCGTAAGCAATGCTCCGATCGCAACCTCAACCATCCAGGTCTCCATCTGTCCACCGTCCCATCTCAGGTTGATCCGGCGTCTGCCGCCGCGAGCCTCAGAACGGAACCACGATGGATGCAAGATCACGATGCACGATGGATGAACGATCACGATGGATGAAGGATTAATTTAATATTTATTGTATCAAATCCGTTATGGTTCCGGGAGCCTTTTTTCGAAGCGCCGATCGGCAGGCGGTTGCGGGACATTTTTTTCGGTGCTGAACCATTTTTCATGAAAATACATCCATTTATTAGGTTTATGATGCCTATCATATTTTTCATTAAATGTATTTCAACCAAATGTATACCATTTCGTAATAAACAAGAACCCGCATGCAAATCAAAATAAAGAAAGCCCAAATTCCAAATGCCTCGTACCGGCATGGCCCGCAAACAGCCAAAATCCGGGAAATGCCGGCCGGATGGGAGGGACGGGGGAAGAGAACGTCATGCCCGGGCCGGTGAACGGCGGGTAGGCCGGGCGTTCCCGCCTATCCGTCCACCGCCGGTCAAGCCGTTATTCCCGTGACGTGTCGAGGCCGATCATTCCGGTCCGGCCGTCCCAGGTCACGCCGATGCCGAGCGCCTGCGCGATATCGCGGAGCCTGAAATAGTTGTTGCCGCCGATCGTGTACGCCGTCAGCCGGACCTCGCGCCCGTCCACATAGATGGTCGCGCGGGACGGCACGGCGCTTGCGGCCTTCCCGCCTTCCGTCACGCGCAGCTCCCCGCCGACCGGCGTGTACGCGGCGCCCGGGATCAGATGGATGGCCCTCCGCTTGCCGTCCCAGACGACACCGAAGGACTTTCCGGAACCGTCCAGCGCCATCGCGAGATCGCGCAGCTTCAGATAGGTGCTGCCGCCGATCGCGTAGGCGTCGAACGCGACGATCCGGCCGTCGACCGACACGCTGGCGCGGACCGGAACGGCCCGGACCGGCCCGGCTTCCGTACCTGCCTCGTCCCCCCTCGGGGCGTCTTCAAATGCAAAATAAATTTCGAAGAAATGCCACAGCATCTCCCCGCCCGCATCATACGAGAAGATGTCCGCGTGCAGCACCCGGCCGCGGAGCGACGTCTCCCAGGCCAGCCGGCTCACCCGGACCTCCGCCTTGCCGCCTTCGAGCCCGAGCCCCTTCCGTTCGAAGGCGTCACCGTCGTCACCGCCGATTCGAACGTCCAGGGTCCGGGCATCCGGATCCGCCACGAGCACCTCGAACAGGAGCACGTCGCCGCCGCCGGAGGGAGCCCCGAGCAGATGCACTTCGGCTTCGAACGCGGCGCCGTCGGCCGTCACCGTCCGGAATTCGCTTCCCGCATAGCCCGGAAAACGGATCCGGTAGCCCGACCGTTCGTCGGCCAGATAGAACGCGTCCGACCCGTCCGGCTTCCCGGCCGCCGGCTCCGCCGCCAGGGCCGCAGGCAGCGCGAGCACCCCGATCAGCAGCAACACAACCAACCGCTTCATCCGACACCTCTCCATCCGCGCACGCCACGGCGCATGCGCGATCCTTTTCGTCGTTAAATTTTAACACGGTGAATCGTTCACGTCCTCAGATATCCCGGGATTCGTAAATCGCCATCGAGATGAGGAACGAGACGGCCGTCATGGCCGCTGCGCCGGTCAGCACGACGCCCAGCACCGCCTCCGGACTTGCCTTCAGGAGCCAATCCGGGACGGACAGCTTCATCAGGGCGGCGACCAGCACGGCGATGCACGCCACCGCCAGCAGCATGAAGCGGCTTTTCTCCACGCCGAATTTGTAGATGAGCGGGATCATGACCGAGAGGAACAACAAGCCCGCCGCGAAGATGAACCCTCCCACGAGCGCGAGATCCCGCGGGTCGGCCGGCTCCCCTTTCAGCAGGCCGATGACCAGCGCCAGCCCGATGCCGATGACCGTACCCGCCGTGGTGGACGCGATGGACAGCACGTACTTGCCCGCCACGATCTCCCGCCCGGAGACGGGCAGCGTCCGGGCGAACAGTTCCCACTTCGCCTGGTGGTCGTACGCGAAGGACGTGACGGGCAGCATCGCGAACTGCATCGCAATCATGGCCGACACGAAGGCCGGATTGTCGAGGTACCAGGACATCCCCGCCAATATCGCGATGGCCAGCGCGATCAATTTCAGATATCGGCGCAGCGTCAGCAGATCCTTCAGGATGAATCCCGTCATGCTTTCCCACCCCTCGCGTAATACAGCATGATGTCCTCGATGGCCGCGGGATCGATCGTCAAATGCGGATATTTGCGCCGCATGGCCTGCCGGTCCGCAACGAGCATTTCACAACCGAAACCGTACCGCCGCACCCCCACGTAGTCCGCCGCATCCACCCTCGGAAACTCGTCCAGCCCGCATTTCATGATCCCGTATTGCTCGAGCAGTTCGTCCTTCGGACGGCTGAGGATGATCCGGCCTTCATGGATGAACACGATGTAGTCGGCGATTTTCTCGAGATCGGTCGTGATGTGGGTGGAGAACAGGATCGCATGCTCCTCGTCCTGGATGAAGTCGAGGAACACGTCCAGCATCTCGCTCCGCACGACGGGGTCGAGACCGCCGGTCGGCTCGTCCAGGATGAGCAGCTTCGGATGATGGGACAGCGCCGCGGCGATGACGAGCTTCATGCGCATGCCCCTGGAGAGATCCTTGATCCGCTTGTCCGCGGGCAAACCGAACCGGTCCAGAAAACGCCGGAACAGCGCGTCGTCCCAGCGGGTGTACAGGCGGCGCATCACGAGGGCGACATCCTTCGCGGCGAATGCTTCATGGAAGAAGCTGTCCTCCGTCACCACGGCCATGTCCTGTTTGAGCGCCTTGCCGTGCCGCGCGAAGTCCCGGCCGAAAATCTCGACCTTCCCGCCGTCCGGGCGGATCGCCCCGACAATCGCCTTGATCGTCGTCGTTTTGCCCGCGCCGTTCCCGCCGATGAAGCCGACGATGCTCCCCTTCGGCACTTCCAGGCTGACGTCCTTCAGCTCGAAACCGGGGTAGCGTTTGCGCAATCCTTCCGCTCTGATCGCCGTCATCACGATTCCTCCTCGTACAGCAGCTTCAAGATTTCCGTCAGTTCATCCAGCGTGATGCCGCTCCGCTTCGCGATGTCGACGGCCTCCGCCAGCCGGACCTCCGCCGCCTTGAGCTGCTCCTCGCGAATCAGCGCAAGGTTCCGCTCGGCCACGAAGCTCCCCTTGCCCGGAACCGTCTCGATGAACCCGTCGCGCTCCAGGTCCTCGTACGCCCGCTTCGTCGTGATGACGCTCACCCGGAGCTCCTTCGCCAGGTGGCGGATCGACGGGAGCGGCTCTCCCGGCGCCAGCTTGCCGCCCATGATCATCGCCTTGAGCTGCGAGGTGATCTGCTCGTAGATCGGCTTGTCACTGCTGTTGCTGATCAGAATGTCCATCGGCCCACTCCGTACATAACGTGCATACTGTATATATTCGATATATACAGTATTTCATAAAAAGTTTCATTCGTCAATCGCATAATTGTTGACATATCAACCATAAACGCGTATAGTTGACTTATCAACCATTCCCGCGGAGGAGGCGAACAGGATGAACGGCAGCCACGGCGAGCGCAGGGAAAGCGTGGCGAAGTGGATCTCGGTGCTGCATCGCCAGTTCCAGATGTATCTCAACCGGGAGCTGAAACCGTACGGCATTCGCTCGTCGGAGTACATCTATCTCGTGAATTTGTACGAGCGGGACGGCGTCTCCCAGGAGGCGCTGTCACGGAACCTCCACATCAACAAGGCCGCGACGGCGCGGGCGATCGCCCGGCTCGAGAAGCTCGGGCTCGTGCGGCGGACGCGCGACGAGGGAGACGCCCGGGCCTATGTCGTCACGCTGACGGCGGAGGGGCTCAGGCTGAAGGACGTCATTCAGGAGAAACTTCGGCGCTGGAGAGAGACGCTCGAGGAGGGGCTTACCGAGGAGGAGTGCGAGTTCATGCTGCGCGCGATCAAGCGCATGTCGGCCAACGCGCTGGCGCTGGTCGAAGCGGCGAGGGATGACCCCGATAACGAAGGAGGCGCGTTCGATGATGACTGACGGCGGACGGCGTGAGATGCGGAATGCGCGCGAGACGCAGGCGGAAGCGCATGCGGCGGCGGGCGCGGCGCAAGCGGAAACGGGTGCCGGTCGGCAGGCGACAGCAAATGCGGACCGCACGGAAACGCATGCGAATCGGGATGCGGAACGGCGGGAACGGACCGGCATGAAGCTGATGCGGCTCATGATGATCGCGGCGGCGCTCTCGTTCATGAGCGTGCACCTGTTCAACATCGTCGTGCCGGAGATCAGCCGGCAGTTCGGGATCACGCTGGCGCAGGCGAGCTGGCTGTCCTCCGGGTACACGCTGATTTACGGTTTCGGCACCGTCGTCTGGGGCAAGCTCGCGGACCGTTACCGGCTCCGGCCGATCATCACGGCCGGGCTGCTCGTCTTCACGGCCGGCTCCCTGGCCGGTCTCCTGTCGCAGTCGTTCTGGACGGCGCTTGCCGGAAGGCTGCTGCAGGCGGCCGGCGCATCCGTCGTACCGGCAATGGCGATGATGCTGCCGATCCGGTATTTCGCCCCGGAGCGGCGCGGCTCGGCGATCAGCATGACCGCGGTCGGTCTCGCGATCGGCGGCGTGCTCGGCCCGGTCGTCGCGTCATTGCTGCTCTCCATCGCGGACTGGCGGTGGCTGTTCGTGCCGTCCCTGCTGATGTTGGCGCTGCTGCCGCCGTTTCGCAGGTTTCTGGCCGAAGGCGAACCCGCCGGCAGCGCCGGGTCCGCAAAACCGGACGCCTTCGGCGGCGGGCTGCTGTTTACGGCGACGGCAACGCTGCTGCTCGGGTTAACGTGGTGGAACGCGTGGCTCTTCGCGGCGTTCGCCGCCGCGCTGGGGCTGTTCATCCTTCATATCCGGCGCGCGCGGGAGCCGTTCGTGCGGCCGGACCTGTTCGGGAACCGGTTGTATCGGACCGGGCTCATCATGACGGCGCTGATCACCGCCGCCTCGAACGGCGTGTTCCTGCTCTCGCCGATGCTGCTGTCGGACGTTTACGGCCTCGAATCCCGGTGGATCGGCTTTGCGCTCGTGCCCGCCGCGTTCGCTTCGGCCCTCCTGGGCCGGTTCGGCGGCAGGCTCGCGGACCGGAAGGGCAGCGCCGTCCTCTATGCGGCCGCCGCCGGGTTATTGATCGCCTGCTTCGCGCTGCTGGCGCTGCTCGCGGGGACGCTGCCCGTCCTGGCGATTCCGCTCATCCTTGTGCCCGGCAACGTCGGACAGACGTTCATGCAGGTCGCGATCACGAATTCCGTCTCGCGCACGTTGCCGAAGGCGGAGGCCGGCGTCGGCATGGGGTTGTTCTCGATGACGAATTTCCTGTCAACCTCGGCGGCGGCCGGCCTGTACGGCGCCGCCGTCGAAGCGGGCAGAAGCGGCGTCCTGCCCGGATGGCCCGGGCAGGCGCCGGACATCGGGGCTTTCGGTCTGATCTATGCGGCGCTGGCCGCGCTGCATCTTGCGCTGCTCGCGGTCTACCGGCTCCGCTTCGGCGCCGGCGCCGCGCATGACGAAAGGGGGGAGTCCAGGATGACGGAGGGCATCGGACGGCCGGACTGGTTGGAGGAAGTGAACCGATGGCCCGGCGTGACGACCGCGCCGCACCGGTTCGGCGGCACGGCATTCCTCGTGAACGGCAGGGAGATCGGCCACACCCACGGCTTGAAGCTCGTCGACATTCCGCTTTCCAAAGCGGCGCGCGACGAGGCGATCGCGCGGGGCAAGGCGTCCCCGCACCACATCCATCCGGCTTCGAACTGGGTGACGGTGCGGATCACCGACAGCGCCTCGGCGGCGAACGCGCTCCAATTGCTGAGGCTCAATTACGAACGCCTCCTTGCCGCGCAGAACGGCGGGGCGCAGGATCGCGCGTAGCCCGCCGTCCGTCCATCACGGCCCGGCCTTCGACAGGCCGGGCCTTCCTTCATGACCCGCCCTCCGTTCCCGGCGCGCTTCGTTCCAGCGGAAGCCGCACCGTGAACGCGGCACCCTTGCCCAACCTGCTCTGCACCGTGATCGAACCGCGGTGCAGATCGACGATCTTCTTCGCGATCGCGAGCCCGAGGCCGCTGCCGCCGGCTTCGCGGTTCCGCGACCGGTCGGCCTTGTGGAAACGCTCGAAAATGCGCGGCAGATCCTCCTCCCCGATCCCGACGCCGGTGTCGGAGACGACGACTTCCGCCTGCCCGTCCTTGAGCCGCAGCCGCACGCCGATCGTGCCGCCGCCCGGCGTAAATTTGATGCTGTTGTGCAGGAGATTGGCCCACACCTGGCTCATCAGGTCGGGGTCGGCGACGATCTCGACCGGCTCCAGTTCCACGTCCAGGTCGATCCCCTTCTCCAGCCATTGCGGCTCGCAGGCCAGCACGGCTTCCCGAAGCTGCCGGTCCAGCCGGTACCGCCTCGGCTCGAACGGCGGATGGTCCGACTCGAGGACCGCCAGCTTCAGCAGGTTGTCGCTCAGTCTGGACAGCCGCACGCACTCGGTCTCGATGATGCCGAGATAGCGGTCGCGCTCCTCCTCGCTCAGTCCCCCGCCGCGCAGGGCGCGCGCGAAGCCGGCGATCGACGCGAGCGGAGAGCGGATTTCATGCGAGACGTTCGAGACGAATTCCTGCCGCATCTTCTCCAGGGCGCCGAGACGCGCGGCCATGTCGTTGAACGACCGGGCGAACGCGCCGAACGGCCCCCCCGCTTCCGCCGCCGCATCCAGACTCACGCCGAAATCGCCCCGCGAGAGCCTCCCCATCGCGTCGAGCACGGAACGGAACCTGGCGGTGTGTCCGGGATACGCGTACAGGGCAAGGATCGCCAGCACGCCGCAGAACAGCAGCATGCCCGCCGTGGACGCCGCCAGCAGCCGGAGAAGTTCTGCCATCGATACGCCGTCCCGGCCCTCCGCCCGGGCGATGAGAAAGCCGGCGGCGGCCCAGCAGACGTTCAGGGTCAGGAGGACCGGCAGCGCCAGCCCCAGCGCGTGCAACGCCTTCCGGGCGAGTTTCACTTCGGGCACACCTCCAGCCGGTAGCCGAGCCCGCGGACCGTCGCGATCCGGAAGCCGTGCCGGCCTTCCGGAAACCGTTCGCGCAACCTGCCCACGTGCACATCGACCGTCCGCTCGTTTCCTTCGTAATCGAAGCCCCAGATCTCCTCGATCAGCTGCTCGCGCGTGATCGTTTTGCCCGGATAGCTGGCCAGCTTGAACAGCAGCTCGAATTCCTTGCGCGGAATGGACGTGCTCCTGCCGCCGACGATCACCTCATACGTCTTCGCGTCGAGCGTCACGTCGCCGATCTGCACCGTCCGGGACGCGGCGATCCGGTACCGCCTCAGCAGCGCTTTCACCCTGGCGACCAGTTCGGCAGGTTCGAACGGCTTGACGAGGTAGTCGTCCGCGCCGAGACGGAATCCTTCCAGTTTGTCCCTCGTCTCTCCCTTTGCCGTCAGCATGAGCAGCGGCACGTCGCCATGCTCCCGGAGCTCGCGGCACAGCTCCCATCCGTCCATGTTCGGCATCATGAGGTCGAGGATGACGAGGTCCGCCTTGACCGACCGCAGGACGTCCAGCGCCTCCGAGCCGTCGGCCGCCTCGTGCACCGCGAACCCTTCCTGCCGGAGAAAATGACGGACCAGCTCGCGCATGTGCGGATCGTCGTCGACCACCAAAAGGTTGACCACGTTCGCCACCCCTTCTTCCGGAATCCGATTGTCCGAAGCTTCCGCAGGGACCAGCATACCGCGCCATTGTGAATGGAATATAAACAGGCCAGGCCGAACGGGCGCGGTCGGAACGGAATGGTTCTGTCTCCATGGTCCGGCCGGCCGCCGGAAATGTCAACGCATCCGTTTATATTCAGTTCACACAGCCGCCTTACCTTTAGACCATAACACGCAACGCCGTTGAAAGGAGGAACGGTCATGCGCCATGCATTGCTTGATCCCGCCGCGGACGGCGTCCCGGCCATCGAAGCCCGCGGGCTCGTGAAGGCGTTCGGCGGGCGCCGTGCGGTGGACGGCGTGGACCTCTGCGTCCCGGCCGGCACGATTTTCGGCATCCTCGGACCGAACGGGGCGGGCAAGACGACGACGATCCGGATGCTCGCCACGCTGCTCCGACCGGACGAAGGAACCGCCCGAATCTTCGGGCGCGACGTGGTGAAGGAACCGCACCGGGTGCGCCGGTTGATCGGGGTGACCGGACAATACGCGTCGGTGGACGAGACGCTGACCGCCCGCGAGAACCTGATCATTTTCTCCCGGCTGCTGGGGCTCGGGCGCAGGGAAGCGCGCCGCCGGTCGGAGGAATTGCTGGACCGGTTCGGGCTTGCCGATGCCGCGGACCGGCCGTTGAAACAATTCTCCGGGGGCATGCGGCGCCGGCTCGACCTGGCCGCCAGCCTCATCGTGCAGCCGCCGCTCCTCTTCCTGGACGAGCCGACGACCGGCCTGGACCCGCGCACGCGCGCGCAGCTGTGGGACATGATCCGGGAGCTGGTGAGGACGGGTTCCACCGTGCTCCTGACCACCCAGTATCTCGACGAGGCCGATCAACTGGCCGACCGCATCGCGGTCATCGACCACGGACGGGTGGCCGCGGAAGGCACGGCGGATGAACTGAAGGCGTCGGTCGGCACCTCGACGCTGCAGCTCACGGTCCGGAACGGGCGGGACGTCGCGGAAGCCCGCCGCATCGTGGAACGGACGCTGCGGGTCCGGACCGCCGCGATGCCGGAGTCCGGCACGATCACCGCGCCGCTGGCGGGCGCCGACGATCTGGCCGGGCTGCTGCTCGCCCTGCGGGAGCAAGGCATCGCCGTGGCGGAGATCAGCGTGCGGAAGCCCACCCTGGACGAAGTGTTCCTGGCGATCACGGGCCGGCCGGCGGGAGACCGCACTTCGAACGAACACGATCCGGACCGGGAGCCGGAAAAGGAGGCCGCCGTATGAGTCTTTCCGCAAACCGTGAGACTAGCGGAACCGCACGCCGGTCGGACGGGCCGCAGCCCGGCATCGCCCGGGCGTTGCGCAACTCGCTCACGATGGCCCACCGGGCCCTGCTGAAAGTCCGGCACACGCCCGAGCTGTGGTTCGACGTGACGCTGCAGCCGATCCTGTTCACGCTGATGTTCGCCTACATCTTCGGCGGCGCCATCGCCGGCGACGTGAAGGGCTATCTGCCGATCATCGTGCCCGGCATTCTCGTGCAGACGGTCCTGACCACCTCGATCGTCACCGGCGTCCAGCTGCGCGAAGACATGGAGAAGGGCGTCTTCGACCGGTTCCGGTCGCTGCCGATCGCGCGCATCGCGCCCCTGGCCGGCGCGCTGATGGCGGACGCGATCCGGTACGCGATCGCGTCCGCGCTCACATTCGCCGTCGGATACCTGATCGGCTACCGGCCCGCCGGAGGCTTCGGCCATGTCCTGGCCGCAATGGCCCTTGCCGTCGTCTGCGCCTGGTCCGTGAGCTGGATCTTCGCCTTCTTCGGCGTGGTGGCGCGCACGGCCGCGGGCGTGCAGGGCGCCTCCATGCTCGTGCTGCTGCCGCTCACGATTCTCTCGAACGCCTTCGTGCCGGTGGACACGATGCCGGACTGGCTGCAGCGGTTCGTGAACTTGAACCCGGTCTCGCATCTCGTCGCGGCCGTCCGGGATCTGGCCAACGCCGGAACGTTCAGCCGGGAAATCGCGGTTTCCCTCGCCGGAGCCGCCGTCATCACGGCGGTCTTCGCGCCGCTGGCGGTGCGCGTCTACATGCGTCGCGCATGAGTTTCAAGGGCGGCGCGCGTTCCGTCACGCCGCTGCCCGCCCATTCAAACGGAGGTTCGGGATTTGGATGACGGAACGTTTTCTGCTCTTGTACGGTCTCGAATTCATGCTGATGTTTCTGCTCGCGATCGTCTGGGGATGGACCGGACTCGCGGCGAACGGCCTGAAATACGCCGCGTTCCGGCATTGGCGGCAGGCCGCGCGGATCGGTTGCCGGACGGGGATCGTCCTCGTCCTGGCGTGGTGCGCGGTCCTGGCGGCCGCCTGGCTCGCCCTGGGCTGGGATTTCGTCATGGACCGCGTCCTCGTCATGTTGCCGCTGCTCGCGCTGCCGGCGCTGCCCGTGGTCCGAAGCGCGCTTCCGCTCCTGAACAGGCGGGACGATGCGGAGCAGGACATGGCGCCGGAGTCGGCGGCGCGGGTCGCGGCGGCCATTCATACGATGACCGCGGGATGCTGTCTCACGCTGTGGCTTCTCCTGTTCGACATCCCTTCCATCCCGGACGTGCGGGAAATGACGACGTATTGGGCCGCCCTGGCCGGCGTCGCCGTCCTGCTTCGCCTGTACCACCGGCGGCGCGTCCGGACCATCCGGCTCCGCCGCCAGGGAGTCCGGGCGTTCGCCCGCAGGACGGCCGCATGGACGGTGTCGGCCGCCGTCCTGCTCGCGGCGTGGCATCTGTGGTCGCTGGAACGCAGCAAATTTCCCGCGTCGATGTCCATGATCCATCCGGAGACGTTCGCGTACGGAGGCGGCCGGGCGATTCCGGCGGCGATCCCGGGCCTCCATGATCATCACGCGCACGATGCCGCGGTCCCGGCCGCCGGAAATGCGGTCGTCAGCGTCGCGGATCTGACCGGTCCGCGCGACGGCGAACCCGACAGGCGGTTCACGCTCGTCGCGCAGAAGAGCGAGATCGGGCTGCCCACGGGGCACACGATCGAGGCGTGGACGTTCAACGGCCGCGTGCCGGGTCCGGAGCTCGTCGTGCGCGAAGGGGATCTGGTCGAGGTCGTGCTGATCAACCGGGATATCGAGGCGGGGGTGACGGTCCATTGGCACGGCGTCGACGTGCCGAACGCGGAGGACGGGGTGCCGGGCGTGACCCAGAACGCCGTCATGCCCGGGGAGTCGCATACGTACCGCTTCGTCGTGAATGAAACGGGAAGCCGCTGGTACCATTCGCACCAGACGGCTTCGGTTCAGGTGGCGAGGGGGCTGTTCGGCGCCTTCATCATTCTGCCGAAGGAGGACCGGACCGGCGCGTCGGGTTCCGCCGGCGGAGACGTTCGCGACGAATCCGACGGTTCCGGCGGAGACGGTTCCGCAGGAACCGGCATGTCCGGCGGGAACGTAGGCGGGGATGAAGCGGACATTACGGTGTTTTCCCACGACTGGGAGACGCCGGACGGCATCCGGACGGCGCTGCATCCCGCCGAACCCGGCGGGCGGCGCATCATGCCGCCCGGCACGCACGTGCGGCTGCGGCTCATGAACAGCTCCAGCCTGACGAAGATCTTCGCCCTGCACGGCATTCCCTTCCGCGTGTCCGCGATCGACGGCTGGGACATCCACAAGCCGGATGAAGTGGAAGACACGGGGCTCAAAATCGGCGGCGGAGGCCGGTACGACGTGACGTTCACGATGCCGGACCATCCGGTAACGCTCGCTTTGCACGGAGAAGACATCCCGGCGGATACGGCCGTCGTGTTCAGCCCGGACGGACGGGGATCGGCCGACATCCGGCCGGTTGACGCGATTCTGGACCCGCTGGCGTACGGCGCCCCCGCGCCCGCGCCGTTCAATGACGACACCGCGTTCGACCGGGAATTCCTGATGGTGCTGGACCAGATTTATTTCGGCCATTACAACGGCCGCCCGAACGCGCTCTGGGCGATCAACGGCGAAGTGTTCCCGCGCACGCCGACGTTCGTGGTGAGCGAAGGGGACAGGGTCAAAGTGCGCATCGTCAACCGCTCGCTGGTCTACCATCCCATGCACCTGCACGGGCACCACGTGTTCGTCCTGAAGCGCAACGGCAGGCCGTACGCGGGCAGTCCGCTCCGGCTCGACACGGTGCTCGTCGAACCCGGCGAGACCTGGGAGGTGGCCTTCCGCGCCGACAACCCGGGCATCTGGATGGACCATTGCCACGTGCTGGAGCACGCGGCCCGGGGCATGGCGATGCATCTGGCCTATGCCAACGTCATTACGCCCTATATGGCCGGCGAAGCCACGGGCAACCATCCGGAATGACGGGGATGCGCCCCGGCCACGGCCGCGCTGCCCTTCAGGCGTCGCAGGCTTCCTGATCCGCCGGGCGCATGCCCTGGCGCAGGTAATAGTTGCGGAACTCCGAAGGCGTCAGCCCCATCTCCTTCTTGAACAGGGTGCTGAAGTACCGGGAGTCCTGGTAGCCGACCTTCTCGGCGATCTCGTAGATTTTCACGTTCGCGTCCATCAGCAGCTCGATCGCCTGCTTCAGCCGGTACTGGGTGATGTATTCGACGACGCTGTAGGACGTCTTCGCGCGGAAGATTTTGGTCAGGTAGCTCTCGCTGATCTGCAGATGATCGGCGATGTCCTTCAGCGTGATGTTGTCCCGGTAATGGCTGTGGATGAACCGGATGGCCAGATCGAGATAGCGGTTGTGCGACGCCGCGTCCGGCTGCACGTAACGCTCCACCTGTCCGACGATCGCCTCGGGCCGCTCCGTGAGCGCCCTTCCGATCCGCCGCTTCTCCATGATTTTGCCCGCCGTCTTCCGGACGGTCCGCTGGAACTCCTCGTCGTCGATCGGCTTCAGGATATAACCCTGCACGCCGAGATCGACCGCGCTCTTCGCGTATTCAAACTCGCCGTGGCCGGTGATCAGGATGAATTCGCAGTCCGTCTCGCCGCTCGCCCGCCGGATCATCTCGATCCCGTCGAGCCCGGGCATCTTGATGTCCGTGATCACGAGGTCGGGGCGGACGCGCCGGATCAGCTCCAGCCCGGACAGCCCGTTGTCGGCGTGGCCGATGACCTCGCATCCCCACTCCTCCCAGGGCATCGTGTAGAGCAGGCCGTTGCGCAGCATGATCTCGTCTTCAATGACCACGACTTTCAGCATGCGGTTCCCCTCCCATGCGGGACATGTCTTCCGGCCGGGGCATGACTTCCGGCCAGGGCATGACAACCGTGACGACGGACCCCTTGCCGGGTTCGCTCGCAATCCGGATGCCCCACGATTCGCCGTAATACAGCTGGATCCGTTTGTGCACGTTCAGGATGCCGGTGCTGTGGCCGTTCCGCCCGCTGAATATGCGCCCGATCGTCTCCTGCGTCATGCCGATGCCGTTGTCGATGATCTCGAACACCAGGTTCCCGCCTTCCCTGTAACCGCTTACGACCAGAAACATCTTGCCGTTCTTGTTCTCGAACCCGTGCACGATCGCGTTCTCGACGAGCGGATGGATCGTGAACCGGGGAATCGTCGCCTCCATGATGTCCGGATCGATGCGGAATTGGAAAAACAGCCGGTCGGAGAAGCGGATTTTCTGGATGTTCAGGTAGCTGTCCACCAGCTCCAGCTCCTCCCGGACGGTCACCTTCTCGCGCTTCACGTGGATGACGCCCCGCAGCAGGCGGCCGAGCTGGGTGACGATCGTATTGATCTGGTCCGTCTCGTTCATTTTGGCGCTCCACTTGATCAGATCCAGCGTGTTGTAGATGAAATGCGGGTTGATCTGAGCCTGAAGCGCTTTCAATTCGGCGACGTGGAAGCGCTGCTGCTCCTCCTTCACGCTCTGCAGCAGCTTCTCGATTTGCTCGGTCATCTGGTTGAAGCCGCTCGCCAGCAGGCCGAACTCGTCGCTGCCCGTTGCGGAGACGCGCACGGAGAAGTCGCCGCGGGAGACCCGCTTCATCCCCTTGACCAGCCCGATGATCGGCGTCGACATCCGCTTCGCCATGCCGTAGGCAAACGCGAGGCAGGCCAGCAGGCTGAGCGCCGCGGCGCTCGCGAACAGGTTCCGGATGTAGCCCGTGCTCGCGCTCACCGCTTCATATGGCGTGAGCCCGATCACCGACAGTCCGGTTTTGGCCGATTCCGCGAAAAAGATCACCCGCTCTCCGCCTTCGTCCCGCCCGATCCGCACCTGCTCCTCGCTCTCCGCGATGATGCGCCGGTACCCGTTCCGGTCCAGCGTCCCCTCGAGCTCCGGATGCGCGGTGTTGAGCACGGTGAACCCGTACCGGTCCAGCACGAGATAGCTCGTCGAGAACGGCATGTCCTCCTTGAGGAGCAGCCGTTCGAGATCGTCGCGGTACACATCGGCGATCACATAGCCGATCGTCTCGCCCCGATCGTTTCCCAGCGTCCGGATCAGGCTGAGCGTCGCGACCCGGCCGCCCGCCGCCTCGTGGCGGTGGGCGTACACCTTCGGCTGCGGGCCGCCCTCATGCGCGATGCGGAAAATGCCCCATCCCGCCTGCCGGACGGGATTGTACACGGCGGGCAGCTCATCGGTGCCGAAGGACAGACGACCCTGCCGGTCCAGCACATAGACGGAGGGCTTGATCGTACGCCCGGCGAGCAGCAGATGGATCCGTTGCTCGATGTCCTCCCGCCGTTCTTCCATCCCGGATGCGATCGCTTCCCGGATGCCTTCGTCTTCGGCGAGCGCGCCGATGATGTCGCCGTACTCCTCCGCCAGCCGGTCGAGACTTTCCGCGCTCGCGCCGACCCGCGCCAGCGCCATGCGGCCGTATTGTTCGAGGAACAGTTCCCGCGAGAATCCGTAGGTGAGCAGCCCGATGAAAAAAAGCGGAAGAACCCCGACCACCACGAGCATCCGCAAGAGTCTGTGATAGAAACTGTTCGACTTCGCCATGACGGTTTCACCCCGCCCCTCTTGCGAAATTCGCGCGCCCGGCGTTCTTCCGCACTTTTTCTATTCTATTGTCGACTGGACAAGCGATACGAGCAAGCTGTGGATTTTCCCATTGCTGCTCAGAACATCCGCCTTGCGATCCCGCGGTCCGATCGCGCGTCCGAGCCAGTCGGTCACCCGGCCGCCCGCTTCCTCCAGGATGATGCATCCGGCGGCGAAGTCCCAGACATGCAGGTCGACTTCGAAGAAGCCGTCCAGCCGCCCGGCGGCCACATGGCACAGATCGAGGGCCGCCGAACCCTTGCGCTTCATGTCCTGGCAGGTGGCGAACACCTTCTCCGCGGCCCGGAACATCACGCGGGCCCGGGCGCGGTTGTACGGCAGGCCGAAGCCGATGATCGTCTGTTCCATCCTGACGGCTTCGGACACGCGGATCGGCCGGCCGTTCAGGAAGGCGCCTCCGCCGCGCGCGGCCGTGTACAGCTCGCCGTCGAACGGATTGTACACGATGCCGAACCGGTCTTCGCCGTCAACATACGCGACGGAGATCGCCACATGGGGATAGCCGTGGATCAGGTTCGTCGTGCCGTCGATCGGATCGACGATCCAGCACGGCTTGCCCGAATCCGGCTCGAAATACGGATTCTCCTCCGACAGGAAGGCGGCCCCGGGCGCCAGCGCGCCGAGCCGTTCCATCAGGCGGTTCTGCACTTCGATATCGATGTTCGTGACGAAGTTCGCGAAACCTTTTTCGTCCACCTTCAGTTTCTTCCGCTCTTCGCGGACATATTCTCCGAGGCCCGTGATCACCCGGACCGCCTGGTCCATCAGCGAATGCACGCGTCTCCACGCTCCCTCTGCCATCACATCAGCACGCTGCGGCCGCCGGACACTTTGTTGAACACGGCCAGCGAGATGACCGTGGCGAACGACAGGATCGAGGCGAGCGCCGCCGCCGTGCCGAAACTGTCCTTGAAAATCTCGTTGAAGATGGCCACCGAGATCGTGCCCGTATTGCCGGCGTACAGGATCAGGGTGGAGCTGAGCTCGTTGATCGTCGACACCCAGCTCAGGATGCCGCCGGAAATGAGCCCCGGAATCATCAGGATCGCCGTCGTCTTGAAGAATGTCTTCATCGGCGGCACGCCGAGGCTGATCGACGCCTCCTCGATGCTCGGATCGATCTGCTGCAGGATCGCCGTGCTGGACCGGAGGACGAACGGCAGCTTGCGGATGATGTAGGAGACGATCAGGATGGCCATCGTACCGGTCAGGAGTAGCGGCGGCCTGTTGAACGCCGTGACGAGCCCGATGCCGATCACCGCGCCCGGAATGACGTACGGGAACATCGCGGCCGCGTCGAGGAACGACGCCATCCTCGACTTCCGTCGCACGATGATGTACGAGAGCAGCAGGCCGAGCAAAATCATGAGCACGATCGCGATGCTCGAGAACAGGAACGTGTTCATGATGTTCTTCGACAGCTTGAATCCGATCTGCCGGTAGCTGTCCAGGCTGAAACCGGCGACGAACAGCGGCCCCCGCGTCTTCAGGAACGAGGTGACGATCACCGTGAACTGCGGCAGCATCGCGGCGAACGCGACGATGAACGCGATCGCGGTCAGGACGAGCCGCCTGCCGAACGGCAGCTTTTGCACCTGCGGCGGCCTCAGGAAGCTCATCCGGTAATTCCGCCGGGACACGTACGCCTTCTGCAGGAACAGGACGACAACCGCGCAGAGCACGATGATCGTGCTGAGGGTGCTCGCGATGATCGCATCGCCGCCGATATCGCTCATGTACTCTTCGTAGACGACGACCGGCAGCACCTTGTAGCCTTCGCCGATCAGGAGCGGCGTGCCGAAATCCGCCATCGACGTCATGAACACGACGAGCGCGGCCGCCGATATCGTCGGCATGATGACCGGGAACGTCACCGTGAGCATCCGCCGGAGCTTGTTCATGCCGAGGCTCTCGGCCGCTTCCTCGAGCGAGCTGTCGATGCTGCCGAGCGCCCCGTGGACGTACAGGTACACGTAGGGGAACAGCTTCAGCGTGAACACGAGCACCATGCCGAAGAACCCGTAGATGGTGGGCATCGTGATGCCGATTTTCTCCATCAGGTTCGTGATGAAGCCGTTCCGCCCGAGCAGGAGGATCCAGGAGTACGCGCCGATGAACGGCGGCGACAGCATCGACAGGATGATCATGACGTTGATCACCGGCTTGCCCCACACGTTGAACCGGCTCGTGATGTAGGCGACCGGAACCCCGAGCAGCACCGCCAGCACCGTCGTCACCGTGGAGACGAGCAGGCTCCGCTTCAGCGTGTTGAAATAGTAGGGCGTGTTGAAAAACTTCTCGTAATTGACCAGCGACACGTCGCCCGTCTTCGGATGGAAGAAGCTCTTCAGGAACAGCGAGGCGAACGGATAGACGAGAAAGATGATGACCAGCGCGGTCAATACGATGACCGTGATCGTCCAGAAAGACGGCGCCCTGAGCTTCAGCCTGTTCATGCCGGCACCCCTTCGCCTTCATCGGGATACAGGTTCATGCGGGCCAGGTCCGGCATGACGCTGACCCGTTGGCCAACCATGCGGATCTGCTGCGTATCCTTCGTGTATTCGTTGACTTCGATCGTCTTGCCGCCGGTCAGCTCGATCTCGTAGTTGATGAAGTCGCCGAGGAACGTCGCCAGCGTGATCGTGCCGGTCAGCTCCCCTTCCCGCGCCTCGGTGAGATGGAGGTGCTCCGGACGAAGTCCGACGATCACCCTTCCCCGCCACACGCCGGGCACCGTCACCGTCTTCGCGTTCTCGATGCGAAGGACGGAGCCGCCGCCGGGGTGCGGCTCCGCGACGCCCGAGAGGAAGTTCGTCGTGCCGATGAATCCCGCGACGAACGGGGTGGCCGGCTTCATGTAGATGTCCTGCGGCGTGCCGATCTGCTCCACCCGCCCCTGATTCATGACCGCGATCCGGTCGGAGACGGCGAGCGCCTCCTCCTGGTCGTGCGTGACGTAGATCGTCGTGATGCCGAGCTCGCGTTGGATTTTCTTGATCGCGTTGCGCATTTCCACGCGGAGCTTCGCGTCCAGGTTCGAGAGCGGCTCGTCCATGAGCAGGATGACGGGCCGGATGACGAGCGCCCGGGCGAGGGCGACCCGCTGCTGCTGGCCGCCCGAGAGCTGGGACGGATCCCGGTCCCGGAACTGGCTGATTTTCATCAGCTCCAGCGCCTCGTTCACGCGGGCTTCCAGCTCCTGCTTCGGCACCTTGCGCGCCTTCAGGCCGTACGCCACGTTCTTGAAAATCGACATGTGCGGAAAGATGGCGTAGTTCTGGAACACCATGCCGATGTTCCGAAGATGCGCGGGCACGTCGTTGATCCGCTTGCCGTCGAACAGGATTTCGCCTTCATCGATCGAGTTGAAACCGGCGATCATGCGGAGCAATGTCGTCTTGCCGCAACCGGACGGACCGAGGATGGTGAAGAACTCCCCCTTCCTGATCGACAGTTGGACGCCCTTCACCGCAGTCGTGTCCCCGTATTTCTTGACGACGTTGTTGATCACCACATGATGGCTCACAGTCTCACACCCCGTGGATTATTCGCTGGCGACGATGAACGCTTTCCATTTCTCCATGATCAGATCTTTGTTCGCGATGGCCCAGTCCATGTCGTATTCGATCTTGACGAGTTCGTTCAGCGGCTTCATGCCTTCGACTTCGGGCAGGTCCGTGCGCACCGGACGGCGGTAGATGCTGCCGATCTGCGACTGCACTTCCTTGCCGAGCACGAAGTCGACGAACTTCTGCGCGTTCTCCTTGTTCTTCGCGCCCTTGATGATGGCGAGCCCCGTCGTGAGCAGCGTGTTGCCGTCGGACGGATAGACGACCGCGAGATCCGCGCCGGATTCGATGTACTTCAGCGCGCCCTGCTCATACGTGATGCCGATGCTGTACTCGCCGTCCGCGACGCCCTTGAACGTGCCGGAGGAGCTGCCGATCAGCTTGCCGTCGAGGTTCTCCACGAAGCGCTTCAGCAGATCGAAGCCTTCCTCGCCCTTGCCCTTCGACAGGATCATGTTGACGATCGCCGTGAAGGCGGAACCGGACTTGACCGGGTCGGCGTGGGCGATCTTGCCCTTCCACTTCGGATCGGTCAGGTCTTCCCAGCTCTTCGGCGCCTCTTCCGGCTTGACCAGCTTCGGGTTGTAGATGATGACCATCGGCTCGATGTTGAAGCCGTACCACGTGTTGTTCGGGCTCTTCGCCTCGTCGATCAGGTAGTCGTACTCCGTCGTCTTGTAGGACTCGAAATACTCGTCCACCACCGCGTAGCCGTCGACGAACCCGCCCCACAGCACGTCGCCGAGCGGGTTGGCGCTCTCCGCCTTGACCCGGGCGATCAGCTCGCCGGTGCCGCCGCCGACCAGGTTGACGGTGATGCCCGTCTTCTCCTGGAATTCCTTGATGATCGGGTCGGACCAGTCGGCCGCGTGGGAGTAGTAAAGCGTCAGCTCCTTCGATTGCTTGCCGCCGGACGTCTTGCCGCAGGCGGCGATCAGGCTGCCGAACATCAGAACCAACGCGATCAGCACGATGAAATGCCGCGTTCCGCTTTTCTTCATGCTCCCTTTCCCCTTCTGGTTGTAGTGGATGCAGTAACATCGTAAAGCGCTTTCAAACCGAATACAACGTCGCAATCCGGCATTTTTGTTGGTTATCCGTCAGTGTTCGCGCGAGGGGAAATCACATTCTTCCGCGGGAAGCAAAAGGATGGAAGCGCTGTCGCGGAGTGGGGAGGCCGATCGGGCCGGAAGAAGGTTGGGGAGAGGTTGGCGGAACCGCATGGCAGTGTCGGAAAATTTTCCTTCGTGTCGATCCCCGCGTCGTTTATAATATGGGGATAGTTGAACTTCGGGGAGATGCCGGGGGGTGGCGCTTTGATTCATGTCCGCAACAATGTACGGCTCCTTGTTTTTCATCTGATCTGGCTGGCGCTCATCATGGCCGCGGTTTACGTGCTTCGGGAATCGGGCGTCAATTCGTTCCATATGATCGGCTGGCTGCCTTTCGTTTTTGCGGCGGGGTCTTTCGTCATCGGCCTGCTGCTGGTCCCGCATCCCGGGATCGCGCGCAACGCGCTGTCCACCCTGTCGCTGCTCGTCATCGGCCTGATGCTGTATGCGATCTGCGCCCTGAACGAGCTGGCGCTGGACGCCGTTTACATGTACGGCCTGTTTCATTTGCCGTACGGCCTGCTTCCGCTGATCGAATCGTTCAGCGCGGCCAACGTGCTCGTCATCGCCCTGCTGCCCTACGTGGCCGCCACCCTCGGAATCCTGCTCAAGCGGAGGCTGGTTCGATGAAATCGCCGTTCAGACCGCTCACGGCAAGGCTCCTTGCCGCCGTCCTCCTCCTGTGCCTGCTCACCCAGTGCGCCGGCGGATTGGGTGACATCAGGCCCTATCTCCCCGCCGATCTGCTCCGGGATGCCGCGGCCGCGCAGCCTTCGGACGGCGAGGCAATCCGTGTCGACGTGCTGCTCCTCCACGGCTCCGAAGGCGTGCGCACCGGCAGCATTCTCCAGCATCTGCGGCAGGCGCCGGTCGCGGGCGCGCGTCTCACGGTTCAGCCGCTGGAGGAAGCCGCGATCGACGAACGCTATGATCTGGTTTATCTGGATCGGGGCCTGACAGACGAGCCCGCCTGGCCCGGAGTCCGGGACCGGCTTGTCGACTGGGTTCGGAAGGGCGGCATCCTGTTCCTGTCGCATGAATACGCGTCCGCCTTCCCCGCGTCGTTCACCGGCATCGCCTCGCTGGAACCGATCGAGGATACGGAGCTCAACTTCACCTATCCCGAGGTTCGGCCCAACCTGCGGGGCATCCAGCAGGCGTGGCGGGATTTCGCCGACGTGTACGGCCGCTACAAGGGACTGAATCCGAAGTTCCATATCCATTTCCAAGAAGGCGCCGTCACAGGCGAAGCGGTGCCCCTGGTCCGGAAGGGAGATCTCGCGCTGCTGACGGCCAACCGGGCGGGGGAAGGCACCGTCATCTGGGCCAACAACTTCCTTCCGAACGAGCAGTTCATCACGCGGTTCGACCTGCAGGCCGAAGATGACCAGAAATACTTCCACTTCGGCTACGCCGCCGCCAATTACCTGTTCCGGACGGAACTCGTCAAGTTCGCCGCGAAGGAACGGCACGGCTTCTCCGTGCAGAAGGCCTACGGGCCGTACGGCAGGCCGGGCCTGGCCTGGCAGGCGCATTACGAGTCGCTCTATTCGTTCGTGCTCCGGGACATGATCAAGTTCACCGAGCTGCTGGAGAAGCACGGCCAGGTTCCGAGCTTCTCCCTCGTCCGCGGAAGCTACAACGGCGGCGTCTGGATGGAAGCGCTGCGCTATCTGGAAAACGTCGGCACCGACGGCGAGCCGCAGTTTGTCAACATGGAGGACGACTCCTTCTTTTCCGCCGGCAGGGCGCTCACGACCGCGAGCGGGAACCTGCGGTTCGGCCAGGTACCCGGCTACCACTCGTTCCTGTCGGACCTCGACGTCGGCTGGCGGGCCTATCCGACGGCCGTCGACTGGAACGGCGACGGCGCGACGGACCTGATCGTCGGCACGCATGACGGACGCGTCCATGTCTTGGAGCATGACGGGGATGCGGCGAACCTCGTCTTCCGGAAGCCCGTCGAACTGGACGGCGTACGGGCGGAGCGCGATGCCGCGCCCTTCGCCGTCGACTGGAACGGCGACGGCTTCCTGGACCTGGTGCTGGGCACCGGCAAGGGCGAGGTGGTCCTCTACCTGGGCGATGACAAGCGGAAGCTGAGGCGCGCGGGACACTTCACCGCGGGCGGTGCGGCGCTCTCCGTCGGAGGCGCGGCCGCGCCCGCCGTCGCCGATTGGGACGGCGACGGGATTCTCGACCTCATCGTCGGGGATGCCGAAGGCCGTCTCCATCTGTTCCGGGGAACGGCGCCCGGTTCGACCGAGCTTCAGGCGGCGGAGCCGATCCTGGCGGACGGCGAGCCGGTCCGTCTCGGATCCTATGCCGCTCCGTTCGCGGCGGATTGGAACGGTGACGGGCGTCTCGACCTGCTGGCGGGAGGCGGCAACGGGGAGATCGTGTGGCTTGAACGCCTCGGGGACGGCACGCTGACGAACCGCGGACCGCTTGCCGGCCGGGAATTCAATTTCTTCGGCACGAATACGATCAGGCCCGGACGCAACGCGGTGCCCGTCGTCATCGACTGGAACGGGGACGGAAAGAAGGATCTGATCACGGGGCATCTGGAGTACGGCAACCCTTACGCGATCGACAACCCGCTGTTCCCGTACCGGAAGGATCTCCTCGAGAACGTCCGGTATGTGCAAAGCAAGCATCTTCCGATCATTCCGCACATGTATCTGCATGAATACATGTCGGACGAGCGCGAGAAACGGGAGATGGAACTGCACAAGGCGGCTTTCCGCGCGCTCGGACTCGAGTGGGAAGACGACATGGGCGTCAACCACCACACCTGGCGGATCAACAAGGACGCATTGCAGACGTTCCGCAACCAGCGGGCGTCGGGCATCTGGTGGAACTTCGGCTTCAATCCGCCGAACGTCAGCTCGGCGCCGCGGGACGGGGCGGAATTCCTGCTGGTCATTCCGTTCCTGCTGCCCGACGAAAACGGCGATCCGCCGGCGGATCCGTTCCTGCTGTTCGCTCCGTCACCCCACCCGTTGACCTACGGCAAGGCTTGGGACGTCATGGCGAAGTACGACATTCCGCTTACCCATTTCGAGCATATCGAGCACAGCATGAAGCCGGGCACGGATTTGTACGACAAGGTGCTCAAGACGATCGCCGCCATGAACCGGATCCGGAAGGAACACAAATACACCTTCATGACCGAACAGCAGATTGCCCGGTCGCTGCTGAACACGTTCTACGCCGATGTGGAGGTGCGGCTGAGCGGCGACCAGATCTTCCTGACACCCGATTATGCGGAGGTGCCGGCCCAGGTGAAGGAATACGCCGGCACCCTCGGGGTGAAGCTGGAGCTCGGCGAAGCATACGCGGACCGCGCCGTCGATACATCCGGCATGTTCTACCACGAGGCGAACGGCGGGCACTACATCGGCGTTCCCGGTCCGACGACGGTCCGCCTCGTCCGGACTTCGTCCATGACGGAACGCATCCGCATCGTCCGCAGCAACGGTCCGGTCGCGTTCACCGTAACGGATGGCGGTCTCACGCTGCGGCTGGATGCGCCGGGCATGCAGGAAGTCGAGATTTACTCCCCCGTGCCGCTGAAGGTGTCCGGTTCGAAGCTGCGCGTCGAGCGCCATGGCAATCATTATTCCGTCATCCATTACGGGGAACGGGCGGAGATCAGGCTGAAAATCCGATAAGCGCAAGAAAGCGGGGACCGGCGTCCCCGCTTTTCCCGTATTCTTCTTACCGGTTCCGGAACGGGTACGTCATGCGTTCCGCCTGCCGGATCTGCTCGCTGCGCCTGCGCCGGATCGAGCGGAACAGGACGGTGACGGCATTTTTCGCGCACCAAAGGGAGAAAAGGGCGAAAAACGCGCCCCACGCCGCCGCGGGAAGGGGCGTTGCCCGGCTCAGGTTCGCCGCGTCTCCGGCCGACGCCGGTTCCACGATCGAGAGTGCGAGGATCATGAAGGAGCTCAGGACCGATTCCACGAGGCAGATGAACGAGACGAGCGAAGCGTAAAAGATGCGCAGCCATCCCGGAGCCAGCACGCCGATCAGCAGCGTGGCGCCGGCGAATCCCGCGCACCACAGCATGCCGTACGGGTTCCGGACGAACAGGAGCAGCGCGAGGGCGGCGACGGCGGCGACGATCATGAGCCCCGTCCTTTCGCGCTTGTCCGCCTGCAGGCGGAACAGCAGCCACGCGAACAGGGCGGCGCCGGTGTAACCGGCGAGGGCGACCGGAATCGTGCGCCAGCCTGCCTCGATCATCGAATGCGTGACGCCGCTCTGGTCGGCGTACAGGTGAATGTACAGGACGCTTCCCGAGAGGAGCAACGTCACGACCGCATGGGCCATTTCGTGCACCAGCGTGTAGACGTTGCGGAAGAATTCCGAGAACGGGAGCAGTCGGGTGAGCAGCGCCGTGATCAGGACGAACAGCGCCATTTTGGCCCAGGACGACATGCGCGTTCCCCATTTCGTTCGGAAGATTTTTCCTTATGATACTGGGCGTCGGATGGCGCGTCAACGGATGCCGGAAATCAACGGATTGGAATGACGACGGTGAATGTTCCCCCACTTCGATTGACCGCACCACCATTGCGGCGAACCCCGAACGATCCGAACGGATATACGAGCCGTGGAACGGAGACATGCAAGACCGATCGCATCGCTCAGTTGACTCCGTCGTTCCAGTCGATGCGGTAATCGTACAGCCAGGCCTGGGAGTCGCGGCCCGCCCGCTTCAGGAAGAACGGCAGCATCAGATCGCGGAAGAAGACCTGCACCGGGTTCACCGCGTGTTTGCGCCGGCCGATGCTGCGCGAATACCGCACGACCTTCTCCACCCGCTCGCGACGAAGCTGCTCGAACCGCCGGAACGCCTGATCCGGGGTCGCGCTGTCCCGGACGCACTTCGCGAGCGCCAGCGCGTCTTCGAGCGCGAGCGACGCGCCCTGACCGGCGTTGGGCGAGGTCGCGTGGATCGCGTCGCCGATGAGCGCGACCGGACCCTTGTGCCACCGGGAGACGGACATCAGATCGTAGATCGGGTAGACGCCGATCCCGCTTTCCGACTTGCGGATGATCTCCGGTACGGGGTGGAGATCATGGCGGTACAACGCCTCGATCACCCGGCGCCACTCCGCCTGCGGAACGGCCTGCAGCTCACGGCGCGTCGGCCTGCCCGGATAGTCGAGGTTGCCGAACCAGTAGATTTCGCCATCCCGCTTGACCAGATAGCCGAAAAACGCCTTCTTTCCGAACACCATGTGCTGGGCCGGCTCTGGCGGAAGATCGACGCCGCGCGCGATCCCGCCGAAGCTGATCAGCCCCGTGTATGCCGGCTCGGCGGCGTCGGGCGCGATCAGCCGGCGCGTGATCGAGTGGATGCCGTCGCAGCCGACGAGCAGATCGCCTTCGGCGCACGAACCGTCTTCGAATTCGGCGGTCACCCGGTCAGGGTCGATTCGGAGATCCCGGAGCTTTCTGCCGAAGGTGACCGGGATGCCTTCGCTTTCGGCCGCCTCGCGCAGCACCCGGTGCAGGAAGCCGCGCTTGACCGTGTACCCCTGCGGCTCGCCGGACGGATCTTCGATGCGCCCCAGAAATTTTCCATTGCCGCTGCGGAAGGTCATCGCGCGCAGTTCGATGCCTTCCCCGCGGATGCGGCCGTCCACGCCCAGCTCGCGCAGGACGCGCATGCCGTTGCGCGCCACGTTCAGGAACAGGCCGGCATAGTCGTCATGGTCCGGCTGCGCCTCGAAAATGTGCGGCTCGTAGCCGGCCCGCTTCAGAAAGATCGCGGCCGCGGGACCGGCGATGCCGCAGCCGATGATGATCGCCTTCCTGCTTGCCATGGAATCAGGCTCCTTTCCAAATCTATCGTGATTGCCTCGATTATCTTAATCATTAAGATTTTCGTCCGCAGATGACCGGATTTGCATCGGCAGGTGCTCCGCGGTATCTTAATCATTTAAGATATCCGGTTTCATCTTGCGCCGGAGCGGTGATGGATCGATACCGGCCATGGTCTGAATTTGAACCTGGACCTTGGTCGGAGTTGAACCTTCCAGGATCGGAGGATGGATGGTCCATGGATCAACGCGAGCCCGTTCCGCCGGAACTGATTGACGCCCTGCTGGAGGCTACCCGGCGACTGTCGACCCAGACCGTGTTCTTCCATCAGGCGGCCGCCAGATATCTCGGCCTCCACATCACCGACCACAAATGCCTCGACATCGTGCTCGGGATGGGCCGGGCGACGGCCGGTCAGCTCGCCGAGCTCACGGGGCTTACGACCGGCGCCATCACGAGCGTGATCAACCGGCTGGAGAAGGCCGGCTTCGTCCGCCGGACGAAGGATCCGCGCGATCTGCGCATCGTGTACGTCGAGCCGATACCGGACAATCTGCGGCCGCTCGCGGACATCTTCGGCCCGCTCGGCGGCGCGATGTCCGAACTGTTCTCCCGGTACGGCGAGGGCGAGCTCCGGCTCATCCTCGATTACCTCGAGCGCTCGATCCGGGTGCTGGCGCGGGAGACGGAGCGGCTCAAGGGCGCGAACGGAGCCCCTTCTGCCCCCAAGAACGGAACGTGAAGGGCAGGGCCCGATCCTGCATCGGATCCGGGCCTTGCATTGCCCGGCCGGATCGCGCCGCAATTCGGCTTGCGGTGCGGGATTTCCATCTTGCCGCCGGGCATGCGAATCGATAGGATGGATACAGGATAGATTTGGGAACACAAGTGTGCGATCCGGTTCATGAAATGTCGCTTTTCCATCCTGGCAGGGCCGATAGACGGCCTCATTTTGGAAGCAGCACGCCCGCAACGCCCGATGATTGCGCGCAAGCGGCTTGCGGTCCCGAGAAAGGAGTTGGAGCGGATGAACGATGTCGATCCAATCCGGAAAGCCGTCGACCGTCTGGATCCCGGCGAACTGAAATCCTGCCTGCGGCTTGTCCTGGCCCAAATTCAAATCCTGAAGGAGCAGAACCCGAATCCCGAAGGCGCGGCCGCCGGGCTGATCGGGCTGTACGACGAGCTGATGAACCGGAAGGACGGGCCACACGCGCGGGATCCCGCCCCCGGCTGCACCCGTGTCCACATCGTGACCGGGGATTCCTTCGCCGGCAGCATGAAGCTGGCGCTGCGTGAACTCGGCCTCGCGGGCACGCATGCGGTCATCACGATCCGCGACAACCTCGCGATCGGCCCGGTCGCCCGCCTCGACGCGCCCGAAGGCCGGCGGGCCCGGCGGGACTGGCTCAGGGACAACATCGCGTCCGCCGCGCTCGGAGAAGACGACGATCCGGAAGAAGCGTTCCGCAGGCTGATGCAGCAAGTCGAACGCATTCCGGAACGGGCGGACATCATCGTCTGGACCAGCCGCAGCGCAATCGAGCAGACGGGCATGCGGTACGCGCTGCACCTCATCCGCCGCAAGCCCAATCCCGTCCGCGTATGCGACGCCTGTGCGATCAGCGGAGAGCTCGACCGGCATCCCGGCGCCGCCGTCACCTACACCCGCTCCGGCGAGATCGGACCGGACAAGCTGCGGGAAGCGATCCGGCGGGCGGAGGAAGCGGCACCGCTGTCCGCGGAGGAGGTCCGCCGGCTCGCCGACGAATGGACGGCGATCGCGGAACAGGGCGGGGTGCTGCGCATCTGGCGGGACGGTGAGGTGCGGACGGTTCCGGCGGATTATTTTGACGCGCATCTGCTGAAGATGCTGGACCAGGCGGCCCATGCCGCCGACGCCGGCGGATACGTCAGAGCCGCCCGCGTGGTCGGGGAAGCCGTCGGATGCGCCGATCAGGACATCGGGGACGAATATTTCGAATACCGGCTGCGGGAGCTCGTCTACGCCGGCGTCCTCGAAATCCGGGGCGTGCCGGCCGGCCTCCGGTACTACAGCGTCAGACGGAAAAGGCGGACGCCCCACGCGTCCGCCTGATTCCGCTTCTCCCACCGAAAATGCCCGTATCCTTCCTTGTCGAGGGAAACTCCACTCGGCGTCCGGGGGCTCTTACAGCCCTTCTGCCAAACCGGACTACCTGTTATCGGACGATTCAAATCAAATAATCTTCTTGACAAGTCCTTTGGACAGCGCCTGCTCGTCATTATACACAATCACGCGGGCATTCCAGATTTTGCGAACATGCCGCAAATGCTGATCCAGTGCATCCTTTACGTTTACCAGCCACTCCTTCTTGTGTCCTCTGATGATCAACATAAATACAATGTCCAGAGAAGCATAATTCGCCAATTCTCTGAACTCGGCCGGCAACTCGTCATGGAATTGCCCATGCCGTCGCATCAGTAGGGATATCGTCAATTGCCAGGCATGGATCATCTTTTCGGCAACGTTGCTAATAAATTCCCGAAATTTCTCCTTCGAATTGCCGGGATGGGGAGAACTCGATTTTGCTTCCACAATCAACAATCGGTTGTGTTCTTTCTGAATTAGCAGAAATTCTGCAATTCTGAAAGATTTTATAAGTTTAGCGTAAATTTCGGATTGTTCGATGTGGAAAACTTGTTCGGCTTTGAACGGCCCAAACTCCATTCCGGATTCTGTAATGATTATCTCCATATTATCGCAGAATCCCGTCCATCTCTTCTTCGTAAAGCCTAATCGATTCGTCAATAATGGAATTGGCCGGCATGCCGAACAACAGATCGTCGTAATCCGGTTCCCGCTCAGGATCCGCATTCAAGGAAATTACCGGAATAGATATGCGGTTCTTCATCGCGATCAGGTGTAGTTTCTTGATCACGAAATAGGAATGGCTGGCCAAGAAGAATTGAATGCCTCCCTGCGCCAGCAGAAAGATAATATCCATGAAGCTGGAAATCGCTTTCGGATGAAGCGCCACGTCCGGTTCGTCGATAAACATAACGGAACCGGGTGTCAACGAGCGGTTGCCCAGAAGCGTGTCTAGAATCGAAAGTTTCTTGCTCCCCTCAGCAGTTACACCGATGGAAAACTTCTGGTTCCCTTTTTTGAACATCCACTTTTTCAAATTTTCATCAAAAATCGCTTTTCCACCCAAAATGCGGTCCAGCTCCCTACGCGCAGCGGCAAATTCGGTATAATTTTTGCCCTGCTTCTTGGGAATCATCAAAGCCCGGACTAGATCATAATAGGTGTCATCAAATCCGAACACCCTGTCTTTTTCGCGCGATTCGATAACAAGGTGAAAGATGGACAGCACTTCCTTGGCCGGCAAAAACAGAGAATCTTCTTTGCGGCGAGATACCTTGTTGTCAACGACCGTGACGGTCCTCGTTGTATCCTTCCCAAATTTGTATGAAAACCCGTTCCCCTCAAACACAATTTCGCATGTCAGCGGCTCATTGTACGACTTTGCGACCAGATCGCCGATCTTCTCGACCTGAAAAGTCCAATAGAGCTTTTCGGACAATACTTCGTTTACGGAGCGGCGATCATTTCCTCGACCGAATTCTTCGATCGTCCGCATGGCGCTGTACATCGATTTCAGCAAAAAGGATTTCCCCGTTCCATTTTCACCGATAATCAAATTGATCTTGCCGAGGTTGTTCCAATCAACGTTTCTTAAAGGCCCAAAATTCCTCAATTTCACTTTATTGATCATCGGAACCCTCCAAGTTCATGATATGAACGGAGAAATCCTGCTCTCGTCTATTTTCAATTATAACTCAAATTGAAGAATATTTATCCTGAATTTCGAAAGTAAAACTCTTTTAAAAACATAAAAAGGGCTCCTGTTCTTTGGTAGAATGGTGTTTGACGAAAAAAACTCCAGCCAAAGAAAGGAGCACCTTTAAGGTGAAGTCTACCACACCCGTCAGCAAAATCAAGACAGAATTTTCCCTGCGACATGCGACCAGTTTCGGAGGCGCCAAAATCTTTCTGGAATACCTCGAGAAAATCAAGCTCGCCAAGGCGCTGCAGGGGCTATCGTTTGCGAAGGCAAACAACTCGTTGTTTCCCCTCTACCGCATCCTGCTGTATCTCATTGTCGGCTGGGTGCTCGGCTGCCAGCGGCTCTTTCATTTTCGCAAGTTGCAATATGATCCGC
>NZ_LZRU01000003.1 GCF_002159085.1 Thermobacillus sp. ZCTH02-B1
GCGGATCATATTGCAACTTGCGAAAATGAAAGAGCCGCTGGCAGCCGAGCACCCAGCCGACAATGAGATACAGCAGGATGCGGTAGAGGGGAAACAACGAGTTGTTTGCCTTCGCAAACGATAGCCCCTGCAGCGCCTTGGCGAGCTTGATTTTCTCGAGGTATTCCAGAAAGATTTTGGCGCCTCCGAAACTGGTCGCATGTCGCAGGGAAAATTCTGTCTTGATTTTGCTGACGGGTGTGGTAGACTTCACCTTAAAGGTGCTCCTTTCTTTGGCTGGAGTTTTTTTCGTCAAACACCATTCTACCAAAGAACAGGAGCCCTTTTTATGTTTTTAAAAGAGTTTTACTTTCGAAATTCAGGATAATTATTATAGGACATGAGTGGCGTTTCAACTATATATGGCGAAAGGTGAGATCCACCTTGTCCGCGCCCGAAATCGTTTTTGCAAATGTCCGGGCCGACACGAGACAGAGGAACATATCGCTTAAAACGAAAGCACCCGCGGAAAGCCGTAGGTTCGTCTTTCCGAGGGTGCTTATTGCATGTCCGGGCGGATCACGCTCCTAATTCCGTGGCCTATGGAAAGAAATCCCGCGCGGTCGATATGGGTATACGGCAATACGTAAAGCGGGTTTCATTTTTCGGCATTATTCGTCGGATTCGCCGCGCCGAAATACGGAAACGGGGTCCGCGGTGAAAGCTTGGGATCGCGTACCCGGGACACGAAACCTTGAAAATCGAGGTTGACAACGGAACCGGAACGGCTTAAGATAGAGGATACCAAAAACAATAAAAATAATCGGAATAGTATACATTAGGTTCGACCGGACTGCCGGAGACCTCCTTTCTCTGCAACGCGAGGGTGTGCTGCAGGGATGCGGAGGTCTTTTTGTTTGCACATCCGATTTGGAAGGGAGATGGAGAGATTGGCAGGAGTGGTCATCGTGAACGGGAGCCCGAATGCGGCTTCCCGGCTGAACGGGCTTGTAAACCATGTGCAGCGGCGGCTGGCGCTCGGCGGACATGCCGTCGAAGAGATCCGGGTGGCGGAGCTGCCCGCCGAAGATCTGGTGTTCGGCCGGTCCGACCATCCGGACATCCGGGAAGCCGTCGGCAGGGTGGAGCGCGCGAAGGCGGTCGTCTTCGCGAGCCCGGTCTACAAGGCGTCCTACACGGGACTCCTGAAGCTCTTCCTCGACGTGCTGCCGCAGCGCATCCTGGATGACAAATGGGTGGCGCCCGTGTTCATCGGCGGGACGATCGCCCATCTGCTGTCGGTGGAGTTCGCGTTCAAGCCGGTGGCCGCGGCGCTGGGCGCCCGGCGGTTCGCGCCCGCGGTGTACGCGGTGGACGGGCAGGTGACGCGCACGGAGGAGAACGGAGACGTCCGGTTCGAGCTGGACGACGAATTGCAGGCGCGGCTGGATGCGATGCTGGATGAGCTGGGCAAGGAACTGGAGGTACCGGCCCATGCGCGGAGTTGAACGGGTAAGAGCGGGACACCGGCGGTTGAAGTCGCGGGCTTTCGCCACGGCGGCCGCGATAACCGCGGCGCTGTTCCTTACGGCTTTGCTTCTCTCCGCCTGCGGCACGGGCGGCCAGGCCGCGGCCGGAACATCCGGAGACGAAGCCGATGGCACCGACCGGGCGGCCGGCGGCGGGGAGACGCTGACGGTGCGGATCGGGTACCAGAAATACGGCACGCTCAACATTCTCAAGGCGGACGGCCGGCTGGACCGGAGGCTCGCGGAACGGGGCATCCGGGTGGAATGGACGGAGTTTCCCGGCGGGCCGCAGCTGCTGGAGGCGCTCAACGTCGGCAGCATCGACTTCGGGCATACCGGCGAGGCGCCGCCGATTTTCGCCCAGGCGGCGGGCGCGCCCCTCGTCTATCTGGCCCACGAACCGCCAAGCCCGCGGAGCGAGGCGCTGCTCGTCCCGAAGGATTCGGACATCCGGTCGATCGCCGATCTGAGGGGCAAGAAAGTGGCGCTCAACAAAGGCTCCAACGTGCACTTTCTGCTGGTCAAACTGCTGGAGCAGGCCGGCGTCGGCTACGACGAGATCGAGACCGTCTACCTGCCGCCGGCGGACGGGCGGGCCGCCTTCGAAAGCGGCAAGGTGGACGCCTGGGTCATCTGGGACCCGTTCTTCGCGGCGGCGGAGACGGCCACCGGCGCCAGGATTCTGGCCGACGGCACCGATCTGGTGCACAACCATGAGTTCTACCTCGGCGAGCGCTCCTTCGTCGAACGGCATCCGGACGTGGTGGAGATCATCCTGGAGGAAGCCGGAAAAATCGACGAGTGGGCGAAGGACCATCCGCAGGAATTGGCGGAACTGCTGTCGCCGCAGCTCGGCATCGACGTGCCGTCCCTGGAGCTGGCCGCCAAGCGGCGCCGGTACGGGGTGCAGCGGGTCGGCGCCGAAGTGCTGGAAGCGCAGCAGCGCATCGCCGACACGTTCCGGGAGCTTGGTCTGATTCCCGTGGACATTCGCGTGGAAGAAGCGATGATCCGGCCGGCGGCCGGCGATTGAACGACCTTTCTGAAGGAGGAATGATCCATGCGCATCTTCTGGTTTGTTCCGACCCACGGCGACGGGCGCTATCTCGGCACCGCCGCCGGCGCGCGGGCGGTGGACGGAACCTACATGGCGCAAATCGCCGCGGCGGCGGACCGGCTCGGTTTCGAGGGCGTGCTCATCCCGACGGGCAGTTCCTGCGAAGACCCGTGGGTCGTCGCGTCTTCCCTCATTCCCGTCACGAGGCATCTGAAATTTCTCATCGCCGTCCGCCCGGGGCTGATGTCGCCGACGCTGGCGGCGCGGATGGCGGCCACCTTCGACCGCATTTCCGGCGGCCGCCTGCTCATCAACGTGGTGGCCGGCGGCGATCCGGTGGAACTGGCCGGCGACGGCCTGTTCCACGAGCACGACGCGCGGTACGAGCTGACCGACGAGTTTCTCGAGATTTGGCGCCGGGAGTTGGCGGGGGAGACGGTGGATTTCGCCGGCAGGCACCTCAGGATCTCGGGCGGCCGCGTGCTCTTCCCGCCCGTGCAGACGCCCCATCCGCCGGTCTGGTTCGGCGGGTCGTCGCCCGCGGCCCACGCGGTGGCGGCGAAGCACGCCGACGTGTATCTGACCTGGGGAGAGCGGCCCGAAGAGGTGAAGGAGAAGATCGCCGATGTCCGCAAACGGGCGGAAGCGGCGGGCCGCGAGGTCCGGTTCGGCATCCGCCTGCACGTCATCGTGCGGGAAACGGAAGAAGAAGCGTGGCGGGCGGCGGAAGAGCTGATCCGGCATGTGGATGACGAGACGATCGCCCAGGCGCAGGCCATTTTCGCCCGGTTCGACTCGGTCGGCCAGCGTCGGATGCGGCAGCTCCACGGCGGCGACCGCTCCCGGCTGAAGATCGGTCCGAACCTGTGGGCCGGCATCGGGCTCGTGCGGGGCGGCGCGGGCACGGCCCTCGTCGGCAGCCCGGAATCCGTCGCCGCCCGCATGCGGGAGTATCAGGCACTCGGCATCGACACGTTCATCCTGTCCGGCTACCCCCATCTGGAGGAAGCGTACCGGGTAGCCGACCTGCTCTTCCCGCTTCTGCCCGTCGAGCGGAAAGCGCCGCAGGGGCCGAGCTCCATCAGCCCCTTCGGCGAACTGATCGCCAATTCGATCCGGCCGACCCTGCGGACGTCGGCGCATTGAGGGGGCGGCGGTCGATGCGGGGAACATCTGCGGCCATCCGCCGTTTCGAACCGGTGCTTCCCTGGATCCTGCCGGTGCTCGTGATCGCGGTCTGGCAACTCCTCGGTTCGCTCGGCGTCATTTCGAGCCGGATCATGCCCACGCCCGTCCAGGTGGCGGAAGCCGCCGTCCGCCTCACGCTGAACGGCGAGCTGCCGCATTCGCTGGCGGTCAGCGCCTGGCGGGCGTTCGCCGGGTTTCTGATCGGCGGGAGCATCGGGTTCGTATTCGGCCTCCTGAACGGCGTCGCCCGGCTGGCGGAAAGGCTGACCGATTCTTCGATCCAGATGATCCGCAACGTCCCGCACCTGGCGCTGATTCCGCTGGTCATCGTCTGGTTCGGCATCGGCGACGATGGCAAAATTTTTCTGGTCGCCCTCGGCGTCCTGTTTCCGATCTATCTGAACACGCTCCACGGCATCCGCAGCGTCGATCCCGGCCTGATCGAGATGGGCCGCGTGTACGGGCTCGGCCGCGGCGCCCTGTACCGCAAGGTCATCCTCCCCGGCGCATTGCCGTCCATCCTGGTCGGCCTGCGCTACGCGCTCGGGATTATGTGGCTGACCCTGATCGTGGCCGAGACGATCTCGTCCAAAGACGGCATCGGCTACATGGCGATGAACGCCCGGGAGTTCTTCCAGCTCGACGTGGTGGTGCTGTGCATTTTGCTGTATGCCCTGCTGGGCAAAGTTTCCGATTGGATGGCGAAGGGATTGGAGAGGAGTTGGCTGAAGTGGCATCCGCATTTCGGCAGGCCGCACGTCCATCCGCCGTCCGCCTGACCGGCGCTCCGGAGCCGGGAGACGGAGCGGAACGCCCGGAACGGGCGGATCGTCCGGACGGTCCGCAGGCCGGTGAACGGCCGGGCGGACAAGGCGGCGTCCGGGGCATGTCCATTGATCTGCAGCATGTCACGAAGCGGTTCGGGAACGGCCCCGCCGTTCTGGAAGGACTGAATCTTGCGGTCCGGGCGGGGGAATTCGTCGCCGTCGTCGGCCGCAGCGGCTGCGGCAAAAGCACGCTGCTCCGGCTCATCGCCGGACTGGAAGCGCCGAGCGGCGGCGTCATCCTGCGGGACGGCCGGCCCGCCGCCGGTCTCGATCCGTCCGCGCGGGTGATGTTCCAGGATCCGCGGCTTCTGCCCTGGCAGACGGTGGAGCAGAACGTCATGCTGGGCGTGCAGGGCCTCGGCAGGAAGGAAGCGAGGGAGAAGGCGCGGGAAGCGCTGCGCCTCGTCGGCCTCGAGGAGCGGGCGCGGGACTGGCCGTCCGTCCTGTCCGGCGGCCAGAAGCAGCGGGTCGCGCTCGCCCGCGCGCTCATCGGCAATCCCCGGCTGCTGCTGTTCGACGAACCCCTTGGCGCCCTCGACGCCCTGACGCGCATCGAGATGCAGCGGCTCATCGAGCGGCTGTGGCTCCGGCAGGGGTTCACCGCCCTGCTCGTCACCCACGACGTGAGCGAGGCGGTGGCCCTGGCGGACCGGGTCATCCTGATCGAGCGGGGCGCCGTCGCCCTCGATCTCCCGATCCCGCTGGCGCGGCCGCGGGAGAAGGACAACGGCTTCGCCTGGTTCGAGAAGCGCATTCTCGACCGCGTCCTCGAACCCGGCGCCCTCCCCGGCAAAACGGCCGGGACGCCATTTGAGAGATGAAAACGGACGGAAGCCGCTTCCGTCCGGAAAGGAAAGTGCATGTTCACGACGGCCCGTCTGCATCATCGGATTGAGCCGAGCAATTCGACGATGTCTTCGCGGGTCATCTCCGGCTCGTGGACCAGCTTCAGGATCGCATCCATGAGCAGCTGCGCCCTTCTCGGGTCGAGCTCCTGGTCGTAGTAGCCGAAATAGCCGGTGGCGTCGGTCTGGACGTATCGCAAATACTCCAGCACGGGCCCCGGCGTGTCGCTCAGCAGGACGAGCCGGTTGACGGCGGGGGACGGGGCGGTGTTGGCGGCGACGAAGCGGGCCCATTCCGTCGGGCTCAGCAGGAAATCCAGCACCTGAAGCGCCGCATCCACGTTGCCGTTCCGGGCGATCGCCCAGCCGGCGCCGTATCCGCCGTAATAATGGGTCAGTTCGCCCTCGCCGCCCAGATCGGGAAAGCGGAAAAAGCCGATGTCTTCGTGGCTCAAATATTTCTCGGCCGACCAGTCGCCCTGCAAATACATGGCGGCTGCACCATCCAGGAACGCGTCCTCCACGTTCATCCACGTCATGCCGGTAAAGCCGGGGATGAACGCATCGTGTTCCACCAGTTCGCGCATTTTCAGGGCCGCCTCGACGAAGGACGGATCCGTGAAGTCGCCTTCGCCCCTGACCACCCGTTCGAACGGTTCGCTCCCGCCGATGCGGTTGGACAGGTAGGCGAACCAGTTGATGAGGGGCCAGCGCTCCTTGCCGGCGACCGCAATGGGCACGACCCCGTTTGCTTTCAGCGTCCTGACGGCTTCGATCAGGTCTTCCCAGGTGACGGGTGGCGCCAGGCCGTGTTCGAGGAACATTTTCTTGTTGTACCAGATGATCATGTGATAGACGGAATGGGGCACGCCGTAAATGCGCCCGTCATACATCCCCCGCTCCAGCGCCCCCGGTTCAAACCGGTCGCGAAAGTCGGGATGCCCGTCAATCCAGTCGGTCAGGTCGGCCACCCTGCCGGATTCCACCATGTTGTGTTCGAACGACCGGCCGAACCAGACGTAGAACAGGTCGGGCATTTTGCCCGATGCCAGCGCCACCCTCAGCTTCGACTTGTACAAATCTTCCCTGTAGAAATAGGGAACGATGCGGATGCCGGTTTGCGATCGGTTGAATGCCTCCACGCTGCGAAGCAGACCGGCCTGTCTTCCGTCATTGCTTTTCTGGGCCCAAAGCGTGACCGTCACCGGCGCGGCGGACGGTTCGGCCGACCGGTTGTCACCGTCGGACAGCCGGTCGTTCCGCATCAGCCAGACCGGGAGGGCAAGGACGAGGAGGATCAGCAGCAAATAACCGGTCATGGACCACGCCAGCTGCCTGTTCATCATCGCCCTCCCTTCGCGCCGCGCCGGTCTTCGTCACCGGAGGAGGCACCCGGATGCCGGCCGGCGCGAAATTCCTTCGGCGTCACGCCTTCGAAATCACGGAACACTTTGATGAAGTACCTAGCCGTGCTGAACCCGGTCTCTTCGGCGATGGCATAATTTTTTTTGTCGGTGCAGAGCAGGAGCCGTTTGGCCATGTTCAGCCGCTGCCGGGTGAGATAGTCGCTGAAGGTCATGCCGGTGACCTCCCGGAACAGCGTGGACAAATAGTTGGGATGGAGATGGACGCGGTCGGCCAGCTCTTTCAGGGTGAAATCGGGATCCTTCAGCCGTTCGGCGATCAGGGCCAGCGCATGCCGGATCGTTTCGTGGCGCCGGGCAGCCGCATCGGCTTCCCGCGATCGGCGCGAGCCGATCTTTTCCTTCTCCAGCGCCGCCTCCACGGCCTCGATCAGCTGCACCTGATCCACCGGTTTGAGCAGGTAATTGACGACGCCGAGGGAGAGCGCCTTGCGCGCGTACTCGAATTCGGCATAGCCGGTCAGCAGGATGGCGGGCGTCTCGCAATGTTCCCGGCGCAGTTTTTCCAGCATGTCGATGCCGCTCATGCCGGGCAGCCGGATGTCGCAGATCATGAAATCGACGGGCCGCGAACGGGCAATCTCCAGTCCTTCCGGGCCGCTGGCGGCGGCGATGAATTGCCAGATGTCCGGCTGTTTCTCTCCCCATTTTTTCAGGGCGCCCAGCACGCCTTCCCGAATGGCCGGTTCATCTTCGACCACGAGCATCAGATAGGGACGCTCGGTCATGGTGCCACTCTCCCCCATGGCAATTTCATGGTGACGGTCGTTCCCTCGCCGGGAATGCTCGCGATTTCCAGCCGGCAGTCGCGGCCGTAGAACAGCCGGATGCGTTGCTGCACGTTCCACAGGCCGATGCCGCGCGTCGGCGTCTCAGCGGCGGGGAGCGGATTGTCCAGCCGTTTCCGAAGCGCCTGAAGCTTATCCGGCGGCATGCCCGTTCCGTTGTCTTTCACGCCGATCACCAGCAGCGGACCGTCCGCTCCGGATGCTTTGCGGACCGTCACGGAGACGCGGCCGTCCCCCATTTTCGGTTCGATGCCGTGGCTGATCGCATTTTCCACGATCGGCTGGATGAGCAGCTTGGGCAGGCGCAGCGGCAAACAGTCCGGATCGGTGCTGCAATCCCAGGAGAGCCGGTTCCGGAGACGGTATTGCATGACGGTCAGGTATTGCCGGATATGTTCGATCTCGTCGGCCAGCGTCACCCAATCGTCTCCGCCGGAGGATTGGATGGAATAGCGGAACAACTTGGAGAAGGCGCTGACCATCGCGGCGCTTTCCTCCTCGCCGCGGGCGACCAGGTTCCAGTACAGCGAATCCAGCGTGTTGAACAGAAAATGGGGGTTGATCTGGGCCTGGAGCAGCCGGATTTCGGCGATGTTTCGGAGCCGCTCCTTTTCGTACACGGTATCGACCAGGTGGTGCAGCTTGGCCACCAGTTTGTTGTAGGCCCGGTTCAATTCGTTGATTTCAAAATTGAAATAGGTTTCGTCATTCGGTTTGGGAAGCGGGGACACGGACGCGTTCATGATCCGGCGAAGCCGGCGGATCGGCCGGGTGATCATGCCCGACACCACCCCCAGCAGCAGCAGGCTGACCGCCGTGCCGACAAGCAGCGACCAGACCAGCGCCCGCCGGAACAGTTCCAGACCGCCGGTGAGGGCGTGCTTCGGCACGAGAATGGAGATGGACCAGTTGGTGACCGAGGAGCGCCGGTCGATTCTCAGATAGGCCTCCCCGTCGCCGGCGGCCCGTTCCCATCCGTTTGCACCGGCCGCGTGATCCCCCGCCATTTCCGCCGCGGAATCGCTCTCCGCCACGATCGTTCCGTTCTCGTCGTACACCCGCACCAGCATGCCCTTGGGCGAGGAAAATTCGGTCCGGATGAAATCCAGGATCGAAGGCCTGACCCAGGCGACGATGTACCCTCCGCCCTTCAGCTTTTCCTCTTCGAGCGGCACCTGCCGGATGGCCAGGAGCTGGTCCGGATTGCGCCCGATTTGCCCCCGCCAGACGAGCGGCCCGCCCCGCTCTTCCGCGAGGCGAATGGCATCCTCGTCCACCCGGTCGTGAAGCCGGGGCAGGTCCAGCGGATAGAGGGGGGCGCGGTCGGCGTAAATTTCCACTCCCTCGATGGCCCAGGAGAACGCCATGAGATTTTCGGTGATCGGACGCAGGGACAGCCGTTCGTCGACCGAGACCGCCTGATGGCGATAAATTTTGAGCAGCAATTCCTGTACGCGCGGGTCCATGGCGAGCTGCAGCGTGAGCGTATCCACCTCGGACAACACGGCATCCAGCCGGGCGCTGATCTGGTTGGCCGTTTCGCCGACTTGCGCTTCGACATTGGACAGGATCAGCCGCGAGACGTTCCGGTACAAGTACCGGCCCGAAACGAGCAACACGACCCCCATCACGACAAGGAAGCTGATGAAGATTTGCGTCCTGGTGCGGTGGAGCGTCAGGAAGAAAGAAAACGGGAATCGGCCCATTGCGGCAACATTCCAGTCCGTTGGGATGAAGACACTTCCATTTTAGATTGCAAACGTTGTCAATCGCAATCCGGGGAATATCTGAGCAAAATGGTATTTTTCCTGATCATCCTCGCTTCTTTTACATATCCGGCCCGTGGTACGATGCAGACACAAACCGCAAAGGGGGCGGGAAACTTGTCTGCACGGAAAAAGTGGGCCAGGTTTTTTGTAGGCGCTTTATTGATCTGTTCATTGGCAGCCTGCGGCGGAGGGGCCACGAACGGCGGATCCCCGCAACATTCGTCTTCGTCCTCGCCGTCGGATTCCGGCTCCGCGTCCGCGCCTTCCGGCGAGAAGAAAAAACTGACGGTTTGGTTCATCGATACGGGCAAACGGAAAGAACTGATCGAAGAAACCATCCGGGAATTCATGGATGCGCATCCGGACGTCGAAGTCGTGGCGGAACAAATCGCGAACGACACGTACAAGACGAAACTGCCGGTCGCGATGGGCGGCAACAACCCGCCGGACATCTTCCACAGCTGGGGCGGCGGCTGGCTGAAGGCGTTCGTGGATGCCGGCCAGGTCATGGACGTCACCGGCAAGATCGACGCGGACCGCTACCTGCCGGCGGCGCTCAACCTCGCAACGTTCGACGGCAAGCTGTACGGCGCTCCGCTCGCCATGTCGCTGACGCTTTTCTTCTACAACAAGGAAATCTTTGCGCAATACGGCCTGGAGCCGCCGACAACGTACGATGACCTGCTCCACATCATCGATACGCTGAATGCCAACGGCATCGCGCCTATCAGCATGGCCAACAAGACGAAATGGCCGGGCGCCCTGTGGTTCATCTACCTGGCCAACCGTCTGGGCGGATCGGACATTTTCAACGCCGCATTCGAACGCAGGGGCGGCACCTTCGACGATCCGGCTTACATCAAAGCGGGTGAAATGATCCAGGATCTCGTCGACCGCAACGCCTTCGTCACCGGCTTCAACGGCCTGGACTTCGACACCGGCCAATCCCGCCAGTTCCTGTACACCGGCAAGGCGGCCATGGAACTGCAAACCTCGGGGTACCTGACCGTCGTCCGTTCGGAAATGCCGGATTTCGAAAGCAAAATGGGCATCTTCGGATTCCCGTCCGTCGAAGGCGGCCTCGGCAAAGCGACGGATCTCGTCGGCGGCGTGTCCCCGGTGTTCTCGATCTCGTCGAAAACGAAATATCCGGATGAAGCCGTCGAGCTGCTGAAAGCGCTGACGTCCAAAGAACTGGCACAGCGGTACGTCGATGAAGCAGGCGTGGTCGTGGCGGTCAAGGATGTCCAATACAACGACCCGTTTGCCGTCCAGATGAAGGAAATCCTGGAGCAATCCGATTTCCTGCAACCGTTCTACGATCAAACCCTGCCGCCGGAAATGGCCGAGCTGCACAAAGACACCACGCAGGCGCTGTTCGGCAAGAGCATGACGCCGGAAGAAGCGGCGCGGCAAATGGAAGAAGCGGCACAACGCTTGCTCGGAAAGTGAGTCCGGTGAGGTGTGGTCAGGGAGGCGGCGGTACGCCTCCCTTCTTTTTCAATCTTCCCGCGGGAGGGTGACCTGTCCATGACCGGCGATGCGGCTCGCATCCGCAGACAGGACAAGTGGGGCAAAGGGTTGTTTTTGCTCTTTTTCATCGGGCCCGCCCTGCTCATCTATGCGGTCTACAACATCTACCCGATCTTCGCAACCTTTTACTACAGCCTGTTCGACTGGACGGGGATTCAGGCGGAAAAGGCGTTTCTCGGGCTGGAAAACTACGCCAATCTGATGCGGGACCGCGTGTTTTTCCGGTCGCTCGGCAACAACGTCCTGCTCGTCTTTGCCTCCGTCTTCACGCAGATTCCGCTCGGATTGGCGCTGGCCCTGCTGCTCCAGTCGAAAATCAGGGGCATGCGCTTTTTCCGGACGGTCTATTTTCTGCCGTTCCTGATGTCCACGGTCGCGATCGCCATTTTGTGGATGTTCATTTACAACCCGACGTTCGGCGTGCTCAATGAACTGCTGGCCGACCTCGGCCTCCAATCGCTGCAACGGAGCTGGCTCGGGGAAAAATCCACGGCGATGGGCGCGGTCATTGCCACCATCTGCTGGCAATTTGTCCCGTTCTACATGATTTTGCTGCGCGCAGGGCTCACCGGCATTCCGGAAGAGCTGCTCGAAGCGGCCCGCATCGACGGGTGCACGCCGTGGAAAACGTTTACCCGCATCAAGCTGCCGCTCCTCATGCCGACGATCATCACGGCCGCGACGTTGTCGACGATCGGTTCGCTGAAATATTTCGACCTCATTTTCGTCATGACCGAAGGCGGTCCCGACAGCGCAACCGAACTGATGGCCACCTACATGTACAAACAGGCGTTCCGCTTCTTCGGCATGGGATACGCCAGTGCGATTTCGTCCTGCATGTTCATCCTCGCGTTCATCGCGGCGGTGGCGATTCTCTCGCTCGATCGGCTCCGTTCGGGAGGAGAAAGAAATGGATATGCTTCCGTCCCGAAGCGGAGCGGTTGCCGGACCGAAGGTGAGATGCCAATTCATCCTGCGGACCGTCGTGGCGCTTCCCGTGTGCGGCTACAATGGGTGGCGTCGAACGATTTCCGAAACAAGGACGGGGTTTGGGATGTTGAGGAACCTGACGGAATTTTCCCTGCGGAATCCGATGGCGATCGTGCTGCTGGTCGTTCTGGTCGCCGTCGGCGGCATCTATTCCATCGCCGGATTCAGGCAGGAACAGCTGCCGGATATCGACATTCCCGGGATTGCCGTGATCACGGTCTATCCCGGCGCGGCGCCGGACGAAGTGTTGGAACAGGTCACCCGGCCCGTGGAACAGGCGCTGCGGAATCTGGAAGGCGTCAAGCATGTTTACTCGCAATCCATGAACAATCTGTCCGTCGTGCAGCTGGAATACGGCCACCACGACGACATGAAGCGGCGGCAGGAGGAGGTCCGCCGGGCGTTGGAAGGCGTGGCGCTGCCCGAAGACGCGCAAAAGCCGGAGGTGAAGCATTACTCCACGACCGGCCAGCCCGTCATGCATACGAGCGTGTCCGGCGCGGAGGGCGTATCCGAAAAAGAACTGTCCGACATCGTCACCCGGGAACTGTTGCCGAAACTGGAGGCCGTTGAAGGCGTCAGCAACGTGCAGGTGATCGGACTTGAGGATTCGTCCGCCTGGTATGTCCGACTGGACGGCGCCAAGATGGCCGAGTACGGGTTCACTTATGATCAATTGGCGAGCCTGATTCAGGCCGGCAATGTCAGCATCCCGCTGGGACAAACGGTGATGGGGGAGGAAATCTTGCCCGTCTTCGTGCAGGGGGATCTGCGGTCGGTCGAACAACTCGAAGATTTGAGTCTCGTGCCCGACGGGAGCGTCCGTCTCCGGGATGTGGCGGTCATCACACAGGGCAAAGAGACCGGCGTCATCAGCCTGACCAACGGCAAGCCCAGCATCACGCTGAACATCGTGAAGTCGAGCGCGGCCAATACGGTGGAAGTGGCGGACAAGGTGCTGCGCATCTATGAGGAAGCGGAAAAGAGCGGCAAGATTCGCACCTTCATCATGTACAACCGGGCCTCCGACGTGAAGGAGTCGGTGCATTCGCTGGCGCAGGAAGGCTTGCTGGGCGCGCTGTTCGCTTCCCTGGTCATTCTCTTCTTCCTGCGCAATGTGCGGGCGACGCTCATCGCGGTCGTGTCGATTCCGCTGTCGATGCTCATGGCGTTGATCGGTCTTATGGAAGGAGAGGCGTACGGCCATTTGGCCGAATGGTTCATCGCCTTCAAGCCGGAAACGGATCTGGACCGTTTCATTGAGGAGATCAGACCGCGGGCCATGCCGCCCGAAGGAAGCCGCTTCAGTCTGGTCAAGGATGACATGACCGGCGGCGGCGCCGTGGAAATTACCGTTACGGCGTCTTCCAGGGAGCAGCTGCGCTTGGCGGCCGAGCGGGTCGTGAAGACGCTTGAAGGCATCGAGGGCATCGCCGATGTTTGCAAGACGGCTCGAACGGGATTGCGATTGAAGTCCGCCAGGAGGACGCGCTCCGCTACGGTTTGACCGCCTACCAGGCTTACGCCCTGCTCAGGCCGTATCTGGCGGAGACGAAAATCGGCATGATGTCGGGCAGCGAACTGTATTTCACCCTGGAGGGCGATGCCCTGAACTCGCCGGACGGCATTGCGGAATTGCCGTTCCAGACGCCCTCCGGCACGGTGATTCGGGTGAAGGATATCGCCGATGTCCGGCAAGTGCGGCTTCCGGGCACCCTGCAGTACAAGAACGGAACGGAATATGTGACCGTCACCGCGAAAATGGTGGGCAAAGAGCCGGGCAAGGTCAACCAGGCGCTGACGAAAGCCCTGGAGGCGCTGGAACTTCCCGAAGGGGCGGAACTGTCCGTAGGCGGGAGCAGCGCGGAGGTTCAGCAGATGATCCGCGACATGCTGATGGCGATGTTTGTCGCGGTCATTGCGGTGTATGTCGTGATGGTGGTCACCTTCGGCGAAGGACGGGCGCCGCTGGCGGTACTCTTCTCCCTGCCCTTCGCGCTCATCGGCGGCCTCGCCGGCAATCTGGCAACGGGAGAACCGCTGTCGGCTTCCAGTCTGATCGGTTTTCTGATGCTGATCGGGATCGTGGTCACCAATGCCATCGTCCTGGTGGAGCGGGTGCGGCAGCAGATCGAGCGGGGACTTGCGATTCGGGAGGCGCTCCTGGAAGCGGGAGGCACTCGCCTCAGACCGATTCTGATGACGGCCATCGCCACAATTGGCGCGCTGGTGCCGCTGGCGGCAGGGGTCGGCGGCGGCAGCGTCATCTCCAGCGGGCTGGCCATGGTCGTGATCGGCGGTCTTGCGAGCTCCACGCTGCTGACCCTTGTGGTGGTGCCGGTGATGTATGAGCTGCTCTATTACAGGAAATCCCGCATGGAGCGCCGATTGGCGCAAAGCCCGCGGGCGGAGGCGATGGCGTGACAGCGGAGGATCGGTTGACCGGTTCAGTCTGATCATGAACGGGAATTTATCTTGATGATTTCACCCGATGATGAAACCCGTTGAATCGTTAACAATTAATCATGTCAAGGATTTGCCCTTTCCGCTCTTGGGCTGAAGACCTTGCCGCAAAAGCGCAAAAGGGGAAAGGAACATTGGCCGGGGCCGGACGAGTACTGCACGAGGCTGCACGGAACCTTGAAAAACGATGTTGACAACGGTGCCGGAACGACTTAAGATAAGGATACCAAATAATATAAATTAAATCGGAATAGTGTAAATTCGGGTTCGACCGAACCGCCGGAGACCTCCTTTCTCTGCATCAAGCTTCCGCAAGGCGTGCCTTGACGGCGAGATGCAGGGATCAGGGGGTCTTTATGGTTTACACGTCCGATTGCGAGGGGAGATGGAGAGATTGGCCGGCGTGATCATGGTGAACGGAAGCCCGAATGCGGCGTCCCGGCTGAACGGGATCGTGAGCCACGTGCGGAGGCGGCTGGCGCTCGGCGGACATGCCGCGGATGAGATCCGGGTGGCGGACCTGCCTGCCCAGGACCTGGTGCTCGGCCGGTCCGACAATCCGGAAATCCGGGAAGCCGTCGGCAGGGTGGAGCGCGCGGATGCGGTCATTTTCGCGAGCCCGGTCTACAAGGCGTCCTACACGGGACTGTTGAAGCTGTTCCTCGACGTGCTGCCGCAGCACATTCTGGCCGACAAGTGGGTGGCGCCCGTGTTCATGGGCGGAACGATCGCCCATTTGCTGGCGGTGGAGTTCGCGTTCAAGCCGGTGGCCGCGGCATTGGGCGCCCGGCGGTTTGCGCCCTCGGTCTACGCCGTGGATGTGCAGGTGACGCGCGCGGAACGGAACGGGGACGTGCAATTCGATCTGGACGACGAATTGAAGAAGCGGCTGGATGCGATGCTGGATGAGCTGGTCAGGGAACTGGAGGCGCCGGTTCCTTCCCGGAGCCGGGCGTGAGGAAACGGGATTCGCGCTGCCCGCCGCCGGCACCCGCGAAGGGGAATTCTGCATCACGCCCCGGTCCGCGATCTGAGCCGCGGAATACCGAACGGTCGGTCAGGACGAGGGTCCCGATCGACCGTTCGCGATTGAGGGATCGATTGCGGACGCTTCGATTCCGAGCACGCGCGCATAGAATTTCCGGTTGTGCAGAACGCTCGGATGATTCGGCACATAGGACGCGGCTTTCTCGTTGTGGAGGAAGCCCCGTTCATGTTTTCCCAGGCGGGAATAACATACGGCAAGCTGCAGATGGGGCATCCACGTCGTCATCGCCCGGTTGCGCATGCCCATCGCGTCTTCGGGAACGGGGAGGGAGACGGCCATCTGAAACCAGAACGCCGCCTGGTCCGCCTTTCCCCGATTCAGAAAATATTCGCCGATCCGGTAGCAGCATTCGCCCCGGGGCCGGTCGTACAGAAAGCTGCGGCACAGCGCCCCGAATTCCCTCCGCTCGTCCCCCAGCTGGCGCCGGCATTCCGCCAGCTTCAGGCAGGCCTGGATGTTGTCCTCCACCCAGCCGCCCCCCGTGTCGAGGAACCGCTCGTAGTATTCGCACGCCTCCTCGTACAGCCCGTGGTCTCTCAACTCGTTGGCAAAATAGTACAGATCCCGCGGCGAAAATTCCTCCCCTCCGGCCTGCCGCGCGCGATAAATGCGAAGGTTCCGGTCCGTGCGCGGCTTCTTCTTGTCGTGCGTGACGCAGACGTCGCTGTGGAAGACGGGTCCACGCACTTCGAGATATTCGTGCACGGCGCCGATCCACCGGAAACGGCAGGAACGCTTCACCAGCCGGTGGCGGCGCAGCATGAACGAAGGTCGTCCGGATTCGTCCGTCGAGAGAATGTACGGCATGGAGACCGCGTTGTACGCCGGATCGAGCGTCCGCTTGAGATCCGCCAGCCGCCGGCCGTCTTCGGGCGTCAGGTAATCGTCGGCGTCCAGCCACAGGATGTAGTCCATGCCCGCCTTCGAAAAAGCGAAATTCCGCGCCGCGGCGAAGTCGTCGATCCACGCGAAATCGCACACCTTCGCGCCGTACCGGCCGGCGATCTCCTTCGTGCGGTCCGTCGAACCGGTGTCGACGACGATGATTTCCTCCACATGGGGCGCGACCGAATCCAGGCAGCGGCCGAGCACCGCTTCCTCGTCCCGGACGATCATGCACAGACTGATCGTGATCATCGCCTTTACCCTCCGAGTGTTTCGACGTTTCCGTTCCGTTCGTTCTCCCCTGCGAACGCTTCCCCGGCTTCGCCGTAACAGGATGATCACGATCGATTTTTTCAGCACACCCGGCGGTGTGAAGGCGCGCCATCGCCACCGGGAAGGGGCGGCGGCGGGTTTGCGGATTCCCTCCGCTTTCGGATAGGCTGCCATGGTCTCCTCCAATCCTTCGCGTTCAGATGCAAGCGCCGCGATATTCGGGCTCGTGCAGCAGATTCCAGACTTCCGTGCGCGCCCGGATGAACTCCGGATGCGCGTTCAGGTTCGGTTCGGACAGCCGGTTCCCGAGCGATACCTCGACGATCTGCTTCACGGTGCCGGGGCGGGAAGTGAGCACGACCACCCGTTGGCCCAGATAAACGGCTTCGTCGATGCTGTGCGTGATGAAGACGATGGTCTTCCCCGTCTTTTCCCAGATCCGGAGAAGCTCGGCCTGCAGGACTTCCCGGGTCTGGGCGTCCAGCGCCGCAAAAGGTTCGTCCATCAGCAGTACATCCGGGTTGCAGGCCAGGCTGCGCGCGATCGCCACGCGCTGCTTCATGCCGCCGGACAGTTCATGCGGGTAGTGGTTCGCAAAGTCCTGGAGGCCGACCAGCCCGATGTAATGGTCCGCAAGCTCCCGCCTTTCCTTCTTCGGGATGCCCTGCGCTTCGAGGCCGAACTCCACGTTGCCCCTCACCGTCTTCCACGGGAACAGCGCGTACTGCTGGAACACGATCCCGCGGTCCAGGCCGGGTCCGTCGATCTCCCGCCCGTCGATCAGGATTCTTCCCTTCGTGGGCTTGCCGAGCCCGAGCAGCAGATCGAGCAGGGTGGATTTGCCGCAGCCGCTCGGGCCGACCAGGGTGAGGAATTCCCCGGACCGGACGGTGAAATCGAGATCCTTCAGGGCGGTGAGCGTCCGGGTACCACCGCCGCGGCCGGGCTCCCGCGTTTCGAACGTCTTGGTTACCCGCTCCACACGGATTTTCTCCATCTTCCCATCCCTGCACCTGTGAATGGATTTGAAACAGGAAAGAGGCATAACCGCCCGACGGTGAAGGACTGCGGACCAATCCTTCTTCCCTCGTCGGGGATCATGCCTCTATGCGAATAGTCGGCTGTCTGGTTGAAGAACAGCTTCGGCCGCCGGCAGGCCGGGAAAGACCCGGAAATTCCGGGATCAACCGGAAAGGTTGAGTGAGCCCAATATAAACCAACAATTCACATGTGTCAAGTATGTTTTTGGCGGGAGTTTGGGTTGATCGCACGATGATTTGTCGACAAGGGCTGTTCGACAAAGTTTGCGCCGATGTATAATTGGGACGCAGTAAAAAAATGGTTTCTGCTTCAATTCCGCAGTCATCATGAGGTGAGGGACATGAGCGAGGAGACATCGATCCTGCCGGTTCAGTCCGTCTATCCGCTCGATGATTGCGTCGTGGAGGGAACGGTGCTGAACCGGGAGCCGCTGATCATGCGCTTCGAGCGGGTGCTGACGGACGACGAGTGCCGTGAGCTGATCGAGTCGGCCGCCCCGCGTCTGAAGGAGTCCCGGCTCGTGAACAAGGTGGTCAGCGAGATCCGCACGAGCCGCGGGATGTTTTTCGAGGAGGACGAGAGCCCGTTCATCAGCCGCATCGAGAGGCGCATCGCGCAGCTCATGCACGTGCCGGTCGAGCACGCGGAGGGGCTGCAGGTGCTCCATTACGGTCCGGGCCAGGAATACCGGGCGCACCACGATTACTTCGCGCCGGGCACCCCGTCCGCGCGGAACAACCGGATCAGCACGCTGGTCATCTATCTGAACGACGTGGAGGAAGGCGGCGAGACGGTCTTCCCCCTGCTGGAGATCGCGGTGAAGCCGAAACGCGGGTCCGCGGTCTATTTCGAGTACTTCTACGGCAATCCGGAGCTCAATCATCTGACCCTGCACAGCAGCGCGCCCGTCATCCGCGGCGAGAAATGGGTCGCCACGCAGTGGATGCGCCGGCAGCGCGTCCGCGGGCACGGTCTCATCACGCGTTGATCCCGCGGTCCGTGCGGACTGCGGGCCTTTGTGCGAAGGCGAAGATGGATTCGGATATACAAAACGGCCGGAAATTGTCCGAAAACAAGGAACAGGGGGAGGTGTGGGCGCATGGTTCCGTCGATCATCCCGTACGGTTTATCGTACGCGCAAGGTTGGTGGTATCCGGTCGGAAGTCCCGCTTCCGCCGGTTGGTCGTCCGTCGGCAGCCGGATCGACCAGACTTCCCTGTTCGCGAGATACGTCCTTAACAGCAAGCCGTATCAGCAATTTGTCCGGACGGCCGCGACGGGCATCGTGAACTTCCTGCGCTCCGCCCAGGGCATGCAGGAAGCCGCGCGGAAACTGATGCAGCAGCAGGATTCGCCGTTCCAGGCGCGGACGGCGCGATCGTCGGACGGCGGGAAGGTGACGGCCGAGGCGAAAGCCGGCGCGGCTCCCGGCACCTATTCCGTGAAGGTGAACGCGCTCGCGGCGTCGCAGAAGAACAGCGGCGCATGGCTCGCCGGGACCAGTCCGTCGTGGGCGCCGGGCTGAACGAGTTCAACATCACGATCGGCGGCAGGACGACGAAGATATCGGTGTTCATCCGCGCGGACGATACGAACGAGCAGGCGCTGGGCAGGATCCGGGACGCGGTCAATGCGGCGAAGATCGGCGTCACGGCGGCGATCGTGACGGATGCGGAGACGGGCATGAAGCGGCTCGAGCTGACCGGCGACCAGACCGGCACGGATCATGCATTCCGGGTCGAGGACGTGACCGGCAACGCGATGTCGGCGACCGGCGCGGCGCATGTGGAGCGGCAGGCGGTCAACGCCTCCTACAGCGTGAACGGCGGTCCGGCGGTCGAATCGCAGTCGAACACGATCGAGCTGGAGAAGGGCAGGGTGACGGCGACGCTGCTGGCCGTGACGGATGAGCCCGTGACCGTCGAGGTGCGGCCGGACGGCGGGCGGATCATCCCGCTGGTCCGGGATTTGGTGGAAAGCTACAACGCGATGTACCGGCGCCTGCGGGAGGCGGAAGGCTTGCTGAGCCCGTCGATCCGGAGAAGCTTCGACCGCATCGTCGACTCGACGGCTTACGAGCGGCTCGGCATCACCCGGAATGCGGACGGTACGCTCCGGCTGGACGAGCGTCAGCTCGAGCGCAGCCTGAACGGATCGTTCGAACTGACGGCGAAGACGCTCGGCGGCCGCCTCGGCCTCGCGGACCGTCTGGACGCGGCGGCGGAGCGGTACAACGAAGTGCCGGCCAGCAGCCTGCTGGACCGGCAGGCCCGGCAGCTTCAGCAGTTGGCCTTCTATCAGTCGTCGCTGCAGATGTTCTGGCCGTTGCAGCCGAGCGGGTTGATTTTCGATCTGTTTTTCTGACATTCGGAACAGGCGGGTCATGATCCGCCGCCGCATAGCGCGGCGGACGGACTTGAGGCCGGGAGCCGGAATCGGCTCCCGGCTTTTTCTGCGCCGGAATCGCCCTGCCGCAGCCCGCCTGTCCGTCCGCCTTGGACCACGCCGCTTTCTCGGCCCGATTTCCCTTCGATCACCGATTGCAGAAAATGCAGACCGGGCGAACGAGCGCCCCGCCGCACAGGCTCCGCATATTTATGGTTCCTCCGGCGAAAAATGATAAAAAATGCCATGCATCAGGTGCGCCCATGAACAGCGAATCCACCCAAGCCGCTCTGAATCTCCCCGTATCGGCGGATGCCGTGGAGAACATCAACCGGCTGAAAGACATTTTCCGACAATGCGACGACATCACGTTCGAGCGGATCGCCGCCGGGCCGGACATGGTCTGCGTGGCCTGGATCGTGTATTGCGAATCGCTCGCCGACCAGCAGAGCGCATCCGACATTCTGTCCGTGCTGCAGAAGATGGAGATGCGCCGGCGAGGCAACGGCCTGTCGATCTCGTCGCGGACGATCCGGGAGTGGTTCGAACTTCAGGGGGTCATCGACCGGTCGTTCCGTGTCCATGAAACCCTCGGGTCGGTCGTCCGCATGGTGCTGCAGGGGCATGTCGTCTTTTTCATGGAGCATTGGGACCGCGCCGTCAGTTTCGACGGGCTGAGGCTGGAGACGCGGGGAGTGGAAGAGCCGTCCGCCGAACGGGCGGCGATCGGACCGCGGGAAGGCACGGTCGAGAACCTGTCGATGAACATCGGCATGCTGCGGCTGCGCCTGCAGACGCCGGATTTCAAGATCGTCAAGATTCCCCATGCCGGCCGGCGGACGGGGAAGGAGATCGTGTACGGCTATCTGGAGGGCGTTGTTCCCGACCGGGTGCTGCGGCGATTCGAGGAACGCATCGGCCGGATCCAAAATCATGACATCATCGACACGACGATGGTGGAGCAGATGATCCAGGATTCCGGCCGCACCCCTTTTCCGCAATGCCGCTATACGGAGCGGACCGACGCGGCCGCCCAGGCCCTTCTGGACGGCAAAATCATCGTCATGACGCAGGGGTCGGGCGTGGTGCTGATCTGTCCGGCCCGTTTTCCGGAATTTCTGCAGTCCATCGAGGATCAGTACCACCGGTCCGCGTTCACGTTCTTCATCCGGTTTCTGCGGTTTACGGCGTTCGTGCTCGCGCTGCTCCTGCCGAGCATCTACGTCGCGCTGACCACGTTCCACACCGAGCTGATCCCGACCGTGCTCCTGCTCGCGATCGCGAACACGCGGGAGGGGATTCCTTTTCCGGCCGTCGTCGAGGTGTTCATCATGGAGTTCTTCTTCGAGCTGCTCCGCGAGGCGGGCATCCGGCTGCCGCAGGCGATCGGTTCCGCCGTCAGCATCGTGGGGGCGCTCATCATCGGCCAGGCGGCGATCGATTCGGGCATCGCGTCCCCGATCATGATCGTCGTCGTCGCGCTGACGGGCATCGCCTCCTTCTCCATTCCGCAATACAATTTCGCGATCGCGCTGCGGCTGCTGAAGGCGCCGTTCATACTGCTCGCCGCGTCGCTCGGAGGGTTCGGGATCATGATCGGGATCATCCTGCTGCTGATACATCTGTGTTCGCTCCGTTCGCTCGGGGAGACGTACTTTGATCCGATCGGTCCGTTCCATCCGCGCCGGTTCGCGGCGTTGTTCAAGGCCTCGGATCTGGGGAATCCCGGGCCGGGTGCGGCATGAAGGCCGCCCGCTGCCTGACGCCGCTCGCCCTTGCCTCACTGCTGCTGACCGGCTGCTGGAGCCAGATGGAGCTGACCGAGCGGGCCTTCGTCCTCGCGCTGGCCATCGACAAGGGCGAAAAGGACAAGCTGGAAGTGACGGCCCAGATCTACAAGCCGATCAGCCAGTTCGGCCCGCCGTCCGGACGGAGCGATGAGGTGTCGTTCAACAACGTGACGCTGCAGGGGACCAGCGTCTCGAACATCATCCGCAACACGAAGACCGTGACCGGGCGGCATGCCCAGTTCAGCCACATCCAGATTGTGTTGATCAGCGAAGAAGTCGCGCGGGAACGGCTGGGAGAATTGTTCGACTTCTTCTACCGCGACCCGGAGACCCGGCTGGGCACGTCCGTCATGATCGCCCGGGGAAGGGCGCGGGACTATCTGGCGGGCCGGGCGATGATCGAGAGCACCCTCGGCAGCCAACTGTTCAAGCAGCTGGATTTCTCGGCCCACTTGGCGGGAAAATCGCTCAACACGACCATTCTGGATCTCGCGTTCGGGCTGAAAAGCGAGTCCGAAACCGCCATGCTTCCCATCGTCACACGCAATTCCGGGCAACGGCAAGTCGTCGTCCAGGGGGTTGCGCTCGCAAAGCCGGACCGGGTGGTCGGGAGTATTCCGCCGGACAAGGTTCCCTACCTGCTCCTCCTGGCGGGGCGGTACAAATACGGGCTGCTCGAGATTCCGTGCGAAGGGGACGCCGGATTGGCGGAGACGATCGAGGTGCTGCGGGCGGACACGAAGCTGACGCCGACGCTCAAAGGGCGCTCGGCATCCGCCCGGATCGAGGTGGAGATCAACGCCTCGATCAGCGAGCTGGCCTGCACGACGATCCGCGGCATGGCGGATGAAGCGAAGTTCGCGGACCGGATCGCCAAGTATTTCAAAGAGCGGATGGAATCCGTCCTGGACACGCTCCGCAAACGAAAGACGGATGCGCTCGGCATCGGGCACCGGCTGTATCTGCGCCATCCCGGCGAGTGGCGGAAAATCAAGCCCGAATGGCCGGAGATATATGCCCGAATGCCGATCGATCTCGCCGTCAAGGTAAACATCCTGAATTCGAAGATGATGAATCCCGAGCCGTTCAGCCGGATCGACGACCACTGACACCGGAACGGAGGTCTTGTGTCCATGCTGGAGCGCGCGATCGTCCTGCTTCTGACGGGCATCGCCCTGTTCGCCCCGTTCACGGCGCGCCTGAAGCGCTCGACCCCGCGCGAGCGGTGGATTCTGGCGGCGTTCGGCGTGCCGGTCGCCTATCTGGGCCTGATGTACGTTGCGGATGCCGAGTGGGTAAATCTGCACGATCTCGTGAACGGCTCGATCGGACGGGCCGCCCGTCTTTTGGTGACATGGCTCGGGCAGCCCCGATGACCGTCATGTGACCGACCGATAGGAAGAAAGGCGGCGCCGGACATGAAGAATTTTGGAAAGCAGACCATCACCGTAGGACAGCTCGCGATCCTGTACATCAGTTATATGGTCGGATCGTCGATGATCAATGTGCCGAACCCGACGATCCGGTTCGCCGGCAACATGGCCTGGCTCTCCCTCGCGCTGTCCGCCCTGGCGGGCATGCTGCTCCTCATCCCCGCGCTGTATCTGTTCCGCTGCCATCCCGACGATGTGTACACGGTCTTTTTGAGCCGTGTCTTCGGAAAATGGATCGCCGGTGCGTACACCGTGCCGTTTCTGCTCATCCTGCTGCTCATGTTCGCCTACATCGTGCTCGACATCGGGAAGTTCTTCACCAACACGATGATGGTGGATACGCCGCTGTATGTGTTCAACGGGCTGACGATCGTGACCGCCGCGTATGCCGTCAGGGCCGGCATCGAGGTGATGGCGCGGATGTTTTTCCCCTGATGGGGTCCATGTTGCTGGCTGTCGCGGTGATCTTCATTCTGGCGATCCCGCTCGCAAGGCCCGAGACGCTGCTGCCTCTGTTCCCCGAGGGGATCATGCCCATCCTGCACGGATTTTACTTCTCGTTCGGCTTCCCCTTCGGAGAGCTCGTCCTGTTCGCGGTCATCCTGCCGTTCGTACGGAAGGAGAGCCGGCGGCATGCGGGAAAATGGCTGTTCGCGATGACCGCGCTGAGCGGATTCCTGCTGCTGGCCGTCATCCTCATCACGGAAATGACGCTCGGGCCGCTGGCAGGCGACCGCCGGTTTTCGCTGTACGCCGTCGGTCGGCTGATCAAGATCGGCGATTTCATGATCGGACTCGAGGCGATCGTCGGCATCGCCCTGATCGCGGGTTGCTTCATGAAAGCCGCGGTCGTCCTGTACATCCTCAATTACACCGCGTCCCGCTTCTTCGGCCTGGACGACGACAAGCCGCTTCTGCCGGCCATCGCGTTCATCTCCTTCCTGTTGTCGGTGACGATGTTCCAGTCGGAGGCCGAGTTCGACGAAGCCGTCACCGTCTTCTGGCCGTTCATCGTCATCACCGTCGTCGTCTTCCCGATGTTGCTGGCCGCCTTGGTCACGCTCGCGAAGCGGAGCCTGGGGAAGGGGTGAGGCGAAGGGATTGCCATGAGAGCCGGGCGCGGAACGAGAGCGGAGCCGATCGTGGAGATATGGGAGTAAGGAGCGGCCGGGTGGGTCCGATCCGATCGGGCATGCCCGGCCGAATGGAACGGTACGTGGTACCGCCAACGGGCCCGAAGCCGGCGGTCGGGGGCGGATTAGCGGTACGTGGTACCCGCTAACGGGGGAATCGGGCGGATCGGGGTGCGACGAACCCGCCGCTAACGGTACGTGGTACCGCTATCGGGCCCAAAGCCGGCGGTCGGGGCGGATGAACGCGAGGTACCGTGAAAACAGACAGGGCGGACCCGGTCGAACCGGGTCCGCCGCCATGCCGGCCGCGCGCCTACCGAACGATCCGGTAATACGTCCGCGCCGTCAGCGCGTAGATCATCGCGTAGCAGACCGCGAACACGAGGATCGTCAGCGCGGTGCAGGCCGCGTACAGCCAGGTGTCCGTCATGCCGAAGAGTCCGCCGATCAGCTTCCGGATGACCGGGAACGCCGCCGCGATGTGGCAGACGGCCACCACAAGCGGCAGGTAGAACACGGACAGCACCTGGAAGCGGATCGTCCGCCTGATCTCGTCGCGGCTCAGGCCGACCTTCGTCATGATCGCGAACCGCTCCCTGTCGTCGTACCCTTCGGTAATCTGCTTGTAGTAGATGATGAGCACCGTGCCCAGGATGAACAGCGCACCCAGGAACATGCCGAGGAAGAACAGCACGCCGTACATGGACAGGAAGTCGTCCCTCATCTTCTCCCGGGCGCTCGCTTCAGCCGGCAAGCCCAGTTCACCGAACCGGGAGTTGAGCGCGGACACCAGCTCGAACTGCGCTTCCCGCTCCGCCTTCGTATCGAAATAATAGCTGAATTCAAAGCCCGGCTGCGGCTCCCTGTCCGGATTCAGGGCCCGGCGGATCTTGAGCAATTCCTGCTCATTCGCCATGATGATGACGTATCCCCGCCCCGGAAGGTTCGCCTGCTGGCCCTCGAATCCATCCATCATGTTGGGCAGGTCCACCCGGCCGCGGATGTTCAGGGAGTAACCGCCGAAATCCAGCATATCGCCGGGAATGTTGCCCTTGATGACATGGACGAGCGCTTCGCCCGCGGAAAGATCGGCGTCAACGCCTTCATGCCGCCGATATTCGTCCGTCGTTACCAACAACAACAGGGCGATGTCATCGGCCTGGCCCAGGGTCATGCCACGGAGCCGGGTGAACGCGTTCCCGTCCTGAAGGGTGATCTCCGTGACCGAACGGAGGCTGTACGGATTGTGAACGGTGATTCCCGCCTGCTCCACCGTGTCGGCCACCGCCTGCTCCATCCGTTCCATGATTTCCGCCGGGACGGTGCCGACCGAATTCACCTGAATCTCCCGGATGTACCGGTTCCGGAGGGAATTCTCCAATCCGGCGTACAGCGACACGGTCGATGACACCATGACGATGACCATCGTGGACAGAATGCAGATGCTCGCGAGCCCCGCGGCGTTCTGCTTCATCCGGTAGATCATGCCCGACACGGCGATGAACGGGCCCGTGCGGTAGTAGAACCGCCTGTTCCGGCGGAGGAGCTTCAGGATCGCGATGCTGCCCGCCGTGAACAGGTTGTATGTGCCGGCGATTACGAGCAGGACCGCGATGAAGAACAGATAGAGGGCCGCGATGGGCGATTCCACCGTCAGCGAGATGTAGTATCCGCCGCCGAGCGCCGCCGCGCCCGTCAGCGCCATCAGCCATTTGGTCGGCGGCTCCTTCTCCCCGACCTGGCTTCCCTTCAGCAGTTCGATCGGCCGGGACAGATGAACCTGGAAGACGTTGTAGATCAGATTGATCAGGAAAATCGCACCGAACACGGCAACCGTCAAGGCGACGGCGCGAAGCGGAATTTCAAAGCCGAAGACGGCATCCATGTGAAGAAGCCTGAGCAGCAGCAACAGGCCGAGCTTGCCGAACAGGATGCCGGCGATCAGGCCGATGCCGATGCAGACAAACCCCGTGACGGCCGTCTCGATCAGCATGATGCGGGCGATGTGCTTTTTCTCCATGCCCAGGATGTTGAACAGCCCGAACTCCTTCTTGCGCCGCTTGATCAGGAAACTGTTGATATAGAGCAGCAGGATCACCGAGAAAATGCCGATGACCCAGACGCCGAGCCCGAGCACCGTCCGGACCGCGTGGCTGTCGCTCATGGCGCGGACTTCCCGGGAAAGGGACAGGTACAGCATGTTGTAGAACATCATGACGGCCGCGGAGCTGGCGAAGATGTACGGAAAATAGGTCTGCGCGTTCTTGCGGATGTTGGTCAGGGCCAGCTTCGTGAAAAAGCCTTTACGACGCATCGCGGCCACCGCCCGTCGCCATCACGGTCAGCGTGTCCGAGATCTGCTGGTAAAATTCGTTCCGCGACCGCGAAGCCCTGTAGATCTGATGGAACACCTCGCCGTCCTTGATGAACATGACCCGGTTCGCGTGGCTCGCCGCCTTCACGCTGTGCGTGACCATCAGGATCGTCTGGCCCTGGCGGTTGATCTCGCCGAACAGGTTCAGCAGCTCGTCGCTCGACCGCGAATCGAGGGCGCCGGTCGGTTCGTCGGCCAGCACGATGCGCGGATGGGTGATCAGCGCCCGGGCGACGGCGGCCCGCTGCTTCTGACCGCCGGACACCTCGTACGGGAACTTGTCCAGAATGTCCGATATGCCGAGCGTCCGCGCAATCGGTGCGAGCCGGGCGCTCATTTCCTTGTAGGATTTGCCCGCGAGCACAAGCGGCAGAAAAATGTTGTCCCTGAGGTTGAACGTATCGAGCAGGTTGAAATCCTGGAACACGAATCCGAGCTGGTCCCGGCGGAAGGCGGAGATCTCCTTTTCCGGGATGGACGTGAGGCTCCGGCCGGCGAGCAGCACCTCGCCGCTGGTCGGCGCGTCAAGCGCCGCGAGGATATTGAGCAGGGTCGTCTTGCCCGAGCCGGATTCACCCATGATCGCGACGAACTCGCCCTCCTCGACCGTGAAGGACACGTTCGACAGCGCCTGCACCTGATGCCTGCCGAAGCGGGTCGTGTATATCTTCTTCAGATTGCGAACCTCGAGCAATGCCATGACGATTTTCCTCCTCTCCGAATGCCACACCTCCATCGTACAAGAAAGACAAGAACCCCGCCTTAAGATCGGCTTACATTTCGCCGGTCAAGCTTACATGTTTGCAAGGTTGCGTCGGAACCCCCCGTTCCGGCGCTATTCCACCATCAGCGGCTCGGATTTGAGGCCGAGGATCACCCTCGTGCCCCGGCCGGGCTCGGATTCGATCTCGATCGTGTGCGACAGCTTGTTCATGATCCGCTTGCACAGCCAGAGGCCGATGCCGGTCGACCGCTTGTCCGCCCGGCCGGTGAACCCGGTGTACCCGCGCTCGAACACGCGCGGCAGATCGGCCGGATCGATGCCGATGCCGGTGTCCTCGATGACGAGCGAGAGCGGCCGGTCCGGGTGCAGATAAATCGAAATTTCGCCCCGGGGGGTGTATTTCAGCGCGTTCGAGAGCACCTGCTCGATGACGAAGACGAGCCATTTCTCGTCCGTGAGGACCCGCGCGTCGACCGGCTCGTAGTTGAGCCGGATCCGCTTGCGGATGAACGATTGCGCGTACTTGCGCACGGCCTGCCGGATGCAGTCGTCGAGCGATACCGTACGGAACACGAAGTCCGATCCTTTGCCGTCCAGCCGGATGTACTGCAGCACCATCTCCGTGTACTGCTCGATGCGGAACAGCTGCTCGTGCAGCTCGTCCTTGTCGGGCGCGCCGTCGGTTTGGAGCAGGAGCCGCATCGCGGCGATCGGGGTTTTGATCTGGTGCGCCCAGATCGTATAGTACTCCGTCATCTCCTCGTAAGCCCGGTCCTTCTCGTAGATGATCGCGCTTCGCTCCCGGTCGAGCAGGCGAAGCAGCTCCTGGTAGTCCCGCTCGATCAGGTCGGCGGTTTCGGGCAGGGGGATGGCGGGGATGGTGATCCGGCTGCGCAGCGCCTCGAGTTCGCGGTGCTTTTTCACATAAGACCGGAAGCGGAGGAGCCCTGAAGCGAGCAGGAAGAGGGCGGCAAGCAGCGAGGCGTAGCCGACCGGTTCCGCGGGCAGTTGATACAGGATGATGACGGCGAGGAAGATCGCCGCCGCTCCCGCGGCCGTCAGGATCGCGGGGATTTGCCGGCGGATCCAGGCGGCGAACAGTCCGGTCCGGCTCATGCTCATTCCACCATGTAGCCCAGGCCTTTCTTCGTGACGATCCATTGTTCCAGCCCCAGTTCGGCGAGTTTCTTGCGCAGGCGCGCGATGTTGACGGTCAGCGTGTTGTCGTCGATGAACTGGTCGCTCTCCCACAGCCGCTGCATGATCCGGTCGCGCGAGACGATCCGGCCGGCGTTCTCCATGAGGATCTGCACGATCCGGAAGTCGTTCTTCGTCAGCTCGATCCTGCGATCCCGGTACGTGAGCGTCGCGTCGCTCAGGTTCAGCACGACGCCCCGGTGCTCCAGGATGTTGACCTGTCCCTGGAAGGAATAGGTGCGGCGGAGCAGCGCGCCGACCTTCGCCGTCAGCACGTGGAGATCGAACGGCTTCGCGATGAAGTCGTCGCCGCCCATGTTCATCGCCAACACGATGTTCATGTTGTCGGAGGCCGAGGAGATGAAGATGATCGGCACCTTCGAGAATTTCCGGATTTCGCCGCACCAGTGGAAGCCGTTGTGGAAGGGGAGCGCGATGTCGAGCAGCACGAGATGCGGCTCCGCGCGCCGCACCTGGTCCGCCACGTCCTGGAACCCGGTGACGTACGCGGTGTCGTAGCCCCACTGGCCGAGGTGCTCGCTGATCGTCCGGGCGATGGTCAGGTCGTCTTCGACGACCAGGATTTTGTGCATGCTTTCCCACCCCATGGGTTTATTATAGTGGGTTGGGGGCAGGGGAGGAAGGAGGGGGAGAGGACCCGCCCGATGCACCGAATTTTACACTTTTTTTAGAATCCCGTTACCCCTTCTTTCGATTTCCGTTACGGGGAAATTCGATTCGTGCCCTACAATGGTCGCCGGAAATCGAACACCCGATGCAACCCGTAGGGAAGGAGATGGAAGGCGACATGATCAGCCGCATATTGGAACGTTGGGGGCGATTCGTCCACCGAACCCGCTGGATCGTGCTGGCCGCGTGGGTGGTGCTGGCCGCGGTGTTCGGCGGGCTGTACGCGGGCAAGCTCGGGCCGCTCCTCACCGGGGGCGGTTGGAGCGTGCCGGATTCGGGCTCCTACATGGCCTACCGGACGATCGCGGAGAAATTCGAGTCGCGCAGCGACACCTCTCTTACGCTGGTGGTGAAGGACCCGCGGCATGAAGCCGGATCGGAAGGGTTCACCCGCAACCTGCAAGCCATCCGGGACGCGCTGCTCGGGGAAGAAGCCGTTGCGAGCGTCTACTCCCGGCTGGACGCGCCCGAGCCGCTGAAGGCGCAGTTCACGGGCGGCGCCGGCAACGTCGCGATCGGCTTCGTCGAGCTGAACATCGACGAAGGCTTCGCCCAGAAGGAACTGCCGGGCATCCAGAGCCGGCTCGCGGAGACCGCGGAGGCGCTCGGCGTGGAGGCGGCGATCCTGGGCGCGCCGGCCATGTGGGGCGAGGTGAGCAAGGTCAGCCAGGAGGGGCTGAGCCGTGCGCATCTGTACGCGATCCCCGTCATCCTGATTGTGCTGTTCCTCGTGTTCCGGTCGGTCGTGTCATCGTTCATGCCGCTCGCGCTGGCCGGGTCGTCGCTCGCGGTGGCGCTCGGCATCCTGTATTTCTTCGCCCGGCAGGCGGAGCATTCCGTCTTCATCATGGAGGCCTCGATGATGCTGGGCATCGGGCTCGGCATCGACTTCGCGCTCATCTTCGTGTCCCGGTTCCGCGAGGAACTGGCGCAGGATTCGCGGAACATCGCGCGGGCCGTCGGCCGGACGGTCGGGACGGCGGGGCACGCGATCCTGTTCTCGGGCCTGACGATCATGGGAGCGATGTGCGCGCTGCTCACCGTCGAGATCGCGGCGGTGCGCTCGATGGCGCTCGGCGTCATCGTGACCGTGTTCGTGCTGCTGCTCGCCGGGCTCAGCCTGCTTCCGGCGGCGGCCGCCATCCTCGGGACCAAAATCAACGCCTGGCGCATCCTGCCGGCGAAGACCGCATCCGGTTCCGGCTCCGGCAGGTGGTACCGGCTGACCCATGCCATCATGAGGCGGCCGGTGCCCGGTCTGGCCGGATCGGTGATCGCGCTGGTCCTGTTGGCCTGGCCGGCCCTGGAGCTTCGGACGTCCGCGGCGGACGTGCGGATGCTGCCGGAAGATTCCCCGGTCCGCCGGGGCGTCGAGACGCTGCAGGAGGCGTTCGGGCTCGGCACGGCGTCTCCGGTGCAGATCGTGCTGGAAGGGGAGCCCGGCGCGTGGCTTGCGCCCGACGGGCAGGCGCTGCTCGAACGCCTCGCCGGCCGCCTTGAAAGCCTCGACGGGGTGGATGCCGTCACCCACTATCTGACCCATCTGCAGGGGATGGATGCCGACACCGTCCGGACGCTGCTCACCGATCGGGATCGCCTGGACCCCGCCGTCCTGCGGATGATCCACCGGTACATCAGCGCGGACCACGGCACGGTCATCGTCGATGTCGTGTCCCATCGGCATGCGTTCAGCGGGGAGATGCAGGAACTCGTCCTTAAGATCCGGGACGAGGTGCTCCCCGCCGAAGCGGGACTCGGGGCCTTCAACGTCTACGTGGGCGGGCAGACGGCCGAAGGCATGGATGTGAGCGATTCGCTGCGCCGCAGCCTCGTGCCGGTCATCCTGTTCACGATGGGACTGACGTTCGCCGTGCTGCTTGCGACCTTCAGAAGCCTGGTGCTGCCGTTCAAGGCGATTCTGCTCAATCTGCTTTCGCTCGGCGCGACATACGGCGTGCTGGTCGTCACGTTCGAATGGGGGTGGGGCCGGGAGCTGTTCGGCTTCGGGGATTTCGGCCACATCCAGAACTTCGTCCCGATCCTGCTGCTCGGCCTGCTGTTCAGCCTGAGTACCGACTACGAAGTGTTCCTGCTTACCCGCGTGAAAGAGGAGTACGACGGCGGACGATCGAATGAAGAGAGCGTGGCGCACGGGCTGGAACGGACGGCGCCCATGATTTCCGGCGCGGCGGCCATCATGGTCGCGGTGTTCATCTCCTTCGCGTTCGCCGGCATCCTGCCGATGCAGCAGCTCGGCTTCGGGATGGCCGTCGCGATCGCGCTGGATGCGACCATCGTGCGGCTTGTCCTCGTGCCGTCCGCCATGAAGCTGCTCGGCGACTGGAATTGGTGGTTCCCCGGGAGCGGCCGGCTGCGCGGGCGGACCGTCCAGCCGGCTGCGGCCCGTGACAACTGACGATCGGAGAGGAGCAACGCCTGTGTCCATCCGCACGAAGCTCGGGATTTCCCATTCCCTGATGATGCTGGTGCCGGTCCTGGTGACGGTGATCCTGGCGTATGCGCTGTTCCATGTGTTCGCCGGACAATGGAACGCCGTGAAGGCCCAGTACCGGCTCGACGGCTACAGCCTCGGCGACTTCATGCACGGGGAAATGATGGCGGTCGCCGAGCTGCAGTCGATCATGCGGGACCATCCCGACCTGCTGCTGGATGAGGCCAGGCTGCACGAATACGGGGATCGGCTGGCCGGCCGCAACATCGGCATCGCGCTCTTCCGTTCCGGAGAGCTCCGCTACGCCTCGGAAGGGCTCGGAAACCGCGTCACCGGCTGGCTGCCGGTCCGCCCGCCCGCTCCGGGCGAAACCTACGCCTGGCGGGAGGAATCGCTGCACCTGCACGGCCGGTGGTTCGCCGGAATCCAGTACATGTTCCGCTTCGCGGACGGAAGCGACGGGAACCTGTTCCTCCTCCTCGACGGCTCGCCCGTCGACCGGCTGATCCACCATCTGCTGCCGTGGCTCCTCTTCTCGCTGCCGGCGGCGCTGATTGCGGCGAACGTGCTGCTCACGGGGTGGTTGTCCCGCCGGCTGATCCGGCCGATCCTCGAGCTGCGGCAGGCCACCGAACGGATCCGGGAGGGCGACCTGGATCAGGTCGTGGTCGCCCAGGGGCGGGATGAGCTGGGCGATCTGGGCCGCGCCTTCGAGGAGATGCGCCAGCGGCTCCATGAATCGGTGCGGGAACGGCTCAGGTTCGAAGAGAACCGCAAGCAGCTCATCGCGAACATTTCCCACGATCTGAAGACGCCGATCACCGCGATCATGGGATATGCGCAGGGCATGCTGGACGGCGTGGCGGCCACCCCGGAACGGCTGGCGAAATACGCGCGGACCATCCATGCGCACGCGTCCGATCTCGCGCGGCTGGTCGACGAGCTGCTGCTCTATTCGAAGCTGGATCTGAACCGCGTGCCGTTCCGGTTCACGGAACTGGATCTGGGCGAATACGCGGGACGGATCGTCGAAGAATACCGGTTATATATGGAAAGCCGAGGAATCCGCCTCGACGCCGAGCTGCCCGCCGAACCCGTGCGGGTGACGGCCGATCCGGAGCAGCTCAAGCGCGTGTTCACGAACCTGCTCGAGAACAGCGCGAAGCACATGGACAAGGAGGACGGGCGCATCCTCCTGCGCGTCATGCGGGACGGGGAAGCGGGGTTCGCGCGGGTCGAGATCGCCGACAACGGCGAAGGCATCGACGGGCGGGATCTGCCCCACATATTCGATCGGTTCTATCGTGCGGAAGCCTCCCGCAGCGGCGGCGGCAGCGGGCTCGGGCTCGCGATCGCCGCGCAGATCGTGGAGGCCCATGGAGGAAAAATCCGGGCGGACAGCGAATGGGGCAAAGGCACAATCGTGACCTTCACGCTTAAATTGTCCGACCGGACGGATCGGGCCGAGACCAACATGCGCGGAGGCGGGCATGAAACGCGTGCTCATCATTGAAGACGAGAAAAGCATCGCCGAGCTCCAGCGGGATTACCTCGAGATCCACGGCTTCGCGGCGGATCTGGAGCACCGGGGCGACATCGGCCTGCGCAAGGCGCTGAGCGGCGATTACGATCTCGTCATCCTGGACCTGATGGTGCCCGGGATGGACGGGTTTGAGCTGTGCCGGCAGCTCCGGGCGAAGACGGAGATTCCGATCATCGTCATTTCCGCGCGCAGCGAGGAGACGGACATCATCCGCGGCCTCGGGCTCGGGGCGGACGATTACATGACGAAGCCGTTCAGCCCGGCGGAGATGGTCGCCCGGGTGAAGGCGCATCTGGACCGGTACGAGCGGTACGCCGGGCGCGCCGGGGCGAAGCAGGATACGATCCGCATCCGCGGCCTGACGATCGACCGGGCATCGCGCCGCGTTCATCTGGACGGCCGGGAGATCCAGCTGACCGCGAAGGAGTTCGATCTGCTGGCGTTTCTGGCGAGCCATCCGGACCAGGTGTTCAGCCGGAGCGCCATTTTCGAGCAGGTCTGGGGGCTGGACGCCGAGGGGGATCTCGCGACCGTGACGGTCCATATCGGGAGGCTGCGCGACAAGCTCGAGGCCGACCCCGCCAACCCGCAGTACATCGAGACGGTGTGGGGCGCGGGTTACCGGTTCAGGGTGTAGGGCGACGGAATCGGGCGGCCGGGACGCTGCGGGCCCTTTCTTTATTGTTTGGAATAAAATCAGGAACCGGGATTATACCGCATCGAGAGTCGGCTGCTGCTGGAACTTAGGCTTCCGTCCGAAACCGGAGTCTACGAGTTGGAGATCGCCCGTACCCGCGGGCCAAAATGTTATAAACCTAAATTTCGAAAGCCCATTGTTTCGGTAAAATCACGAGATGTTAGCGCATAACACCCTGTAAATAACAGGGAAGTTCCCAGCCAGACAACTCCCCGTCAGCGTTGAAAGGTATTCCTCCCCCCTCCCCCACCGCAAGGGGCTTTTGGTTTTCCATGTAAAATTATGGGAATCTCTAACCTGACATGGTCGCCAGCCGCGCTTCGATTCGCTTCCACGCATGGCGGTATGGAAAGTCGTGAGCCAGTTTCAGGATGAGCTTCCGGCTGTGCCGAACGATCGTCGCCGC
>NZ_LZRU01000004.1 GCF_002159085.1 Thermobacillus sp. ZCTH02-B1
GCCTGGAGTCCATGGCGCAACTTGCCGGCAAAACCGTTCAACCGCTAGAACCAGTGGCTGTATTACAGAAGTAAAATTAGGTGTACGTCTCTATAGCGGAATTTCCACCACTTGACGGGACACTATCCGCGTTGCCCGCGTCTTTCTTGCCGCAGGCCGCCAGCAGGGAGACAAGAAGCATCAGCACGAGCGTCATGATCCAACTTTTCTTGGTTTTCATCGATGGTTGACCTCCTGTTTGAGTTTCCTTTTGGGTTCATGCATAAGCCGGACAGCAAACTTTCACCGGTTGCCCATCACCCCTTTCACGGGCCATTTGGCGGCGGAAATTCGTCAGCCTTTAACGCCCGTCAGCGTCACGCCCTCGATGAAGTAGCGCTGGAAGAAGAAGAACAGCACAAGCGTCGGGAGCATGACGAGCAGGGAAGCGGCCATCATGACGTTCCAGCGGGTGCCGTACTGCTGCTGGAAGCCCCGCAGTCCGAGCGCCAGCGTGAAATCATCGGGATTGGACAAATAAATCAGCGGCCCGAGGAAATCGTTCCAGGTCAGGGTGAACGTAAAAATGCCGAGGGTGGCGAGCGCCGGCATCGACAGCGGCAGGAAAATGCGCCACCAGGTGTACAGTTCGGAGCTGCCGTCCATCTTCGCCGCTTCGCTCAGATCTTTCGGAATCGTCAGGAAAAATTGCCGCATCAGGAAAATGTAAAAGGCGCTGCCGAAGTAATACGGCACGATCAGCGGCAAGTACGTATCCACCCAGCCGAGTTTCTTGAACAGGATGAACAGCGGAATCATCGTCACTTGTCCCGGAAGCATCATCGTCGCCAGGAAAATGACGAACCACACGTCCCTCCCCGGCCAGCGCAATTTCGCAAACGCGTAGGCGACATAGGACGAGGACAGCATCGCCCCGATCATCGACATGACCGTGATGAACACCGTGTTCAGGGTGTACCGGAAAAACGGGAACGTCTCCACGGCTTTCCGGTAATTGTCCCAGTGGAAGGTTTCCGGAATCCATTGCGGCGGAATCTGGAACAGTCCGGTGTCCCCCTTCAGCGACGTGGAAAGCAGCCAGGCGAGCGGCATGATAAACACGATGCTGCCCGCAATCAGCAATCCGTAGACGAGAACGCGCCGTAACAGCTCGACGGTTTTCATGGACATGTTTGGATCTCCCCGTTGTATCCGTTTCCAATTGCTTTCAGTGTAAACCCGAACCCGCCCGGCGGTCTTTTGGGATAGAAGTCGTTTTTTTATAATTTGGAGACATGGTGAAAACCAAAAAAGTCCGGTTTCCCGGACTCGCGCCAATCGGCAGCGGTTACAAATGACAAATGGGATTGGGCCGCCAGAACCCTACAAGAAAGGAGCCTTCGTCCGGCGGTTCCCCGCCCGAGGCTCCTTGCCGTATGACCCTTACGCTTGATTGAGAAAACCTTCCAGGGCGATGGCCGGCCGCATGTCGGCCTGCCGGCATGCGGTGTAAACAAAACGAAGAGCCGGGCCTTCCCATAAGCGAATGCCTGGCTCGGTTCTTTTTTAGAAAAAGACTGAATAGCAAAATCCACAACCTCATGCGGTTGTGGATTTGCATGGTGGAGGCGATCCGTGGTATGGCAAATCCACAATTCATCAATCCACAAGCAAGCTTTTTCCAGTTGCTTTCATCCCTGTCTCCAATGCGTGAAACTTTCACCCTCAGCTCATCAGCGAGTATCCGGCGCGGACAATGACTTTTTTCAGTTGAGCCACATATTGTTGTGCGAGATTGCTCAAGACGGTTTTTTGATTCACAATATAACCGATCAGCATGTCCTCGTCCGTCCGAAGCCGCACGGGCTTGATCAGTCCTCCGTACACATCCTGGTTCAGCACTCCGGAACTGATCGTATATCCGTTCAGGCCGATCAACAGATTGAACAACGTCGCGCGATCGCTGACTAGTATCTTTTTGCGATAATTTCTGGTGCTCAAAATTTCTTCCGCGAAATAAAACGAGTTATACTCGCCTTGTTCGAACACGAGACAAGGATAATCGTCCAGTTCGTCCAAATCCAGCATCTCCCTGTCGGCCAGAGGGTGGCGGGCACTGATGAACACATGGGGCTTTGCGGTAAACAACGGATGAAATTTAAGATCATGGTCCCGCAGCAACTTGTAGATGACTTTCCGATTGAACTCGCTTAGGTACAATATGCCGATTTCGCTTCGCAAATGGCAGACATCTTCAATAATTTCATGCGTCCGTGTCTCCCGCAGCGTGCATTCATATTCATTTTCGTCCAGCGATTTCAACAGCTCCACAAACGCCTGAACGGCAAACGCATAATGCTGGGTGGAGATGGAGCAAAGTTTTCTGGACGGTTTCTTGTTCAAATACCTTTGCTCCATCAGTTCGGCCTGTTCCACCACCTGGCGGGCATAGGACAAAAACTCGACACCTTCGCTGGTCAGCGCGATTCCCTTGGAAGTACGCAAAAAGATTTCAATGCCGAACTCTTCCTCGATTTCTTTCACCGCATTGGACAAACTCGGCTGCGAAATGTACAGTTGTTTCGCTGCTTCGCTGATCGAACCGCAATTCACGATGGCGAGAATATACTTGAGCTGCTGCAGTGTCACACGATCATCACCTTTTCATCTTCAGAAACGGAACGTTTCATCGGTGATGGGAGCCACTTTGGCCACCGCGTAGGTCGAGCCTTTCTGCGAGAAGAAATCATAGGTCGAGCCTTCATTCCGGATGCCGTTCATGACGATCGGATTAATCTCCTCATCGGGAAACATCGTGTCCATCCCGAGATTCATCAGCGCCTTGTTGGCATTGTAACGGACAAAGCTTTTCACCTCGGGACCGAGGCCGGTTTCCGCGTACACGTCATTCGTATATTCCAGCTCATTGTGATACAAATCAAGCAAAAACTCATAGCCCCAGACCGTCAGCTCCTCTTTCAGCGAATCCGGAAATTGCCTGAACCGCTGCTGCGCGAAAAATCCGACGGCCACCCCGTGGATCGACTCGTCCCTCAAGATGAGGGAAATAACCTCCGCGCTGTTGCGCAGCATTCCTTGGCCGCCCAGGTAAAGCGGATAAAAGAAACCGGAATAAAACAGGAAAGACTCCAGCATCACCGAAGCAAACATCGCTTTCCACAGGGAAACCGGGTCGTCTTCCCGAATCGAACCATACACATCACTGATCCGGTTCGCCTTGTATTGCAAATAGTCATTGCGCTTGATCCATTCAAAGATGGCATCAATTTCACTGTTTGTGCACAACGTGGTGAAAATATACGAATACGATTTCGCATGGATCGCTTCAAAGGAGGCGAACACCGTATACAACGCCTTTTCCTGCAAGTCGGGTGCGCAGCGGGCAATTTCGTTCATGCCGACGTTCGTCTGAATCGTATCGAGCAGCGTCAGTCCGGCCAATACCTGCTTGTACGTCTCCTGATGTTCAAACTGGCTCCACTGCTTCACATCTTTGCTCACGGCAATTTCTTCCGGAAACCAGATCTGTCTCCATTGCTGATCCCAAAACACCTTCACCAGATCCTGCCCATGGCGGTTCCAGTTCACCGCTTCATATCGCTTCAGATTGAGCATGCCACACACTCCTCAATCGTTTGCAGCCGCTGCCGCACATAATAGACCGATTTGATTCCTTTCATCCACGCATAGATATACAGGCGGGCCAGACGTTCCGTCGTCCATTGATCGGTTACGTACAATGTCATGGAAATGCCCTGATCCACATGCTTTTGCGCCGCCGCGTACAGATCCACCATCCGGTACTGGTCGATTTCATAGGCTTCCTTATATAAGTGCATGTTCTCATCATTCAAAAACGGCATCGGATAAATGGTGCGGCTGTCGGCGTAATCGCGGATTTCCACCCGTTCCGTGATCGGCGCGATGGAAGCCGTGCAGTTCCGGATATAGGAAATGCTGCCCGTCGGAGCCACCGCCAGCCGGTAGGCGTTGAACAGGCCGTGCTCCATGACCTGCTCCTTCAAATCCGTCCACATCTGTCTCGTAATAAGCGGCACCTTTCCCAACGCGCGCAGCACGGCATCCGGCAACTTACGCTCTTCTTTGTTCACATACCGTTCAAAATAGGTCCCGTCCGCATAATCGCTCTTTTCAAACCCATAAAAGGTCTCCTTCCGCTCTTGAGCAATTCGCATGGATGCAAGGAGCGAGTAATAATTCAGCGCCTCCATGAACGCATCCACAAACAGAATGGACTCCTCCGACCCATACTCCAATCCTTGCGAAACCAAATGTCCGTGCAGATTCATTACCCCGAGCCCGACGGAGTGCATGAGCCGGTTGGCCTTGCTGACGGACGGCACATTGCGGATGTCGGTCATGAGCGAAACGTTGGTGAGCAGCCGCATGGCCGTATCCACGAGCGTTTCAAAATCCGTCCGCGTCGCCTGGTGAATGTCCAGCGAGCCGAGATTGCAGGATGCGTCCATGCCGTATTCGTTCCCGACGCCGTGGTCACGGATGACGCTCGTCTCCTGGTATTGAAAAATTTCCGTGCACAGATTGGACATTTTCACCCGTCCCAATTTGCGCAAGGGGTGCTGAGCGTTGACGTTGTCATCAAATATTTCGAAGGGGTACCCGGATTCAAACTGGGCCTTTTTGATTTCCGTATACAGTTTGCGAGCGTTGATCCGTTTCAGCTTGCGAATGTTCGGATTGTCCAGCAGCTCGTAGTACATGTCGGTCATGCTGATCTCCGACATCCGTTTGCCATATTCCTTGTAGATATCGTATGGACTGAACAGCACGATATCCTTGTCCCGCTTCATCAGCTCGAAGAAAATGCTCGGCACTATAATACCCGTGGACAAGGTCTTCAGGCGGATTTTTTCGTCGGCGTTCGGTTTTTTGGAGGAAATGAAGTTTTCGATGTCGCCGTGGAAAATGTTCAGATACACGACGCCCGATCCGTTGCGTTGGCCGAGCTGATTGGAATAGGAAAAGGCATCCTCCAGCAGTTTGGCCACGGGCATGACGCCGCTGGCGCGGTTATGAATGCCCTTGATCGGATCGCCGAGCGGACGGATATCCGTCAGATTGACGCCCACTCCCCCTCCCAGCCGGGACAATTCCAGGCAGTAGCCGATATTGGCCGCAATGCTGTTCATCGAATCGTCCATCGACAGCTTGAAGCAGCTCACCAGCTCGCCGCGCGCCCGCCTGCCGCTGTTCAGCATCGTCGGCGTCGCCGGCTGGTAGGCCGTCATCATCGCGTCGACGGCACGCTCCGCAAGCTCCCGGTCGCCGCGGGCGAGATAGAGGGCGGTGATCGCGATGCGGTCCTCGTACCGCTCCAGAATCTCGGACCCGTCCCGGCTCTTCAGCGCATAGCCGTCGTAGAACTTGCTCGCGCTCATGAAGGACGGAAAACGGTAATTGTAGCTGTATGCCCGTTGGAATAGCTTTTCGATAAATGCCATGTCGTACTGTTCCAGAAATTCTTTCTCGTAGTAGCCCTCTTCAACGAGATAGCGGATTTTTTCTTCCAGATCGATAAAATAGCGCATTTTCACGTTGACATGCTCAAGGAAATACCGCCTGGTCGCTTCCTTGTCCTTGGCAAGATCCAGTTTGCCCGTGCGGTTGTAATGGTGCAGTACCTCATTGTTGAGTCGCAAATACGACTTCATGCCGGTCTGCGCTCCTTTCTTCGATTTGTTCCCGGTAAAATCGCCGGATTGCTTCGTAGTCGGAAGGAAATCCGCGCAGCTCCATCTTTCTCACCAGCGGAATATTCCATTGCGCCGCCAGCGTGTCTCCGGCCCGGCAGAAGTTGTAATGGCCGAAATTCCGGTTGCCGCTGACCGCAACGCCCCGGCAATATTTTCCGTTTCTGTCCATGAACCGTTGCACGATGGGCGGCACATCCCCCAAACCGTCCGTATAGGTCAGAAGAAGGAAAGGTTCCCCGATCATCGTATCCTCGCCGATTTCGATGCCCGGCAATTGCAGTTGCGACAAAATGTATCGGACATTGCCCGTGCGGCTGGCATAAGCGATCATCTGTCGGCAACCCCCAGCTTCTCCATGATGTCCTCGGTGCGGATCCAGAACTCGCCGTCGGATTCCAATACCGGCACCGTCATGATCCCGGCCTGAACGAGCCGCTCCCTGGCCGCTGCGTCGTGATCGATGTTGACGATTTCCACTTCTTTGCCTGAACGCTGCACCTCGGATTTGATCCACAGGCATCGCGGACAGACGGTTTTCGTGTACAGTTTCATGGGGAAGCTCCTCCTTTTTCTGTGTAGATAGCAATATAAAAAGCATCCTCTCCCGAGGATGCTTGAAACGGCAAGTACAAGGCATGAAGATGATCAGCGCGCCCGCCGAAATCACGACGACAAGGCGTGTCCGGATCACATCCGCACGTGCGAGCCGCTCCTTATCCCAATCCCCGAAGAAAGGAAACGCTTGATTGGTCAGGCAGGTCTCCTGGCTTCGCTTCATCCTCCCGTTCCCTTCCCATGCATGCCGCACAGTGGATGCGAACGTTCGTCGGCGTTACAGTTGCGGGGACAGCTCCGGATTTGCACCGGCTTCCCTATTAAACCGCCTTCGCAGTACCTGACCAATACGCACCTATGAAGTTGTATGGAACGATTTCATCCTAACACATTCTTCACGCAAACACAATATCTTGTGTCCATTCGTCATTCACCTTCAATATATCGATTTCATGCTGGTTTTTGTATCTACGATTCACCGGGCATTTTCGCCATAGAAAAAAACTATGGTCAGCAATCAGAATTGCGTATTTCCCGATACCCCGTCCCGCTCGCTATAATCTGGTGTAAAAAACAAGACCCGGGAGGGAGTGAGGACCTTGCTGACGTCTGTCATCGGCTACCCGAGAATCGGGGCTTCAAGGGAATTGAAGTTCGCCGTAGAGAAATATTTCAAAGGCGAGTCGGACCGTGAAGAGTTGAACCGGGTTGCCGCCAACCTCCGAAGCGCGCATTGGAATGTGCAAAAACATCACGGGATCGATTTCATTCCGTCCAACGACTTCTCCTATTACGACCATGTGCTGGATACGGCCGTGTTGTTCAATCTGATTCCGGAGCGTTACCGTGCCCTGGAACTCGATCCTCTCGATACCTGTTTTGCGATGGCAAGGGGGTATCAGGGGCCGCGGGGCGAGGTGAAACCACTGGCCATGAAAAAATGGTTTAACACCAACTACCATTACCTGGTGCCGGAGATCGAAGATTCCGTACAGATTCAGGTTGCCGGCAGCAAAATATTCGACGAGTACGAGGAAGCCAAGCGCCAGAAGTTGGAAACCAAACCGGTGCTTGTCGGCGCCTTCACCTTGCTCAAATTGGCCAAATTTACCGGGCGCAAGAAAGCGGAACATGTCATGGCCGACATCGTCAGGGCTTATCAGGATCTCCTGAATCGGCTCGGGAAACAGGGAGCCCGGTGGATTCAACTGGATGAGCCGTATCTGGTGACCGATTTGACGCCGGAGGATATCCGTATGTTTACGGAACTCTACCGTCCGCTGCTGTCCGCCAAAAGAGAGGTGAAGGTGCTTGTCCAAACCTATTTTGGTGATGTGCGTGACTGCTATGAAACGCTTCAGATACTCCCCTTCGACGGCATCGGACTGGATTTCGTGGACGGCACCCAGTCCCTGTCACTTCTTAAGCAGTATGGTTTTGCCAAGGAAAAGACGTTATTTGCAGGAGTCATAAACGGCCGAAACATCTGGGCGAGCCGCTACGCCGATGTACTGCAGACGATACAAGACATTCAGCAATTTGCCCAAAATGTCGTCATCGGACCGTCCTGTTCCTTGCTGCATGTACCCTATTCAATCCAGCGCGAGACCCGGTTATCGAAGGAATATACCCGTTATCTTGCTTTTGCCGAAGAGAAACTCCGGGAGTTGTCGGAACTGAAACGAATTCTGTCCGACGGCAATCCGTTGGAGACGGAGTGGTATAAACATAATGAAGAAAGGTTTGCGGGCGTGCGCTGCGAACCGGACAAGGAAGTCCGGGCAAGAGTGGCCGCTTTGACGGATCGCGATTTTACCCGTTTGCCGGAGCGACCGGAACGGAAAGAGATCCAGAAGCAAAAGTTTCATTTTCCCGCGCTCCCGACCACCACAATCGGATCTCTCCCGCAAACGCCGGATGTCAGGGCCGCTCGGGCGGCCTGCAGGAAAAAATCCATTTCTGAAACGGAGTACAAGCAATTTATCTTCGACAAGATCAGGCAATGCATCAGGCGCCAGGAAGAAATTGGCCTTGATGTGCTTGTGCACGGCGAGTTCGAACGGAACGATATGGTTGAGTATTTCGGCGAATGTCTGGAAGGTTTTGTGTTTACCGAAAACGGTTGGGTGCAGTCGTACGGGACCCGGTGCGTCAAGCCGCCGATTATCTGGGGAGACGTCCGCCGATCCCGGCCGATCACCGTCGAATACGCCGTATTCGCCAATCAGCTGACGAACAAGCCTGTCAAAGGCATGCTAACCGGTCCCGTGACGATTCTGAACTGGTCGTTTCCCCGGGAGGACCTGTCTCCGAAAGAAACGGCTTTCCAGATTGCGCTCGCCATCCGCGATGAGGTGCTGGACCTGGAAGCCCATGGCATTGATATTATTCAAATCGATGAAGCGGCGATCCGGGAGAAGCTGCCTCTCCGCAAGTCGGATTGGTATGAACAATACCTGAGCTGGGCGATCCCGGCTTTCCGGCTCGTGCACAGCGGCGTCAAGCCGGAAACGCAGATTCATACCCACATGTGTTACAGCCAATTCGGTGACATGATTCGGGAGATCGATGCCATGGATGCGGATGTCATTACCTTCGAAGCAGCCCGTTCCAATCTGGAGATCGTTGATACGCTGAAGGAGAGCGGTTTTCAGACCAATGTGGGACCGGGCGTCTACGATGTCCATTCTCCCCGTATCCCGGATGTGGACGAAATAAAGCAAGCCATTCGGAGGATGGTCCGTACACTCGGTTCCGATGGCTTGTGGGTGAATCCGGATTGCGGATTGAAGACGCGGGGAGAAGCCGAGACATGGGCAAGCTTGCGCAATCTCGTGCAGGCAGCGGTCGAAATCAGAGCTGAATTGCATTCATAATCAACGAATCCGTTAAACGTCATAGGGGCTTTTTGAGGAGAATGATCGTAATGTAATTCTCCTCTTTTTTCTTTTTTAAGACACTTCGGCAGTGTACGAATGCGAAAATTTTGAATACCAAGTTCATTCTGACGCCTGAAGGCGTCAAAGTTACCGTTGTAAACGAAGACGGCCAAGTTGTGGCCAGGCTGTACAGGAAAAGCGGTGAATGGGAAGAGCAGTAGCGAGATTGGCCGTCATCGTTTCAGGAAGCCGCCGCCGCAAAGTTCGACGAGCTTGTGCGGCTTCCCGCTGTACACCGGCAGGCTTGACTTGCCGCGCGGCGGTCACTTGCGTGAAGCAGGATCATCCCCCAAGGGGAACCCGTTTGCGGGTTCCCTTTTTCCATGCCCGGCCATACAAACGCGCGCTCGGCTCATGGGATGGTTGTAAACGATTTCGCGGCGCCGTTGTTTGCGCCATGTTTGCAAGGCAGGGGGTGAAAGGGCGTTCAGCGTGGGTTTTCGGCGTGTACACCGGCGGTTCCCCGTGGCGTGTACATGCCTTCGCTCGCGGTTCTTCCGGCTTCCAATCCCTCTCAGGCTCGTCAAACCCGTCCGCATAATCGGCCAAGTCCCCTCATAGACATGTTATCAGTCAGAAACCACTGTAGAGGGGATGATCCGATGCGTCGCATGATGCGGGCGGCGGCCGTCGTCCTGTGCGTCACCCTCGTCCTGGCGGGATGCGGGAGCAGGAGCGCCGAGTCGGTCGTAAAAGACCTGAACGGCGTGCTCGACGGTCTGAAGAGCTATCAGGGGAAGGGCACGATGACGCTGCATACCGGGCAGACGCCGCTCCAGTATCAGGTGGAAGTCTGGTACAAAAAACCATCCTATTACCGGGTCGCGTTGACCAACGCCGCCAAGGACATCACGCAGATCGTGCTGCGCAACGACGAGGGCGTGTTCGTGCTGACCCCGAAGCTGAAGAAGAGCTTCCGCTTCCAGAGCGACTGGCCGCAAAATCAGGGACAGGTGTATCTGTACCAGACGCTCGTGCAGAGCATCCTGCTCGACAACTCCCGGCAGTTCGCGATCGACAAGGATTCGTACGTGTTCGACGTGATGGCGAACTACCAGAACGGTTCCCTGGCGCGGCAAAAAATATGGCTCGATCAGAAAACCTACGCGCCGCAGCGGGTGGAAGTGAGCGACGCGAACGCGAACGTGTTGGTCGAGATGACGTTCGATCAGTTCCGGTTCGACGTGGCGTTCGACGAGAAGGCGTTCGACATGAACGCGAATCTCGATACCGCGCAGCAACCGGAACAGCCGGATGAATCGACGGACGCGCCGGGCCGTGTGGAGGATGATGCGCACGGGGTTCACGGCGATCAGGACCGGTCCGCGACGGATGACGCCGCGCCCGGGTACAATCCGGACGAGGCGGCGGAGGGAGCGTTGCCCGGCGAAGACGGGGATGGCGCAGGGACGGATGTGCCGGCAACCGGTGAATCGGACGGACTTGAAACGGATGAGCCGGTGACGGATGAGGCAGCCGGAGACCAGGCGGACGAAACGGCGGACCGGGTCGCGCCGGCGGACGATTTTGTTCCGATGGAACCGTCCTATTATCCCGAGGGCGTCGCGCTCAAGGACATCACCGACGTCACGCTGGCCGACGGCAGCAAAGGCGTGCTGATGCGTTTCACCGGAACGTACAATTACACGCTGTTCCAGACGAAGCCGAAGGACATCGACGCCGCGCTCGTGCCGGGCGTCATGCTCGACCTCGGCCACACGTGGGGATTGCTCGCGGGCGACGTGCTGCAGACGCTCACCTGGACGTACCAGGGGTACGAGTACCGGCTGACGTCGGCCGAATTGCCCGAGGACGAGATGGTGAAGATCGCCCGCTCCGTGCTGGAGGAGATGGAGAAATGACCCGCATGCCGCCGCGGCATTCCGAAAGGCCGGGAAGATCGCCGGCATCCTGGATGAAAGCGTCCGGGATGGTCGCGATCTTCCCGTTTTTTTTGTCCGGTCATGCCCGGACCGTTGCCTTCGCTTTGTTCGTCAAGAGCAAGGCAGGGACGGCCATCGCCGCGGTCAGCACGGTGGCGACAAGAAAGCCGGTGTGATAGGCGGCGGCCTCATGCGGGAGATCGGGAACGGCTTGCCGCAACTTCAGGGCCACGACCGTCGCCAGTACGGCGGAACCAAAGGCGCCGCCGATATTCTGGATAATGCGCGTGGCGACGCTTGCCTGCGGAACTTGAGGGCCGACGAGCCCCGTATAGGAATCCGTCATGACCGGAATCGTGATGCCGCCGACGCCGATTCCCCGAATGAACAGCGCAAGGCCGATCAGCCAATCAGGAACGTCCGGCGGAAAAAGAATGAACGGAACGGTTCCCGCGACCGTAATGGCCGTGGCGGCCAGGACAACCCTTCGGGCTCCGATCCTGTCGGTGAGCGTTCCGATCACGGGTCTCGCAAGCAGCATGCCCGCACCTTGCGGAAGGAGCGCAAGCGCGGCGGAAATGACGGAGTCGTGCCGGACATTCTGGAAGTACAAAGGCAAGAGCAGCATGGCGCCGTTCGTCCCGAATCCGGCCAGGAACAAGGCGATGACGGACCCGGTGAAGCTTCTGTATCGGAACAGGCCGAGGGGCACGATGGCAGCCGCGGGACGGACACGGGCGTAAACGATATAGGCGATCGTCAAGATCGCGCCCAGCGCGATAAAGCCGATCGAAGCCCTGCCGCCGGAACCGCCGCCTTCCGCACCCCGCGTGATCCCGTATATGAAACTGGCGGAAAGTCCGCCCAGCAGCAGAATGCCGGTCCAATCCAGCGCGGCGCGTCTGTTGGCGGCGGGAAACCGCGGCAATTTCATGGAAATGAACGCCAGGGCGACGATCCCGATCGGGACGTTGATGTAGAAAATCCAGCGCCACGAGACATATTCCACGAGCAAGCCGCCGGCAACCGGACCGAGAATGGGGCCGAGAATGACGGGCAGACCCACGATGGCCATCAATCGTCCCATTTGATCCTGTCCCGCGGCTTGTACGAGCAGCGTCGTCAGCAGGGGAATGATCAGCCCGGCGGCGCCCCCTTGCACAATGCGGAACGCGATCAGACTTTCGATGTTCCAGGACAGCCCCGCCAGCAGGGAACTGAACAGGAACAGCAGCTCCGCGAAGAAATAGACGGCTTTGCCCTCAAACCGCTGAACCAGCCAGCCGGAGTAATGATTGCAGCATCGTTCGGGAGGAAAAACCTTTGAAAGCGGAACGCAGACGGGGCGAGGAATTGGAAAAGACGATTCTGGATGCGGCGTACCAGATCATCGAAACCTACGGATACGAGGAAATGACCTTTCAACGCGTTGCCCGACAGGCGCGCACCAGCCGAACGGTCCTTTACCGCTGGTACGAAACGCCCGTTGATTTGCTGCATGCCCTGGTCCAGTACAGGTCCACCCAAGCGATGGGCGGCAGGATGATCGATTTGTTCCGGGACCAGGGAAGCCTGCGCGCCGATTTGCTTGAGGTCGTCGGTATCTACCAGCGGTTTTTCGACGCCGTCGGCCAGAAGCTGCTGGGTGCCGTGATGACCGAATTCAACAGGAATGTTGAACGTTTCCGGGACTGGTTTGAGCAGGCGCCCAACAGCAACAGGAGGATCATGAAAATCGTGGAGGAAAATGCCAAACGGCGCGGAGAAATCAACCATGACTTCACCGAGTTGCAAATGCGCCTGCCCTTCGATCTTCTGCGTTTCGAAAATGTGATCCGCCACAGGAAGATCACGACGGCGTATTTGACCCGTTTGGTGGACGAGGTGCTGCTGCCGGTTTTCTCCCGAAACGGCGCAGCGGTAAACGGTCAAATTGCGGAGCAAATCAAACCAACCGAAGGGAACGAATGACCGCCCGGTTCGGAACGCGGATCAGGGCGCCGCCTTCCGTTTGACAGTCCGGGTTCGAACCGTATACGATAGTTGCATGGTTTGGGAGTTCGAAACGAAGGTGAACCCGGATGGACAGCTATTATAGACCGACCCGTGCGGAGATTTCGCTCGACGCGCTCCGGCGGAACATCCAGGCGTTCCGGCGGGCGCTTCCGCCCGGAACGAAGCTGCTCGCTTCCGTGAAGGCGAACGCCTACGGACACGGCGCCGTGGAGACGGCGCGCGAAGCGGTCTCGGCGGGGGTCGACATGCTCGGCGTCGCGTTCCTCGACGAGGCGGTGCAGCTCCGCCGCGCCGGGATCGGGGCGCCGATTCTCGTGCTCGGGTATGTGCCGCCGGAAGGCTACCCGCTCGCCCGCGAGCTGGACGTTTCGATCGCGCTGTTCCGGGAGGACGCGCTGGAAGCGGCGGCCGCGGGGCCCGGAGCGAAGCCGCTTCGCGTGCATGTCAAGGTCGACACCGGCATGGGCCGGCTCGGCGTGCTGCCCGGCGAGGAGGCCGTGCGCTTCGTCGAGCGGGCGCTGCGCACGCCGGGCGTCGAAGTGGAGGGGATGTTCACCCACTTCGCCCGCGCGGACGAGGCGGACAAATCCTACACACGCCTGCAGTACGAGCGATTCTGCGAAGTCGCGGAAGCCGTGCGGCGGCGCGGGCTCGAGGTGCCGCTCATTCATCTCGGCAACAGCGCGGCGGGCATCGACACGCCGGAATGGGCGGGCGACATGCTGCGGCTCGGCATCGGCATGTACGGCCTGTACCCGTCGGAGCAGGTCGGGAAGTCGCGGGTCGAGCTCGAACCGGTCATGACGCTGAAGACGGAGGTCGTCATGACGAAGATCGCGCCTCCCGGATGGGGCATAAGCTACGGCACGCGCTACGTGACGCGCGGCGAGGAGCGGATCGGCACGCTGCCGATCGGTTACGCGGACGGCTACAGCCGGATGCTGACCGGCAAGGCGCACGCGCTGGTGCGCGGCGTGCGCGTGCCCGTGATCGGCACGATCTGCATGGACCAGTGCATGATCGCGCTGGATCCCGCGGATCGGGCGGAGGGGTTCTCCGGTCCGGTCGAACCCGGGGAGGAGGTCGTCCTGATCGGCCGGCAGGGCGGCGAGATCATTGCGGCCGAGGAGATCGCGGCCATGCTTGGCACCATCCATTATGAGGTCGTCTGCATGATCGCCGCCCGGGTGCCCCGGGTCTACATCCGCGGCGGACGGGTCGTGGCGGTGACGAACGGACTTGCCGGATGACGTTCTGTCGTCCGGCTTTTCGCGTCCCGGCGGCATTTCCGTGTTTCCGCAGACATAGATATGGGTGTATAATCGAACCAGGGCGGCGGCATACTTGTAAGAGGCTGGAATGGAAAAAGCCCGGAGGTGCGACGGATTTGGCCGATCTGCGGAACATGAAACGGATCATGATCAGTCTGCCGGATCAACTGCTCAGGGAAGTGGACGGGATCGTGGCGCGTGAACATTCAAACCGCAGCGAATTCATCCGCCAGGTGATGAGGCTCTACCTCGCCGAACGGAAGAAACGGCAAATCCGTGATTCCATGCAGCGGGGATATCTCGAGATGGCGCCCATCAACCTGCGCATGGCCGCCGAGGCTTTCCAGGCGGAGGAAGACGCCGACGATACGCTTGGCCGTCTCGTAAGCGGGGTGTGAAGCGTGATCGTAAAACGGGGAGATGTATTTTTTGCAGATTTGTCGCCGGTGGTCGGATCGGAACAGGGCGGCGTGCGTCCCGTGCTGATCATCCAGAACGACATCGGCAACCGGTTCAGCCCGACGGTGATCGTCGCGGCGATTACGGCGAAGATCCAGAAGGCGAAACTGCCGACCCACGTCGAACTCAGCGCGAAAGAGCACGGTTTCGAACGGGATTCCGTCGTGCTGCTCGAGCAGATCCGCACGATCGACAAGCAGCGGCTGACGGACAAAATTACGCACCTGGATGACGAGACGATGAAGAAGGTGAACGAATCGCTTTCCATCAGCGTCGGACTGGTCGATTTCTGACATGCGGCGGAATCGACGGACGTTCGCGGGACAATTGCATGAGGCGCTTCGGGGCCGTGGAAATCGGTTCTTTTTTTGTATCCGGACATGGAAAAAGATGTAATACTCAGGAATGAATTACCTCGCAAAATTGTGCCGCGGACGAAAGGATTTGCGTGCCATGGGGCGAATTGTACTCTTGATAGCGTGCGCCGCGCGGCGGGTTGCGGCAAAGCGCGGCCGGAGAGCAGCGGAGGTGCGTCACTTTTGTCAAGAGAGCGCAGAATGAAGCGGATCACGGTTCATATGCCCGGATCGCTCTTGAACGATATGGATGCCGTTGCCAGGCGGGAACGGCGAAGCCGCGGCGAAATCATCCGCCGGGCCGTCACGGAATGGCTGCGCGAGCGGAACGTTCGACATCGTTCGGAATCGCTGAAACGCGGCTATCTGGAGATGGCGGGCATCAACCTGATGATCGCCTCCGAAGCGTTTCATGCGGAAGTCGACGCGGACCATACGCTCGACCGCCTCGTGTCGGGCAAATGATCGTTCATGGGGCTCGCGGGCTCTTTTGAATGTGCAAAATGTCGTGATATGTAGACAGATAAGTAATAATTTGCTAATATAGGAATCACCGACAATTCCATATTTGGTCTGCGACATGCGAAGAACGCATGCGAGAGGGTCGTTTCCCTTTTGCTGCGTTCTTTTTTGTTGCAGGCGGAAAGGAGACCCGATGAACAGACGACGGAATCTCGCGATCAGCGCGGCCGCCGCGGCCCTCTCCGGCGTGCTGATCTATTGCATCCACGAGCTGCAGCTCAGGCAGATCGAGCTGCAGGAGACGGTGCGGGTCGTCGCGTCGGTGCGGTTCATTCCCGCGGGCGAGCGGCTGACGGGTGACATGCTCGCGATGAAGGCCATTCCGAAGGCGTCCTTCATGCCGGGCATGGTGACCGACATGGACGCGGTCATCGGCATGGAGACGGTGGTTCCGCTCGGCCGGGACGAGCCCGTGCTGAACTGGAAGCTCGACCGCTTCCGGCTGTTGCCGAGGCGGGGCGAGTCGACGTTCCAGATTCCGAAGGAGTACATTCTGTCCGTGGCGAACGGGCTGCGCGCGGGGGACAAGGCGATGATCTACGTGTCGGGGGAGTCGGTCGAATCCGGCCGCCTGTTCCCGGAGCCGGTGACGGTGGCCGCCGTGAAGACGTCCGCGAACCAGGAGATCGACGACCTGCAGCACACCGGCCTCGTGTCCCGGGCGAGCGGCGACTACGAGCAGTTGTATCTGGCGCGGCGGGACGCGAACGGCGCGATCGACGCCGTCAACCTGAACCTGACCGAGGAGCAGTGGCTCCGCATCGACAATCTGTGCCGGAACGGCAACGCGAAGCTGGTCATCGCCTACGTGCCGGATGCTTACGAGCGCGCGGCCCTGGGCGCCGGCGAAGGGGAGGTGAAGGCGTCGTGAACCGGGGTGCGCTCGTCACCTTCACCGGCACGACGCCGAACATCGGCACGACGGTCAGCGCCTTCGCCGCCGCCTGCCGGATCGCGGAGTACAGCGGGCAGCCGGTCGGCTATCTCTGCCTCAATCTGAAGAGCGCCAAGCTGCACCGCTACGTCCGCGTCGAGCGGCCGGAGCTGTCGCTCGACCGGATGCGCCCCGAGCTGAAGGCGGGGACGCTGTCGCCCGAGCGCCTCAAAGCGGCGGCGTTCCGGCCGGCCGGCATGACGAACCTGTTTATCTGTTTCGGCAATCTGCTCAGGGACCAGGCCGAGTTCTACGAGCCGGAGGAAATCGGGCATTTGCTCGACGCCGCCCGGGAGGCGTTCCGCCTCACGATCGCCGACGTGAGCGCCTATTGGGACAACGCCGCGACCATCGCCGCGATGCTGGCCGCGGACAGCCGGGTCGTCATCACGACGACGGCGCTGTCGCATTTCCAGGAGGACGGACAGCGCTGGTTCGGGCTCGCGCGGACGCTGTTCGGCATCGATCCGGGCGATTGCGACGTGGTCATCATCTCGACGCCATGGAGAAACGGAGGGTTCAGTGTGAAAGACGTGCACAGGGAAACGGGGCTTCGACCGCTCGGCAAAATGCAGATTACGGAATCGCTCCTTGCGGCGCTTGACAACGGCGCGCTGCTGGACTGGCTGCGCGCCGACGACACGGGCCGGAAGGCGATGGACGAGCCGGCCCGGCAGCTCATGAACCGCCACGGCTTGCGGTTCGGGCGCGGCATCACGCAGCAGCCCTGGTACCGCCGGCTGCTCGCCCACAGGAACGGTGTCAGTTGATGGGCGGCGCGGAACAGTCGAAACGGAACGGCGGTGAGCAGACGGCATGGAACGGCGGAGGATGTTTGACGGGAGACGATCCGGAGCGGAACGGCGGAGAGCGGGCGATACGGCAAGGGGCGGATGCGGTGAACCGGAACGGCGCGGAAGTTGTGAACAGCGCGGGAGCGGTGAAACGGAGGGTTGCGGAGCGCGTGCGGTTTTCGCCCACCGAATACGCGGCGAAGCTGAGGCTTGTCATGCCGGAAGGAGCGGGAACGGAAGACGGACCGCGCGACGCCGGCGGAGAGGAGGCTTTCCGCCGGCTGGTTGAAGACATGCGGGCCTACCTGGCGGCGCCGCAGGGGATGACGGAGGAACAGCGGCAATCGTACGGCGAGCGGCTCAACCGGGCGGTGCTCGGCTTCCCGCAGGAACGGGCGGAGATGCTCGCGGTCATCCGGGAGCGCCTCCTGCGCAGACGGATCCATCGGATCCCGGGCTACCACCATCCGTACGGGAGCCTCGCCGAAGCGATCTTCGCCGAGGTGATCGGCCTGAACGTGCTGGAATTGATTCTGGCGAAGAGGGAAGGCCTCGAGGAGATCCAGGTGGTCGGCACGCGCATCTACGAGGTGCGGAACGGCCGGGCCGTGCCTTCGGTGCACCGGTTCCGGTCGGTCAAGGAGGTCGAGCGGATCCAGCAGAACCTGGTGCTGTTCAACAACGACCGGATCAGCCCGCGCAAACGCTGGGCGGAGGTCTCTTTGAGCGACGGATCGCGCGTGACGATGACCGGATTCGGCTACACCGCCGAGCCGACGCTCACGATCCGGTTCTACACGGTTCGCCATTTCCGGCTGGAGGAGCTGTGCCGGCCGGAGTACGGCACGATGAACGAGGCCGTGATGCGGCTGCTCAGGAACGTGCTGGAGCGACGCTACAATCTCGTCATCATCGGGCCGACGAACTCGGGCAAGACGCATCTGATCAAGTCGCTGATCGCCGAACTTCCCGACGAGGAACGCATCGTGACGATCGAAGGACGGTTCGAGCTGATGCTGCGGAAGACGTTCCCGGAGAAGAACGTGATCGAATACGAGGCCGACGAGGAGGATCCGCTGCACGACTCCGCCCAGGCGTTCAAGCTCGCCCTTCGCCAGTCGCCCCAGCGCATCATTCATGCCGAGATTCGCGACGAGGACGCGAACATGTACGTCCGGGCCTGCACGCGCGGTCACCGGGGCAGCATGACGACGGTTCACGCCAATACGCTCGAGGACGTGCCGGAGACGATTGCGGACATGTGCATGCTCGACGGACGTGCGGTCGACGACCATCGGCTCATCCGCCGCATCACGCGGCAGGTGACGGAGGTCGGCATTGAGATGCGAATCGTCGGCGGCAAGCGGCGGATCGTGCGGATTGGCCGGTACGAATGGCGGCCGGACGGCCCGCATGTGCGGGATTGGGCGGTCTACGATCCGGAGCGGGACGATTGGATCATCGCCCCGGATGCGCCGTGCTGAGTCCGGACCGGATGCTTGCCCTCGCGACGGCGGCGCTGTTCCTGCTTGCCTTCACGATGTTCCGAAGCCTGCTGGCGGTGGCGGCCGCCCGCTCCGACGCCGTGTCCCGGCTCAAGCATCGCCGGCGGAACGGCCTGATCGTCCGGGCGGAGCGGAAACTCCGGGCGATCGCGTCCGGGCCGACGGAGCGGCTCTCCCTCCTGCTGGAGAGCGCCCGTGCGGGCATCGGTCCGGCGGCGTTTCTCGGACTGTCCGTGCTGCTGGCCCTGACGGGCGGTGCGGCGGGAGCGCTCGCCGTCCAGACCGTGAAGGGGGCGGTTGTCGCCGCCGCGCTGTTCGGCGGGCTGCCGTACGTCGTCGTCCGGATGACGCTGATGAACCGGCAGATGAGAAGCCGGATCGATTTTCTGCCGGCCGTGGAGCTGTTCTATCAGAGCTACCTGTCGACCGGCGGCCGCCAGGTGAAGATCGCGCTCGGCCGCATGGTTGAGGAGCGGCGGCTCACCGGGCCGCTGCTGCCGGTGTTCGAGCAGCTCTATATCAACCTGTCCGTCAGGGGAGACGACGAGGCGAGCCTGCGCATCTTCTCGGCGGCCGTCGGCCATGTCTGGGCGGACTACTTCGCGAATCTGCTGCGGGTTGCGCTTTCGGACGGTGTGCCGATCGCGGAAAACCTGAAGGAACTGATCGGCGACATGCGGCGGGCGGCGCGGGCGGACCAGCAGGAGCGGAACCGGCTGCTCGAGATCCGGATCGCCAACTTCTCGCCCATCCTGTTCCTTGCGCTGTTCATCGGCATCAATCTCCGCTACAACCCGGAAGGAGCCTGGCGGTACTACGTGCTCGATCCGCACGGTCGAGACATGCTGCTGAATGCGGCGGCGCTCATCTTCGCCTCGTTCCTGATGGGTATCTGGCTGTCGCGCCGAAGGCTGTGAAGGAGGGATGACGCGTGTTGAATGATCCGTCGATCGTACGGGCTTTGTCCGCCCTGCTGCTCACGGCGCTGTTTCCGCTCTGCGCGCTGTCCGTCTCGGCGCTGCTCCGGGCGCTCACGTGGCGCCGTCCGCGCTGGGTGCATCTGCCGCTCGAGGAAGACGGGCCGCCGCGGGCGCCGGACTGGCTGCTCCGGATAATGGGTCTGAGCCGCGGCGGGCAGGCGTTTCTGACGCGCGAATCGCTGCTTGCGGGATGCGGCTTCACCCATGATCCGGCCTGGTACATGATCGCCCGGCGGATGGCGATGCTGCTCGGCTTCGCCGCGATCGTCTGCGGGGCGGCCTTTCCCGAATACCTGCCGGTTCTGCGCCATCGCGTCTTCTGGCTGCAGGCGGCGGGAGCGGCGCTCGCGGCCTGCGCGCTGTACGACCGGCCGCTGCTCGAAGCGCTGCGCAAGATGCGTTCCGAGCTCATCATGCGGGAAATTCTCGCCGTCAGCAAACAATTGCTCTACTTCGCGGGCGCCCCGCTGCATCTGCATGTGAAACTGACGCGCTGCCTGCCCTACACATCGGTCATCCGGGCCGACATGCGGCGGATGCTGGCCGAGTGGTACCACGACGCGGGGGAGGCGATCGCGCGGTTCAAGCGGCGCGTCGGCACTCCCGAAGCCGACAGCTTCGCGGAGACGCTCGAAGCGCTGCGCCTGCGCGAAGACGAAGCGTTCTATGCGCTGCTCCGCGAGCGGATCGCCGATTACAAGGCGAGGATCGAGCTCGGCCGCGAGAGCCGGAGGGAGGCGGCGTCCTATGTGCTGTTCGTGCTGGCCGGCGTGCCGATCCTGTATCTGTTCCAGATCTTCCTCTATCCGTGGGTACAGGAAGGCCATCGCCTGTTCCAATCGCTCCAATCCTGAAATCGATCATGCCGAAAGGAGTGGCTTTCATGCGCAACATTCTCATGACGGTCATGATGCTCATCGTGGTGGTGGTGTTGTTCAACAACATCATCGCGGAACCGAACAACGGCACGAGAAAGCATATCGAGACCATTGGCGGCAACGCGAACGAACGGATCAGAACGTTGAGCCCGTGAACGGAGATGCGGGCGGATGCGCTCGATTCTCACATTCGTGCTGTTCGCCGCGATGCTCTGTTGGCTGATGTTCGCGCCGATCTACAAGCATGTGTTCATCGTCCGGCAGGCGGTTCTCCAGCAGGAGGTCGACTATCTGCTGGAGATCGGCGCGAGCGGCGCCTACGGTTATATCGACGCCGCGATGATCGCCGCTTCGCGGAACCGGCTCGCATCCTGGGGACTTGATCCCGCGAAGCTGATCTACGAGGTGACCACGACGTCGGGCGCGGACGCGACGAATCCGCTGGCTCCGGTCAGGAGGGGAACCGGCATCGTGCTGACGATCCGGTATCCTTACGAGCGGATCTTCGAGATTGACCGGCTGATCGGCATCACGCCGCCGGACGAGCACACGCTGATCACCGCCACGGGCATGAAGATGAGCGAATATGTGCCCTGACGGCATGCATGCCGGGACCGTGCGGCTTGCCGGACGGTTCGCATGCCGGCGGGCCGATTGCATGCGGACGGTACGTGCCGACGGCGGCCGGCGCCGTCCGATCAGACGCGGAACAGGGGGGATGCGGAGACGGGCGCTTCCATCCAATGACCGAAAGGGGGGAATGAAGAAGGACGCATGCACAAACTGCTGCTGCTGACGCTGATGGCGGCGGTATGGGCGATGCTGGTGGCGCTGCAGGTCGACGAAGAGATGTCGATCCGAACCCTGTTCGAGGCGAAGCGGGCAGTGAACCGGGCCGCCCATGCGGCGGCACAGCAGGTGGACGAGGACGCATTGGCCGCCGGCGTCGTGCACATCGACGAGGCGGCGGCGGCATCGGCCGCGCTGCGGTACCTGCAGACGAACCTGCGGCTGGATTCGTCGCTTGCGCCGCTGCCGGGCTCGATGCTGCGCGATCCGGTGGAAATCGCGGAGCTGCGCGTCGTAAACGGAAACGAACATTTCCCGTACACCTACCGGAACGAAGTCTATGACTATGAAGTAACGCTGCGGCGCCCGGGCGTCATTCTCATCGTGCGGGTCCGGTATCCGCGCGGCTTCAGCGTGATGGATCCGATCGAGTGGTATGTGAAGGGCTCGGCGGAACTGGTGCTGCCCGTCTGAGCGATGCTGCCGCTCACTTCCCCTTGCTCGGCCGGGCGCCGCACTTCTCTTTCCGGCCATAATCCCCCTCGCTCCTCTTGGCGTCGCGGCGTCTCTTTTTGGCCTTGTCCCCTCCGCTCGTCCGGACGCCGCGGCGCTTCCATTCGACAGATCCCCTTCGATCATCCGGGGCTTCGGTTGTTTTCGAACCTATCTCCGGCGGCTCTCGTTCACGATCTCATCCGGTTTGCTCATCCGGATGACATTCGGGAAAGCCGACACGCCTCCGGGGCGCACCGCGAACAGGTTGTTTGACATGCGGGAACATTTTGACAATCGGAATGCTTCGGGTGAAGATTAATCTCGGAGAAACGTACGGAGGAGGCCGTATCATGGAACATGCGCTGCCGGCGGGAGAGACGGAAAAGCGGATCGGGAAGCTCCGGGATCGGCTGCGGGAGGCCGGGCATGCCGGAATGCTCGTCTCGCAGCATACCGACCTCTATTATCTGACCGGCACGATGCAGTCCGGCTATCTGTTCGTGCCCGCGGAGGGCGAGCCGGTGTTCTACGTGCGCCGGAGCGTGGCGCGGGCGGAGCGGGAGTCGGGCGTCCGGGTCAAGCCGCTCGGTTCGTTCCGGACGTTCGGCGCGGAACTGGCTGCCGATTTTCCCCGACTGGCCGACGGAGAAGGGCGCAAGACCGTGCTCACGCCGTTGGACGCGCTGCCCGCACAGCTATATCTGCGGCTGGCCGAAGCGCTGCGCGGAATCGGAGCGGAACTTGTCGACGGATCGGCCGTGATGCGCCGTCTGCGCATGGTGAAGTCGCCGTACGAGATCGGCCGGATACGGGCGGCCGCGCAGGTTGCGGCCGAGGCGCTGGACATGACGCTGCCGTTGCTGCGCGAAGGCGTCACCGAGCTGGAGTGGATGGCGGCGTTCGAATACGAGATCCGGAAGCGCGGCCATATCGGGACGATGCGGATGCGCGCCTACAATATGGAGGTGCTGACCGGCATGGTCGGCGCCGGAGAGGCGGCGGCGGAGCCGTCGGCGTTCGACGGACCGGCGGGCGGCCGCGGACTCGGACCGGCGGCGGCGCAGAGCGTCAGCCGGCGGCCGTTCGGGCGCAATGAACCGATTCTGCTCGACATCGGCTGCTGCATCGACGGATACATCATCGACCAGACGCGCACGGCGGTGATCGGCGAGTTGCCGGACGATCTCCGCGCAGCCTTTGAAACTTCCATCCGGATCATGCGCCGCGCGGAAGAGCTGCTCATGCCGGGCGTTCCGGCGGAACGGGTGTACGAGGAAGCGCTGCGCATGGCGGACGAGGCGGGGCTGGCCGATCATTTCATGGGTTTCGGCGCCGACCGGGTACGGTTCCTCGGCCACGGCATCGGGCTCGAGGTGGACGAATGGCCGGTGCTCGCCCGCGGTTTCGACATGCCGCTCGAACCCGGCATGGTCATCGCGGTGGAGCCGAAGTTCACGTTTCCCGGGAGAGGGGTCGTAGGCATCGAGAACAGTTATGCCGTTCAAGCCGACGGACCGCCGCTTGCGCTGACGCTGACGCCCGAGCGGCTGATCCGGCTGCCGTAAGGAGCCCGGGAGCGAAAGGGAAGGCAAGAAAGATCATCGAACCGGCCTGCGGACGGACGTCGGGCGGCGCGCTGCGCAGAAAAAGAAAAATGCCGTTGCCTACGGGTCGGCAGCCGTGCTCAAAAACGGATGATCCGCATACACATATGCGGGGGAGTTCTTCTTCCCGGGATTTGCATACCGGTCTCTTTTTGAGTAGGATAGATTTATAGGGAGCGGCAGGCCGGAATACGGTTCATGCGGCGGCATGCCGTGATGCGCAGCGAGAGGGGCGGTGAGCGATGTTCAAGCTTGGCCAGAAGGTTATAGTCGTTGCGGATCATTTCGAGCAAAACCTCCCGATCGGCGAGTACGGATATATCATTGCGTATGACCGGAATGCGGACAATGCGTTCGACTACGTCGTCCGCCTTCCCAAGGTGAACAAGAACGTGTTCGTTCCGGCGAGCGACATCGAGGCGGAAGAAGTGATCCTGAAGCGGGAAGCCGAGCGCGTGGAGCGCGAGATGCTCATCGATTACGCGCTGGCGACGCACAATGAAGAGCTCTTCCGCAAAATCATGAACGGCGGAGAGACGGAAACCCGCGAAAGCACCGGCAAGGAAGTGCAGAGCCGGGAAGACTTCATCCGCCAGGTGAATCTGAAAGCGTGGATATGACCGCGCAGCAGAGCGTTCGCCGGCCCAATCCGGCGTTTCCGGTCGAAGAAGGACTCCCACGAGCGTTCCGGCGCCGTGGGAGTTTCTTCTTGGCCGGCGGAAACGGGCGCGGGCTTTCATTCGCGAATGATCGTAAGGTATAATTTTCAAGGACCATTCTGGCGGATGGGGGCTTGCGACGGACATGGATCTCGGACTGGCGGGCAAGGCGGCGATCGTAACCGCGGCAAGCCGCGGGCTCGGCCGCGCCTGCGCGATGCGGCTGGCGCTGGAGGGCGCGGATGTCGCGATCTGCGCCCGCGACGAGGCGGAACTCCGGCGAACGGCGGAAGCGATCCGCGAGGCTTCGGGCCGCGAGGTGCTCGCGATGCGGGCGGACGTGTCGCAGGCCGGCGATATCCGGGCGTTTGTGGAAGCGGCGGCGCGGCGTTTCGGCCGGATCGATGCGCTGATCTGCAACGCGGGCGGGCCGCCGTCGGGCCTGTTTCTGGACATGACGGACGAGCACTGGGAGGCGGCGATCCAGCTCAACCTGATGAGCGTCATCCGGCTGATCCGCGAGACGGTGCCGCACATGCGGCGCGCGGGAGGCGGGCGGATCGTGAACATCTCTTCGGTGGCCATCAAGCAGCCGATTCCCGGGCTCGTGCTCAGCAACACGCTGCGGGCCGGTCTGCACGGTCTGGTCAAGACGCTGGCGAACGAGCTCGCGCCGGACGGCATTCTCGTCAACACGCTCTGTCCGGGGCGCTTCGAGACGGACCGCATCGTGAACCTGGACCGCGCGTCCGCCGAACGGGAAGGCGTTTCCGTGGAGGAAGTGCGTCGGCGCGCGGAGTCGTTGATTCCGCTCGGGCGTTCGGGCGATCCGGAGGAGTTCGCGCGGTATGCGGCCTTCCTCGCGTCGCCGGCGAACAGCTACATGACCGGGCAGGCGATCGTCGTGGACGGTGGACAATGGCGAGGCGTGTGAAGGATGAATGAATTGTGCGGCCGGCGGCCGTGCGTTATAATGGAAGGAATTGATCGGACGAGAAGGAGGCTCTGGCAGAAGCGATGAGCATTTCGATCCGGGATGTCGAGCACGTGGCGAATCTGGCGCGGCTCGAACTGACGGAAGAAGAGAAGGCGAAATACACGGAACAGCTCGGCGCGATTCTGGCTTACGCGCAGAAGCTGAACGAACTGGATACGGAAGATGTCCCGCAGACGAGCCACGTCCTGCCGATTTCGAACGTGATGCGGGACGATGTGCCGCGGCCGTCGACGCCGATCGAGAAAGTGATGCTGAACGCGCCGGACGAAGAGGACGGACAGTTCCGCGTGCCGGCGGTACTGGAATAGGAAGAGGAGGAACGACCGTTGTCCGTATTGGATCTGCGCTTGCGGGAACTGCAAGACCGCCTGGCCGGCGGAGAACTGACGGTCACCGATCTGGTCGAGGCTTCGCTCGCCCGGATCCGGGAGACCGAGCCCGTCGTGCAGGCGTTCATTACGATTGACGAAGAAGGGGCGCGCGCGCGGGCGTCCGAGCTGGACCGGCAGCTTCGGGAAGGCGGCGAACGCGGGCTGCTGTTCGGCCTTCCGGCCGGCATCAAGGACAACATCGTGACGGAAGGGCTGCTCACGACGTGCGCGAGCCGCTTCCTGAGCAATTACATTCCGATCTATAACGCGACCGTGATGGACAAGCTCCGCGAGGCGCAGTCCGTCACGATCGGCAAGCTGAACATGGACGAGTTCGCGATGGGCGGCTCGAACGAGAACTCGGCGTTCAAGGTGACGCGCAACCCGTGGGATCCGGAGCGGGTGCCCGGCGGCTCGAGCGGCGGCTCGGCGGCGGCCGTGGCATCGCGGCAGGTTTATTTCGCGCTCGGCTCGGACACGGGCGGATCGATCCGGCAGCCGGCCGCCTATTGCGGCGTCGTCGGCCTGAAGCCGACGTACGGGCGCGTCTCGCGCTACGGCCTCGTCGCCTTCGCGTCCTCGCTCGACCAGATCGGTCCGATCACGAAGAACGTCGAGGACGCGGTCTACGTGTTGCAGGCGATCGCCGGCCATGACCCGATGGATTCGACTTCGGCCGACGTCGAGGTGCCGGACTACACGGCGGCGCTCACCGGCGACGTCAAGGGCCTCCGGATCGGCGTGGCGAAGGAATATCTCGGCGCAGGCATCGATCCGAAGGTGAAGGAGACGGTACTCGCGACGCTGAAGGTGTTCGAGTCGCTCGGCGCGACTTGGGAGGAAGTGTCGCTGCCGCATACGGAATATGCGGTCGCGGCCTATTATCTGCTCGCCTCGTCGGAGGCGTCTTCCAACCTGGCCCGCTTCGACGGCGTCCGGTACGGCGTGCGCGCCGAAAATCCGGCCAACCTGATCGATCTGTACCGGAAATCGCGCAGCCAGGGGTTCGGCGCGGAAGTGAAGCGCCGCATCATGCTGGGCACGTTCGCGCTCAGCACCGGCTACTACGACGCTTATTATCTGAAGGCGCAGAAGGTTCGCACGCTGATCAGACGGGACTTCGACCAGGCCTTCGAGAAGTTCGACGTCATCATCGGGCCGACGACGCCGACGACGGCGTTCCGGATCGGCGAGAAGATCGACGATCCGCTCACGATGTATCTGAACGACATCTGCACGATTCCGGTCAACCTGGCCGGCCTGCCGGCGATCAGTGTGCCGTGCGGCCTGGCGGACGGTCTGCCGGTCGGCCTGCAGATCATCGGCCGGGCGTTCGATGAGATCACGGTGCTGCGTGCGGCATACGCGTATGAACAGGCGACGGAGCACCACAAGCTGCGCCCGGCGGCCGTGGGAGGTGCGCAAGCGTGACGGTCGCAAAACCATACGAAACGGTCATCGGCCTGGAAGTGCACGTGGAGCTGCGCACGAAGACGAAGATTTTCTGCGGATGCTCCGTCTCCTTCGGCGATCCGCCGAACACGCACACGTGCCCGGTCTGCCTCGGCCATCCGGGCGTGCTGCCGGTCGTGAACCGGCAGGCGGTCGAGTTCGCGATGAAGGCCGCGATGGCGCTCAACTGCGAGATCGCGGACGTGACGAAGTTCGACCGGAAGAACTATTTCTATCCCGACCTGCCGAAGGCGTACCAGATTTCGCAATATGACCAGCCGATCGGCCGGAACGGCTGGATTGACATCGAAGTGAACGGCGAGACGAAGCGGATCGGCATCACCCGCGTCCACCTCGAGGAGGACGCCGGCAAGCTGACCCACGTCGAGGGCGGACAGGCCTCGCTGGTCGACCTGAACCGCGTCGGTACGCCGCTCATCGAGATCGTCTCGGAGCCGGACCTCCGTTCGCCCGAGGAGGCGCGCGCCTACATGGAGAAGCTCCGGGCGATCATGCTGTATTGCGAAGTGTCGGACGTGAAGATGGAGGAGGGCTCCCTGCGCTGCGACGCGAACATTTCGCTCCGGCCGTGGGGGCAGAAGGAGTTCGGCGTGCGCACCGAGCTGAAGAACATGAATTCGTTCCGCAGCGTGCAGCGTGCGCTCGAATACGAAGAATGGCGCCAGGCCGACATCCTCGACAGCGGCGGCACGGTCGTGCAGGAGACGCGGCGCTGGGACGAGGCGGCGGGCAAGACGGTGTCGATGCGCGGCAAGGAGGAGGCGCATGACTACCGCTACTTCCCCGACCCGGACCTCGTCCGGATCGTGATCGACGAGGAATGGAAGGCGCGCGTCCGCGCTTCGATTCCGGAGCTTCCCGACGCCCGCAAGGCGCGCTACATGTCCGAGTACGGGCTGTCCGCCTATGACGCCGGCGTCATCACGTCGTCGAAGAAGCTGGCCGACCTGTTCGAGGACAGCCTGAAGTACACGAAGGACGCGAAGGCGGCCGCGAACTGGATCATGGGCGAACTCCTCGGCTATCTGAACGCGAACAATCTCGAGCCCGATGACGTGAAGCTGACGGGACAGGGGCTGGGCGAGATGATCGGCCTGATCGAGAAGGGAACGATCAGCGGCAAGATCGCCAAGACGGTGTTCCGGACGATGCTCGAGACCGGCAAGAGCCCGCAGCAGATCGTCGAGGAACAGGGGCTCGTCCAGATCAGCGACGAGGGCGCGATCCGCGAAGTCGTCGCGAAGGTCATCGCGGCCAATCCGCAGTCCGTCGCGGATTACAAGTCCGGCAAGGAAAAGGCGCTCGGCTTCCTCGTCGGTCAGGTCATGAAGGAGACGAAGGGCAAGGCGAATCCGGCGCTCGTGAACAAACTGCTCGTGGAAGCGTTGAAGTCCTGAAATACCCGTGGAACTTCGAGCCGCCCCTTCCGTGCGGAACTGTGCGGAGCGGGGCGGTTCGCTTGACTGGAGGCCGCAAGCCGGCCGCAACCCGATCCGAGGGAGAGAGGAGATATGGACCTGTTCGCCCCGGTCACCGACAATCCCTGGAACATCAGCGAGACGCAGATTCTCGTCCGCCTGCTGACGGCCGCCGTGCTCGGCAGCCTGGTCGGGCTGGAGCGGGAGCGGTCGCGGCACGCGGCCGGCCTGCGCACGCATATCATGGTATGCCTCGGCTCATGCTTGATGATGCTGCTGTCCATCTACGGCTTCTCGGCATTCGTCTACGAGATGAACGTCCGCGTCGACCCGGCGCGTCTGGCGGCCGCGGTCATCACGGGCGTCGGCTTTCTCGGCGCGGGCACGATCCTGCAAACGGGACGCGGCGTGACCGGCCTGACGACGGCCGCGTCGATCTGGGTGACGGCGGCGATCGGGCTCGGCGTCGGCGCGGGCTTCTATTTTGCGGCGGCCGTCTCCACCCTGCTCGTCCTGTTCGTGCTGTGGGCGCTGAACATCCTTGAAAAAAAACTTTTCCGCCGCAAGTCCGAACATCTCATCGTGCTGCACGTCGAGGACCGTCCGGGACTCATGCAGAAAATCAGGGAGGCGGTCGAAGGCCGCGGGGGAGAGCTGCGCAGGATGCGGTTCCGGGGCGAAGGCGACGAAGACGAGGCGGGGGAGCTCGGTCCGGGCCAGATCGCCGTCTATCTCCACGTCCGCATGAAAAAGAAAAACGAAACCGAGCTGCTCGACGACCTTCGCGGACTCGACGGGGTGCACGCCGCCTCGCTGGAATAGCGTCCGCCCGCGTCTGGCAGGGATTGTCCGCTCCACCGGAATTGACAAATTGAAAATTGAAACCTTACAATGAAAGTAACACGGTTGAAAGGCGTGAACACCAATGGCAACGAGCGTCAGCGATGCGCTGGAACAACTGAAAAGTACCGGAGTACGCATGACGCCGCAGCGCCACGCAATTCTGTCGTATCTGATGAATTCGAAGACGCATCCGACGGCTGACGAAATCTATCGCGCATTGTCGCCGGATTTTCCGAGCATGAGCGTTGCGACGATATACAACAATCTCCGGTTGTTCGTCGATGCCGGACTTGTCCGCGAGCTGACCTATGGCGACGATTCCAGCCGGTTCGATGCCGATCTGTCGGACCATTATCACTGCATCTGCAAATCGTGCGGACGGATCACCGATTTTGAATACCCGCCTCTCCTCGAGGTCGAGAAGGCGGCCGCGAAGGAGACGGGATTCATCGTCGAAGGGCACCGGATGGAAGTTTACGGCATCTGTCCCGAATGCGCGGCCGGGAATCAGGACCAGGACAAGGCCGGCAGGAAAGACAGTAGCAGCAAGCATTGAACATTGACCGGGACATGCGGGCGCTTGACGAACCCAAAGGGCGGGCGTCTGCGTCTATGTACGTACAGGGACCGGAGCCTGAGCGTTTCGGCCCGCTGTACGTATTTCTTTTTTGCCCGACGGGCAACCGGGAGAGAGGGGAAACCGGAATTGGAACTTTCGAGAATGCATCCGCCGTATCCGCCCCGCCGGCGGCGAACCGGCCGGACGGCGCCGTTTCTGAAGCTGCTTGCGTTGCTGCTTCTGCTGTCGGCCGCGGCAGGCGCCGCGGCAGCCTGGTGGCAGCGGAATCTGCCGAACCGGGATACGATCGTGCCGGACTACGGTGCGGCGCATCCGGTGTTTTACCTGGGGCGGCAGCTGGACGGCGAAGCGCGCGTCCGCGAAGCGAACGTGCTGTTGACATTGGACATGATCCGCGCCGTGCTCGGCGAGGACGTGCCGATCCGGTATGAGGCGGACAGCGATTCCGTCATTTTGACGACGCTTGACAGGGTGGTGCGGCTTCGGACGGAGGCGCTGACGGCGGAAATGAACGGTGAACCGTTCGAGTTGACCGTCGCCGCCGAGACCGACGGGGATGTCGTGTACCTGCCGCTCGCTCCGGTCGCGGCGCTCTACGGACTCGTCGCCGAGGTGGCGGAGGAGACCGGCATCGTAACGCTGCTCAAGCCCGGACAAGCCGTGCGCCGGGCCGAGGCGACGGCCGAAGAAGGCGCGGCGGTCCGATCGGAGCCGACGATCAAGGCGCCGGTCATCGAGACGATCGAACCGGGAGAAGAGGTGCGCATCTGGGATGAGGAGAACGGCTGGTACCGCGTGCAGACCGGCTCCGGGCATGTCGGATACGCCCGGGAGTCGGATTTCAGGCTCGCGGAGGTCGAGCTGGTCCCCGAACCCGAGCGGGAAAGCCCGTTCCTGCCCTGGCCGGCGGACGGCCGGAAGATCAACCTGACGTGGGAGGCGGTCTACCAGGTGCCGCCCGATCCGGCGAAGATCGGACCGATGCCGGGCGTCAACGTCATCAGCCCGACCTGGTTCGAGCTCCTGGACGGCAAGGGCACGATCCGGTCGAAGGCCGACCCGTCCTACGTCGCCTGGGCGCACAAGCGCGGCTATCAGGTGTGGGCGCTCGTGAACAACGGCTTCGATCCGGACCGGACGACCGAGGCGTTGTCCACCTACGAGTCCAGGCTCCACATGATCCGTCAGCTGCTCGTCTATGCGGAGACGTACAACCTGCAGGGCATCAACATCGACTTCGAGAACGTGTATACGAAGGACAAGGAGAATCTCGTCCAGTTCGTCCGCGAGTTCGTGCCGCTCGCGCACGAGCAGGGGCTCGTCGTCTCGATCGACGTGACGCCGAAATCGAACAGCGAAATGTGGTCGCTGTTCCTGGACCGGAAGGCGCTCGGCGAGGTCGTCGATTACATGATCGTCATGACGTACGACGAACACTGGGCGTCGAGCCCGGTGGCCGGTTCGGTCGCGTCGCTGCCCTGGGTGGAGCGGTCCGTCAGGCGCATTCTCGAGGAGGACGGCGTGCCGCCGTCGAAGCTTGTGCTCGGCATCCCGCTGTACACGCGGGTGTGGACGGAGAAGAAGAAGGACGACGGATCGGTCGAGGTCAGCTCGCGGGCGCTCGGCATGGAAGCGGTCGAGAAGCTGATCCGCGAGCGGGGCCTCCGGCCGGTCTACGACGAGGACGCCGGACAGAACTACGTGGAGTACGAGACGGAGGAAGGGCGGCACCGGATTTGGATCGAGGACGAGACCTCGATCCGGGCCCGCGCGGAGCTGGCGAGAAAATACGGGCTCGCCGGCGTCGCCACCTGGCAGCGCGGTTTCGCGAAGCCGGAGATTTGGCAGGTGCTGCACGATACGCTGGAGGCGCGGCCGTAATGGCGCCGAAGCGCGCAAAAATACCCGCGGCATGCGGCGGATGCGAATCCGCGCGCGCCGCGGGTTTTTTCCGTTCATTCCGATTTTGGCCCGCTGTCCCGGCCGTCCGGGGATTGCGCGACCGCCGGGACCGCGCCGTCTTCGGCGTCCCCTTCCCCGTCGGGGAACACCGTCGCCTTGTTCGGGTCCTTCGTCAGGATCGTCCGGCAGAACATGCAACGGTCGGTCTCGCCGAGCATTTTCGTCTGGCGGCCGCATTCCGGACAGATCAGCATGACGGCGCTCGTCGACAGCATGCCGGCCCAGAAATAGACGCCCATGCTGAGCATGAGCGAGATCATCCCCAGCACGAGGAAAATGCCCGCGATGATTTTGCCCGGCTGCACGCCCCAAAACACGATGCCCGCCGTGCCCGCGACCATCAGCCCCATGCCGATCAGCGTGAGCAGCAGGCCCCAGGTGCGGAATTCGTTGATTTTCGCGGTCTTGAAGAACATCGGACTCTCTCCCATCCGTTGCGGGTTGACTTGCGCCGCGAGGCAGGAAATGCCGGATGACTGTCGAACATCTATCACAGAGTTTCATTATATACGATGTCTCGCGAACATGCCAGAAACAATGGGGGATCCGGTTCACCGATGGAAACGGCGCGATGGCTGGGATGGCTGCAGGGCACTCCGGGTTTGATCGGCGTCATGCTGATCGACAATCCTTACCGGTACAACCCGCTGATCGATGGTCTGGACATGCTGTTGCTCGCGGTTGCGGAGCGGACCGACGGGCAGGAGCGGAGCGTCCGGCACGTCCGGGCGGAAGGCAAGCGGGTGCAAATCCGCACGATTTCGGCCGCCCTGCTGGACGAATGGATCGCCGGAGTCGAGAACCGCAGCATCATTCCCTGGATCGTGCGGGGGGAAATTCTGATGGACAGCGACGGATATCTGGAGAAGGTTCGCCAGCGGGTGATCGCGTTTCCGGAGGAGCTGCGCCGGCAGAAGCTGGCGGCGGAATTTTCCGCGTTCCTTCGGACGTTCCTTCACGCAAAGCAGGATTTGAACGACGGCAACATCCTCGACGCCCACAGCAACGTGCTCGCCGCGCTTCACCATTGGGCGCACATCTCGCTGATCGAGGACGGCGTACACCCCGAACTGACGGTCTGGAGCCAGATGAAACGGTACAATCCGGGCATTTACAAGCTGTACGAAGAGCTCACGACCAGCCTGGAGTCCCTCGAGAAACGGGTGCAGCTCGTGCTGCTGGCCTGCGAGTTCCATGTCATGAGCAAAATGAAATCGTGCTGCCGCCTGCTGCTCGACATCATCGAAAGCCGCGAGGAACCGTGGAGCGTCAGCGAACTGATGGCCCGGCCGGAACTGAAATCGGTCCGGCTCGACCTGTCGCTCCTGCTGCGCAAGCTGGTGACCCGCGGACTGATCCGGGAAGTCGCGGTGCTGCCGGTATCGGGCGATCCGGATGCGCTGGAGATGCAATACGCGGCCGCGAAATAAACCGCGCGACAAATCGGTATGTGCCTGATTTTGCGATCCGCCTCGCCGGGAGGCGGATTTTGCGTGAAATGGACGCAATTTGGACGTTCGACACGGCTTGACGACGCCAAAGTCATGTGATAAATTATTCTTCGCCGCTGGAATGGCCGAGGTCGTTCGGCGGTTGATTTGTCCGCGGGATGCGGGTGGAAACAGATTGCAACAAAAAACACTTGCATCGCGGCGGTCAAATGTGATATATTATAAAAGTCGCTGCCTGAAAGGGCGGCGGGTTGAGGAAGATTGCTCTTTGAAAACTGAACACGAGCTTGAGTTGCCCGTCGACCTGAGGGTACGACCCTGAGGGTGACGAAACCGGAGCGCGCAAGCTTCTATGGAGAGTTTGATCCTGGCTCAGGACGAACGCTGGCGGCGTGCCTAATACATGCAAGTCGAGCGGAGTTTCCGCGACGGAAGCCTTCGGGTGGAAGACGCGGGGACTTAGCGGCGGACGGGTGAGTAACACGTGGGCAACCTGCCCGGAAGACCGGGATAACATCCGGAAACGGATGCTAATACCGGATAGGCGGTCTTCT
>NZ_LZRU01000005.1 GCF_002159085.1 Thermobacillus sp. ZCTH02-B1
ACGCGAAAACGCTGGCGATCCCTTTGCTCAAGGATGATCTGATCAAACATCTCCAGCGCTGTCTTCATCGCGCTGGCGAACGCTTCCTGCATCTCCCGCAACATCCACTGCTCAAGCTCTTTCATTGTGGGAATGATTGTGGTAAAGTGCTGCATAGGAGCTTCCTCCTCTTGGTGCGTGTTTCAGCAAATTCACTTTACCAAGGGAGAAGCTCTTTTTCTATGTTCTATGTTCGCTTTTTCCAGACTTTACCCCCACGCAAATTTTACTCTAACCCGCCGAACCCCCTCCGTCTCCGCTGATACCGCGATGTTCCCGTTTGCCCACCGCCTTCCGATCCGCCGTCACAAATTTGTGAAAAATTTCACGAATTTTGTGATTTTTATCACATGCAGCCGTGCGTCGCCATTGTACACTGAAAGCGAAAAAACAAGGAAAACACCGACGTCGGTCGCAAGTCCATCCCATACCAACAAGGAGTGAACGGCCATGATGAAATTCTGGAGGGAAAACCGATACGCGGCGGGCGCCGTCCTGCTGCTCCGGCTGTACATCGGCTGGCTCTGGCTCGAGGCGGGCTGGCACAAATTGGTGGACGGGTTTGACGCCACCGGCTTCCTGACCCGGGCGGTGGAAAACCCCGTCGTCGACAAGGCGACCGGCGCAGCCGTCTATCCGACGTACACGGCGTTCATCAAGCATTTCGCGCTGCCGAACGTCAAACTGATCAACTTCCTGGTCCCGGTCGGCGAATTCCTGATCGGCCTCGGCCTCATCCTCGGCGCGCTGACGTTGGCGGCCACCTTCTTCGGCCTGATGCTCAACTTCCTGTTCCTGTTCGCGGGCACCGTCAGCACGAACCCGTGGATGATCCTGCTGGGCGCGCTGATTTTCATCGCCGGCGCCAACGCCGGGGCGTTCGGCCTCGACCGCTGGCTGATGCCGCTCCTCAAGGCCGGCTGGAGGAAACTCTTCGGCCGCAAGGGCGCGGACGTGGTCGGCGGCGGCACGACGGCGCCGAAGACGGTCTGACGCCGTCGCCATGGATAGGGTGGTCACGCTCCCCTTCTCCAAATAGATGGAATTTGCGGCCCTCCGCTCGGGGGGCCGCCTTTCTGTCCTTTTTTCCTTTTTCGGCTTGCCGCGCACCCCGGCGCCCGCCGAGGTCCCGTTCCCGCAGCCCCGCAATCCGCTCCCGCCGACGTCCGACATCAAGGTCCGGCGCCGCATTACTTTTTCCCGGGGGTTGCTGTATAATGGGCGGCAAGGAGGGATGAACCATGGCATTCACGCTTCAGCTCGGCGAGCGGGCTCCCGATTTCCGCCTGCCCGCTACGGACGGACGCACCTATTCGCTGGATGATTTCAAGGACGCGCGCGTGCTGGTCATTTTCTTCACCTGCAATCACTGCCCGTATGTCATCGGCTCGGACGAGGTGACCCGAGCGACCGCGCTCAAATACGCGCCGCACGGCGTCCGCTTCGTCGGCATCAACTCGAACAGCGCGAACACGAAGCCGGAGGATTCCTTCGAGAACATGGTGAAGCGCATGGAGGAGCACCGCTTCCCGTGGGTCTACCTGCGCGACGAGACGCAGGAAGTCGCGCTGGCGTACGGCGCGCTCCGGACGCCGCACTTCTTCGTCTTCGACGAGGAACGCAAGCTCGTCTACACGGGACGCGGCGTGGACAATCCGCGCGACACGTCGAAGATGACCGTGAACGACCTCGACAACGCGCTGGCGGACGTCATCGCCGGCCGGCCGGTCCGGGTGCCGCTCACGAACCCGATCGGCTGCAACGTGAAATGGGAAGGCAAGGACGCGCACTGGATGCCGCCCGAAGCCTGCGACCTCGTCTGACGCGGAAGGAGTCCCGCATCCGATGCGCACGACCATCCGCGACGTGATCGCGGCGGTGACGGGACCCGCCGGGCCGGTCGGACAGACGGTGGACGGGCTGCTGTCCGGCGATCCCGACGACGAAGTGAAGGGCATCGTGACCGCGTTCATGCCCTCGCAGCGCGTGCTGGAGGAGGCGCGCGCTTCGGGCGCGAACCTCGTCATCGCCCACGAGGGGCCGTTCTACAGCCATCATCTTTCCTTCGCCAAGACCATCGCGGATGATCCGGTCTACCGGGCGAAAAGCGGCTTCATCCGCGAATCGGGGCTGGCCGTCTACCGGCTCCACGACCACATCCACCGATACAGCCCGGACGGCATCGCGGAGGGCCTGCTCGAGGCGCTCGGCTGGACGCATGATCGCGTCCGGCACGAGCCGGAGGCGGCGATCATCGAGCGCGAGCCGACGACCGTGCGCGCGGTCGCCGGGGAGCTGAAGCTGCGCCTCGGCCTCCGGTTCGTCCGCGTCGCCGGCGACCCGGACGCCCCGTGCCGGCGGATCGGCCTGCTCGTCGGCTACCGCGGCGGCGGCGCGAACGCGATTCCGCTCTTCGGACGCGAGGGCGTCGACCTCGTCATCTGCGGCGAAGGCCCGGAATGGGAGGCGCCGGAATACGCCCGCGACGCCGCGCGGCAAGGCCGGGCGAAGGCGCTCATCGCGATCGGCCACGGCGAGAGCGAGCGGCCGGGCATGCGCCTGCTCGCGCGCCGGCTTGCGGCCCTCTTCCCGCACATCCCCGTCCGCGCCGCTGACGAGGAACCGGTGTTCACCTGGCTGTAGCCCCTACTTAAGGTGAAACCCATCCTTCACCCATATAAGCAAGCGAAAAGCACGCGAAGCCTGCCGGCTGGACCGTCGCGTCCGTTCGCCGCAGGCTTCTTTCATGTTCGTCTGCGTCTTGTCCGGACGTTGTCCGGGCGCACCTGCGTCCCCCCTTCCCCCTTCCGTCCTCCGCCGGTGCACCCGCTTGCATGAAACCTTTCCCCGCGGCGCACGCTATCCCTGTTACTGCGCGCGCTGCCGGACAACCGGATGCGGCGCTCCCTCCGACACCACCCGAAACGGGGGATCCGGTGTGAGCCGTACGAAACGTGGCGCGCTGTTCGCGCTGGCTTCCATACCGCTCATCATGACGCTGGGCAACTCGATGCTCATTCCCGTGCTGCCGGCCATCCGCCGCGAGCTGGAGCTGACGCCCTTCCAGACCGGCCTGATCATCACCGTCTTTTCGGTGATGGCGATCCTCTTCATCCCGCCCGCGGGCTGGCTGTCCGACCGGATCGGACGAAAGCGCGTCATCCTGCCGTGCCTCATCCTGGCCGGCATCGGCGGCGCCGTCTGCACCGCCGCCGTCATCTGGTTCAAGCCTCCGTATCCGTATCTGCTGGCCGGACGGGTCCTGCAAGGCATCGGCGCCGCCGGGGCGGCCCCGGTCGTCATGCCGCTCGTCGGCGATCGGTTCAAGCGCAAGGAACAGGTGAGCGAAGCCCTCGGCCTGATCGAGACCTCGAACACCTTCGGCAAGGTCCTCAGCCCGATCATCGGCTCCGCCCTCGCGATGCTGGCCTGGTACGCGCCGTTCGCGGCGATACCGGTGTTCGCGGCGGCCTCGGCGCTGCTCGTCGCACTGCTGGTCCGGGCGCCCGCGCGGCAGGCTGAACCGCAGCCTCTGGCGGCGTTCCTGCGCGCGCTGCGGAGCATTTTCCGGCGGCACGGCCGCTGGCTGTTCGCCGTCTGCGCGCTCGGCGGACTCGGCATGTTCATGCTGTTCGCCGGGCTTGTCCATCTGTCGGACGTCCTGGAGGACCGGCTCGGCCTGTCCGGCGTGTGGAAAGGCGCCGTGCTCGCCCTTCCGCTCGCCGTGCTCAGCGCGGCTTCCTGGCTTGCGGGCAAATGGATCGGCGATCGGAAGCGCCGGATGAAGGCCGTCGCCGTCACCGGCTTCGCGCTGTCGGCCTGCGCGGCGGGCGCCTGCGCCGCCGCGGACGGCGTCTGGCTGCAGCTTGCCCTGTTCGGGGCCGCCGGGCTCGGCATCGGCGCCGCGCTGCCCTGCCTCGACGCCTTCATCACGGAAGGGATCGACGAGGAGCACCGCGGCACCGTCAGCTCGTTCTACAGCAGCATGCGGTTCGCGGGCGTCGCCCTCGGCCCGCCGGCCGCCGCGCTGCTCGGCCGTCCGGACGCCGCCCCGCTGTTCTGGTGCCTCGCGGGGGCCGGCGCCGTATCGACGATCATCGCCTGGCTCGCGATCCGTCCCGGCGAGCCGAATCCCCGCGCGTGCACGGGACCGCGGCTCATCGGCCGGCCGTCGCCCGGCCGGTAGACCCGGTCCGGGACGGCGGATGCCGCCCGCCGCGCGTTGCGCAGGCGCCATGGGCGTGTCCATGACACGCGGCATAGGCCGCTTCGGGATTCCGGGAACCAAAGAATGGCCCGGGCCCGGGGCCCAGGCTCCCTTGTCCGGCGGCTGCCGGCACACAACCTCATCTTGGACGGGGGTCAACGCTTCCTCCGGTCGGGTAACTGGAGCAAGTGACCGTCAACCTCGGCATGGGGCACGTTTACTTTCGGTTTTTGTCATGGTGGTCGAAAATGAACCTCAGCAGCGTCAGCAAAAACGTGCCGAAGGCCATCATCGCCATGACAAATTGGAAGAGTGTCCATGTGATCACCTCCCCGGCGCCGTAAGGACGCCTCGGGTGCCGGTCTCCGCCGGACCCGGAGGAAGATGCGCTCCCAGCCAAGGCCCCGCTTCCTCCCGACGCGGAAGGGACAGGGCAGGTTGTACTGTATGTATATGCGCGATTTCCCGGCATTTGCCTATCCGGTCAAAAAAAATTGCGGCGGGCCGATTGGCGTCATAAAATCCATGCCCCCGCCGCACGCGATTTGTCACGATCCCGCCAGCATCCGCTCCGTCTCTTCCCGGGCCGGGATCGACGCCTGCGCGCCCGGCCGCGTCACGGCCAGCGCCGCGGCGGCCGAAGCGAACCGCAGCGCCTCCGGCACCGGCTTGCCCTCGCACGAAGCCGCCGCCAGCGCGCCGATGAACGTGTCGCCCGCCGCCGTCGTGTCCACGGCCCGCACCCGGAACGCCGGCACATGGACGGTGCCGCCGTCCCGTCCGACCCGCACGCAGCCCTTGTCGCCGAGGGTCACCACCACCTGCGACACGCCGGCCTCCGCCAGCAGCCCGGCCGCCCGCGCCGCGTCCTCCGGGCCGGACACCCGCTCGCCGGTCAGCACCTCGATCTCCGTCTCGTTCAGCACGCACGTGTCGATCAGGCCGAGCACCTCCCGCTCCGGCTTCAGGGCCGGCGCGGGATTGAACCAGACCGGCACGCCCCGCCGCCTCGCCTCCCGCATGACGGCCTCCGTCGCCGGCCAGTCGATCTCGTTCTGCAGCAGCACGGCGAACGCGTCGTCCCAGGGGATCCGGTCCTCGATCTCGCCGAACCCGAACACCCGGTTGCTGCCGCCCGCCAGCACGATGCAATTCTCGCCCCCGCGGTCGACCGTGATGATCGCGAGCCCGGAATGCCCCTCTTTCCGCAGGACGCCCGAGGTGTCCACGCCGCTTGCGGCCAGGCTGTCGAGCAGCGTCTGGCCGAAGCTGTCCGTGCCGACGGCGCCGACCATCTTCACGCGCGCGCCGCTGCGCGCGGCCGCGACCGCCTGATTGGCCCCCTTGCCGCCCGGCAGATACGCGACGCCCAAGCTCGGAATCGTCTCGCCCGGCTTCGGAAAAGCCTCCACGTTCGCGACGAGGTCCATGTTGATGCTGCCGACGACGACGATTTGCTTCATGACGCCATCCCTCCGCCTTCCCGATTCATACGGAAAATGACCGCACGCGGAACGTGCCGACGTCGCCCTCCGCGTCCCGCAGCGAAGCGACGCCGTACATCCCGTGCGTGAACCTGCCGTCCTCCGCCTCCAGAACGAGGCGGTCGTCGACGAAGAGCCGGAGCGACGCGCCCCGGACGACGGCCTTCAGGCGGTAGGTGCGGCCGGTCACCCAGGGGAAGGCCGCCGACGCCAGCTCCGTCCAGCCGAAATCGTTCCTCCGGATCGACGCCGTGCCCCCTTCCGACAATCCGAGCCAGTAGCACCGCTCGACGCCGAGCGCCCGGACCACGAGACCATGGGACTCGCCGGCGAGCGGCGTGAATTCGGCCTCGATCTCCGCGTCCCGCGTGTAATAGTTGCCCGTGAAGGCCGCGGCGTATCCCTCCGCCCGGTAATGCAGCCGTCCGTCCCGCAGGCTCCATTCGCCGCGGTGCTGGGCCATCGGCGTCACCGAGGTGAACTCGACCGCCTGCTTGTTCCAGTCGATCGCGTACCGCCCGCCGCCATGGACGCGCATCCGCCCGATATGGAGCGCGCCGAACGCGCGGGATGCGGCCGTGGCCGCCGGCGAATCGAGGATGAGCCCGATCTCGTCGGCGAAGCTGCCCGCCAGATCCGGCACCTCGAAGCCGAGCGTGAACCACTCGCCGCTTGCCGGCTCCACGGGATCAAGCGCGATCACTTCCTTCGTGTGCGTGTCCCGGACATAGGGCGTGATCCGGAGCGGCGCGCCCTCCCACCGGTCCAGGCGCAGCCGGAATTCGACCGTCTGCCCGCTGTATGCCTGCGGCGCGAACGTCGGCTTGTACTTCTCGTCGTCGAAGTCCTCGCGGCGGTAAAACGGCTTGTAATAAATCCTGGCGCTTTCCGTATTCGTGATCCGGTCGAAGATCACCTCCAGCGACCCGCCGCTTTCGCCGTCCCGCACCCGCCGCGTATGGCGCAGCACCGGCGTCTTGAAGGGATTGCTCGTACGGAAGCCGTGGGTCGAGCCCGGCAGATCGAAGTCGAAGTACAGCTCGCCGAACCGCACGCTTTCCTTCAGCTTCCGCGGCGCCTCGAGCCCGTGCAGGCGATACGACAGGAGGACCAGCTCCTTGCAGAACGTCGGCAAATCGACGATGTTCAGATACCCCGACACGCTGCTGGCGACGATGCAGTCGTTGACCGGCCGCCGGTAATGCCCGGGAATGCCCTTGAGCCCGCGCAGCACGCCCGTGATCGTGCCGACGCTGCCCGCGTTGCAGTCGGTATCCCAGCCGCACATCGCCGCGATCTCCACCGTCCGGGCGAAATCGCCCCCGCCGTACAGCAGCGCCAGCGCGCACACCCCCGCGTTCGGAATGATGTGGCAGACCCCGCCGTACCGGTCGTAGCCCCATTCCGCCTCGAGATACCGGCGGCACGCGCGCCAGTCGTGCGGATGCCGGTCGTGGAAATCGATGACCGCCCGCACCACCGCGGCGTACAGCGAATCCGCCGGAATGACGCCGAGGGCCGACTCCACCACCTCCCGGATGTCGTCCGCCGTGAACGCCTTCGCGATGCAGGCCGCGATGAAGCGCGCGCCGTACAGGCCGTTGCGGTCGTGGGACACGCTGGCCGCGCGCTCCGCCCAGTCGGCCGCCCGGTCCATGTCGCCCGGCCACAGGAGCCCCCAGACGTCGACGAAAATCTGCCCGCCGATCTGCTCCGCCAGCACTTCCCCGTTCACGGCGATCGATCCCGAAGCCGGCGCCTCGATGCCGTTTCGCAGATTCATGTAAGCCGTATGCTCGGTGCTGACGCCGACGCCTCCCCACCAGAACATGCCGACGCCTTCCCGCGTGTAGTTCAGCCACGCGCGGGCGACGTCCCGCGCCGTGAGTTCCCGGTCCGTCGCGTCGTCATACAGCGCCCGCATGAAGAAAACGGGGCCGTTCGCGTCGTCATCCGCGGAGAACGTGCGATACGGCTTCACATAGTCCCGGATGTCCCCGTACACCCGCTCGATCCGCTCGAAGGTCCACACCTCCGGCTCGAGGGGCGCCCCGAGGCGGATGCCGATATTCATGCCGAGAAATCCGGCGTATACGCGCTCCAAATAATTTGCGGGCAGCATGGTTCCTCTCCGCACCCCCGTTCGGTTTCGGCATTTCGGATAAGTTCGGTTCGCATCTGAAATTCAGCCGAGCACGGCCCGTCTCCGCTCGAGCCTGTCCAGGTCCCGGCGGATGATCTCGGCCGCCGCCTCCGCGAAGGCGTCGCTCTGGGCCATCAGGTCGAAGCGGTTCGCGCGGTCGATCTGCTCGAGATCCTCGCGGCGGAATGCGCCGATCCCGTGCATGGCCCCGAGAATCGCGCCGATCATGACGCCGATCGAGTCGGTGTCCCGGCCGGAGCTGACGCCGTCGCTCAGGGCCGGATACAGTTCGCCGTCGCGCAGATGGATGAAGGCGAGCGCGACCGGCAGCTCCTCGATGCTGCCGAGCCGGCTCGGCGCGTAGTGGTTGCTCGGCCTGCCGACCTTGTCGATATGGCGGTGCACGTCGTCCCCCATCGGCGAGTAGGGCAGCAGGGCCTCGTGCAGCCGCCGGACCGCCTCCTCGTAGGACCATGCGCCCTTCCGCTTCAGCCCGTCCGCGACGTCCAGGCACGCCCCGATCGCGAGCCGGGTGCCGTCCTTCGCGTACGCGAGCGCCGTATCGAGCACGTCCCGGACCGTGCAGCCCGGCTCCATCGCCTTCGCGACGCAGGCCGCCATGACGCCCGCCGCCTCGAGGCCGTAGCTGGACTGATGCCCCATCGCGAACAGGATCGCCTCGTCGTACGCGGCCTTCGGATCGCCCGCGTTGACGATGCCCACCGGCGCGATGTACATCGCCGCCCCGCAGTTCACCATGTTGCCGATCCCGCCTTCGCGCGGCTCGCAGTTCGCGAGCACGTGGCGGATGAAGATATATTTTTCGGGATAGAAGAGCCGCTCGAGAATCGTCGTCTCCTTCCCCAATTCGGGCACCCAGACCTTGCGGAACGCGATCTCCTTCACGAACTCGTTCGCCATGTCCCAGGCATCCAGATGCCGGCGCTCGGTCCGGTACACGCGCATCAGCGCGAGCGTCATCAGCGTGTCGTCGGTGATGATGCCGTAGCCGCGCATCCGCCCGAGGCGCGTCTCCTCGTCGAGATCCGCCTTGTACCACCGGGTCATGATCGAGTCGATCTTCCCGTACCGCTCCCGGATCTGATCGAAGCTCAGCTTCTCGACCGGCGCTCCCATCGCATCGCCGAGCGCGACGCCGGCCACCACTCCCCTGACTTTGTCCCGGAAAACCTTCATCCGCCGCGCACTCCTCCACGGGCCGTCAAGCCCACATGATCATGAAATTCCGATTCATTTCAGCACGCTGTTCGCGTAATCCGCAAGCTCCCTGCCGCCGTTCGCGTACCAGGCCTCCACGAACTTCGCGAAGTCGTCAACCGGCCGCTTGCCGGAGATGATGTCGGCCGCGTATTCCTTGTACAGATTCGAAAGCGCGTCCCAGGTCGCGACGTATTCCTCCGGAATCGCGAAGTTGTTGTCTTCCTTGAAGAACTGCGCCGAGATCTCGAGCGATTCTTGCCCCGCCGGACCGAGCAGCGAGCCGTCCACCGGAATCGACGTGTTCACCTCGATCGGCTCCCAGAAGGACGCGTACCATTCGCTGAAGTAGGCTTCCGTCAGCACCGCCTTGCCGTCCACCACGTTGTAGTGCTGCCCTTCGAAGCCGAGCCGGTCAAGCGTCTGCCCCTCGGGGCCCGCGAGGAAGTCGAGCACCCGGAACACGATGTCCTTGTGCTCGGACAGCGCGGAGATCGCGAAGCCGCGGGATTCCTTCGTGACGTCCGTCGCGCCGAAGCCCTGCGAGACGCCCTTCGCCGGCGGCAGCACGACGAGGCCGGCCTGATCCCCGTTCAGCTCCTTCATGCGGCCCTCGTACAGGTCGAGGACCTTGCCCGCCGTGCCGACGACGACGCCCGCGTCGCCCTTGTAGAACGCGTCTTCCTTCGTGTCCCACTGCTTCGTCATATACTCGTTGTCGAGCAGGCCTTCCCGGTACAGCCGGTTGTAGAACGCGAGCTTGTTCTTCTCCGCCTCGGACACGAGCGAATGCTCGTAGGTGCCGTCATCCTTCTTCAGCCAGGTCGAGGTGATGCCGAACGCCTCGTTGAAGATGAAGTCGATCTCGGCGAGATCGCCCGCGACCGTGATACCGTACTTCGCCTTGCCCGAATCGACGAGCTCCCGGAAGAACGCGTAATAGTTGTCCACCGTCGGATTGTCCAGGAGCGCCCGCCCCGTCGACAGTTCGTTGAACCAATCGGCCCGGACGACCGGCACCTTCGGCGTCACCGGCTTGATCCAGAGCAGGTACGGATAGTTCTCGATCCGCTTGACGTTGTGCTCCATCATGATGCCTTTCAGATATTTCGAGTTCTCGATATACGGACGGAGGTCTTCCAGCAGCCCCTGCGCCGCGATCGGCTGGTCGCCGCCCTGGAAGTAGATGAGATCCGGAATGTCGCCGCCCAGGAGCAGCAGGTTCAGGTTCTCCGCGTAGTTGCCCTGCGGCAGCTCGACGATCTCGAATTGCACATGCAGCCCTTCATGTTCCAGCAGCTCCGCTTCCAGCGTGTCGAAATACCGCGCGTACAGCGGATTGGAAGCGGAGACGTCCTTGATGACGATCCGGATCGTGACCGGTTCCGCCGAAGGCTCGGACGAGCCGCCCGCCGGTTCGTTCGAAGCCGGGCCCGAAGGCGGGTTCTCGGGCCCCGCGTTGTCCGATTTGCCGCCCGTGCCGCACGCCGTGAGCACGAGCAGGAGACAGACCGTCAGTGCGATCAGGCTTTTCCAGCGTTTCATCTTTTCCAGCACCCCTCGAAATGCGATTTTTGATGGTCTTCCAGGCCGGAATCTTGCCGCTTGCGTTCCGATAACCCCTAGACGTCCATTATTCCTTCACACCGCCTTCCATCGCGCCCTTCGCGTAATATTTCAAAATCATGGGATAGAGCAGCAGCAGAGGCACAATCGCGATGATGATCGTTCCCGCCTGCAGGGCGTCGAAATCGACGATCGTGCCGCCGAACAGGTGCTCGTAGCCGCCCAGGATCGTCGCGTTGTCCTGACGGATGACGAACTGGCGGAGCACCACCTGCAGCGGCCATTTGCGCTGGTCCGAGATGTAGATCATCGAACGGAAATATTCATTCCAGTGGAACACGCCGTAGAACAGGCCCAGCGTCGCGATGCCGGCCTTCGAGAGCGGCAGCATCACCTGCGCGTAAATGCGCAGATGGCCCGCGCCGTCGATCCTGGCGGCCTCGAGCAGCTCGTTCGGCACATCCTGGAAATAGCGCATCATGATGAACAGGTAGTACACGTTGATGCCCTTGTACAGGATGAGCACCGCGTAGGTGTTGATAAGCCCGAGCTCCTTCACGAGCAGATATTCCGGGATGAGGCCCGGCTCGAACACCAGGATGACGATCAGGAAGAACACGACGAGGCCTTTGCCGTAAAAATCGTTCCGCGCGATCACGTACGCCGCCATCGTCGTCAGCAGCAGATTGAGCAGCGTGCCCGCCGCCGTGATGAACACCGAGTTCAGGAGCCCGCCGGCGATCAGCCGGTTCTTCAGCAGCACCTCGTAGGTGAACAGCGAGAACTTCTTCGGCCACAGATCGAGCCCGTCCATGAGATGGGCGTAGGCCGGGTCCGTCAGGGAGACGGCGAGCAGATTGACGAGCGGCAGCAGCACCGCGAGCGTGCACAGGAACAGGAAGACGTGGATGAACACCTTCATCGGCTCGATCCTTCGCATGCCCGTCGCCCCTTTCTACCAGAGTCCCCTGCCGGTCAGCCGCTTCGAGGTGAAGTGCGTGCCGAGGATCAGCACGATCCCGATGACGCCCTTGAACAGGCTGGCCGCCGTCGAATACGCGAACTGGCCGTTCACGATGCCGATCCGGTACACGTACGTATCCAGAATGTCCGCCACGCTGATGACCGCGTCGTTCATCATGTTGAACACCTGGTCGAATCCGGCGCTCATGAAGAAGCCGAGATTCAGGATGAAGACGGTTACAATTGTGCCGACGATCTGCGGCAGCGTGATGTGGATCATCGACTGGAGGCGGGTCGCCCCGTCGATCTTCGCGGCCTCGTACAGGGCCGGGCTGATGCTCATGATCGCCGCCAGGTAGATGATCGAGTCCCAGCCCGCGCTGCGCCAGATTTCCGATACGACGAACACCCAGCGGATATGGTCCTTGCTCGTCATGTAGTCGACCGTCGGCAGGCCGAGGAAGTCCGCGATCAGGTTGACCGCGCCCTCGGACGGGCTGAGCAGCTTGATCCAGATCCCCGCGATCACGACCCAGCTCAGGAAGTGCGGCAGATAGACGACCGACTGCACGTATTTGCGGAAATGGCGCTGCGTCACCTCGTTGATCAGGATCGCGAGCAGGATCGGCACCGGAAATCCGAGGATCATTTTCATCGCGCTGATGATCACGGTGTTCCGGAGGACGTTCAGGAACGCCGGCGAGCTGAACAGCACCTCGAAATGCTTCGTGCCGACCCACACGTTGTCCCCGATGATCCGGTAATCCTGGAACGCGAGCCGCATGCCCAGGATCGGAATCACGTGGAAGACGACGAAATACGCGAGGGGAGGCGCCAGCATGGCGTACAGGACCCAGTCTTGCCGCAGCCTTTTCAGCACCTTCACGGAGCTCCACCTCCCTCCTCCGTCGTCACGTCGAGATTCATCAGCGGCGCGTGCTGCTGGGCGCCGTAGACGTCGCGGTCGCCGGCCGATCCCGAAGATGCGTCCCGGGCGATCGTCACCTTGAAGCCGAGCGCCTGGTCGTAGAACACGATCCGATGCACCTGGTCTTCCCGGATCCGGTACAGCCTCGCGATCGTCTCCCTCGTGATCGCGTTCGACCGCTTCACACGTTCATAGTGTTCGCGATTGTCGAACAGACAATCCAGCGTAATCTCGAACGGACCGGCGTTTTTGCTCCTGATGACCCTGGCGATGTCACCCAGCTTCGCCACCCCGAACGCCTCCCAGCCGATACTCGATCGGAAAATCGTCCGCGCGCCATTCCATCAGGTGATAAATCGAGAACTCGTACACCGGACCGAACTCGATGTCGCTCGGCGCGAACGGAAACGCGAGATTGCCCGCCGTCGACTTGCGCCCCTCGTATCCGTAATGCAGGAACGTGGATCGCAGCGTCGCGCAGATGCTGCTCGCCAGCTCCTGCGTCTTCGCCGTGACCTCGAACAGGACGCCGACCTCGTGGCCGCGGAACGGCTCGAACTCCCGCTCGCCGAGCACCGCGTTCATGCCGTAATTCAGGAAACGGATCTCGTAATCGCGCTCGTCGATCTCCGGATAATAGCGCTTCGTCTGTCCGGCGACGGCCGCTTCGACTTCCTCCAGCTTCCCGAGCAGGATCGGGTCCCGGATGCCCGCGATCACGAACGTGCGGTACGCGGTGAGCCGGGCGCCCTCGAGCTTGACGTACGTCTTGTCCTGCGGCAGATAGCGGCTGCCGCTCACGCGCACGATCCCCGGTTCGGGTTCCGTGAACTCGCAGCGCTCGAGATCGAGGACAAACCCCGGGCCCTGCAGCAGATACGGATGATCCTTCTCGTAGAACGTGTGGGCCGCCACGCTGATCGGCGTGCAGGCGCGGCAGTCGCTGAGCGCCCGCACCGTGAAGTGGTCGTCCGCGATCGTGCCGAGGATGCAGTCCTTCGTCGTCGCCGGCTCCGCGCAGAGCGCGCCGCATTCCAGAATCTTGCCGAGGTGATAGCTGAGCCCCGGATCCTTGCCGTGCAGCAGGCCCACCGCGGCGAACGGTGACGGATCGTAGGATCGGCCGCAGACGATGATGTCGCTGCCCGCCTCCAGCGCCTTGACCACGGGCTCGTGCCCCATCTGGCCCACGATGCTGGCGGTCTCGCGGACCGCCTGCTCCGTCAGCGGCGGAATGTTGGGCGAGAGCGGGACGATTTTGCCCTGCCGGAGCGCGTCCAGCACCTGCTCCTGCGTAAAGTCCGCCCGGATCACGGCGATCTTCGCGGTCGTCCCGAGCTCCCGCAGAATCTCCCCGATGATCTCGAGCGTCCATTCGACGTGCGGCCGCGCACCCGATCCCCCGGCGGAGCCGATGATGACCGGCACGTTCCGCGGCAGGCACGCACCGAGGATGATCTCCAGATCCTTCTTGTACGCGCGGCGGCTGACGATCGGGACGCCGGCTCCCAGCTTGTGCGGTCCTCCGTCGGTCGACCCCGCGTCGACGACGACGGCGTGCACCTGATGCTCCATGCCCCTGCGGAACGATTCCTCCGGGAATCCGTACCCGAGCATCCCGCAGGGCGACAGAATGCGGATTTCCTGGCCCATCTTGCTTCCCTCGTTTTCCCGTGATGCCGGCGATGCCGGCGGATCATCCCGCCGCGTCGGCGGATGATGCCGCGGCCGGCCGCCGGTATGATTGGATTGCTGGGTGGTCCAATTTTGCGGTCCATGTGCCATTGGACTGCCGGGTGATCCGGTTGCCGCTCCGGTCATCCGGACCGCCCCTGATCGCCCGGCTGCCCGAATCAACGATCGCTCCGATCATGCGGATCACTTGGTTGCTGGGTGATCCAATTTCAAGGAAAAGCATCAGAACGTCTGCTTCACCAGAATGTTTTCCTTGACCTTCTGCAGATGGTGCAGCAGCGCGGCCTTCGCCTGCTCGGCGTCCCGGCGCTTGATCGCCTCGACGATCTGCTGGTGTTCCCGGTAGACCTCCTCGCGGCGGCCGGCGTTCTGCAGCGTCTTGCTCAGCGTCCGCCGGAGCAAATCCATGTGCAGTTCCATGATGTTGATGAGCACGACGTTGTGCGAAGCCTTCGCGATCGAGAGATGGAACGCCTGGTCCGGGCGCGTGTGGTCCTCCTCGTCCTCGGCGCCCCAGCGCTCGAAGGCGGCGACGATCTCCGCGATGTCCTCCTCCGTCGCCCGCTCGCAGGCCAGCTGGACGATGCCGGTCTCGAAAATTTCGCGCGCCTCGAGCAGCTCGATGATCGTCGCGCGTTCGATGTTGTCCAGAATCCGGTTCTGGTCCTCGATCGATTCGATCGAGCGGGACAGGTAACGGCCGCCGCCCGGCTTCGTCTCGATCAGATTCTCCCGTTCCAGGATGCGGAACGCTTCGCGCAGGGTGCCCCGGCTGATGCCGAACGCCTGCGCCAGCTCCCGCTCGGTCGGCAGCAGATCCCCCGGCTTCAGGTTCCCTTCGATGATCATCTCTTTGATCTGTTCGATCACGTTTTCGTAAACCCGCTGATATTTGATTTTCCTGATCGCCATCGGTTCTTTCTTCCACCCTTTCCATCAAAATTGGTCGATTGGGTGGACCAATTCTCACCCGGATCATAACCCGAAAATGGTCCGCCTGTCAACGGGAGCGATGCCCCGGCCAAAAATTGCCGGATGGGGCCCCTTCACCCGGCAAGGCGGTTGTCCACGGCTCTTTTGCATCCTATCCCCTTCGCTCAACTGAAGCATATCCCCTTCGATCAACCGGACGGATGCCGCCGATCGAAGGGGACAGGATCGCCATGCGGCCGAAGGAACATCCCGGATGCCCGTCCCGTACCCCCGGAAGAGACGGGCTCCCGTCGCATCCGGGCTATCCGTCCTTCCGTCCGAGCCGGTGCCACAGCCCCTCCGTGTCCCTGAAGCTCCGCGCGATGTAGAGCACCGGCGTGCCGGCTCCCGAGACGACGAACTTGATCAGATACGTCGTCACGAGGATGTCCACCCAGATCGCCGCCTCGAACACGCCCGCAAATGCGATCGTGCAGAACACCAGCGTATCGACGAACTGGCTGACCAGCGTGCTGCCGAGGATCCGGATCCAGAACTGCCCGTGCGCCGCGTACCGCCGCCTGAGCCGGCTGAACAGATGCACGTCGAGCACCTGGCTGACCAGATAGGCGGCGAGGCTCCCCGCCGCCACCCGCGGCGCCAGACCGAACACCGTCTCCATCGCCGTCTGCATCTCCAGGCTGGACGCGTCCGGCCGGAACACGAGCGCAAGCTGCATGACCAGCGTGGACGCGAAGAGGAAGAAGAAGCCGAACCAGACCGCGCGCTTCGCCTCCTCCCGGCCGTGCCGCTCGTTCAGCAGGTCGGTCGCCATGTAGATCGAGGCGTAGGTGATGTTGCCGAGCGTCATGACGAGGCCGAGCATTTCAATCGTCTTGACGACCTGCAGATTGGCGAGCACCGTCGCGACGCCGACCCAGGCGAACAGGCCGACTCGCCCGAACAGCCGGTAGCATGCAAGGAACAGCGCGAACTGGACGATCCCGAACAGGACGCCCCACCACAGGTTGAACAAATCCAATTCTCCACCACTCCCGGATACAAATTGGCAAAGGCGGCACGGGCAAATGCCAATTCGATGGAAATTTGGTCATTCTCACCCCGTCACATCCGCGAATCGCCTTTGACAGCGGCTTGCCTCCGATGCATAATGAAATGAGCCAACCCTGACAAGGAATGATACGTCTATTATACAGAAAAAACAGCAAGCCGGCCGCGCACGATCGTAACCGGCTTGTTGTCTTGGCGAGGGGGAAGTCCCATGAGGTCGGCTCTGCCGGGCAGAGTCTACCGGATGTTCGGTTCGCGGCCGTTTATCTTTTTCTCGATCATCATGGTGTTCAAGAGCTACGTGGCATGGCTTGCGATCTTCGACGACATGCCGTTCTGGGCGCCGCTCGTCTCGGAAATTCCGTTCATCTGGGCGATCTTCTGCCTGATCGAGTGGTTCTCGTCCAAGCGCAAAATGACCGCCTACCTGATCGTGAATCTGGCGCTGACCGCCATCTTCTTCTCGGTCATCATTTACTACAAATACTACGGCGTCATCGCCACCTGGCGCGCGCTGGAGCAGGTCAACCAGGTGACGGCGGTGAAGAACAGCGTCTTCTCGCTGATCCATCCGCAGTTCCTGTTCATCTTCAGCGACATCGTCGTGTTCATCTACCTGCTGATCGACGGCCGGCGGAAGAAGCACGGGCCCGTCTACCGGCTGCTGCGCATCTGCAACCGGCCGAACGAGCGCCGCGGCATCATGACGCTCATCTTCGCGCTGTCGGTCATCGGCTGCATCATGAACATCTGGCCCCACCGGACGAGCATGAACGAGGTCGTCCAGGCGGCCGAGATGGGCATCCTCAACTATGAGGCGTACGCCCTGATCGCGAACGATGAATACGAGCTGATCGACAAATCCGAGATCACCCAGGATGCGATCGACGAGCTGAAGGGCGTCCGGCGCGTGTTCCCGTCCCCGTACCAGGGATGGGCCGCGGGCCGGAACCTGATCCTGATCCAGATGGAATCGTTGCAGAATTTCCTGATCGGCCTGGAAGTCGAGGGGCAGGAAGTGACGCCGAACCTGAACGCGCTCGCGCGGGAGGGGCTCTATTTCCCGGATTTCTACCACATGGTCGGTCAGGGCAACACGTCGGACGCGGAGTTCGTCGTCAACACGTCGTTCTACATTCCGCCGCAGGGCGCGGCCACGATGCGCTACGTGGACCGCGAGCTGCCGAGCCTGCCGCGGCTCCTCGGCGCGCGCGGCTACGAGACGATGACGTTCCACACGAACACCGCGGAATTCTGGAACCGCACCGAGCTGTACGCCGCGCTCGGCTGGGACCGCTATTACGACGACCGGTTCTTCGGCACGGAGGACTCGGTGTTCTTCGGCGCCTCCGACGACGTGCTGTACCGCAAAACCGCCGAAGAGCTCGCGCGCGTGGCGGCCGAAGGCAACAAATTCTACGCCCAGGTCATCTCGATGACGGCGCATCATCCGTTCACGCTGCCGAAGGAAAAGATCGACCTCCGGCTGTCCGCCCGGTATGACGGCACGTTCGTCGGCGACTACCTGGAGGCGCAGCACTACGCGGACGCGGCGCTCGGCCGCTTCGTCGAGGACCTGAAGGCGCGCGGCATCTGGCAGAACAGCCTCGTCGTCATCTACGGCGACCACGTCGGCCTGCCGATCTACTCGCTCAACCGGCGCGAACAGCAACTGCTGGCCGAGCTGATCGGGCATGAATACGGCTACGCCGACATGATCAACGTGCCGCTCCTCATCCTGGCGGAAGGCAGGCTCCCTGCGGAGCGGTTCGACGGGCGGCTCGGCGGCCAGGTCGACGTCCTGCCGACGGTCGCGGCCCTGATGGGCATCCCGCTGAACGGACACGTCCATTTCGGGCAGAACCTGCTGATCGATCAGGACAACCTGATTCCGCAGCGGTACTATCTGCCCTCCGGCACGGTGGTGAACGGCCGGTCGCTCTTCATCCCGGGTGAATCCTGGGAAGACGGCACGCTTTATCCGCTCTCCGGCGTCCCGGGCGACGAGACCGTCGTCACGAAGGACGCGTTCGAGCGGGCGCTCCGGCTGCTGCAGCTCTCCGACAGCTATGTCCGCCAGCTGCCGGAGCGCTCGCCGGATGACCGGCCGGTCGCGGTGGTGCCGGAGCCGGAAGAAGCGGAAGCGCCGGATGCGGACGCGCCGGATGCGTCGGACGGAGCCGGGGCTTCCGGCGCCGCTGACCGTGACGCGTCCGTCGCCGATGACGCATACGTCGCCGATGACGCTTCCGCTCCCGATGCCGCGTCCGCTGCCGGCATCGGTCACGCCCCTGACGCCGCTTCCGCGGCCGGTGCAGGGGATGCATCCGCCGGCGCGGATGAAGCGGCGGACGCGAACGAAGCCGCGGAAGCGGATGCCGCGCCGGACGCCGGCGCCGCGACGGCTCCCGATGCCGTCCCATCCTGATGCCGCAGCGGATCCCGACGCCGCGGATGCGGCCGGCGAAAGCCGCACCCATGCGGCGGACGCGGACCCGGCGGCGGCAGGTGCGCTCCGATCGTGTGAACCGGCAGGCGCATGCGGACCCGAACCGCGTGCGCCTGCCGGTTTTTTGGTGCCTGCCTGCGAAACACGGCGCGCGATGCCCGTCCCCGTCGCTTCCGCGCGAGGGGGATGGGTTCCATATGTACCCGCAGCCCGCCGTCCCCCGGGAGGCGCGCTCCATCCCGGCCGACGGCCGGCTCACGGCGCTACCTCCGCGTCCATGATGCTTCCTTCCGGTCCGGTCCCCGTCCGGCGCGCACCCGTCGGCGCCGGCGATCAATACTTTCCGCGGATATGCGCCCGCACCTTCTGCTCGTAGAACGCGCGCAGCCGCGCCCGCTCGGCTTCCGTGAACGGCGGAACGTCCGCGGCCTTGAGATTCTCCTCCACCTGGGCGACGGTCTTGAATCCGGGGATGGCGCAGCTGACATGCGGATGATCGAGGATCCACCGGATCGCGGCGACCGCCATGCTGCCGCGCCCTTCACCGATCCAGGCGAGCTCCCGGCTCAGCCGGACGCCCGTCTCGAACGGCAGCCCGGCGAACGTCTCGCCGACGTTGAACGCCTCGCCGTTCCGGTTGAAGTTCCGGTGGTCGTCGGGTTCGAACGTCGTCTGCTCGGTGAATTTCCCCGTGAGCAGCCCGCTCGCCAGCGGCAACCGGGCGAGAATGCCGACGCCCTGCGCGTGCGCTTTCGGGAACAGCTCCTCCGCCGGCTTCTGCCGGAAGATGTTGAAGATCACCTGCAGCGCCTTCACGTTCGGATACTGCAGCGCGATCAGCCCTTCCTCGACCGATTCGACGCTGACGCCGTACGCGCGGATCAGGCCTTCTTCGCGCAGCCGGTCGAGCGCTTCGAACACGTCGCCGCGGCGGATGATGTCCGTCGGCGGACAATGGACCTGGTACAGGTCGATCCGGTCGCGGCCGAGCCGCTTCAGGCTCGCCTCGCAGAACCTGCGCACCGATTCGTAGGTGTACACCGCCGGATCGTGAATGTTCGCGGCCCGGCAGAACTTCGTGGCGATGTAGATGTCGTCCCGCCCTTTCACCGCCTTGCCGAGCAAGGTTTCGGCGTGGCCGTCGCCGTAGACATCCGCCGTATCGAAGAAATTGACGCCCGCGTCGATCGCGCGCGCCAGCGCGTTCAGCGATTCGGCGTCATCCGTCTTGCCCCAGGAGCCGCCGATCGCCCATGTCCCGAAACTGATCTCGCTGACATGCATGCCGGTGTCGCCAAGCGGACGGTATTTCATGGTGTCGTCCCGCCTCCATCTCCAAGATTGCGGTACATGCCGCCACCCCCATTATGCGGTCGGGAAGCGTTCCTGGCAAGACGGAGGTTCCGCAGGGATCTTCCGGCCGGGCGGGTCCGCGCGACCACCCCCGCCGGGGCCTTCACGCAAACGCCATCCCGCCATGGCGATTCCGTCCGCACCTTCCCGCCGGTCCCGCACCGCACGCGTTCCCGGCGGGCCGGACGGCGGTCACATCGGAAGCTCCGGCAACGGCGACATCAGATGATCGAGACTGCGGAACGTATACCCCTGCCGGCGCGCCTCGTCGATGATCGCGCCCAGCGCCTCGGCGTTGTCCTTCGACACGCTGTGCAGCAGGATGATGGCTCCCGGATGAAGCTGCGAGACGACGTTTTCGTAGGCGTAGCGGGCTCCGCGCTGCGCGGACGTGTCCCAGTCCTTGTAGGCGATCGACCAGAACACGTTCGTGTAGCCGAGATCACGGCTGACGCGCAGCGACCGCTCGCTGAAAATGCCCCGCGGCGGGCGCAGGTAGCGCATGTCCTTTTGTCCGGTGATGTCCGCGACCTCCCTTTTCACCCGGTCCAGCTCCTCGCGGATCTTCTCGTCCGACAGCTTCGAGAAGTCCGGATGCGACCACGAATGGTTGCCGATCAAGTGGCCTTCCCGAACCATCCGCTTGAGAAGTTCCGGCTCCGTGCGCACGTAATGGCCCGTGACGAAAAAGCAGGCCGGCACGCCCTTCTCCTTCAGCACATCGAGGATTTTCGCCGTATACCCGTTCTCGTAGCCGTTGTCGAAGGTCAGATACAGATTCCGTCCCTCCGGACTGCCCCGGAACACCGCGCCGTAACGTTCCAGCAGCGGACCGAATCCCTCCTGGTCGATCGACGCGGGCTCGCCGTTCCGGCTTTTCTTGAAGCCGAAATGGTAAGCGCGATCGCCCGCCGACCAGGCGGAATCCGCCGGATTCCTGTCTCCCCGCACCGCCGCCGGCACGGATCGCTCCGCATCCGGACCGGACAGGGCGAGGCCCGTCCATATGCCGAGCAGCATCGCCGCGATCGAACCGACAAGCGCGGAAGGTTTGAACCGTCTGGACATGCCGATCCCCCCTGTACAATCTGCCAATCACGCTTAAGATGACCGGGGCGGGAAGGTTTTATGCCGGAAGCGGCCGGCCGTTTCGTGCGGGACCAGGCGGGGCTGAATGCGCATACAATCGCAATGTGGTATCATAAAAGATGGATATCCGGATCTGCTCCCGGACCGGAGTGCGGCGACAAGGCGGACATCCTGTTGGCGCAGCAACGCAACGCCGCCAGGCGCCACATTTTCATTACAGGGGTGAAACCGCATGATCCAAGTGAAGGAATTTCTCGACACCGAATCCTCGCATGCCGTCAAGAAAGTGAACGAATTCCTCGCCACCCTGCGCGAAGAGCAGGTCATCAACATCTGCTACGGTTCCTACACGAAGACCGGCGCCAACGGCATGCAGCACCAGCGGACCTGCATCCTCGTCGTCTACCGGACGGACGATTGACATTAACGCCCCCGGATCGCCTCGGCCGGGATCGGCGGACGCTTGAGGTCTGCACCACGATCTGGGCGAATGCATATCCTGACAGCAGAATTCCGCTGTTGGGAGGCTGCCGTAAGCCATGGAACAAAAACCGACGGTCATCTACCGCGCGGATGCGAACGCCGCCGAATCCCTGTTATCGATCCGGAAGAAGCTGTGCGACCTGTGCGAGACCTACGCCGGACGCCTGGTGCGGGTGCAGACGATGGACGGTGCCGTGTATGACGGCATCATCCGCCATCACGAGGGCTGCATCCTGTACCTGGAACTGGACTCGCCGGGATACCGCGCCTTCTGGAATCCGTTCATCGGCTTCAACCCGTACTACAATACGATCCTGCCGCTGGTCCTGTACGAGCTGCTCGTCATATCGCTGCTCGCATGAAAACCCGGCGCGCAAAGCGCAAACGCCGTCCCTCCGCGGCCAAAGCCGCGGAAGGACGGCGTTTTTCGTCATCAAGCGGTCGGGGTCAAGCCGAGGGCCGGCTGCCCGGCCCCGCCGAAGCGGACCCGGTTCCGCGCCCGGACCGTCGACGGAGGACCGGGTCGCATGTCCGGCCCGCTGCCGCGGGTCAGGCTGCACCCGGCTGATCGCCGCGCGGCTCCGGCCCGCCGGATCACGCTCCCGGCGCGGCACCCGCTCCGGTGCGCACGCTCCGGCGCCCGAAGGGCCACCAATTGTGCTCGCCGAACAGCCGCACCATGACCGGAATGAACAGCGGCAGCATGACGAGCGCGTAGAGGAACAGCCCGACCAGCACGATCGTCGCGATGTGCAGGAGCGACATGACGCCCGCCGGCATCATCGCCGCGAACGTGCCGCCGAGGATGACCGCCGCCGACACGATGACCATGCCCATGTTCTTCATCGCGTTCAGAATGCCTTCGCCCGGCGGCAGATCCCGGTACTCGCGGAACCGGTCCATCAGGAAGATGCAGTAGTCGGTGCCGAGCGCCAGCAGCATGACGAAGGAGAAGAACGGCATCGACCAGCTGAGGCCCGGCATGTCGACCAGCCGGACGAACAGCGCCTCCGCCGCCGCCACCGACATGTAATACGTGAGCACCAGCGACAGCACGAGGTAGATCGGCATGACGATCGAACGGAACAGGATGACGAGGATGAGCGCCAGGCCGACCAGCATGATGATGACCGTGCGCGAATAGTCGGCATCGGTAATGTTCCGGAGGTCGTTGTTCAGGCTCGAGACGCCGCCGACCGCGAAATCGGCTCCCTCCAGCACCGTGCCTTCCGTCATGCCCGGGATGGCGTCCGACAGCCGTTCGACCGTATCCATCGCTTCGATCGAATACGGATGGTGTTCCAGCACGACGTCGAACTTCACCGTCCGCCGGTCTTCGCTCATGTACTGGTCGAGCGCCTGCCGGAATGCTTCCGATTCGATCGCTTCTTCCGGCAGGTACCACCCCGCCAGCTGCGGATCGGGCGACGAGGACAGCCCGCCCAGATACTCGCGGGCCGACTCCAGTCCGGCCACCACCTGCTCGAGGCCGTCCGCCGACTGGTCAAGCCCGTCGGTGAGCTGTCCGAGCTGGTCGATCAACCCGGCAAGCCCGGCCGCGAGCTGCTCCTGTCCTTCGGCCAGTTGTCCGGCGCCGCCCGACATTTCGGGCAAGCGCTGCAGGATCGCGTTCTGGCCTTCGGCGGCCTGCGCAAGTCCGGCCTGCAGCTCCTTCAGGCCGTCCGCAATCTGCGCGAGACCTGCGGCCAGTTCCTTTTGACCCGCGGCTGCCTGTTTCAGCCCCTCGTTCGCCTGTTTGAGGCCGGCGCCGAGGCCGCCCAGCTGCGCGTTCAGCTGCTCCAGCGCCGCGACGAGCTGCGCCGCGCCTTCCTGGAGCTGCTTCGCCGTGCCCTGCAGCATCCGGTAATCCGCATCCGCCGCAAGCTCCGGATATTTGAGCGCCAGGCCGTCGATGCCGGCCGCAAGTCCGGCCAGCCCGCCGCCCAGTTCGTTGAGCCGGCCCGCCATTTCGCGGTAGCCTGCGGACAGTTGATCCAGGCCGCCCGCGACCTGCTCGTATCCCGCGAGCAGCTCCTCCGCGGCGGCGGCCAGCTGCTCCGCGGCCTTCCGCGCCTCCGCGGCGCCGGTCGCGAGCTCGCCGGCGCCGGCCTCGCCGCGGCCCAAGCCTTGCGCGAGCTGCCGCAACCCGTCGCCGAGCTGCTCCAGCCCCTTCTGCAGTTCGACCGTCCCGTGCGCGAGCTGCTTCGCGCCGTCCACCGCCTCCTCCAGCTTCGGCGCATTGGCCTTCAGCTCCGAGCTCGCCTGCACGAGCCCCGAGCCGATCCGGCTCAGGCCTTCTCCGCCCTGCCCGAGCCCGCTGTCCAGCTCCGATACCTGATACGTCACCTGCAGCTGTTCGAGCGGTTCGCCCGTCGGACGCGTCGCGCTGCGCACCGATTTCACGCCCTCGGTTTCCGCCATGCGGCGCGTCACCTGTTCGACCGCGGCCAGCCCTTCCGGCGTGTCGAGCGGCGCATCGCTTTGCAGCACGACCGTCGTCGTCAAGGTCTCGCCGGGGCCGAAACCTTCGGCGATGAGGTTGAATCCGCGCACCGACTCGTAACGTTCGCCGATTTCATCAAGCTGGTTGTACGTCAAGGTGTTCTGATAAGCCACGAGGAGCGGCACCGCCAGCACGGCGATGATCGCCAGGGCGCCCAGCGGCCTCTTGATCGCGAACGAGCCGACGGCGCCCCACAGCCGGCTTTCCTTGTGCTCCAGGGAACCGCGCTGCGGCCAGAACAGCACCTTCCCGAGCGTCGCCATGAAGAACGGCACGATCGTCACGAGCGCGATCAGAATGACCGCGACGCCGACGGCGACCGCCACGGCCGAACGATACAGCGAGAACTGCGACAGCCCGATCGACGTGAAGCCGACGAGCACCGCCAGCCCCGCGACGAGCACCGTCTTCCCGGCCGTCCGGTAGGTGCGCAGAATCGCGCCGACCTTGTCGCCGTCCTTCGTCAGCTCCTCCTTGAACCGGCTGATCAGCAGGATGCAGTAGTCCGTGCCGATGCCGAACATGATCGCGACCATGAAGATCTGCGTGAAGTTGGAAAGCGGGAAATCCGCGTATTCCGCCAGAAACGCGACGACGGACTGGGCCACCAGATAGCTGAGCCCGATCGTCAAGAGCGGAATGAACGGCGCGACCAGCGACCGGTAGACGATGAACAGGATGACGAGAATGATGAAGAAGGTGATGATTTCGGTCTTCTTCAACCCTTCTTCGGAACTTTTGATGACGTCCTCGATGATGACCCAGTCGCCGGTGAGATAATGATCGACATCGATGTCCCCGAGCGCCTCGTGCAGCGCCTCCCGCTCTTCCCCGGGCGTCCGGTCGCCGAACTCCACGTTCAGCAGCGTGAGCAGGGTCGTGCCGTCCCCGGAAATCATCATCGATTCCAATTCTTCGTTGTCGAAGGGCGACGTCACCGATACGACGCCGTACGCATCGCCGTCCTCCTGAAACCGCGAGACGCCTTCCCGGATCGCCTCGAAATCCGCGTCGGTGAGTCCCGATTCGCGGTGAAAGACGAGCACCGTCGAGTAGCCGGTGTCGCCCATGGCGTCAAGCATTTCATTGGCCTTGACGTACGGATAGTCGTCCGGTATCGTGATCTGCCCTTTCTCCCGCACCAGCTCGGCAAGGTCGGGTGACGTCAGCAGCAAACCGGCCGCCGCGGCCAGCCACAGCACCAGCACCAGCCACCGCCATTTCACGACATGTCTCATACGGTTGATCTGCCCCTTCCTTCCGTTTCCGCCGCTTCCGCCAACAAATCGACCATTTTCTCGTAGGTTCCGATGAACCGGAGCGCTTCGTCGCGGCTGAAATGATTCATGACCGCCGACAGCCGATCCCGCATCCGTTCGTCCACGAGTTCGGCCAGCCTGCGGCCCGCCTCGGTCAGCGAGAGATAGATCATCCGCCGGTCCTTCGCGTCCGGATGCCGCTCGATCAGCCGTTTGTCGAACAGCCTCGTGATGATCGCCGTGATGGAGCTTTTGCCGACGCCGAACACGTCCGCCAGCTCCGAGGAAATCGAACGGCCTTTCATGCGCAGATACCGGATCACCAGATATTGATCCAGCGTGATATCCTCCTCGCCGATGCACTTGCGCAGCAGCGCGTTCACCCGGCGGTGCATGCGGTATGTCGCATCCTCGTATCGCCGGATGATGGACGCCAGCAGCTCCCGATCCAACGGCTGTTCCAAGCGGTCGTCCGTCACGCTCCACCCCTCGCGGTCCTTCGCGGAATTGTCGATAGTTCGATAATCGAATGATTTCACGATTGAACTATATCACGGCAAAACCCGTCCCGTCAATTCGCCCGCCGCGGACCGTTCCGCCCGCATGGCGGCGAAGGCGGCCCCGGCCATGCCGCGACAACAAGCCATAAAAAAAGGGCCGCGCGCCACCGGATGCGCTCCCCGCGCCGTTACCGGTGTGCAGCGCCGGCCTTCGGCAGCCGGATCGTGACGGTCGTCCCCTCTCCCTCCCGGCTGTCGTAACGGATTTGCCCATCGTGCTCTTCGATGATTTTGTGGCTCATCATGAGGCCGAGCCCGGTGCCTTTCTCCTTTGTCGTGAAAAACGGCTCCCCGAGGCGTGGAAGATGATCCTCCGGAATGCCGCTGCCCTGGTCGGTGACGCGGACGAGCACATCCGTCCCTTCCCGTTCGATCGAAATGGCGAGCAAACCGCCGGTCGGCATCGCCTCGATCGCGTTTTTCACGATGTTCATGAACACCTGCTTGAGCTGGTTTTTGTCGCATCGGACGATGCACGCCTCCGGGACCGCCTGCTCCTGGATGATCACGTTGTTCAGGATCGCCTGGCTGCTGAGCAGATCGGCGACCTCGTGCATGATCACGCGGACATCCCAGTCCTGGTAGACGGAGGCCTGCGGCTTGGCCAGGAGGAGCAGCTCGCCGAGGATCATCTCGATCCGGACGAACTCCTGGTCCATGATCTCGTAGTACCTTTCGGCCTGCTCGCCGGTCGCCTTGAGCAGCAGCTTCGAGAATCCCTTCAGCGAGGTGAGCGGATTGCGGATCTCGTGGGCGATCCCGGCGGCCAGCTGCCCGGCCATCTTCAGCTTTTCCGACGTGCGCAGCAATTCCTCTTTCCGGTTCTCGATCGTCACGTCCCGGACGATGCCGGCCAGCATGTTCGCATTCCGGCAGTCATCCCGCATCCACAGGCCGTACGCCTGCATCGTCCGGATGTTCCCGTCCGGCGCGATGACGCGGTACTCGTATTTCATTTCCCCGTCCGCGCCGCTCCGGGCCCGCTCGCGGAAATACGCCGCCAGGCCGGGCTTGTCCTCGGGATGCACGAGCTTCTCGAACGCTTCCAGGTCGCTCGCGAAGTCGGTCCGCTTTGCGCCGAAGACGGCGTACAGTTCGTCCGACCAATGCAGTTCGTTCGTTTCGGGGCACCATTCGAAATAGCCGAACTCCGCGAAGCGCCGGGCGAGCAGCAGATTGGCCCGGGCGCGCCGGAGCTCCTCCTCCGCCCGCTTCTGCCTCGTGATGTTGCGTGCGACGGCGACGATCCGCTCGACCGCCCCATGCGCGTCCCGTTCGATGGCGAAGGAAACGCTGCACCAGATGTACCGCCCGTCCCGCCGCCGCACCCGGAGCTCCCGCACGCCATGGTTCAACCGGTACGACTCCGTCACTTCCGCGACATGCGGAACGCCCGCCGCAGCGGCCGCGGCCGTCCCCTCTTCTCCCCCGGCAAGGAGATGGATGCCGAGCCGCGGCAGATCGTCGGAACATATGTACAGCACGCCCGGCTTGCCCGTCATTTCTTCCGGACGGTAGCCCAGGACGCGCTCGACCGAAGGCGATATGAATTCGATCGTCATGTCCGGCCCCAGTCCGAGGTAAATGTCATCCGAATGCCGGATGAGCGGGGCGAACAGCCCGTCCGGCACGCTGCAGCCATTCCCCGCTTCTTTCCGTTTCCGCATCGCTGCACGCTCCCGTACACCATTTTCACTCCGCACCCGCCGATACCGTCTGCCGGCCGCTGCGCACGAGGCTGCTGTAGAAGCCGGACAGCGCCATCAGTTCCTCATGCGTCCCCTGCTCGATGATGCGGCCCCTGTCCAGCACCAGAATGCGGTCGGCACGCCGGATCGTGTTCAGCCTGTGCGCAATGACGATGCTCGTGCGCCCGGCCATCAGCCTCTGCAGCGCTTCCCGGATATGCAGTTCCGTGATCGTGTCGATGCTGCTCGTCGCCTCGTCGAGCACGAGAATCGCCGGATCGGCCAGGAACACGCGCGCGATCGCGAGCAGCTGGCGCTGCCCCTGGCTGATGCCGCCGCCGTCCGGGCGAAGCATCGTATCGTAGCCCTGCGGCAGCTTCATGATGAACCGGTGCGCATTCGCCGCCCGGGCCGCCTGCTCGACTTCCTCGTCGGTCGCGTCAAGCCGGCCGTACCGGATATTTTCCCGGATGGTCCCCTCGAACAGAAAAACATCCTGCGGCACGAACCCCATCGCCTGCCGGAGCGACCGGCGCGTCACGCCGCGAATGTCCCGCCCGTCGATCAGGATCCGCCCGCTGTCGGGATCGTAGAACCGGGCGAGGAGATGCACGATCGTCGTCTTGCCCGCTCCGGTGGGGCCGATGAGGGCGATCATTTCTCCCGCTTCCGCGCGGAACGACACGTTCTCGATCGTCGGCACGCCCGGTTCGTAGGCGAAGGAGACGTTCTCGAAAACGATTTCACCTCTGACTTTGCCGATCGGCTTCGCGCCGCCCTCGTCGACCGTCTCCTCCTTCTCGTCGATCACCTCGAACACCCGCTCGGCGCCGGCGACGGCCGACAGGAACGTGTTGAACTGGTTCGCCAGATCGTTCAGCGGCCGGGTGAACTGCCGCGCGTATTCGGCGAACGTCACGATGATGCCGACGGACACGATCCCCTTCAGCGTGAGCAGCCCGCCGGCCAGGGCGATGACGGCGAAGCTCATGTTGTTCAGCATGTTCATCAGCTTCGGAATGAAGCCGGAGTAGACCTGCGCCCAATAGGCGGATTCGCGCAGCCGGTCGTTCTTCTCCCTGAACGCCTCGATGACGGCGCGCTCGCGCGAGAAACTTTTCACGACGCGCTGGCCGGACAGCGTCTCCTCGACGAAGCCGTTGAGCGCCCCCGTATTGCGCTGCGTCTCCCGGAAATACCGGCTGGTCCGGTTCGTGATCCACCGCATGCCGGCGAACATCACCGGCACGGTCGTCAGCGTGATGAGCGTCATGAGCGGACTGAGCCAGAGCATGAGCCCGAGCATGCCCGCGAACGTCAGCAGGCTGGAGACGAGCTGGATGAAGGAGCTGTTCAGCGTCTGGCTCACGTTGTCGATGTCGCTCGTCATCCGGCTCATCAGCTCGCCGTGCTGCCGCTTCGTGAAATACGCGATCGGCAGCCGGTGGAGCGCGTCGAAGAGATCCGCCCGGAGCTTCGCGACGGTGCGCTGCGCGACGCCGATCATCCAGAAGTTCTGCAGCCAGCCGGCTGCGCCCTGCGCGACGTAGACCGCGCCGAGCACGAGGATCAGCGCGGCGAGACCTTCGTAATCGCCGGGCACGAAATAGTCGTCGATCGCCCGTCCCAGCAGGTACGGACCGAGCAGCCCGAGCGTCGAGCCCGCCGCCGTCATGAGAAAGATGGCCGCCAGCAGCCCCCTGTGCGCGGCCAGATACGACCAGATGCGAAGCAGGGTCGGCAGCCACCGCTTCGGCCGCTCCCCCCGCCTGCCGCCGCGGTCAGCCATGGCGCGCCGCCTCCTCTCCGTACTGCGAGCTGACGATGCGCGCATAGAGCGGCGACGTCCGAAGCAGTTCCTCGTGCGTCCCGAACGCGTGAAGCCGGCCGTCCTCGAGGATGAGGATCGCATCCGCCCCCGCGGCCGCGGAGATCTTCTGCGTGGCGACGAGCTTCGTGCAGCGGTACGACCGCAGCGCATCCAGCAGCGCCGCCTCCGTCTTCGCGTCCAGGGCGTTCGTGCTGTCGTCAAGCAGGAGCAGCCGCGGCCTCCGGATGAGCGCCCGCGCCACCGCAAGCCGCTGCCTCTGCCCGCCGGACAGGTTGACGCCCTTCTGCCCGAGCGCCGTCTCGTACTGCTCCGGCAGCCGCATGATCGTCTCGTGGATCTGCGCGGCGCGCGCCGCTTCCACGATCTCCTCCCGCGTCGCGTCCTCCTTGCCCCAGAGCAGGTTTTCCCGCACCGTCCCGGAAAAGAGCACGACCTCCTGCGGCACGTAGCCGATCTGCGCCCGCAGCCGTTCCGGATCCAGGCTCCGCACGTCCCGGCCGTCGATGCGCACGGCGCCCTCGTCCGGGTCGAACAGCCGCAGGATGAGCTGGAGAAGCGTCGATTTGCCGGAGCCGGTCGCGCCGAGGATCGCGACCGTCTGTCCCGCCCTGATCGTGAAGGACACATGCGCGAGCGCCGGTATGTTCATGCCGGGATATCGGAACGTGACGTTCTCGAACACGACCTCCGCGCCTTCATCCCGCGGGACGGCGAAGGCGGCGCGATCCGCCGCGCCGGCCGATGTACGCGCACCCGCCGCTTCGGCCGCCGCTTGCGCGTCCGCGCCGCGCCCGCCATCCCCGGCGCGCGCCGGCGCGTCTTGCGGTCCGCCGTCGGCGGCCCGCCCGGCGGCGCCCCGCTTGACGGCATCGGCCTGCCGCCCGGCGACCGCCGCATCCGGCGCGCTTTCGGGCACCGCCGCTTCCCGCGCCTCCGTCAGGAGCACCTCGGCGATCCGGCCGGCCGACGCCCGGGCCCGGGCCAGGCTCGTCACGATCCAGGACAGCATCGAGAATGCGGCCATGATGCGCATCGCGTAATTGACGACCGCCACGATCCCGCCCACTTCCGCGCGGCCGGCCTGCACCTCGCCGCCGCCGAGCCAGAGCAGCAGCAAAATGCCGATGTTCATGACCATGAGCAGCGCCGGCACCGTCAGATCCACGACCCGGATCGCGGAGATCGTGCGCGCCATCAGATCCGCGTTCGCCTCCGTGAACCGCTCGCGCTCGCGCTCGTAGCGCACCATCAGCCGGATGAGCCGCATGCCGACCAGATTCTCCCGGAGCAGCCCGTTCGTCCGGTCCAGCCGGGCCTGCACCGCCCGGAACAGCCGGAAGCCCCGGCTCATCATCCAGACGAGCACCGCGAAGAGCACGGGCGAGATGAGAAGCAGGATCATTCCGAGCCGGACATTCATGACCAGCGCCATGACCAGGCCGCCGACCATCAGGAGCGGCGCCCGCAACATGACGCGCAGCCCCATGAACACCGCGTTCTGCACCTGGGTGACGTCGCTCGTTATCCGGTTCATCAGCGTCGCCGCGGTGAACCGATCGAACACGGCATAGGGAAACCCCTGCACCCGCATGTACATCGCGGCGCGAACGTCATGGGCGAACCCCTGGCTCACGCGGGCGGCGAAGAAGCTGTTCACGATCCCGGCGGCAAAGCCGAGCAGCGCGAGGCACGTCATCCAGGCGCCGATCCGCAGCACCGCGACGGTATCCCCGACCAGAATCCCCTCGTCGATGATCCGGGCCATCAGCACCGGGTGCCACAGCTCGACGACGAGCTCCGCCAGCATCAGGATGAGGGCGATCCCCGCGGCCAGACGATAAGGTTTCAAATGGCGCAGCAAGCACCGCAACTCCGCTCACCCCTTCCGTCCGGACATGGAACCCCGAAGCATCCGCCTTCACGCCAACCGGAACGGATGCGCCCGCGCCGGACACGCGGGCCGCAGTCGATGCAGCTCCCTTCCCGGATGCACGGATTGCGCGCCGCGGGGCCGGATGCGGCCGGCATCCGGCACGAATGCGCTTTCGCCGGAAACGCCGGCTGCTTGCACCGCACGCCTGTCCCGGTCCATCGGACCGGCGCGGCCCGATGGCGCGGACCGGTTCCGCGCCCCGTCACAGCTCGACCGATTCGCCGGGCGCCAGCGGCAGCCCCTCGATGCCGGCGGCCTTCAGCCGCTCGGCGAACGCCTTCCCGTCCTGTGCGATGAGCGGGAACGTGTTGTAGTGGATCGGCACGACCCGCTTCGCGCGCAGCCATTCCGCTGCCGTCAGCGCGTCGTCCGGTCCCATCGTGTAATTGTCGCCGATCGGCAGGAACGCGAGATCGATCGCATGCCGCTCACCGATCACCTTCATGTCGCCGAACAGCGCCGTATCGCCCGCGTGGTAGATCGTGCGGCCTTCCGCGGTCACGAGCAGGCCCGCCGGCATGCCCATGTACACGAAGTGCTGCTCGCCCGCCGGCTGGTAGCCCGATCCGTGGAACGCGAGCGTCAGCTTGACCGTGCCGAAGTCGAACCGATGCGAACCGCCGATGTGCATCGGATGGCTCTTGCAGCCCTGCCAGCCCGCGTAGGTCGCGAGCTCGAACGGCGCGATGACGACCGCGTCGCAGCGCTTCGCGATCTCAAAAGCATCGCCGACATGATCGTTGTGCCCGTGCGTGAGCAGCACGTAGTCGACCCGGATATCGCCCGCGGCGACCGGTGCGGACGGATTGCCGGTCAGAAACGGATCGATCACGAGCCGCTTGCCGTTCGTTTCGATCAACACGCAGCTGTGGCCGTAATAGGTCAGCTTCATGTCCCCCACCCCTTGTTTCAAAATATTGTCATCATAATTCCATTATCCGAAAATCGCGTCCGAATGTCCATGCTTGAGCCGTCCGGAGCCGGTTGACACCCTCCCGCCCGCAACGCTACGATGATGGAAAATTCCGGCGCGGATCCCGGACGCGCGGGCCGCGCCGATGACGGGAGGAGGAGTTCCCTGTGGCCGGAGCCCTGGAACGGATCGACGCGATGCCGAAGATCGACCTTCATCTGCATCTGGACGGCTGCGTCCGCCCGGAGACGCTGATCCGCCTCGCCCGCGAGCGGAAGCGCGCGCTTCCGGAATGGGACCCCGGGCGGCTGAGGCCTTACATGCAGGCAGCGCCCGACAACGCCGATCTGACCGGATACCTGACCCGCTTCGATTTCGTCCTGCCCCATCTGCAGGATGCCGAAGCGCTCGAGCTCGTCGCGTTCGAATGCGTGCAGCAGACGGCGGCAAGCGGCGGCCTCTACGTCGAGGTTCGCTTCGCCCCGATGCTCCATACGCGGGAGGGACTGACCGCGGACGGCGCGATCCGCGCCGTCCTCGCCGGTCTCAGGCGCGGCGAGGATGCATGCGGCATTCCGGCGCGCGCCATCGTCATCTGCATGCGCCATCACGACGAGGCGACGAACATCGCCGCCGTCGAGGCGGCGGCCCGTTTCGCCGGCGACGGCGTGGCCGCCGTCGATCTCGCCGGCGACGAGTCGCGCTGGCCGACCTCCGCCTTCCGGCGGGTGTTCGAGGCGGCCGCCGCGCTCGGGCTGAAAGCCACGATCCACGCCGGCGAGGCGGCCGGCCCCGACAGCATCCGCGAAGCCGTCGAGCGCCTCGGCGCCGTCCGGATCGGCCACGGCGTCCGCGCGCAGGAGGACCCGTACGTCTGCGACCTGCTCCGGGAACGCCGGATTCCGCTTGAAATGTGCCCCACCAGCAACCTTCAGACGCGCGCGGTGCCGGGCTGGGACGCGTACCCGCTTCGCCGCTACGCCGCGGAAGGGCTCGTCGTCACGGCGAACACGGACAACCCGACGGTATCGGGCACGACCATCGCGGACGAGTACCGGCTGCTCCACGAACGGCTGGGCATGCCGCCGGAGGAGATCGCGGCGCTCGTCCTGAACGCGGCGGACGCGGCCTTCCTCGAGCCGGAGGCGAAGCGCGCGCTGAAATCCCGGGTGATCGCGGCGCTGGACGCCCTCGGCCTCCGTCCGCGGCATCCGGACGCCTGAGCGGCGGCCGACGCGCGCGCCTTCGGCTTCGCGGCCGCATTCCGCTTGCGGGCACCGCAGCCCGCCGTCATAAAAAGCGCCCGACGCGCGCGCGACGCATCGGGCCTAGGCAAGGTTCAAGACGGATATGGAAATGAAATGGAGAGGGGAAAACCTGGCCATGAAACTCCGGCGTGTGCCGGAGGTCATCGGCGTGCTGCTCCCGGATCCGGGCCCGGAGCAGCCTCGCCGATCTGCATATCCTTACTCCTTCACGCTTCCCAGCGCCACACCTTCGATGATGTACCGCGAGAGCAGGAAGTAGATGACGAACAGCGGAAGCGCCGTCAGCGACAGACCGAGATAGATCGAACCGTATTCCGTCTTGTAAATGTCGCCCCTCAGCAGGTTGACCATGATCGGCAGCGTGTACTTCTCCTTCTGCGTCAGGAGAATGAGCGGCATGAACAGGTTGTTCCAGCTGCCGACGAAAACGAAGATCGACTGCGTTGCCAGGGCCGGCGCCATGATCGGCAGGATGATCCGGTTGAACGTGGCGAACTCGCCGGAACCGTCCACCCGCGCCGATTCCACGATTTCATAGTGCAGCGCGCCGAGCAGATACTGCCGCATGAAGAATACGATGGCCGGCGACGCGATCGCGGGCAGGATCAGCGGCAGGAAGCTGTTCGTCCAGCCGATCTTGTACATGAACTGATAGAACCCGACCGCGCTGGCCTGGGCCGGAATCAGCATGATCAGCACGATGAAGGTGAAGAACGGCTGGCGGAACCTCCAGTTGTACACCACGAGCGCGTACGCGGTCAGCGACGAGAAATAGATCGCGCAAATCGTCGTGCCCGCGGAAACGGTGAACGAGTTGATGAAACCGGTAATCGGGTCGAAGCTCTTGCCCACCAGAACTTCCAGGTTCCGCATCAGATGGCCCGACGGCAGAAGCGAGATACCGGACTGGATCTCCGGCGTCGAACGCGTGGCGTTCACGAACATGATCCAGAACGGCATGATGCTGAGCAGCGCCAGGAAGACGCAGACGATATAAACGAACGTCCGGTTCAGCCGCAGGGCGAAGGAATTGGTCTTCTTGACCGCCGTATTATGCATTCATGACGCCCCCTTTGGCAGCCGCCTTCCGGATCCTTCTCTCTTCCCGCTTGAGCCGTGCGGCGTCGCGGTCGCGCAGCAGATAGAACAGGATCGCCGACAGGACGGCCGCGATCACGAACAGGATCATGCTCGCCGCAGCCGCGCGGTTGTACAGATATTGCCCCTTGAACGCCTGCGCGTAGATGAACATCGACGCGGTGTAGGTCGCATTGTCCGGACCGCCGTTCTGGAACAACAGCGGAATGTCGAACATTTGCAGACCGCCGATCATCGACGTGATCAGGATATACAGCATGATCGTCCGGAGGCTCGGAAGCGTAATTTTCGTAAATTGCTGCCATCCGTTGGCTCCGTCGATTTCGGCCGCTTCATACAACGTGGGGTTGATACCCATGACGCCGGCGATCAGAATCAGCATCGTGTGGCCGTACCACATCCAGTACTGGATGAACGACACGATCCCCCTCGCCGTCCACTTGTCCAGCAGGAAGTTGATCGGCTCATCCGACCATCCGAGCATCTGGTACAGGCTGTTGACGGGACCCATGGGATAAGCGAACAACGAGCTGAACAGCACGGCGATCGTGCCGGCCGTGATCATGTTGGGCATGTAGAACAGAATCTTGAATCCGCCCTGCCCCCGGATTTTGAGTCTCCGGTTGGTGAACCAGGCGGTGAGCAGCAGCGCGATCCCCAACTGGGGAATGAAGTTGATGATCCAGATGATCGCGGTGTTCAGAAGCGAATTGCGGAACAGATCGTTGTCAAACAGCAGGTTCTTGAAGTTTTCGAACGGGTCGTCCAGCACGTGGAATTCCTTTGTGGCGACGCCCTTCAAATCGGTAAACCCGATAAATGCCGTGTACAGAATCGGATACAGCGAAAAAACCAGGAACGCCAATATGAAGGGAAGGCAGAAGAGAAAACCGTACCTGGAGTAGCTGATCGACCGCCGGCGCAAACGCAATCACCCCCAATGATGTAAAGGGGCGGGGGTTGCCCGCCCGCCCCGTTTGGCGCCCGTCATTCGCTGTCGATGCCGAGTTCGTCCCTGACCTGATTCTTGAAGTCCGCAATCGCCTGATCGCGGCTCTTGTTGCCGGCGGTGTATTCACGAACCTGAGCGCGCCAGATGTCGTTGATCGACTGGTCGTATTGCGTCAGGTTCTTGCCGGAAGCGAACTGGTTGGCCGGCACGAACACGTCGAACATGTTCTGTCCGCCGAGGAAATCGAGTTCGCCGTTCGACTTCGCCATGACGACGGAGGATGCGACCGTGTCCTTCGTGCCGTTTTCGTTCATGAGGCCGTTGGCCCACAGATATTGCAGACCGTTGTCGGACGTGTCCACCGTCACCCACCGGATGAAGTCGGCGACAACTTGCTTCTTCGCTTCGTCCTTGAGCACTTCCTTGTTCGCGAGCACCCAGGTGCCGCCCCAGAAGAAGCCGACCGGCGGTTCGGTGACGGCCCAGTCACCGGCGGTGTCAGGCGCATGCTGACCGATGACGTAGTTGATGAGCCATGCCGGACCGAAGAAACCGAACACCGGCTTCGGGCCTTCGCCCCTCATGTCGGCGTACCAGGCTTCCGTCCAGTCTTGCGTGTCATTGTGGTAGCCGTTGTCCTTCAGACGCTTCGACAGGTCGATGAACTCTTCGCGTTTCGGGTCGATGTACAGCTTGCCGTCGACGATCCAGCCCTTGTCGGAGCTGTTCTCGATCGAGTGCCAGATGTCGCCGTCGCCGGAGACGATCGCGTAGCCCTTCTGCTTCAGCTTCTCGGCCGCTTCGAAGAATTTGTCCCAGCCCGGACCGATCTCATTCTTGATGGCGTTCGGATCATCCGTGCCGAACACGTCCTGCGCGATCGAGCGGCGATAGATGAACGCGCCGCCGGTCGCCTGATAGCCGAGCGCCTTCAGCTCGCCGTCCTTCGTGCCGATGTCGATCGTGTACTCGGCGATGCCGGCTTCCTTCACCATGTCTTCCGTGATGCCGAGGTCGGCGTAGCCGGCCGCAAAGTCGGACATGTCGCCCTGCGTATACTTCAGGACGAACGCCGCTTCGGCCGCGTAGATGTCCGGAGCGTCCTTGCCGCCGGCCGCCAGCGCCTGGTCAAGCGCCGGTTGGTACGCGTTGTCCGTCGTCGAGATGATCGTCGAATTGAATTCGACGTTCAGATCCGGGTTCAGTTCCAGGTATTTCTCCGTCATCTTCGGGATCTCGTCCGTGAACGACCACAGGTTGATCGTGATCTTTTCGCCCGAGCCGCCGGAGCCACCCGACGAACCGCCCGAGTTGGTCGTCGTCGATGTGTTGCCGCCGTTCGAGCCCGATCCCGCGTTGTTTTCTTTCTTACCCCCTCCACAAGCCGCCAGGAGCGATGCCAGCATGATGATCGCGGTGATCAGTGCCAGTGTCCGCTTCATCTCTTGTGTCCTTCCTCCCTTTTCCATGTGTTTTCTCTTTCTGCATTTCTGGATGTAAACGCAATCATATTATAGATCCGGCTTTCCGTGCGGATAAGGATGCAGTCGTTGGGTATGTTCCATCTTTTTTTGGTTCTGTCATGTTGAAAAAACCCCGGTCCGCCGTCCGCGGTCCCGGGGTTCCCCTGCATGTTCACGTTTTCAGCGGTTCGGCGCCCGCCGCGGAGTCCGCGGCCTGCGCCTCGCCGTGCTGCGTCCGATACATCTGCCAGTATCTGCCGCGCTGCGCCATCAGCGACTCGTGGTTCCCGCGTTCGACGATGACGCCGCGGTCGAGCACGAGGATGAGATCGGCGTTCCGGATCGTCGACAGCCGGTGCGCGACGATGAACGTCGTGCGCCCTTTCTTCACGACTTCCAGCGCGTCCTGGATGATCGCCTCCGTCTCCGTGTCGATGTTCGCCGTCGCCTCGTCCAGGATGAGGATCGCCGGGTCGAACGCCAGCGCGCGGGCGAACGAAATGAGCTGCCGCTGTCCGGCCGACAGCGTGCTCCCCCGCTCCAGCACCGGCTCGTCGATGCCGCGCGGCAGGGTCCGAAGCATCCGTTCGCCGCCGACCTCGGCCAGCGCCCGCGCGGCCCGCTCCCGCGTAATCCGCGGATCGCCCATCGTGATGTTCGACAGGACCGTGCCGGTGAACAGGAACGGATCCTGCAGCACGATGCCCATGTGCGCGCGCAGCGCCTGGCGCGGAATGTTCCGGATGTCGACGCCGTCGATCGTGATGCTGCCGCTGTCCGGGTCATAGAAGCGGAAGAGCAGGCTCACGATCGAGCTCTTGCCCGAGCCGGTATGGCCGACGAGCGCGACCGTCTGCCCCCGCTTCACCGAGAACGAGATGCCCTTCAGCACCGGCTCGCCTTCCTTGTACGAGAACCAGACGTCGCGGAATTCGACGTCGCCGCCAAAGCGCGGCCTCCGCTCGTCCGACACGTCCTCGCCCGGCTCGTCGAGCAGGACGAACACCCGCTCCGCCGACACGAGCGCCGTCTCGAGATTCGGCAGCTGGTTCACGATGTTCACGATCGGGTCGAACAGCCGGTTCAGGTAATCGACGAACGCGTACAGCACGCCGAGCGACACGACCGCCTCCGGACCCGTCAGCCGCTCCGCGCCGAAATACCAGATCACCGCCACGTAGGCGAGGTTCCGGATGACGCCGACCAGGTTCCAGGAGGTCAGCGAGTTCAGGGTGAGCAGTTTGTTCTTGTAGACGAAGTTCCGGAGGTTGTACGCTTCGAACTCCTCTTCGATCTTCTTCTCGCGCCGGAACGCCCGGATGACGGACATCCCCTGGATCGCCTCGTTGATCCGGCCGTTGATTTCGCTCAGCGTCGCGCGGATCACGCGGTTGTACCGCCGGGCGAACCGGCCGTAGATCCAGATCCAGGCCGCGAGAATCGGCACGATGACGAGGCAGATCGCCGCAAGCCGCGCATCGAGCAGGAACATCGCGAAGAGGATGCCCGCCATGTTCACGCCGCCGGTGAAAAAGTTCGCCAGCACCGTCACGTACAGCTCGCGGATCGCTTCCGTGTCATTCGTGATGCGGGAGACGATCTTGCCGGCCGGCAGATTGTCGAAGAAGCGGACCGGCAGCCGGTTCACCTGGGCGAACACGTCGTTCCGCATCCGGAAGATGATCCGGTTCGCCGCCGCCTGCAGCCAGTAGCGCTGCCCGTACGCGAAGAATGCCGACAGCACCGTCAGCCCGAAATAGAACAGGCAGAGCCGCACCATGCCGTCCACCTCGGGACGGTAGAAGCGGAAGATGTCCTCCTCGGTGATCCGTTCCGCCGGATAGACCGCCGTCCGCCCGTCCTTCCCGATCACGACCCGGCCTTCCGCGTCCACCGAGCGCATGCCGTCGAAGGCAATCGCCTGCGGGATGAAATAGTAGTCCCTTCCGATCTGCAGAATGCGGACTTCGCCGCCCCGCGCCTCGCCTTCCGCGAAATGGTCGGCCCGCTTGTACAGCCTGCCGCCGTACTCCACGGTCCAGGCGTCGGGACCGGAAGCTTCGTACCAGGGCTGTTCGATGCCCGAAATGTGCACGTCGATCAGCCGCTTCGCCACGAACGGGCCGGCCAGGTTCGTGCCGACCGCGACCGCCAGCATGGCAATCGCGATCAGCAGTTGCCATTTGTGCAGCATCGCGTAGCGCACGAGCCGCCGGACCGTCGCGCGCTTGCCGGCCGACCTGCGGTCGATGTCCAGATCCTGCTGGAAAAAGTCTTCCGCGCTCATCCGCGATCACCCGCTTCCAATCCGACGGCCTCTTCCATCTGCTGCCGTTCGTATTGCTTCTTGTACCAGCCGCCGAGCGCGAGCAGCTCCTCGTGCGTGCCCTCCTCGACGATCCGCCCGTCGTCGAGCACGATGATCCGGTCCGCGTGCTGGACGGCGGACAGCCGGTGCGTGACGATGATCGTCGTCTTGCCCCTCCGCTCGCGCCGGATGTTCGCGATGATCTCCGCCTCCGTCCGCGCGTCCACCGCGGACAGCGCGTCGTCGAGCATCAGAATCTCCGGGTCGCGGACGAGCGCCCGCGCGATCGCGACGCGCTGCTTCTGCCCGCCGGACAGCGCGACGCCCCGCTCGCCGACGAGCGTGTCCAGGCCGTTCGGAAAAAATTCCAGATCCTTCTTCAGCGCGGCCGCCTCGATCGCGCGCCACAGTTCCTCCTCGCCCGCTTCGTCGCGCGCGAACAGGATGTTGTCGCGCACCGACCGCGAGAACAGGAACTGCTCCTGCGGCACATAGCCGAACCACGACTTGAGCCGGTCGGTCGGGATCCGCTCGATCGGCACGCCGCCGATCGTAATCTCGCCCTCTCCCGGCGGATATTCGCGCAGGAGCTGCCGGATCAGCGTCGTCTTGCCGGCGCCGGTCCGCCCGACGACGCCGAGCGTGCCGCCGCGCGGCAGCGTGAGGCTGACGTTCCGCAGGCTGTCGACCGGAGATCCCGGATACCGGAACGTCACGTTCCGGAAGACGATGTCGCCCGGCTTCTCCGGTGCGTCCGCGGCCTCTCCGGCCTCCGCCGCGTTCGGCACGTCCGGCACGTCCGGCCTGTCGTTCAGCGTCTCGTTCACCCGGTCGAGCGACGCGTTGCCGCGCTGCATGACGTTGATCATCTCGCCGACCGCGAACATCGGCCAGATCAGCATGCCGAGGTAGACGTTGAAGGTGACGAGCCCGCCGATCGTCAGCTCGTTGCGGAAGACGAGCCAGGCGCCGTAGCCGAGCCCGATCAGGTAGCTCGCGCCGACGAAGATGCGGACCGTGGGCTCGAACAGCGCCTCAATCCGCACGACGGAGAGATTTTTCCGGTACACGTCCTCCGTGACCTCCGCAAACTGACGCTCCGCCGCCCGCTCCTGCACATACGCGCGGATGACGCGGATGCCGGAGATCGTCTCGAGCACGCGCTCGTTCATGTCGCCGAACGCGTCCTGCGCCGCGGTGAACCGGTCGTGGATCCAGCCGCCGTACCTGCCGACCAGCACGGCCATGAGCGGCAGCGGCAGCACCGCCGCCAGCGTCAGCTTCCACGAGACGAACACGGTCATCATGACGAGCAGGAGCGCCATCCACAGCGTCGAGTCCATCAGCGTCAGCATGCCGAAGCCGGTCGTCAGGCTGACCGCGTTCAGGTCGTTCGTCGCGCGCGCCATCAGGTCGCCCGTGCGGTTCCGGTTGAAGAACGACGGGGTCATTTTCAGAAAATGCCGCATCAGCCGCGAACGGAGCATCCGCTCCACGACGAACGAGCCGCCGAACAGGTTGTAGTGCCAGGTGAAGGAAATGAGGTAAATGACGACCGTCATCGCCAGCAGCGCGGCGAGCGTCATCGTCAGGCTGCGCCAGGTCATCGTGCCCTGATAGATCGCGTCGATCGCGTCCCCGACCATCATCGGCGGCAGCACCTCGATGAGACCGGATACGACCATCAGCGGAAGGGCGATGAGATAGCGTTTTCTTTCCTGTCTGAAGAACCAGCCGAGTTTTCGAAGCACCGCCAGCATGCCTGTATCTCCCCTCTGTTGCTTGCCGCAAAAACAAAACGCACACCGCAGTAGCCGCGATGTGCTCCCGTTGTCCCGATATGGGTGCGCATATGGGTGCACGCCGCGCCCCTTCCGCGGCGTGCTTCCCCGAACGATTCAACCGGCCGGACGCGGACGGCGGGCCCGAACCGGCACGAAACAGCCGCGGACAATATGCAGATGGCCTCCGGTTGGCGCAAGGAGGAGGTGTTCCATGCGTTGTCCCTTCATTGTCCGCAGCTCCTTTCCGTACCTTGATTTCGAATCTTTAAAACGTACAGTATCATGACGTTCGAAGAATTGTCAACGGTTTTCAGCGGCCTGGAGGCCCGGGGGCGGTTGGCAGCGTGCTCCCGCCGGCCGCCTCTCGCGGTCTCGCGCCCGGATCCGGTTCGGCTCCGCCTCACACCCGGACGTCCAGATGGGCGCCGATCAGCAGCGCGGGCGGCATCCCTTCCGCACGCCCGGGAGGGCCCGATCCCTTGAACTTCGCGTAGCTGGCGATCACCAGGCGATGCACGGCTCCCGCGCGGATCGCCCCGCCGGCTTCACCCCCGGCCGGGCGCGGACTCCCGGCGCCGTCTTCTTCCGCCGGATGCGAATCGGCGGCGTTCCCCCCGGCCCCGCGGGCGGCCGCATGCCCGGATGCGATCCGCGGTTGTGCGGTTTCCATCCCGAGCGCCCTCCTTCCTTGTCGGCAGCTGGCTGGCATTCGGCGGACGCCGCCCGAGCGGACGGCCGCTTCCGCCGATTAGCCCCTGTAGCTTTGCGTCCTTGCGCTTTCGCGCAGGTTGCCCTGATCGCAGGTAGGACTTGCGCACCTCAAGTATAGGTAATTAATCCTAGATCGTCAATGTCGGGATGAGACCCGTTCCTTAGGCCAGCAGCCACCGCAGCCGCTCCGCGAGCAGCGCCTGAAACCGCGGATCGAGCAGTGCCTCGCGCGCGTGGGCGGGCGTCAGGCAGCACACCCTGCCCCGCCCGCACGCATGCTCCCAGCCGGCCATCGATTCGCCGGCCGCCGAACGCGACCGGAGGAACACGTTCGTCCCCGCCTCGTCGACCTCGACAAAGTAATGTTCGTCGTACAGCGTCATCACCTCGGCGCCGTCCGACGCGCGGACATACGTGACCTCGCCCATCGGCGGATGGTGCAGGAACCGGCCGCGCAGCATCTTCACGTAGGCGCCGTCCCGGTCGTAGCCGGCCGTTCCCGTGTGCCAGGCCAGCCAGCGCCCGCCGCCTTCCACATACCGGACAATCGCCTCTTCGATCTCCGGGGTCATCCACGGCACAAACGGCTCGTCCGGCGCGTTCAGCGGATTCTGCTTGAACAGCACGACCGCGTCCGGCCCTTCCGACAGCCGGTCCTTCAGTTCGCCGTGCTCCACGTAGGCGAGCGCGATGCCGCCGGCCGCCTCCGCCGCTTTGTCCAGCGCTTCCCGGATCATGTCTTCCGCGTGCCAATAGTCGCCGACCAGGGCCACCACCTGTTTCATGCTCCGATTCCTCCTCGTGCAGATTGCCGGCTCCCCGGATGGGAAGCCCGTTGCCTCGAGCCGTACTCCCGCCGATGGTGCTGCAGGGTCGCCGGCTGCATGCCATGCGACGCTTTCCGCGGCCGCCTCCCGTCGCGTCAGCGTCTCTCCATCTCAATGCCCGCCTTCCGATGCGGCCTGCACGGCCGGCTTCGGATGCGCCCCCTCCGCGCCGCCGGGATGCTGCAGGAACCGCCGGCGATATTCGCTGGGCGTCACCCCTTCATGCTTCACGAAGCAGGCGGTGAAATAGGCGGGCTGCCGGAACCCGACTTCCTGCGCGATCTGGCCGACCGGCAGGTCGGTCTGGAGCAGCAGCAGTTTCGCCTGCTCCAGCCGGTAATGCATCAGATACTCCATCGGCGAGCAGCCGAACTGCCGCTTCATGCATCGCGCGATGTAGACCGGGTGGAAATTGAGCGCCTCGCCGAGATCCCTGGCCGTCAGCTTCTCGCGGTAGTGCTGGCGCAGGTACGACGCGGCCTGGTCCGCCACCACGGCGCCCGGGCGCGGCAGGCGGGCGCGGTCGCCGGCGGCGAGCATCATGAGCACCTGCTGGAACAGGAGCTGCTGCTCCCAGCGCACCCAGTGCAGGTGGGAATCGCGCTCGAGCGCGACGAGCTGCCGCAGCACCTCGTACATCTTCGCCGGGTGCGCAAGGCGGCTGAACTGCGGCACGCGGATCCGGAACGTCTGCATCCGGAACGTGCGGCCCGGCGCCGGCTGGTCGTCCGGCCGGCTCCCGTCCTCCCCGTCCTCGTCGTCCGCCATCCGCCACGACCCCGCCGTATGGAAATGCAGCCAGTACGAGATCGTCTTCTCCCGGCAGCCGGCCGTCGGATAATGGTGCAGATCCGGCCGCAGGATGAGCGCATGGCCCTCCGATACTTCGTAATGCCGATCTTCCTCCCCGATGTACAGACAGCCTTGCGCGACGACCAGCAGATCGAACTCGCCGATCGCGTACCGCTCGGGATGCTTCCGGCCCGGTCCGGCAACGCTGTAACCCGCGCAGATGTAATGGGGCAGCGGAAGCGCGGTGAACTCGATCACGGACATGCGCGCCAATCCCTCCGAACAGGTTGATTCCGTGACAGAAGAAGTTGCCCGTCTGATACTCCCGAACCCACGGAACCGCCTATAATCATGAGAACAACCGGTATGTACGCGCTTTCGAAAAAACGTCCGCCGGTTGTGTCCGCGACAATCTCGACGGAGCGCATCTCCGCTTCCATTATCGCACGCCGGGCGGACGGAAGGGAAGGGAGCGATCGCTGTTGGCTCATGACATCTGCCCCATCGCCGTCAACCAGATCGGGTACCCCGCGCGGGCGGCGAAGACGGCCTGCTTCACGAAGGCCGGTGAATTCCGGGTCGTCGACGCCGCGACCGGCGAGACCGTCTACACCGGCCGCACGGGCGAGGCCCGACACGACCCGGACAGCGGCGTCAGCGTGGCGCACGGCGACTTCACGGCACTGACCGCGCCCGGCCGCTACCGGATCGAAATGGACGGGGCATCGTCCGCGGCGTTCGACATTTCCGATCGCCCTTACCACGAGCTGCACCGCGGCCTGCTCAAAGCCTTCTACCATTTCCGCTGCGGCATGGACCTTGTGCCCGAAATCGCCGGACCGTGGTCGCGCGGCGCCTGCCACTTGAAGCCCGCCGTCGTATACGGCGATCCCGAGCGCCGGATCGACGGCCGGGGCGGCTGGCACGACGCGGGCGACTACGGCAAATATACGGTGCCCGCCGCAAAGGCGGTCGCCGACCTGCTGCTCGCGTACGAATGCTTCCCCGGCGCGTTCCGCGAGCCCGTGCCGATTCCGGAGACGGACGGGCGCATGCCGGATGTGCTGCACGAATGCCGGTACGAGCTCGATTTCCTTTTCAACATGCAGGACGAAGCGACGGGCGGCGTGCACCACAAGCTGACGACGCTCGGCTTTCCCCCGCTGAACCGGAAGGCGGAGGAGGACGACGGCGACCTCTACGTCATGCCGGTTTCGCCGACGGCGACGGCCGATTTCGCGGCGGTCATGGCGCTCGCTTCCCGCGTCCTGCGGCCGTTCGATCCCGCCTATGCCGACCGCTGCCTCGCGGCGGCGCGCCGGGCGTGGGACTGGCTCGAGCGGCATCCGGACGCTCCCGGATTCAGGAATCCGCCCGGCGTCTCCACGGGCGAGTACGGCGACCGGCGGGGCGACCGCGACGAGCGGTACTGGGCAGCGGCCGAACTGTACCGCGCGACCGGCGAGGCGGCGTATCACGAGGCGTTCCGGCGGCTGGCGCGGGAGGATTTCGACCGGTTCGCGCTCGGCTGGGCCGACATGGGCGGCTACGGCACGGCCGCCTACCTCATGAACGGCCGGGACCGGGCCGACGCCGCGCTGTACGACGAGCTGCTGGAGGGGCTTCGCGCCGAGGCGGACCGGATCGCCGGGCTCGTCGACGCCTCCGGCTACCGGGTATCGCTGGAGCGGCACGAATACGTCTGGGGCAGCAACATGCTCGTCATGAACGACGCGATGCTGCTCCTGATCGCCGACCGGCTGCTCGGAAACGAGGCCTGGCGCGCGGCGGCGCTCGACCAGATCCATTATCTGCTGGGCCGCAATGTGCTCGGCATCAGCTTTGTGACCGGTTACGGCGAGCGGTCGTGCCGGGATCCGCATTACCGCCCGGGCGTCGCGGACGGCATCGACGATCCGGTTCCCGGCTTCGTCGCGGGCGGACCGAACGCCGGCCTGCAGGACGAGCGCATGCGCGCGGAACTGCAGGGCAAACCGCCGGCGCAATGCTACGTCGACCACCGGGACAGCTACGCCGGCAACGAAGTGGCGATCTACTGGAACTCGCCCGCCGTATTTGCGGTGTCGGCTTTTGCGGAATAGACCGGCGCGCCCGCCTCAACCGGCCGGCCGCGCTCCGTTTCCGCCGTCCGCGGAACGCCGCAACCGGCCGGCCGCGCGCGGCGTCACCCCGCCGCGCGTTCCTCCGCGTGCGCCGCGAGAATCCTGTCCAGAATCCCGCGCAGGTACAATGCCGAATCGGCGCAGCGGGACGCCTTCCCGAGGATCTCCCCGGCCGATTCGATCCACCGGCCCGGCACCAGCTCGCCGGCCCAGGCTTCCGTCATCGTCTTCATGCATTCCGGCGTCGTCTCGAGATGGAACTGCAGGCCGAGCAGCCGGTCGCCCCAGGCGAACGCCTGGTTTCGGGTGGCGTCCGAGTAGGCCAGATGCACCGCGCCCTCCGGCAGGTCGAACGTGTCGCCGTGCCAATGGAACGTCCAGAACACCTCCGGCAGCCCGCCGAGCAGCGGGTGGCGGGCCTCCGTCCGGCGCACCGGATGCCAGCCGATCTCCTTCTCCCGGTTCCGGTACACCCGGCCCCCGAGCACCTCCGCCAGCATTTGCGCGCCGAGGCAGATGGCGAGCACCCGTTTGCCGCACCGGATCGCTTCCCGCAGGAACGCCTTCTCCGTCTTCAGCCAAGGATGCCTGTCTTCTTCGGTGACGCTCATCGGGCCGCCGAGGATGACGAGCAGGTCGAAGCTGTCGGGCGGTGGAAACGGCAGACCGGACGGAGGCTCGAACCGTTCTACGGGACAGCCCCGCTCCCTTGCCCATGTCAAAATAACTGACGCATCATCAAACGAAAAATGCTTCAATACAAGCAAACGCATCGCTCCACCCTCCTCTTGCGTCAATTATTTTAACATGCTAGCTGTCGGAGCGGCACATCCCGCCCGATAAAATGATGCAATCACCCCGATAAATAAAAAAAGGGCCCCGTCCGGGGCACCCGTCCTGTATCCGTCACATGCGCGGCGTCTGTCCGGCCAGCCGTTCCTGCGCCATGCGGATCATCTCGCGCACCATCGGGCCGCCGATGCGTCCGCCGATTTTTCCCGCCTCCCCGGTGCGCAATTCGCCGCCCGCGCCCGGCTGAAGCGGAACGCCGATCGAGCGCGCGATCTCGTATTTCACGTCGTCCGGCCGGGCCGGATTGACCGCCCAGCCTTCGCGCCGCATCACGTCCGCCTTCAGCGCGTCCAGCGCCGGTCCGGCTCCGGGAACGACGGGCCTTCTTCTGCCTCTCCTCGCCATGTCCGCCGCCTCCTTTCGCGCTTAACTTCCCCGCCCGGACGCATTTTAACCGCGTGAATCGTTGCCAGCCCGGCCGGCGACGGCGGCGCTCCGGCCGGACTTCGTGCGGCGGGCGATCGGACGGACGCGGACGGGCGCGCGGGCCGGGCCCGCGGTGCGGATGCGTCGCGGCATGCGAACGGTTTGCCCCTGTTTCGTCCGGTCCGGCGCCGGAATCAAAAATAAGCGCAAAGACTTCTTCTATTCTTCCGCGCAGCCCCGATATTCCCCGTAACCAAAAAAAATAAGCGAAATTTTTGCGCCTGATTCGGACCCGACGCCGGAATCCGACAAACGCAAATGGTTCGCTTGTTCCAACATGCCGGGTACCGGAGCTTCACCAATGGGGGAATCCCGGGACTCGGCATATGCCGGGCATACCGGGCCCCGGCGAACGCCCGAACCGCTACCCGCAGCGCAACGCCGCCAAATCGAACGGGGGCACGAGCCCTTCTTGCACGGCGCGGCCGAGCAGCGCTTCGACCGCCGCGTAGCCTTCCTCTCCGAGATCCGCCGTGAACCGGTTCACGTACAGATCGATGTGGGCCTGCGCCACCTCGGGCTTCATCTCCTGCGCATGGCGCAGCACGTATTCGCGCGACGCCTCCGGGTGCGCCCAGGCATATTCGACGGAGGCGCGGATCCAGGACGCGATGCGCTCCCGGTCCAGCGACCGCCGCGCCACGATGGCGCCGAGCGGTATCGGCAGCCCCGTGTCCTCTTCCCACCAGCGGCCCATATCCTCGACGAGGGACAGCCCGTATTCGTGGTACGTGAAGCGCGCCTCGTGGATGACGAGGCCGGCGTCGATCTCGCCGTCCCGGACGGCGGGCATGATGCGATGGAACGGCATGACGACGATCTCGCCGACGCCGCCCGGCACATGCCGGGCCGCCCACAGCCGGAACAGCAGGTACGCCGTCGACCGGTCGCTCGGCACGGCCACCCGCTTGCCCGCGAGCGCTTCCGGACCGGCCGGACGCGCCGTCAGCACGAGCGGGCCGCAGCCGCGGCCGAGCGCGCCGCCGCACGGCAGCAGGGCGTACCGGTCGAGCACCCAGGGCAGGGCGGCGAAGGATATTTTCAGCACATCGAATGCCTCGGACTCGGCCGCGTAACGGTTCGTCCTGTCGACGTCCGCATACGTCACGTCGAGCTTCGGCGCTCCCGGCACGAGACCGTGCGCCAGCGCATGGAACACGAACGTGTCGTTCGGACACGGCGAATAGGCGATGCGCAACGTATCCATCAGTTCCCGAAAACCTCCTTCGCGGCGGCGAACGCCGCCTCCAGCGCGGCAAGCGCCTCGGGAATGCGCCATGCGGCGCGATCGCGCGGACCGACCGCGTTCGATACGGCGCGCAGCTCGACGACCGGCACGCCCGCATCGGCGGCCGCCGATGCCACGCCGAAACCCTCCATCGCTTCGGCGGCGGCACCGGGCACGCGGCGCGCGCGCTCGGCCGCCGTGGCGGCCGTTCCCGCCGCGGTCGAGACGGTCAGCACCGGGCCGCGGCGCAGCGGCAGGCCGGCCGCTTCGATCCGCCGCGCAAGCCGCTCCGTCCAATCCGGGTCGGCCGCGATGCGCGACGCGCCGAACCCAAGCTCGTCCACCGTCAGGAAACCGTTCGGCGTCTCGGCGCCGAGATCGGCGGCCGCGATCACATCGGCCAGCACGAGATCGCCGATGCCGGCGGCGCCGGTGAATCCGCCGCCCAGGCCCGCGCTGACGACGAGGCGCCATCCGCCGCGGGCGAGGGCCGCCGCGGTCCGCGCGGCCGCCGAAGCCGGGCCGACACCGGCGATCCGCACCTCCGCCCGCGGACAGCCCGCGAGGCCGCGCAGTACCGCTTCCCGCTCCGCTTCCACCGCCGTCATGATGAGAATGTCCGGTTCTGCCTTCCGGTCCATGGGCCGGTCCGCGCCGGCCGGGCTCATCCGCTCCATTCCCGCCGCACCTCCGCCATGCATATAGGGAAGATTCTGTTCCCGGCCTTCGCCCCCACGGCGCAGGCGGCGGTGCCGGGCAGTCCGTCGGCCGAACGGCCTTCACGTGCGCCTTCATGCGCGCGGTGAAGGCACCGCCGGTCTGCAGCTTTTCCCATTATAACCGAAGGGGCGGGGAACCGTAAGGTCCTTCGCCGCTTCACGGCGGACACGTCCCCCGCTCCCGCCGCGCGGCCCCGCCGGTTGCGGCCGGCCCGGACGAATGCCTATAATAACCCAATAATCCTTTCCACGGGAGCGATGCCGCGATGAAACAGGAGCTCATCGAGCGCCTCGTACGTTACGTGCAGGTGGACACCCGGTCCGACCCCGAAAACCCGGGCTGTCCCTCGACCCCCGGCCAGCTCGAGCTCGGCCGCATGCTGGTCGAAGAGCTCAAGGCGATCGGCCTGGCCGACGCGTCCATGGACGAGAACGGCTATGTCATGGCCACGCTGCCGGGCAACACGGACCGCCATGTGCCGGTCATCGGCTTCCTCGCCCATCTCGACACGTCCCCCGACTTCACCGGCGCGGGCGTGAAGCCCCGGATCGTCGATCCGTACGCGGGCGGCGACATCGTACTGAACGAGGAGCGGGGGATCGTGCTGTCGCCGGACGAATTTCCCGAACTCGAACGGTACCGCGGCCACACGCTCGTCACGACCGACGGCACGACGCTGCTCGGCGCGGACAACAAGGCCGGCATTGCAATCATCATGACCGCGATGCATGATCTCGTCCGGCATCCGGACATCCCGCGCGGCACCGTGCGCGTCGCCTTCACGCCCGACGAGGAGATCGGCCGCGGCCCGCACCGGTTCGACATCGCCCGGTTCGGCGCCTGGGCGGCCTACACCGTCGACGGCGGCCCGTCCGGCGAGCTGCAGTACGAGAGTTTCAACGCCGCGCAGGCGGATATCGAAATCATCGGCAAGAGCGTCCATCCCGGCACCGCCAAGGGCAAAATGATCCATGCCGCGAAAATCGCGATGGAGCTTCACGCGAAGCTGCCCGCCGCGGAAGCGCCCGAGCACACGGAGGAACGCGAAGGCTTCTACCATCTCGTCCGGTTCGAAGGCGACGTCGGGCGCGCCCGGCTCCAGTACATCATCCGCGACTTCGACCGGGACAAATTCGAGGACCGGAAGGCGTTCCTCGCCCGCATCGCCGCCGAACTGCAGGCGGTCTACGGCAAGGACCGGATCCGGATCGAGATGAAAGACCAGTACTACAACATGCGGGACAAAATCGAGCCGGTGCGCGCGATCGTCGACATCGCCGAAGACGCGATGCGCGAGCTCGGCATCGAACCGGTCATCCGGCCGATCCGCGGCGGCACCGACGGGTCCCAGCTCTCCTGGATGGGGCTGCCGACGCCGAACCTGTTCACCGGCGGCGAGAACTTCCACGGTCCTTACGAATATGTGTCCGTCGATGTCATGGAGCAGTCCGCCCGGACGGTCATCGGAATCGTGAAGCGGTTCGCGGAGCGGGACTGGCCCAACCCGTAAGCGCCGCATCGCCGGCGGCGCGCATTGGCCGGTGCCCGTCCGGATACGGGCGGAACGCGTCCATCCGGAAGACCGCCGCGTTCCGTTCCCTGAACGCACCGGCTCCCGACGGGAGCCCGCCGGCGAATCAAGTCCGCCCGAAATCCGATCCGGTGTCCGAAGCCCGCATGTACGCGGCGAGCCCGTCCATCATCCGCCCGCCGCCATGCCGGCCGGCTGACCGGAGAGTCCGCGGACGCCCCCGGTATAACATGGATGCGATTGGACAACCTACCGGCAGGCGAACCCACACCGACTGAGGCGGGGGGATGCTTTGCACATGAAAGCCGTCACGTACCAGGGCGTCCGCACCATTGAAGTGAAGGAAGTCCCCGAACCGCGCATCGAACGGCCCGACGACGTCATCGTCCGGCTGACGGCGAGCGGCATCTGCGGCTCGGACCTTCATCTCGTGAGCGGCATGGTCCCGGACCTTCCGAAGGATTTCGTGCTCGGCCACGAGCCGCTCGGCATCGTCGAGGAGGTCGGACCGGAGGTCCGACACGTGAAAAAGGGCGATCGGGTCGTCATCCCGTTCAACGTGAGCTGCGGCGAATGCTTCTACTGCCGGCACGGACTGGAGAGCCAATGCGACAATGCGAACGAGAACGCCGAGGTCGGCGCCGTGTTCGGCTTCTCCGAGGAGGGCGGAGGCTTCCCCGGCGCACAGGCCGAATATTTGCGCGTGCCCTACGGCAATTACCTGCCGTTCCGCGTACCCGAAGACTGCGAGCTGACCGACGAACGGCTCGTCCTGATCTCCGACGTGCTCCCGACGGCGTACTGGAGCGCGGAGAACGCGGGCGTGAAGCCGGGCGTTACCGTCGTCGTGCTCGGCTGCGGTCCGATCGGGCTGGCGACACAGAAAATGTGCTGGCTGATGGGCGCGGAGCGCGTGATCGCGGTCGAGGCGGTCGATTACCGGCTGGATCACGCGAGGCGGACGAACCGGGTGGACACGGTGAAATTCGAATCGCCGAAGGAGACGGGATACCTGATCAAGGAGATGACGGGGGGAGGCGCGGACATCGTCATCGACTGCGTCGGCATGGAGGCCAAAATGACGCCCCTCGAATACGTGGAGACGATGCTGAAGATCCAGGGCGGCTCGCTGAGCGCGCTCAGCACCGCCGTGCAGGCGGTGCGCAAGGGCGGGGTGATCCAGGTCACGGGCCTGTACGGGATGCGTTACAACGGCTTCCCCTACGGGGACATCTATTCCCGCAACGTGACGCTAAAAGGCGGCCTCGCACCGGCCGTCCGCTACATGCCCGTCGTCTACGACCTGATGGCGCAGGGCCGCCTCGATCCGGCAGACATCGTGACCCACGTGATGCCGCTCTCGGAAGCGAAAGAGGGGTATGAAATATTCGCGAAGCGGAAGCAGCATTGCATCAAGGTGATCCTGCGGCCGTGACGGCCCGCGTCGATGCCCTCGCCGGCGCCGCCGGGCCGAACCGGGCGGCAGCGCGGGCCGACGGAGCATGCGTGAACGGACGGCCGCGGCGCACCGGCCCCGCGCAGACGGCGAACCGGATTCCCGAACCCGTACTGCCGCCGCAGGGCACGCAACGGCTCGCTGCGATGGAGCCTCGTTCAGCCCTTGACTTCGAGCACCTTGTACTGGATGACACCCATCGGAGCGCTCACGTTCACCGTATCGCCGGCCTTCTTGCCGAGCAGCTCCTTGCCGAGCGGGCTCTCGTAGGAGATTTTGTTCTCGTTGACGTTCGCCTCCGCCGGGCTGACGATCCGGTATTCGATCTTCTCGTCGAACTCGAGGTCATGCACGAGGACGGTCGAGCCGATCTGGATCGTGCCGTCCCGGTTCTCTTCGGGATTGACCACCTTGGCCGTCCGCAGCATCCGCTCAAGCTGCTTGATGCGCGTCTCCATGAACGCCTGCTCTTCCTTGGCGGAATGATATTCGCTGTTCTCGCGGAGGTCTCCGTAACTGATCGCCACCTTGAGCCGCTCGGCGAGCGCCTTCCGCTTCGGTCCCTTCAGCTCGCGGAGCTCTTCTTCTAGTTGTCTGTAACCCTCAGGTGTCAGGATCAGTTCGTCGTTCGCCATGGTTTTTCCACTCCCCATCAATTGCATAACCCTCTATATTTTACCCCAAGCCCGCCGGTTTCGATAATCGATGATCCGCAAAAAATGCGCGTTTTGCCCGCCCTGCCGGCGCTCTCCCGCCTTCCGCGGACGTCCGGCGGATATCTGCCCCTCTTCCTCGGCCGCATGCCGCAGCATGGCACAGCGTGCAAACCTTGCCGCCGTAACCGTCCGAACGCGAGGAGTCGACCGGACGGGCAACCTGATGTACAATAGGGGGCATGGAGGAAGCGGCCCGGTCCGGACGCCGCTTCACATCAAGCGCATGCGACAGGGAGTGCGATATGAAGTACATCAGCACCCGGGGCGGGGTCGCCCCGATCGGATTCACCGACGCCATCCTGATGGGGCTGGCGGACGACGGCGGACTGCTCGTGCCGGAGCGGCTGCCGCAGGTCCGGGCGGACACGCTGGAAGCGTGGAAGAAGCTGCCCTACACCGCATTGGCGCTGGAGATTCTGGCGCTGTTCATGGAGGAGGACATCCCGCGGGACGAGCTGAAACGGCTCGTCGACGCCAGCTACGCGACGTTCCGTGATCCGCGCGTCACGCCGGTCGTGAAGCTGCGCGATGACCTGCACGTGCTCGAACTGTTCCACGGCCCGACGTTCGCGTTCAAGGACGTGGCGCTGCAGTTCCTCGGCAACCTGTACGAATACGTCGCGGACAGGACCGGTTCCGTCATCCACATCCTCGGCGCGACGTCCGGGGATACCGGCGCCTCCGCGATCGAGGGGGTGCGAGGCAAGAAAGGCATCAAGATCTGCATCCTTCACCCGCACAACAGGGTCAGCCGCGTGCAGGAACTGCAAATGACGACGGTGCAGGACGACAACGTGCTGAATCTCGCCGTCGAGGGCACGTTCGACGACTGCCAGCGCATCATCAAGGAGCTGTTCGCGGATGTTCCGTTCAAGCGCCGGCATCACCTGCGCGCGATCAACTCGATCAACATCGCCCGCATCCTCGCGCAGACGGTGTACTACTTCTACGCGTACTTCCGGCTGGCGGAGCAGGGCCACGAAGGGCCGGTCAATTTCAGCGTGCCGACCGGCAACTTCGGCGACATCTACGCCGGCTACCTCGCGAAGCGGATGGGCCTTCCGGTCGGCAAGCTCATCCTCGCGACGAACGAGAACGACATCCTCGCCCGCTTCTTCGGGAGCGGCGTCTATCAGCCCGGCGAGTTCCGCGGCACGTACAGCCCTTCGATGGACATCCAGGTGGCAAGCAACTTCGAGCGCTATCTCCATGACCTGCATGACGGCGATGCCGGCACGGTCGCTTCGCTGATGGAGCGGTTCAAGGCCGAAGGCCGGATTGAAGTCCCGGCGGACGTGCTGCGCCGGGCGCGGGGCGACTTCACCGCGTACAGCGTGTCGAACGACGAATGCCTCGACACGATCGCCCGCTATTACGAAGCGTACGGCTACCTGCTCGATCCGCACACCGCCTGCGGCGTCGCGGCCGCGGACCGGCGCGCGGAAGCGGGTGAGGTCACGATCGCGCTGTCCACGGCCCACCCCGCCAAATTCGACGAGGCGATCCGGCTGCGGAACATCACGCAGGTCTATCCGGAGCCGATCCAAGCGCTGTTCGGCAAACCGCGCCGCGTCACGGTCGTCGCGAACTCGCGCGACCGGGTGAAGGAGCAGCTCGAGGCGTTCTTCGCCTGATCCGGCATGCCGGCGATCGCCGCCGCGCCGTCGGCGCCCGGCCGGTGCGCCGCCGCAGACTTTGCCGCCATCTGTCATCGGAGAGCAAGCCTGAACAGGCGGCTTTGCGGCCTCTCATGCTAAGTTGGGAAGCAGGAGGACGATGCGGATGGAATGGCTGGAGCGGATGAACAGGGCGCTGGACTACATCGAGCGCCATCTGGAGGATGAAGTGAACATCGAGGAAGCGGCCCGTGCGGCCTGGTCGTCGGCGTTTCACTTTCACCGGCTCTTCCATATGGTGACCGGGCTTACGGTGACGGAGTATATCCGGCGCAGACGTCTTACGCTGGCGGCGCAGGAACTGGCGTCGACCGCAACCCGGGTCGTCGATGTCGCGCTCAAGTACGGATACGATTCGCCCGAGTCGTTCGCCAAGGCGTTTCGCCGGCTGCACGGCGTATCGCCGTCGGAAGCGCGCAACCCCGGCGTCCGGCTGAAGGCTTTTCCCCGCATGGAATTCCAATTATCATTGAAAGGAGTTCATGCGATGGATTATCGGATTGTCGAACGGGAGGCCTTTCACGTCGTCGGGAAGGTGCTGCACACGACGCTGCAGGAAGGCGAGAATTTCAGGGCAATTCCGGCATTCTGGAATTCCGGTTATGCGGATGGCTGGATCCCGCGCCTCGAGTCGCTCGCGGGCAAGATGGCGATGGGCGTCTGCCTGCCGATCGCGCCCGGCAGCGAAGATTTGACGTACATGATCGCCGTCGAAGGCGGACCGGAACTTGCAGGGGACGAATGGACCGGGTACACGGTGCCGGCGCAAACCTGGGCCGTGTTCACGTCGGTCGGCCCGCTGCCGGGTTCCATTCAGGACACGATCCGGCGCATCTTCCAGGAATGGTTCCCGGCGACGAACTACGAGCATGCTCACGGACCCGAACTGGAGGTGTACCTGGACGGCGATTCGTCCGCGCCCGATTACCGCTGCGAAGTATGGATTCCGATCGTGAAGAAGTAGCATGAGAAGGAAGGGGCCGTTTCCCGGCAGCCCGCGGCTGCGAGGGGGACGGCCCCGATTGGTTTGATCCTCAGAGCGACCAGATCCGGTGCAGGACGACGGCCGCCTGCGCGCGCGTCAGCGGTTTTGCGGGGACCAGCTGACCGCGCGAGCCGATCACGATCCCGGCCGCCGTGAGCTTCTCCGCGCTGCTCCGCGCGTAGCCGGCCACATTGCCGGCGTCGGGGAATCCGGCGAGGGAACCTCCCGCCGGAAGCGGCCTGCCCGCGGCCGCCAGCGCCCGGTCAACCATCACCATCATATCCTGGCGGATGAGCGGCGCGTCCGGACGGAACCGGTCTTTCCCGTCGCCGCGGATGATGCCGAGCTGTTTCGCGATCCTCAATTCCGCGGCGTATTGGTGCGATGCCGGCACATCGGCGAACAGACTTGCGCCTTCATCGGCGGCGCGCAGTTCCAGCAGCCGGACGAGGGCGGCGGCGAATTCCGCCCGGCCGATCGGCTCGTACGGCCACCGGGGGTCGGCGGACACGGCGAGGATGCCGCGGGCCTCCATCGCTTCGATCGCCTGCACCGCCCAGGGCGCGCTTGCGATGATGTCGCCGAACTTCACGTCCGCGTAGACGACCGCGTAGACGCTGAAGTGGGTCGTGCGGAACACGACGGCACCCGAATCGGCGTCATAGCGGCCGTTCGGCACGGCCGTCGCGCGGCCTTCCCCGTCGATGTACCAGATGACGATCCGGTCCGGATGGGCGAGCTCCTCGTCCGCCGGTTCGTACGGGATGGACACCGTTACCGGCGCGTCCGGGTTGTTCCACGCGACCGCCTCGCCGTCCGCGAGGACATTCAGGCTGATCACCGGCCGGCCGCCGATCGCATGGCGCACGCCTTCGTCCAGATCGTCGGCATCGACCCGCTCGATCGCAATCGTGACCGTCCCGGCCCCTTCCGCGATGCCGGCCAGCATGTTCGACGGCAGGTCGATCGCGCCGAGCGGCGTCTTCAGCCGGATCACGTACGGTTCGTCACCGTCCAGGACCGACCGCGGCAGCCCGACTTCGACGGCATCGGCACCTTCCGCCGCAAGGTCGATCACGATGATTCTGCTTCCGCCCGCATCCGGCGCCGCGTTTTCCAGCGCACGGGCCAACGTGTCTTCCGTGAGGCTCGCCTTCGCCCGCCCGTTCTCGACGACCGGCTTGACGCTCACGACGCCGTCGTCCGATACGGACGGCTGCGGAGCGGAAGACGGCGGAGGCAAAATCACGACTGCCGGCTTGCCGGTCAATTCCAGCACGCCGAACACGGACGGATCCTGCCAGCCCTGGCCCGTCGTGTCGTTCCAGATCGCCACGCTCTGGCGGCTGCCGTCCTTCGCGTCGTTGATCTGCGCGTCGAATCCGATGAGATGGCCGTTCGCCGGCGTGATGATTCGGAACGGAATCTTCATCTCGACGGTATAGTTCGTGCCGTCCACCACCACCGCGGATTCGAATCCTTCGGCGATGCCTTCCGGATTGAACGTCGCTTCATTTTCGTAGTTGACGCGATACTGGCCGACGCCCGGTCCGTAGAACGGATCCTTGCTGTTCGTCTCGTCGAGGAAGACCTCGACCGAATCCTGCTCCCACGGATTGACGCTCGCCTTGTCCAGCTCGGTATCCTGAACCTTGAACAGGACATACAGGTTTTGATCGTCCCAGAGCACCCGGGCTGTACCTTTCGCGCCGTTATGCGCCGTCTGATATTTGATGATCGGCAGTTCTTCCGCCCGGCTCCATACCTCGTCCTCCTCGCCGTCCACGACGGGAGTGCCGTAGGCGGCGGTTCCTTTCTCGTATTTTTTTTCCCTGGGCGGATGCTCCTCGAGGAACCCGTCCGGATCGATGACGGCGTAATAGGCCGGCTTCGCCTGGAACCGGCTGTCGAACAGCAGCGGGGCGTTCTCCGAACGCCAACTCGTGCCATCGTCCACGCCCCAGAACGTGACGCGCGTGATATGGTCGGCGTATTCCTTGTACAGCTTGAACAGCTGCGCGTACAGCTGGCCTTGCCGGATCGCCTGATCTTCGGTCAGCGTGCCGTTGTCTCCGGCCATGACATCCAGCTCGGTGATGCCGATCTTCACGCCGATCGAGATGAAACGCTCGATGGAGGCGCGCACGTTTTCCGGATTCGTGTTCAGGTTGTAGTGCGACTGCATGCCGACGCCGTCGATCAGTTTCCTGTCGGTTCCCGTCTCTTCGGCATACCGCTCGTTGAGCTCCTTGACCATGTTGGCGATGGCCCGCGCCTTGTTCTGGTTGTCGTCGTTGTAGTCGTTGTAATACAGTTCGATGTTCCAGCCATGCCGGTCAATCACTTCGCGTGCGGCCTTGAACGCTTCGTAGATGAAGTCGGGACCGATCGCGTAATACCAGCCCGACCGGCGCAGCGAAGCCCGCCAATCCTCGGGATTGGGCGGATTGTCGTTCATCGCCTCGTTCACGACGTCCCAGGACACGACCCGCTCGCCGATCGTCTCGACGACGGTCCGGATGTGGGTGCGGAGATTGTCCAGCGCTTCTTCCCGGCTCAGGTAGAGGACGTTGCCGTTCTCATCCCTGAGCGGATTGCCGTTCGCGTCCACCTGCGTGTGCAGCCAGTTCGGCGACTGCGCATGCCAGACCAGCACGTGGCCGTGCACCTTGAAGCCGTTCGCGATCGCCTGCTCGGCCAGCCTGATCTCGTCGGTCAGGTCGAATTCCCGGGTACCCGGCCTGTAGGCGTACTCCGGCTTCATCAAGTTCTCCGCGGTCAGCATCGCGAAGTGGTGCTTGAGCATCTTCGAACGGACTTCGTCGTCGAAGTTGCCCGGATTCATGATGGTGCCGATCGGGAAGTAGTCCTTGTAAACGTCCTTGAGCGACGGCAGCGTGAAATCCGGGTTCGGGCCGGCCACGGGACCGATGTACTTCATCTCGAAATCGTCGATCAGGAAGGTGCGGGGCTCACCGTAATCGTTCGCCACTTCCACGTAGACGTTCAGCGGGCTGCCCGGCGTCACGGACTGCGTGTACCGGCCGCTGAGCTGCACCCATTCCCGGTCCGTCACCGTCACGTTCGGCGACACGTTGGCGAAGCTGTTCTCGCCGTATTGCACGCTGATCCGGATGACCGTCGCCTCTTCGCCCGGGGCCATCTTCGCCCAGACCGAGAATTCATACTGGTGACCGCGGGCCAGCTTGCCCTGCAGGTCGAGCAGCGGACCGTCATATTGCCGCTCTGCGGTCGTCTTCAGGCTCTGTTTGCCGTTCGGGGTATGGTTGTCTTCCGTCGTCACCTCGATGCCGTCGGTCCTGGCCTCTCCGGGTGCAAACCGCCGTACCCAGTTCCCGATGCCGCTTTCGAAATCATCGAAAAGGCCGCTTTTGTCGACATCTCCCGGCTCCTCGTCCGCGGGCGGCGTGACTTCGACGATCAGCACTTCGTCGATGTAGATGTCCGAGGTGAGCGTGTTGCCCTCGCCCGGCTCGATCCAGATCAGCACTTCTTCCGTTTCTGCCGGAATTTCGACGCGGGCCTCGAACAACGTCCAATCCTCGTCCGACACCTCCTGGTTACCGACCAGCCAGGGATAGATGTTATCCAGCAGCGGCGAATCGATTTTGGAGGCGATGTGGAAATCACCCGAACCGCTGCCGAGCCTCACCTTCAGCGAAAGATCGTAGATGCCGCCGGGCTTCACCGTGTAGGTCAGATTCAGCATCGGTTGGCTGCCCGCGCTCTCTCGGTTCGTGAATTTCAGCGATTTGGTGCCGTCCGATGCGACTTCCTCGGAAATCTCCAGCGTTCCCTGTCCGCCCCAGGGTTTGTGCGACCAGCCGGTGTAATCGTCGTCTTCAAAGCTTTGGTAAAGCACCACCCGGCCTCCCGGCTGGGTCGAACTTCCTTCCTTCACCAGGACAAACCGGATGTCGCCGATGTAGTAAGGAACCGTCCGGCCCGCCTCATCCGTCTGGATGCGGAACGACTTCGCGCCCTCCGGCACGGTGAACGTGTGGGTCAACGTCGCCGGCACGCCCGGGCTCAGTTCGATCGACTTCTCTTGCTGGTACTGATCGTTCTGCATGACGACCGCAGCCCTGATCGTCAGCTTGTCCAGCCCTGCCATATCGGCCGGATCCGCGTAGACCAGCGCGGTGACGGTGTACGTGTTCCCGATCTGTATCGGATCCGGGACATAATAATCCGCGGCGTCCCACGCATTCTTGCGATTTGTCACGTACAGCGCACCGCCGTCTTCGTTGCCGGCGAAATAAACGCCGGTCTTGGGCTCAAGTTTGGCGTCGCCGGATTGGACCGTTTTGCCGATGCCATCCGCGAATGTCTCATGATAGACGACGTTTTCGCCCTCCTCCGCCAAGGCGGGTGCGGCGAAGCCGCCGGGCACCAGCAGAAGCAGCGCCAGCAGTGAAGCCAATGATCTTCGCAGCTTGAATCGCATGAAACCCGATCGACCTCCTGTTCGATATAAAGCGCTTTCATTTCAACTACCAATCATAACCCGCAAGTTCCATATTGTGGAGATGAAGAATCTAAGATTTTCCTGTGGAAAGTTTAGATGCGCAACCACTGCGGCGGCGGGCCGGCCGGAAAAGGAGCCCCGCGATCCGGCCCGCGATTTCCGCTATAATGGGGTCGTCGGGCGGATGCCGCGGCCTGCCGGATGCGGCCGCCGGCACGGGCGCCGCAGGGATGGGAGGTGATCGATCGTGAAGGAATGGATCACGGTCGCCGAAGCGGCCCGCATGCTGTCGATTTCCACCGCGTCGGTGCGCAACTGGGCGAAGGCCGGGCGGCTGCGCGGCATCCGCGTCGGAAGGTCGCTCGCCTTCGAGCGGGCGGAAGTCGAAGCGCTGAAGGAGTCGCTCGATTCGGGCCGCATGGCGCGGCTTCGGAGCCGCCGCAACAAGACCGCGGCGGACGGCGCCTTCGTCCCGGCCGGCTACGTCCGGACGAAGGCGTACGAACAGCTGGCGAAGCAGGCGGCGGAGATCGCCGGGGACCGGCTCGACCCGCGGCTCGCGCTGCTGGAGCTGGCGCTCAAGCTGCTCATGAGCCGCGGACACCTCGCCGCGCAGCCCGCCCCTGGTGGAGAAAGCCTGGCCGAGCGGTACCTGGGGGGCCGGCTGGATGCCGGCGGCTTCAGGCCGCTGCTCGAAGCCTTGTATCGTTCCGATGGCGGGACGGGCTCCCCGCAGCCCGACGGGGATGCGCTCCGCCGGCTGCGCGAGCTGGCGCAGCTCCCCGTCGTCTACGTGGAAGGCGACGATCTCCTCGGCCTCGTCCACCTGTCGCTCGCCCGCCTGCGCAGCCGCAAGCTGACGGGCGCCTATTACACGCCGTCCGCCATCGTCGAATCGCTCGTGTACGACGCGCTCGGGGAATGGCCGGATACCGGCGGCCTGCCGCGCGTCATCGACCCGTGCTGCGGATCGGGCAACGTGCTGATCCGCGTCTTTCTGGCGCTGAAGCGCCGGCTGACCGCGCGCGGCCTCGACCCCCGCGAAGCCGACCGGCTGCTCCGGGAGCGCGGCACGCTGGCGGGCTGCGACATCGACGATACGGCCGTATGCCTGGCGCGGCTCAACCTGGCCCTGCTCGCCGAGCCGGACGGATCAGGCGCGCTGCCGGCCGAATTCCCGATCCGCCGGCAGGACGCGCTGCACGCACCGGCATCCGAATTTCCCGGCGACGGCCGGTACGATCTGGTCATCGGCAATCCGCCGTGGGGGTTCCGGTTCGCACCCGAGGAGGCGGAGCGGCTGCAACGCCGCTTCCGGACCGCGTCCGCCTTCGGGACGGAATCGTTCGGCCTGTTCATCGAGGCGGGCCTGTCATGGCTCGAAGACGGCGGCGTGCTCGCCTACGTCCTGCCCGAATCGCTGCTCACGGTGGACCGGCACGCCGGGACGCGCCGCCTCATCGCGGAGCATGCCGAGATGCTCGGGATCGCGCTGGCCGGCTCCCCGTTCGCGGGTGTCAGCAGCCCGGTCGTCACGCTGACGCTGCGCAAACGTCCGCCCGCGCCGGAACATACCGTCGCCGTCCGGGACGAGCGCGGCCGGACCGAATCGATCGCGCAGCGGCGGTTTCGAACGAACCCGGGCTGCGCGTTCAACGTGCGCGCCTCGGGCGCGGAGCACGCCGTCCTCGAGCGGATGCGCGCCGCTCCCGGCGTCTGGAGCCTCAAGGACCGGTGCGATTTCGCCCTCGGCATCGTCACCGGCGACAACCGCGCCCACGTGCGGGAGTTCCCGGAGGCCGGGGTCCCGCCGGGATGGGAGCCGGTGCTGCGGGGCGCCGACGTGTCCGCTTACGGTCTCGGCCATTCGGGGCGGTATATCCTGTTCGAACCGGACCGGTTCCAGCAGACCGCGCCCGAGGCGCTCTACCGGGCCCCGGAGAAGCTGATCTACCGGTTCATCGGCTCGGACCTCGTCTTCGCCTGGGACGACCGGCAGCGGCTCACGCTGAACAGCGCGAACATCATCATTCCGCGCGCGCCGGGCTACCGCCTGAAATATGTGCTCGCGGCGCTCAATTCCCGGCCCGTCCGGTTCTACCACGCCCTCGCGCACGCTTCCGTGAAGGTGCTGCGGCGCCATCTCGAGTCGCTGCCGCTTCCGGCGTGTCCGCCGGAGGAACAGGAGGAGATCGTCGCGCTCGTCGACCGGCTGATCGCCTGCGGGGATCCGGAGGAGCGGCTCGGGCTGTACGAGGCGATCGACCGGCGCATCATGGCGCTCTACGGGCTCGACGAGGACGAGCGCCGCCTGATCGCGAACCGGATCGGCCCACCGGCCACGCTGAACCGCGCCGCGCACAACAAAAAAAGGCTGCGATGACCGGATGCATCGCAGCCTTTTCCGTATGTATCACCGCGCCGGGCTTACCGGCTGACCCTGCCCCACGGCGTCCCGAGCAGCGGCAGCGCCCAGCGGTCGAGGCCGTACCAACCGGCGACCTTCCAGGCGAGCACGATCCAGGTTGCCAGAATGAACAGCAGCGGGTTCGTGCTCAGCGTTCCCGCGAACAGGAAGCTGACGTTCATGAACGAGCCGAAGAACGCCGCAATGCCCGTCAGGAGCCCGAGGATGAGGCCGAGGCCGACGAGCACTTCGCCGAAGGCGACCATATAGCCGAACACCTTCGCGTTCGGCAGGGCGACATTCTCCAGGAACGACGCGTACCAGCCGGTGATCGCCCTGTCCTCTTCCACCGCCTTCCGGACGAACCCTTCCACCGCCGCGCCGGCGTTCGCTCCGACCCAGGCGTCCGAGGTAACCTTGTGCCAGCCCGCTTCGAGCCATTTCCAGCCGAGGTACAGCCGGATGATGAGCCAAATCCAGGCCGAGCGTGTGTCATTGAACAGAAAATGCGATACGGGGTTTTCCGGTACGTTGATCGTTGTTCTGGCCATGATCGATCCCTCCAGATGCATCTGATTCGCGGTTTCGAACCCCGGGCCGGCACCGCCCTCGGGACAGGGCACGGCGCCGTTGCCAAATCGATGAAACATCGATTAGTGTATTGTATACGCTTTCGACAAGTTCCGCAATAACAGGGTTCACATTTTTCCGCAAATCCATGCATCCGGGCGGGGATCGCCGGATCCCCGCCGGATCGAACCGGTGCTCAACGAACCGGTTCCGGTTGCTGCACGACGCGCGCCCCGTCCGCCTCCTTCGGCATCCGGTTCGACGTGCGCAGCGGAATTTCCCGCAGGAAGAACGTCAGCAGGGCCGCCGCGGCGACGATTGCCGTGCCCCACAGGAACACGACGGTCAGCGACGAGGCGAGCGCTTCGCGCAGCGCTTCGACGATCCGGTTCGCGATCGGCTGGAGATCCGCCGGCAGCGACGCGATCGTTTCCTTCAGCTTCGGCTGGTCGAGCAGCATGTTCGGGTCCGTCAGCGATGCGAGCTGTTCCCGTGTCGCTTCGTCGAACTGCGCCGGCGCTTGCCCGCCTTGCGCCATTTTCTCCTTCAGGTTCGCCTTCAGACTCGTCGACATGACCGTGCCAAGCACGGCGATCCCGATCGTGCCGCCGATGTTCCGGAAGAGCTGCGAGGATGCGGTCGCGACGCCCAGATCGGCCGGGCTGACCGCATTCTGCACCGTCAGCGAGAAGACGGGCATGCCGACGCCGAGCCCGACGCCGAACACGAGCATCGCGGCCACCGCCGTCCAGACGTTGTCCATGAACGCCATCATGAGCATCCCGATGATCATGATCGGCATGCCGATCAGCACATAGCGCTTGTATTTGCCGGTCTTCGTAATGTACCGGCCGATGACCGTGCTCATGATCACCATCGAAAGCGACATCGGGATCGTCACGTATCCGGCGTACGTCGGCGCGATGCCCTCGACGCCCTGGACGAAGAACGAGATGTAGATGAGCGCGCCCATCATGCCCGCGTTCATCAGGAAGCCGATGACGTTGGAGATCGTGACGATGTCGTTGCGGAAAAGATACAGCGGCAGAACCGGGCTGCCGGCGTTCTTTTCCACCCATACGAAAATGACCGTGAAGAAGGCCGCCGCCGCGAACAGCCCGATGATCGGCGGCGAATCCCAGTCATAGCGCGTGCCGGCCCAGGAGAACCCGAGCAGGAGCGCGATGATCGCGAGGCTGAGAAACAGCGAGCCGAACCAGTCGATCGTCTCGGATTCGCGACGAGCCGTCTTCGGGAACAGCACCAGAATGAGGGCGAAGGCGACGACGCCGAGCGGCAGGAAAATCCAGAACAGCCAGTGCCAGTCCATGTGATCGACGAGCCATCCGCCCAGCGTCGGGCCGAGAATGCTGGAGAAGCCGAAGGCGGACATCATGATGCCGCTCCATTTGCCGCGCTCGCGCGGCGCGAACAGGTCGCCGACGGCGGTGAAGGCCGAGGACATGATGACGCCCGCGCCGATGCCCTGGATGCCCCGGAACATGATGAGCTGCAGAATGTTCTGCGAGAAGCCGCACAGGAACGCGCCGATCAGGAAGAACAGGATCCCTCCGAGCAGGAACGGCTTGCGCCCGTAAATGTCCGACAGCTTCCCGACGAGGACGGTCGCGATCGTCGACGTCAGCATGTAGATCGTAATGACCCACGTGTAGTAGTCCACGCCCTCCAGAACGGCAATGATGCGCGGCATGGCCGTGCTGACGATCGTCTGGTTGATGGCGGCGAAGAACATCGCGGCCAGGATGGCGATCATGATGGTAAGTTTGCGTTTGGGCGACAGATCTTCCATGGCATCCATAAGGTGCGGTTTCTCTCCTTGTCTCCGGGTGTCCCGATTCAGAAGCCGGTCCGCGCGCGCTCTCCGGTCAGCCGCTCGAGCAAATCCGCAAGCAGTTTCACTTCTTCCGACCCAAGACGCGCCGTGACGCGGCCGAGCAGCTCCTCGCGCAGGTTCCACGCCTTGCGCAGCGCGCCCCGGCCCTCCTCCGTCACCTCGACGAGCACGGCACGGCGGTCGCCGGGATCCGGAACGCGCCGGACAAATCCGCGCTTCTCGAGCCGGTCGACCATCACGGTGACGGCGCTCGGCTTCACCTCGATTTTTGTGGCGAGATCCGTCAGCCGGTACGGTCCGTGCTGATGCGTCAGATTCAGCAGCATGAGCTGCGGAAGCGTGACCGGCATCTCCGGATGCTGCGCCAGGGCGGCGTTGAGCTGCTTTTGCAGCTTCACCAACGACACGGCGATCCTGCGGACATCCGACTCCATCGTGACACCCCGATATTTTCAACTGTTTAATATTTATATGATTTAAAAATATAGTCCGATGACCGGATCGTTGTCAACCCGAATACAGGGGGTCCGACGACGTGGAGAGGATCCCCGCCGGAAGGATGATCCGCGCGGCCCCGCATCCGGCCCTGCGCCATGCTTTCCCCGGGGGATGATTTTTCCAGGGCCCGCAACACCGAGCAGGACGGCGTCAACCGAGCGGCTATATGCGGTTATATTATGATCCGTCTGCCGGTCGTCCTCTCCGAAAACGGCTGCCGGGGATGAAGCCCATGCCGGGCGTACCATAAAAAATGGACCCCGCTTTCACGGAGTCCGTACCATTCCGCTTGTCATGAGACGCATGCCCGACGGGGAACGGCTCGCGGCCCCCGCCGGCCGTCGCGCGGCTTCGGCGGTTTTCAGCTGTGGAAATCCCGTCCGTCCTTCACTTCTGTCACATAGCCCGCGCGGATGCAGAAGTCGCCGAAGCGCTCGCCTTCCTTCCGCTCCCGCGCGTAGTGGAACAGGATCGGCCGGAGCTCGCGCAGGATCTCCTCCTCGCCGATGTTCTCCCGGTACAGCTTGTTGAGCCGCTCGCCGGCGAAACCGCCGCCCAGGTACATGTTGTATTTGCCGACCGCTTTGCCGATGAAGGCGATCTCGGCCAACGCCGGGCGGGCGCATCCGTTCGGACAGCCGGTCATGCGGATGACGATCTCTTCGTCGCGCAGGCCCGCCTCGTCCAGAATCGCCTCGATCTTGTCCAGCAGCGTCGGCAGGTAGCGCTCCGATTCGGCCATCGCGAGGCCGCACGTCGGCAGCGCGACGCAGGCCATCGAGTTGCGGCGCAGCGCGGAGTAGTTCTTCCCGTCCGTGATGCCGTACTCCCGGATGAGCGCCTCGATTTCCTTTTTCTTCCGGCTCGTGACGCTGCCGATGATCAGGTTCTGGTTCGGCGTCAGCCGGAAATCGCCCGTGTGGATCTTCGCGATCTCCCGCAGCGCGGTCATCAGCTTGTAGTCTTCCGTGTCCTTCACCCGGCCGTTCTGGATGAACAGCGTGAAATGCCACCGGCCGCCCGTGCCCTTCACCCAGCCGTAGCGGTCGCCGTTGTGCTCGAACCGGTACGGCCGCGCCGGCTCCAGCTCCCAGCCGAGGCGCCGGTTCAGCTCGCCGGTGAACCAGTCGAGCCCGCGGTCGTCAATCGTGTACTTCAGGCGCGCGTGTTTCCGGTTCGCGCGGTCGCCGTAGTCGCGCTGGATCGTGACGACCTTCTCCGCGACGTCGACGACCCGCTCCGGCACGGTGAACCCGATCACCTTGCCGATCTGCGGATAGGTGGACGGGTCGCCGTGGGTCATGCCCATCCCGCCGCCGACGACGACGTTGAAGCCGAGCAGCCTGCCGTTCTCGTGGATCGCGATGAAGCCGAGATCCTGCGAGAACACGTCGACGTCGTTGGACGGCGGGACGGCGATGCCGATTTTGAACTTGCGCGGCAGATAGACGGGGCCGTAGATCGGCTCCTCTTCCGCGCCTTCCCGGCTGTCGTACACCTTCTCCCCGTCGAGCCAGATTTCGGCATACGCCCGCGTGCGCGGTTCGAGGTGCCGGCTGATCGCCTGCGCCCACTCATAGACTTCCGCGTGCACTTCCGACTGATACGGGTTCGGGTTGCACATGACGTTCCGGTTCACGTCGCCGCACGCCGCGATTGTCGTGAGCAGCGCGTCGTTGACTTCCCTGATCAGCCGCTTCAAATTCCATTTGATGACGCCGTGGAACTGGATCGACTGGCGCGTCGTGAGCCGGATCGTGCCGTTGCCGTATTTTCGGGCGAGCTCGTCCATCACGAGCCACTGCCGCGGTGTCATGATGCCGCCGGCCGCCCGCACCCGCACCATGAACTGGTACGCCGGTTCCAGCTTCTGCTTCGCCCGCTCGTTCCGGAGGTCCCGGTCGTCCTGCATGTAGCTGCCGTGAAATTTCAGCAGCTTGTTGTCATCCTCGGGAATCGAGCCGGTCAGCGGATCTTCAAGCGTCTCCGCCAGCGTGCCCCGCAGGTAGCGGCTCTTCCGCTTGACCGCTTCGACGTCGCTGTGGGGCTTGCTGTTCGGGTTCATCAGGTTGTTGCCGAACATGTCGCGTTGCCTCGCTTTCGCACGTAAGGTTTCAGGCAGGCTTCATCAGTAAACGTCGCGCTGATAGCGGCGCTCCTGCTGCATCCGCTTCAGATACTCGGCGGCCTCGTCCTCGCTCAGCCCGCCCTCCCGGCGGATGACCGTCTCGAGCGCCGCGTGGACGTCCTGCGCCATCCGCGACTTGTCGCCGCAGACATAGACGTACGCGCCTTCCTCGAGCCATGCGTACAGCTCCTTCGCCTTCTCGAGCATCCGGTGCTGCACGTAGATTTTGCGTTCCTGGTCGCGGGAGAACGCGACATCCATCCGCGTCAGCACGCCGTTCTTCAGCCAGCGCTGCCACTCGACCTGGTAGAGGAAGTCGGTGAAGAAATGCCGGTCGCCGAAAAACAGCCACGACTTGCCTCCGGCTCCGGTCTCCTCCCGCTCCTCGAGGAACGCCCGGAACGGCGCGACGCCCGTGCCCGGACCGATCATGATGATCGGCGCGTCCGGGTCGGCGGGCAGCCGGAAGTTCTCGTTCTGCTGCACAAAGACCGGAAGCTCCGAGCCCGGTTCGGCCCGTTCGGCGACGTAGGTCGAGCAGACGCCGTACCGCGTGCGGCCGTGCGCCTCGTAGACGACCTTGCGGATCGTGAGATGCGCTTCGTCCGGGTGCGCCTTCAGGCTGCTCGCGATCGAATAGAGCCGCGGCGGAATTTTCCGGAGGATCGGCACGAACGTCTTCGCCGGCACGCCCTTCAGTTCGAAATCGCGGATCAAGTCGACGAGATCGCGCCCCGCGATGTATTCGCGCAGCGCCTGCTCGCGGCCCGGCGCCGTCAGCTCCTTCAGCTTCGGATGGCCCGTCAGCTCCGCCGCCTGCTCAAGCAGCGGCTTCGTCAGCACCGTGATCTCATAGTGCCGGATGAGCGCCTCCCGAAGCGGCAGCTCGCCGTCCTTGCCGGCCGGCACGGGTTCGTCCGCCTTCCAGCCCGCCGCCTCGATCAGCTCCTCGACGAGCTGCGGGCGGTTCTCCGGATAGATGCCGAGGGCGTCGCCCGGCTCGTAGGTCAGCCCCGATCCTTCGAGCGAGAGCTCGACGTGGCGCGTCTCGCGGTCGGAGCCGCGGCCGTTCAGGTTCAGGTTCTCGAGCACCGCGGCGCGGAACGGATTCGAACGGGAATAGGCCGCCGCCGGGGCCGCAGGAGCCGACGGAACCGCCGCGGCGACGGCCGCTTCGGCCGCGCCTGAAGCTCCGCCGGCCGGGACGGCTCCGGCCGCCGAAGCCGCCTCCTCGTCCGCCAGCGCGGCGAGCACGCTCTCGATCCATCCGTTCGCCGCATCCTCGAAGTCGACGTCGCAGTCGACGCGCGGCGCGATCCGCCGGCCGCCGAGCTCCTCCAGCCGCTTGTCGAAATCCTTGCCGGTCTGGCAGAACTTCTCGTAGGACGTGTCGCCGAGCGCCAGCACCGAAAACGGCAGGCCGTCGAGCCGCGGCGCCCGCTTGCTGTGGAGGAATTCGTAGAAGGAGAGGGCGTTGTCCGGCGGCTCGCCTTCGCCGTGCGTGCTGACGACGATGAACAGACGGGTCACCTTCTTCAGCGCGTTCGTCTTGAAATCGTTCATGGCGCTGACCGTGACCTCGTAGCCCGCCCCCTTCAGCCGCTCGGCCAGCTGGTTCGCCACCTTCTTGCTGTTGCCGGTCTGCGAACCGTAAAGCACGGTCGCTTCCTTCGGCAGCGCCGGCACCGCGGGCGCGGCGGACGCCGCCTGGGGCGCGGCCGCCTGCGGGGCCGCCGGGGACGCGACCGTCCCGCCCGCAGCCGCCTGCGCGGCGGGCGCCGGCGCCGCCGCGGAGGCGCCGCTCAAGGTTGCGGCCAGATAGCCGCACAGCCAGAAGCGCTGTCCGTCCGTCAGCGTCGGCAGCAGCTTGTTGAGCAGCTCCGCCTGCTCCCGGCTGAACGGACTGTTCGTCTCGTGAAGCACCAACGTATCCACCCCGCTGTGTTGCGTTCCGTCTTCATGCCTCGTATTCCGAGTAAATTGATATGCATTATTTATTTAGAGTAGCACAGCGCGGGGCAGGATTCAATCAAATTGATCTTATGGGATTTATCAGAATTTGATATAAATGAAAGGACCTCCGCCCCCGAGGGAACGGAAGCCGCCGCATTCGACCGGCCGGGCCGGCCAATCGGGGCCGACAGGAAAGCCGGCGGAAGACCTTCGGGCCTTGCGCCGGCTTTGCCCCGGAAGTGTCGGTTATGCAGCCGCCGCCTTTTCGCTTCGGCTTCGCGGAGTTCCCGACCCCTTGGGTCATCAACCGCCCGCGGCCGCCAAATCGGCGACGTCGGACGGCGACAACGCGCCTTCGTAGATGCGCAGCTCGTCCATCAAACCCTGATAGGGCGGGTCCCACCAGTTCACGCCGAGCGCGAAGACCGCATCCGGTACGGTGAACACGTGCGGGAAGTTCGCGCCCCGGAACCGCTCTTCCCCGTTCACGTAGACGACGAGCTCGCCACCGTCCACCGTGAACGCAAGATGCGACCATTCGCCGGTCGGAATCGTGAGCCCCGTGACGCCGTCGTACCAGTCGCTGCCGGACCAGACCATCGTCTGCCCGCCGACCGGTCCGAGCGGCACGAGGCTGACCCAGCTCTCGGGGCTGCGCGCGCCGAAGAACGTCGTCGTGTACATCGTCAGCCGCTCCGGCTTCAGCCAGACCGACACGGAATACGCGTCGCCCCGGATCAGCCCGTCCGGCAGCCGGACGCCCGACGCGCCGTCGAACACGGCGGCGCGGCCGATCTTGCCGTCCGCAAAACCGATGGCGCCGCCCGTCTTGTCGATCCGGTCGCCGGTCAAGGTGCCGGAGCCGAAACGCCCCGTGGCATCGTCCAGATTGTCCTCAAAGGCGTAATGCGCGGTCAGCGTCGCCGGGCGGCGCGGCAGCACCGTGATCGGGAATGCCTTCACCGCGCGCTCCGACCCGTACGTGATCGTTGCGGTCAGCACCGCCGAGGCCGGTTCCGCTCCCGCCGGCGGCCGCGTCACGACACCGGTCTCCGTCACGACGCCCGGTTCGGACGTCGTCCATGCAATCCGCGCGCGGCGCGTCCCTTCCGTCGGCAGGGTCAGATTGCCGGTGACGGCGCTCGTATCGCCGAGCGATAGGTCGGCCACGATATCCTGCACGATCTGCGCGGCGGTCCGTTCTTCCAGCCTGCTGCCCCAGATCGCCACGCCTTCATCCGAAACGGCGGTGAACGTCATCACCCAGGCTTCCGACACCGGGTCCCACTGCTTCACGAATACGCCGTCGTACGTCTTGCCGTCGATCGTCAGTTCCGCGTCGTAGTGGCCCGTCTTTTTCCACCTGCCCCGGACGTCGCCGCTGATCGTGTTGTCCGGATTCAGCCGGATGTAGCCCGACCGTTCGACCGCGGCCGAATACGCCTTGCCGTGGTTGATGTACCGGTATTCGCCGATCAGGTCCTGCCGGTTCACCTTCTCGAGTTGCTCGCCGGCGTAGCGGTACGGCGCGGCGACCGGCCACCCTTTCTTGTTCAGGAAAAGCTGGTGGACGCGGACCTCGTGAATCTCGCCCTTGCCGGGAAAGCGCGTATGGAACACGAGGAATCGTTTGCCCGTCGCCTTGTCGTAAAGGACCGAGTTGTGGCCGGGCGAAACGTAGCCGTAGCCGATCCCGTCGCCGGGTTCGCCGACGCGCCGCTCGAACAGGAAGTTGCCCATCAGCTTGATGCCGTAGGGGGTGTGGTCGACGTTGCCCGGCAGCACGGCGTTTTGCCCGAGCGTGTCCACATACGGCCCGTCCGGCCGCTTCGAGCGGAACACCCGGATGTTGTATCCGCCGTCCGAGCCGAGCCAGCCGTAGGACATAAAGAGATAATAGAAATCCGTCTCCCGGTCGTGGACGATGTACGGGCCTTCGCCCGATTTCGTGTAGCCGCCGGCGATCTTCGTGCCGAAGTACCGGTCGATCATCCGGCCGTCGGGCGTCGTACCGTCCCTGCCCGGATGGATTGGCCGTCCCGTCCGCTTGTCCAGCTCCAGGATGAAAATGCCCCCCGACCACGAGCCGTACGCCATCCAGAGCCGGCCGTCCTTGTCAAAGAACACGTTCGCGTCGATCGCGTTCGGATACAGGGCGTTGTTGTACGAGCCGTCCGCGTTGAACCAGTCCGGATTCGGCCCGTCCAGGACGCCGCTTTCGATGAGCCCGGGCAGGTTCGTGTTCGTCCACTTCTTGTTCACCCGGCTGTTCGCGTCGTACGCTTCGTCGCGGGTGAAACCGGAATAGACGATCGTGTCGACGTAGGTGTAAGGACCTTCGATCCGTTTGGCCGCGGCGATGCCGATCGCCGAGCGGATGTAGGTCGACGACACGCTGTAGTAGATCAGCCAGGCGCCCTTCGTGCCGTCCGGGTTCTCAAAATGCTCGTTCCAGATGACGTCCGGTGCCCAGACGGCATAACCGCCGAGGCTGTCGGCGTCGTTCTCGCCCGCCCAGGCGAAGGAGCCGGCAAGGTTCGCGGACAGATCGCCGTACAGCACGTTGCCCGGCGTCGTGTAGCCGTTCGTGAACCGCGTCCAGTTCATCAGGTCGGCCGATTTCGCCGCTTCGATGTGCGAGCCGAACACGTAGTACGTGTCGCCGTGCTTGACGATGGACGGGTCGTGCACCGACACTTCGGTGTACGACGGCGGCGGATTGTCCGCCGGCCGGCCCGGGTTGTTGCCGGTGCCCGGGCCTTGGCCCCCGGCGTGCGCCGGCGCGGCCAGCACCGTCAGCAGCAGGCACGTCAGCAGGATGGCAAGCGGATGTCGGCGACGCATGAACACATCCCTCCAGTCGGTTTTGGAGAAAATCGGAGTATAACGCCTGTGCATAACACCTGTCGCCCCATGATGCGCAACGCAATGAAATCGCTCTCATTTCCTTTCAACATACAACAAGGCCTCGGGGGCATCAATTTGATTTGTTGTTTTTGATCATGGATTCTCATTTTTGCGCATCATTCGACACGAGGTTGCGGACGGCGGACCCATCTCCCCCGTGACCGCAGGCCCGCCCGTCCGGCGGGAATATTTGTGGAACGGCTTCGGCTCAAGTACACTGGAAGTATCGAAGGAGGCGACAGACATGACCGAACAAGGCAGCACAACGGAGCGTTACGACCATCCGCCCGGAGGCATCGAGATCGGCATCAGCACGTTCCTCGAGGCGACGCCCGACCCGGTGACGGGCGAGCGGATCAGCCACGCGGAGCGGATTCGCCGCGCGGTGGAGGAAATCGTCGTCGCCGACCAGGCCGGCCTGGACGTGTACGGCGTCGGCGAGCACCACCGGCCCGATTACGCCTGCTCCGCCCCGGCCGTCGTGCTGGCGGCCGCCGCGCCGCTCACGAAGCGGATCCGGCTCACGAGCGCCGTGACCGTCCTGTCCTCGGACGACCCCGTCCGCGTCTACCAGCAATTCGCGACGCTGGACGCCCTCTCGAACGGCCGGGCGGAGATCATGGCGGGACGCGGCTCGTTCATCGAATCGTTCCCGCTGTTCGGATACAGGCTGGAGGATTACGACGAGCTGTTCACCGAGAAGCTGGAGCTGCTGCTCGAAGTCTGCCGGAACGAGATCGTGACCTGGCGCGGCAAATTCCGGCCCGCGATCGACGGCCGCGGCGTCTATCCGCGCGCCGTGCAGAACCCGCTGCCCGTCTGGATCGCGACGGGCGGCAACCCGGAATCGGCCTACCGCGCCGGCCTGCTGGGCCTTCCCGTCTGCTTCGCGATCATCGGCGGCATGCCGGAGCGGTTCCGGCCGCTCGTCGAACTGTACAAGCGCGCCGCGGAGCAGGCCGGCCATGACGTCTCGAAGCTGCAGATCGCGACGCATTCGCACGGCTTCGTCGCGGATACGACCGAGGAGGCGGCCGAGAAGTTCTTCCTGCCGACCATGGCGCAAATGAACAAGATCGGCCGGGAGCGGGGATGGCCGCCGTACACCCGCGAGACCTACGACGCGGCGCGCAGCCTGCGGGGCGCGCTCTACGTCGGCGATCCCGAATACGTCGCGGAGAAAATCGTCCTGCTGCACCGGAACCTCGGCATCACGCGCTTCTTCCTCCATGTCAACGTCGGCACGATGCCGCACAAGGACGTGCTGCGCGCGATCGAGCTGCTCGGCACGCGGGTGGCGCCGCTCGTGCGGAAGGAACTGGCGGGAAATGGCGGAAAAGCGGGGAGCAACGGGGAAGGAACGTAAGCTTTTTCCTTGAACCGGACGGACGGGTTATGCCACAATCTTCTTGAACACGCATTCACGGCGGCCGGCGCGGACGTTGCGCAATTTTCCGGGCCGGGAACCGTCAAATGCTCATCCGGGAGGCCATCCGATCATGCGTACCATTCAGCTCGGCACCAGCACGCTCCAGGTGCCCGTCATCGCGGTCGGCTGCATGCGCATCAACCGTCTGGACAAGCGGGAGGCGGAACAATTCATCCGCGCGGCGCTCGAGGAGGGCGCAAATTTCTTCGATCACGCGGACATCTACGGAGGCGGGGCCTGCGAGGAACTCTTCGCGGACGCGATCGGCATGAACGCCGAAATCCGCTCCACCATGATCCTGCAGTCGAAGGTCGGCATCCGCAAGGGAATGTACGATTTCTCGAAGGAACACATCCTGTCGTCCGTCGACGGCATCCTGAAGCGGCTGAAGACGGACTACCTTGACGTGCTGCTGCTCCACCGTCCGGACGCGCTCGTCGAGCCCGAGGAAGTGGCGGAGGCGTTCGACCGGCTGCACGCCTCGGGCAAGGTGCGCTGGTTCGGCGTGTCGAACCACAAGCCGCTGCAGATCGAGCTGCTCAGGCGATACGTGCGCCAGCCGATCGTCGCGAACCAGCTCCAGCTCAGCATCACGAACGCGACGATGATCTCGCAGGGCATCAACGTCAACATGGAAAACGATTTGGCGGTTGACCGCGACGGCAGCGTCCTCGACTACTGCCGCCTGCACGACATCACGATCCAGCCGTGGTCGCCGTTCCAGTACGGGTTCTTCGAGGGCGTCTTCCTGGACAATCCGAAGTTCCCGGAGCTGAACCGGAAGCTCGACGAGATCGCGGCGAATCACGGCGTCTCGAAGACGACGATCGCGATCGCGTGGCTGCTCCGCCATCCGGCGAAGATGCAGCCGGTCATCGGCACGATGAACCTCGACCGCCTGCGGGACTGCTGCAAGGCGAGCGACGTGTGGCTGTCCCGCGAGGAGTGGTACGAGATCTACCGCGCGGCGGGGAATGTGCTGCCGTAACGAAAACCGGCCGATCGGGATGGTGGGTCCCGATCGGCCGATCATTTTGCCGTGATCCTCCATCTCGCCCTCCAACGGTATCACGTACCGTTGGAGCATACCGTAGCGCGGCGGACTGGCCCGTTAACGGTACCGTGTACCGTTGCGGCCCCTGTGACGCGGCCGGATAAACGTGGTCCGCAGCGTTATGTTGCGGACAGCACCAGCTCCGCGAGCTTCCGCGCCGCCGCCTCGCCGGACTGCGGGTTTTGGCCCGTCACCAGCTTGCCGTCCACCTCGACGTGGTTGGCCCATTTCTCCGCGGCAATGAATGCCGCGCCGATCTGCCGCAGCCGGTCCTCGAGCAGGAACGGCATCACCTGGTCGAGCTTCACGGCGCGCTCCTCCTCGTTCGTGAACGCCGTCACCTTCCGGCCCTTCACGAGGGGCGTGCCGTCGGACAGCTTCACGCCGACGAGACCGGCCGGACCGTGGCAGACGGCGCCGACCGGCCGTCCCGATTCGAAGAGCGTCCGGATGAGCTCCCGGAGCTTCCCGTTCTCCGGCAGGTCGAACATCGTGCCGTGTCCTCCCGGCAGGAAGAGCGCGTCGAATCCTTCCGCGCCGACCGAATCGACCGGGACCGTCTCGTCCAGCACGCGGATCGCATCCGCCCACTTCGCTTCCGTCTCCGGCGTCAGGCTGCGCGGGTCGATCGGCGCCTTGCCGCCCCTCACGCTCGCCACCGTAATCCGAAAGCCCGATTCACGGAACACTTCATAAGGTTCCGCAAATTCGGACAGCCAAATCCCCGTCTTCTCTCCCGTCGGCATTTCGCCGCAGCTCGTCACCACCATGAGCACATGACGCTCCGCCATAACCATCCCCCTCTTCCGGGAAAATGCATGTTTCGCAGCCGGCTGCCACGCTTCCAGTGTATGCGATGCGCTGCTATAATCCAAATAAAGAAAAACGCATGGTGGTATTAAAATTTTTATGGCTGACTTCGAGTGGTTCCGTTCCTTCGTCGCCATCTACCGGCATGGTTCCGTCTCCGCCGCCGCGGCCGCCCGCTACATGACCCAGCCGGCGCTCAGCCAGCATCTCGCTGCGCTGGAGGCCGAGGTCGGCGAGCCGCTGTTCCGCCGGACTCCCCGCCGCATGGTGCCGACCGAGCGCGCCAAACTGCTCTACGCACAGATTGCGCCGGCCGTCGACCGCCTCGAGCGGGTGGACGACGTCTTCAAGCAGCCGGGACGGGCGCCCGTCCTCCGGCTCGGCGGTCCGCACGAATTCATGCACGAGCGAATCATCCCCGCGCTGCCGGAATCGCCGTACCGGCTCATCCTGACGTTCGGCGAGACGCGGCCCCTGCTGCGCCTCCTGCAGGACGGCGAGCTGGACCTGCTCGTGGCCACGCAGCACGTCGCGACGTCCGGGCTCGTCTTCTCCCGGCTCGCCGTCGAGACGTTCCTGGCGGTCGGCATCCGGCCGCTCGACGTCCCGCCCGGTGCGGACGCCGAGGCGGTCCGCATCGCGCTGGAGAAGGAGCGGTGGATCAGCTACGGCTCCGACCTGCCGATGATCCGCCGCTTCTGGATGCAGGCCTTCGGCGTCCGCTGCGCGATCCTGCCGGACTACATCGTGCCCGATCTGCGCGTCATCAAGACGATGGTGCTGCGCGGGCTCGGCGTCAGCGTGCTGCCGGACTACCTTGTCCGGGAAGAGCTCGAGGCCGGGCGCTTGCACGTGCTCCATGTGCCGGACAAACCGGTCGTGAACGACTTGTGGCTCGTCCGCCGGTCGGCGGACAGCGGCGACGAGCGGCTCTCGGCGTTCGCGGACGCGCTCGCCGCGGCCGTCGCAAATTCATGCTAATGGCGCCGCGCTTCAGCCGCCATGCCATCAAGGATACCGGGGCTTCCGACCGTGCCGGTCACCGCGCCGGGGAACCGAAGTCGCTGCCCCTGTCGCAAGCTTACGGCATAAACGGGGCAAGCTATACGGGGTGTCGGACCGGACATTGCGAAGGAAGATGTGGAAATGGCCGCGCGGTCGTAACCGGAGCTTGTCCGGTGCGCCGGGGCCCCGGACCGGAGCCCGCCGGCAGGCGGCCGCTTCGACGCCATGACGACGCCGGGCCGGCGGGCGGCCGAAGAAGCCATGCGGCTGCGTCGAGGCGCCGGACAGGCCCGGGGTGTCGATCGGCCGGACTGTCCGCATCGGCCGGAGCGGCACCCGAAATCCGCGTCGGCGCGTATCCGGACGAACGCTCCATCGCCGTCACCGGGTTGTGATGCCAGTCACATCGGCCGTTTCCAAATCCTTGATATATTTGTTCATGGAACGTTCCCAATTCGAGAGGAGGCACTCCGAACATGAAACTGTCCGGTAAAGTCGCCATTGTCACCGGCGCGGCATCCGGCATGGGCAAGGCCATCGCCGAGCTGTTCGCGCAGGAAGGCGCCAAGGTTGTCGCATCCGACCTGAACGCCGAAGGCGTCCAGGCTGTCGTCAAAGGAATCACGGAGAAGGGCGGCACGGCGATCGCCGTCACGGCCAACGTGGCGAAGGAAGAAGACGTGCAGCATCTCATCGACACGGCCGTCAAGACGTACGGCACCGTCGACATCCTGATCAACAACGCGGGCATCATGGACAACTTCGTGCCGGCGGCCGAAATCACCGACGAGCTGTGGGAACGCGTCTTCGCGGTCAACACGACCGGCCCGATGCGCACGACCCGCAAAGTGCTGCCGATCTTCATGGAGAAGAAAAGCGGCGCCATCGTCAACATCGCTTCGATCGGCGGCCTGCAGGGTTCGCGGGCGGGCGCGACCTATACGGCTTCGAAGCACGCCCTCATCGGCTTCACGAAGAACGTCGGCTTCCAATACGGCGAATACGGGATCCGCTGCAACGCGATCGCGCCGGGCGGCGTCGAGACGAACATCGGCACCACGATGAACAATCCGAGCCAGTTCGGCATGGGCAAGGCGATGTCCGGGGCAAACAACAACCCGCGCTCGGGCAAGCCGGAAGAAATTGCGACGATCGCGCTGTTCCTCGCCTCGGATGACGCAAGCTTCGTAAACGGCGCCGTCATCGTGGCCGACGCGGGCTGGACCGCATATTGACGGGCAGGATCGCATGTGGATCTTCGCATCCGCCCCTTGCCCATGCGCGCGAAATGGAACCGCTCAGGTTCCATTTCGCTTTTTCCGCCGGTTGTCCGTCATCCACCGCACGGCGAAATCAACGGCCTCCCGCAAGCCGAACAGCCGGCAGTCCGCCTGCCCGACCGTCCCCTTCCGGACCGGAACGGTTCGCTCCATCTCCCGGCCCAGCTCCCCGAAATCATCCGCGTCGTAGTCATAGTCCTCGAACCAGCGCCAAACCCGCTCGCCGTTTTCCCGGATCGCCGCCCCGTCCCGCTTGACCGGCGTCGTCGGTATCATCGTCTCGGCCAGGTGAAAACCGGTGCACGCATGATAGCCGACGCCGAGCAGCAGCACCTTCGCGCGCAGTTCGTACAGCCGGCCGAGCGGGGAACCCATGCCGAACTTCGGGCTGAGCGGGTGTTCGGCCGCAATCGCCTCCGCGTGCCGCCCGTTCGCGGTGAACGACGCCTGGGGATGCCCGGACCGCCTCGTCCCGGGATACGTGCGGAACAGCTCGGCGATCCGCCCCATTCCCCGGGTGGGCGTCACCGCCGGATCAAACGCGGGCCACTCCCATCCTGTCTGCATCCCTTCGCCGCCGCCGCATCCGTTCCCTGCTTCCCGCCATCCGCCGTTGAAAAAACCTCCGCCCGCACGTTTCGCCCGAATGTTTCGCCGCATGTTTCGATGGACGCCGCCGCCCGCTTGTTCCGCTGAAAAGGCGCCCCGCCCGAAACGCCATGAAAATGCCATTGACAAGCGCACGCCGCGCCGCTATCATCATTATGGCGAAACTGATAATCATTATCATTCGTTGCGAAAACGGGTTGTCATTTCGACGTTCAAGGAGTGGAGCCTTCATGCGCAAGATGCTGTTCCCCCTCCTGCTGGTGCTGACGCTCGTCGTCACGGCATGCGGCGGAGGAAATCCGAAATCGTCCCGGGGCGATACGATCCTCTACGAATCGGAGACCGGACCGGTCGAAGTGCCGGCGAATCCCCGGCGCGTCGTCTCCCTGTCCGGTTTCACCGGCAACCTGCTGCACCTCGGCGTGCCCGTTATCGGCGCCGACATCTGGTCGAAGAACGCCGTGCAGTTCGCCGAGATGCTCAAGGATGTGGAGGAAGCGTCGGAAGAAAATCTGGAAAAGCTCATCGAACTTGACCCCGACCTGATCGTGGCGCTGTCGACCGCCAAGAACCTGGACAGAATAAGAGAAATCGCCCCCACCGTCACGTATACCTGGGGCGCGCGCGACATTTTCGACATGCACATCGAAATCGGCAAGGCGGTCAACAAGGAGAAGGAAGCCCGCGAGTGGGTGGACGCCTTCAAAAAGCGGCTGGAAGAGGCCGGCGCGAAAATCAGGGCGAAGATCGGCGAGGACGCCACCGTCACCGTCATCGAGGTGTACGACAAGTCGATCTACGTGTTCGGCAACAACTGGGCGCGCGGCACGGAGCTGCTGTACCAGGAAATGAACCTCGGCATGCCGGAGAAGGTGAAGGAGCACGCCCTCGAGGCCGGCTACTACGCGCTGTCGCCCGAGGTGCTGCCGGAATTCGTCGGCGACTACCTGATCATCAGCAAATATTCGAACGCCGACACGTCCTTCCAGGACACCGAGACGTACAAGAACATTCCCGCCGTGAAGAACGGCCGGGTGCTCGAAATGACCGGCGAGGGCGCATCGTTCACCGACCCCTACACCCTCGAAATGCAGCTCGAGCTGTTCGAGGACTTCTTCCTGAACAGCCCGTGACGGAAAGGATGACGCTTCGTGCTGAAGCTTGCGGTCCGCCCGCGCCGGGCGGCGTTCGGATGGACGCTGGCCGCCGGTGCGGCGGTCATGGCCGGGATGTTCGTCGTGTCGCTCGTATACGGCGCGGCGGACATCCCTTTTCGCGATGTTTGGAAAGCGCTGTTCTCCCGGGAAGTCAATGACCGGATTCTGATCATCCGGGAGATCCGGCTGCCGCGGGAGATCGCCGCGATGGCCGTCGGCGCGGCGCTGGCGACCGCCGGGGCGATCATGCAGGGGATGACGCGCAACCCGCTCGCCGATCCCGGGCTGCTCGGCATTACCGCGGGCGCGAACCTGGCGCTGGCGATCGGATTTGCGTTTTTCCCCTCCCTCGGCTACTTCGGCATGACGGTCGCGGGCGCGATCGGCGCAGCGCTCGGCATGCTGCTCGTCCTCGGTCTCGGCGCGTCGCGCCGGGACGGCTGGTCCCCGCTCCGGCTCGTGCTGGCGGGATCAAGCGTCTCGTTCTTCCTGTACGCGCTCGCCGATGCGATCGGCATCGCCTTCAAGGTGTCGAAGGACGTCTCGATGTGGACGGCGGGCGGCATCATGGGCACGACGTGGCGGCAGCTTGACGTCGTCTTGCCGGTCGTCGTCGCCGGTCTGATCGCCGCGATGCTGTATGCCCGGCAGCTCATGGTGCTCTCCTTGAGCGAGGACGTCGCCGTCGGGCTCGGGCAGCGCACGGCCCTCGTCAAGGCCGTGCTGTCCTGCGTCGTCATCCTGCTGGCCGGCGTGTCCGTCGCCCTTGTCGGCAACATGGCGTTCATCGGCCTGATGGTGCCGCATATCGCGCGGGCGCTCGTCGGCACCGACTACCGGCGCGTCCTGCCGATGGCGGCGGTAGCGGGCGCCTCGCTGCTGCTGCTCGCCGACACGCTCGCCCGGACGATCGGCAAACCCTATGAAGTGCCGACGGCGGCGATCATCGCCGTGCTCGGCATTCCGTTCTTCCTGATCATCGCGCGCCAAGGGGGGCAACGGTCATGATGGCGAGGGAGCTGATCCGCAAGCAGCGTCTCTGGCTGGTCGGCCTGTTCGGCCTGATCGCGGTCACCGCCGTCGCGGGCATGGGGCTCGGACAGGCCTCGCTCTCGTTCGACCGGCTGATCCCGACACTCCTCGGCCAGGGCACGTTCAAGGAAGAATACGTGCTGTTCTCGATCCGGCTGCCGCGCATCGCGATCACGCTGCTCGCCGGCATGGCGCTCGCGCTGTCCGGCGCGATTCTGCAGGGGATCACCCGCAACGAGCTGGCCGATCCCGGCATCATCGGCATCAACTCCGGCGCGGGCGTCGCCGTGACGGTCTACTACATGTTCTTCCCGATCGACGCCGGCGTCTTCGTCTGGCTGGTGCCGGCCGTCGCCTTCGCCGGCGCGCTGACGACCGCGCTCCTGATCTGGCTGGCGGCATACCGCCGCGGGTCCGGGCTGCATCCGCTGCGGCTCGTGCTGATCGGCGCCGGCACCTCGATCGCGCTCTCGGGGCTCATGATCGTGCTGATCTCGTCCGTCGACCGGTTCAAGGTCGATTTCATCAAGAAATGGCTGGCCGGCAGCATCTGGGGCGCGGACTGGCCGTTCGTGCTCGCGCTGCTGCCGTGGCTCGCCGTGCTCGTGCCGTTCGTGCTGCTGCGCGCCCGCCGGCTGAACCTGCTCGAGCTCGGGGAACCGGAGGCGATCGGCCTGGGCGTGCCGCTCACGCGCGAGCGCGCCTGGCTGCTGCTCGCGGCCGTCGCGCTGGCCGCCGCCGCCGTCTCGATGACGGGCGCCATCGCCTTCGTCGGTCTGATGGCGCCGCACATCGCGAAGCGGATCGTCGGGCCGCGTCACCAGCTGTCCATCCCGCTCGCGATTCTCATCGGCGGCTGGCTGCTGCTCGTTGCGGACACGATCGGCCGCAACACCGGCGGGGCCGAGGGCATCGCGGCCGGCACGATGGCGGCGCTGATCGGCGCGCCGTACTTCCTGTACCTGCTCATGCGCAGATAAATCGGGCCGGACTTCCCTTCCGAAGTCCGGCCCTTGATGTGCGGGCGTGCAACCTGCCGGACGGGTCATCGCCCGCCGCCGTCACCGGCGTACCGGTATGCCGTACATCCGCATGAACGCCTCGCGCAGCGCCTGCGGCCCGTCCGCGCCGCCCCCGCCCGCGGCGATATCGTGGATCACGGCACCGTCCCGCAGGAAGACAATGCGGTCGGCCGCAGCCTCCGCGATCTCGAGCTGGTGCGTCGAGAACAGTACCGTCTGCCCCCGCTCCGCCGCCTCGCGCACGAGCCGGATGAAGCTCTCCATCCAGTACGGGTCGAGCCCGTTCGTCGGCTCGTCGAGCAGGACGAGCGGCGGCCGCGCGAGCAGCGCCTGCGCGAACAGCACGCGCTGCCGCATCCCCTTCGAGAACGACGCCACCGGCTTCTTCCCGGTGTCCGCGAGCCCCACTTCGGCCAGCGCCTCGGCCGCCCGGCTCTTCGGCAGGCCGCGCAGCTTCGCCCAGAACGCCATCGTCTCCATCGCCGTGAGACCGCCGGGAAACCGGAAGTCGTCGGGCATGTAGCCGATCCGTTCGGCATACGCCAGCCGGTCGTCCTTCCAGCGCAGCCCGCCGACACGGATCTCCCCCGCGTCCGGGTGCAGGATGCCGGCGATCAGCCGCAGGATCGTGCTCTTGCCCGCGCCGTTGCCGCCGAGCAGCGCGATCACCTGCCCCGCTTCCGCCGCGAGGCTGACATCCCGGATGACCGCCTGCCGGCGCATCGATTTCCGCACGTGTTCCATGACCAGCACCGGTTCAGCCACGCCTGCGCCCCCTCTCCCACAGCCATCCGGACAACCCGAGGCAGCCCCCGATCCAGGCGAGGCAGACGCCGGCGAACGCCCAGGTTCCGCGCCCCCCGCGCAACCACGTCACCCAGCCCGCGTAGTCCGCCCCGAACATCGAACCGCCGCCGAGCTTGACGACCGCGAAGATCCGGGCCAGCTCGGCCGGGTTGAACAGCGTCAGCACGGAGACACCCGGCCGGATCCACGGATACGGCAGCATGCCGAGCACCGCGATGATGACCGCCGGCCAGGCCATGACCGTGAAAAACCAGACGGCGGCGGAGATCGTGAGCGCCTGCCACCGGTTGCGGGCCAGCGCGCCGACGAGCATCGCAAGTCCGAGATACATCAGCGCGAGGCATACCGAGAACGCGAGCAGCACGACGTACGTCCGGAAGCCGAACCCGCTGCCCGCCGCCCAGCCGGCGACGCCCGCGAGGCCGAAGCCGAACGCCGCGATCGCGAGCAGCACGACGGCGAGGCCGGCGTACTTGCCGAGCAGCCAGGCGCCCGTCGTCAGCGGGTAGGTGGAGAGCAGCTCCCAGCCGCCGTCTTCCTTCTCGCCCGTCAGGGAAAAAGACCCCAGCATCAGCGTCATGAGCGGCAGCAGGTACAGGACGAGGTTCAGCATCGTGCCCGTCACGCCGGAATATCCCCGCACGTACCCCTGCGCGTTGATCAGCAGCAGGGCGAGCATGAACAGCGCGAACAGCGCCAGGAACGAGTACGCCCACGGATTGCGGAAGCCGGTCCGGATTTCCCGGACCGCCACCTCAAGCATGCGCGTCACCCGCGGCCACCGCGTCGCCCGCCGGGCCGGCACCGCGGGCGGGGCCGCCGTGAACATCTGCGCCTTCGCCGCCGGCGGCATCGCCATGGCCGTCACCGCTGCCCGTGCCTTGACCCGCTTCCTGCATGGCCATGCCGCCGTGAGCCGCGCCGTCTTCCGGCATCGCGCCGGCTTCATGGCCGCCGGCCGGGGCACCGGCTGCGCCGTCGCCTTCATGTCCGCCCTCCTGCCCATGCACGGCCTCGCCGCCGTGGACGGCATCGTGCCCGCCCGCATCCATGCCATCGTGTGCGCCGTCTTCTCCGTGCATCGCGCCGTCGGCTCCGTGGCCGTGCTCTTCCATGCCTTCCATCATGTCACGGTTCCGTTCCCACGAATGGCCGGACAGGTCGTCCGCCGTCATGAGGACGCCCTTTCCCTGCTCCGCGATGAACGCCTCGGCGTCGGACTTGCTCGCGAACGACAGCACGCCGTACGCCATCGGCGTCCGGAACGACGCGTCGTAGACGTGGTACGCCTTCTCCAGCTTGATCCATCCGAGGTCGTGATAATCGCGGACGAACGCCTGTCCGACCTCGTCGTCGCCGTTTTCCGCCATCCACGCGTACATGCAGCCGATGTCGTCGAAAATGAGCGCCCGCCCGTCCTTGAGCACGATCTGCGTCGCGTGCGCATCGTCCGCGACGGCCATGTTGCATTGCGCGCACCGGTCCGTCTCCTCGTTCACCGCCCGCGCCGCATATTCGTTTTTGCCGCATGCCACACTAAGGAAGGCTGCCATGACGAACGCAAGCGTCACCGCAACCCGACGATAGCTCATGTCGCTCTCCTCCTAGCCAGGATGATGATGGCGCAGGACAACGCCAGCAGGCCCGCTCCCGCGACCCCCGCGGCCCGTCCCGTCTCCCTGCCCGCACCTTCCGTCCCGCGGCCGGGCTTCATGAGCGGCGCGGCGTCGGCCGCCCAGCCGCTCCGGTCCGCGCCGTACAGCCCCTCGAGAAACTTCATGCCCGGCGACTGGAACAGGATTTGGAACACCGGCCGCCGCTCCGTCAGCGACAGGAAGAACGGGTTGACGGCGTACGGAAGATCGCTGGCGCCGTCGCCGTCCGCGTCGAGGCCGCTGAACGCGTCCCAGAAATTCCGCTCGATCCGGTTTGCGTTGCTTGCTTTCGCGCCCGCGTCCGCGACGTTGCCGATCCACCGGTTCCCCGTGATCAGGTTGCCCTCCGAATCGAGGAGCTGCATCCCCATGAAATTGTCCCGGATCTCGTTGTCCTCGATCCGGTTGTCCGACGAGCTTTCCACGAAAATCCCGACCCGGTTGCCGGAGACGGCGTTGCCGCGCACGACCGAATGCCGGACCGCGAACAGCAGGATGCCCTGGGAGTTGACGTTCTCGCTCTGCTTTTCAAAAAGGTTCTCCTCGACCAGCACGCCTTCCGCCGTCATCACCATCGCGCCGGTCACGTTCATCCGTCCGGTGTTGCCGGTGATGACCGTGCGGTCGGAATACATGACGTGGATGCCGTAGCGCGACGACTCGACGGTGTTGCCGGTGATCCGCACGTCGTCGCTGTTCTCGATGTAGATCGCGTCATACATCGCGACGACCGTGTTGTGCTCGATCACCGCGCCGTCGGTCTCGTACAGGTCGATGCCGTTCTTCCGCTCCGTGAACCGGCCGCCCGGCGGCTGCGCGGAGCGGACCGCGCTGCCGCGCACGATCGTCCGGTCGGCCCGCTCGAGGCGGATGCCGAAGCCCTCCGTCTCGATGTCGAGCCCGTCGAGCAGGACGCCGGGCGCCGTGACGAGCACCGCCGGGCTGTCGCGCCCGCCCGTCTGCACGATCGCAAGCCCGCGCAGGCTCACGCCCGGCGCCGTCACCGTGACCGCGGGCCGTTCCCCCGCATTCACGATCGTCACGGCGCCGTCCGCCGCCGCTTCGATCATCAGCGGCTTGCCGATCGCGGCGGGACCGGCGTATGCGCCGGGCTCAAGCCGCAGCACGGCGCCCTCCGGCGCCGCGTCGACGAGCGGCTGCAGCGGAATCGGCTCCTCCGCCGCGGCGGCCGGCCGAAGCGCCGGCGGCGCGGCCAGCGCGAGCGCCGCGATCAGCGCGATCGCCACCGTCCGCCGCAGCCGCAGGCCGGGGCCGGTCCGCGTCATCGCACCGTCACCTGCTTCTTTTTGTAGATGTGCACGTCTTCGTAATACAGATGGAGATCGACGTCGTAGACGCCCGGCTTGTCGAACGTATGCTCGGCCGTGTACGTGTTGTCGCCCTCGAAGCGGTGTTTCAGCGTGGTCGGCTGTCCGTCCGCGATGACGACGAACTGGACGTTCGCGTTCTCGTCCAGCTCCACGCCGGTGAACACCGCCTTCATCGACACCGTCCCGCCGGCCTCGATCTCCGCCGGCTCGACCGCGAGCGTCCCTTCGATGCCGATCAGACCGATCTGCTGCAAATTCTCGCGCGAGCACGCCGCCAGCAGGACCAACAGCGCCACCGCCGCCAGCCATCCCGGCGCCTTCCGCCGCGTGCTTCGCGGCCCGGCGGTTCCGGGCGTTCCGCGCGCCGCGGCGGACTCCGCCGTTTCCCGCTTCATCCGGCGTTCCGCAGCCGAGTGTCCGGACTTTGTCAGCATGTTGTCACCGCCTTCCCGAACCCTCCTGCATCCATCGTAGAACGCGCGGCGCGCTTCCGCATGACCAAGAAGGGCCAGGAGTTGTGGACATTCCTTGAACGATGCGCACAAAGAAACGCCAAACCGTAGTATGCACGGTTTGGCGTTCCATTTTGCGCACGGGGGATGCGGTTCAGAACAGGACGGGGACTTCGACGAGATCCTGGATGCTGCCGTCCCGCGGGCTGCGCGTATAGACCTGGATCTTTCCCGCCGGCGTCGCCGGCGCCGCGTCGAAGACGAGCGGCGCGCTGAAGGTGCCGAACGCCGGCGCGCCCTCCGACGCCGTGACCACCCGCTCGCGCGCGACGATCCGGCCCGCGTCGTCCCGGATCCGGTACAGCAGGTTCGCCTCGAATTCCCGGGCTCTGCCGGCGAGGGGCGTGCCCGCGGCGACGCGCGTACCGGGCAGCGGCCGGAAGACGACGATGTTGGTCGAAGACGGCAGCGGAACGACCAGCTTGTAGCCGGGAAAAGGCACGTCCGGCGAGAAGCCGGCGCGGCCCGCGTTCGCGCACGCCAGCTCGTTCAGGGACGCCCCGAACCGGATCCCGATCCGCCAGAGCGTGTCCCCCGGTTCCACTTCGTATACGAAGGCGGGGATGTAGACGAGCTGCGCGACCCTCAGGATGTCCGGCTGCTCCATCCGGTTCAGCGCCGCCAGCATGTCAACGCCGGCGGAGTAGCGCTCCCCGAGCCGGAAGAGCGTATCCCCTTCCGTCACCTGGTGCAGCACGACACTCTCCTGCGAAGTGCCCGGCACGCGGACGAGCAGTTTCTGGCCCGGGTAGATGAGCCCGGGATCCGTAACCGGCGGGTACAGCGCGTTCGACCGCTGGAGATCGGCCAGGGACGAGCCGAACTGATTCGCGATCGAGTACGGCGAATCTCCCGGACGAACGGTGTACACCGCGTGGGTACCCGGTGATATCGGCATCGCACGTCCTCCTGTCGGATGGGTTTTTCCCCATCCTATGCGGACGCCCATGCACGGGTGCCTATTCCGGAACGGGAGCGAACGGTCCGGCCTCCGTCGCCGGCTCCGGCGCGGAAGCGGACGCCGCGTCCACGGCTTCGAGGCCGAGCCGCGTCAGCCGCTCGTAATGCTTGTACAGCGCGAGGAACCGGCCGCTGTACGCGCGGGTCCAGGGCTTCTTCTTGCCGCAGAAATGGAGGATGACGGTGCGGTTGATCACGAAGTCCATGTCGCACAGCCCGTTCGTCTTGAGTTTGTAGTACAGGTAGAAGCGGGCGTCGTAGTTGTACAGGATCTCGTCCAGCGGTTTGATTTTTTTCGAATAGAGGGCGTTCAGGATGTCCTGGTCGGGCATGAGCAGCCGCGTGCGGTTCTTCTCGACGAACTGGTAGATGACGTCCTCCAGGACGTGCTCGCGAAGGAGCGGCAGGTTCATCAGCAGCATGCCCGAGTTGAAATAATAATCGATGTCGTAGGGCATCAGCCGGATGCGGTTGATCTCCTTGATGTATTTGTCGTGATAGCACGCGGCGTACAGATAGCCGTCCAGATCGGTCTCGTACAGCGGCCGGATCGGATTCAGCACGAGGATGTCGGGATCGAGATACAGGATGCGGTCGATCCCGGCGGGCAGGAAGCGGTGCGCCAGCAGCCGGTAATACATCTCTTTCGTGTAATGCAGGAGCACCGGCGCGTCCGCAAACGCCCCGTCGTCCACGCGGATGACCTCCAGCCGGCCGCCGTTCCGCGCGATATAGGCGCCGAGCCGTTCCAGCGGGGCGTCGTCGATGCTCGAGTGCATGAGGTATACCGTGAACCGCTCGCCAGGATTGTTCACGAAGAGCGAGGTGAGCATGGTGGTCAGCGGCCATAGATAATTGGCGTTGAGTGTTACGAGGATGTTCATGGCTTCACCCCCCAGTCCTTGACAACCGCGGCGTGCGGACGGCCATTCGGTCCAGGGCGAACCACAGAGACGCCGCGAGGGCAAGCTCGAACAGGTTGTGCAGGGACGGGACGCCGACGAGCGGCGCGAGGCCCCCGCCGCACAGCATCGCGAGCGATGCCGCGAGCGGCGCGGCCGGCCCGCCGCGGCGGAAGACGATCCAGCCGGCGGCGAGCAGCGCGGCCATGACGACGGCGATCATCCAGCCGCCCGCCGCGGACCTCCCGGCGGGCACGTAGGTCAGGATGCCGTGGTCGAAGACCGGTTCCAGGCGGAGACGCGCCACGGAAACCGCAAGCTCAAGCGCAATCAGTCCGATCGTCAGAAGGGCAGCCGCCGTCACCGCCCACGCCCGGCCCGCCCATTCCGCTCCGGCCAGCCGGACGAACGCCAGCGAGGCGGGCACGAGCAGCGGCGTGACGCAGGCGTGCAGCAGGAAGCGGCTGATGTGCACCCGCTCGAAGCCTTCGCCCGCTTCCGCCCACGCGCCGGCGGCGAGCACGAGATTGTCCCACATCAGCGCGGCGGTGACCGCGAGCAGCGCGAGGCACAGGCCGGCGGGGGCGCCGCGGCGCCGGACGGCCATGCCGTACCCGATCAGCACCGCATACGCCAGAGCCAGCATCGGATGCAAAACGGCGTTCATCTGTAACACCTGCCATGACGGAAGAATGGCGTCGTTCTTCCCATCATGGCCCCGCCGGTCCGCGGTTATACGGGAATCCCCGCCGAATCGGCGGACAGAACGGCGTCCCGCGGCGCCGAGGCACGGGACACGCTTCTCCCCGAAAGCCGCGGGGCCGCCGCGGCGACATCCATTCCGGCGGAAACCGTCGGGCCGGCCGAACATGCGAATGCGTTTCCACTCACCTTTGCCCTTCATTATACCATACGCACGCGACGCACGCGGCGCGGCCTTTTTCCGAAAAACAAAGAAGACCGACCGCGACGCCGTTCGGACGTCACGGTCCGCCTTCGTGCCGGACGGAAACGATCAGCTGGTCGCGGCGGCCGCCTGCTTCCGCGCGGCGGGATGCACGACGCGGTCCAGTCCGAGCGTCTTCGTCGTCTCTTCATGCAGCTCGCGGACGAGGTCCGGGTTCCCGGACAGCTTGATGCCCCAGGACGGCACCATTTCGGCGATCTTCTCGCGCCAGCCGTCCAGCCGGTTCGGGAAGCAGCGCCGGATCACCTCCAGCATGATCGCCACGGAGGTCGAAGCACCCGGCGACGCTCCCAGCAGCGCCGCGACCGATCCGTCGGCCGCGCTGATCACCTCGGTGCCGAACTGCAGCGTGCCTCGCCCGCCGGCTTCCGTATCCTTGATGATCTGCACGCGCTGACCGGCGACGATCAGGTCCCAGTCCTCGCCGCGCGCCGTCGGAACGAACTGCCGCAGCTCCTCGACGCGCTGCTCCTTCGTCAGCATGAGCTGCCGGATCAGGTACGCCGTCAGCGACATGTTCTTGAATCCCGCCGCGATCAGCGTGACCAGGTTGTGCGGCTTGACGGATTTCAGCAGGTCGAGATTCGAGCCGTACTTCAGGAACTTCGGCGTGAAGCCCGCGAACGGGCCGAAGAGCAGCGACGGCTTGCCGTCGATGAACCGCGTGTCGAGGTGCGGCACCGACATCGGCGGAGCGCCGATCGCCGCCTTGCCGTACACCTTCGCGTAATGCCGTTCGGCCAGCTCCGGATTCCGGCAGACCATGAACAGGCCGCTGACCGGGAAGCCGCCGATGCCGCGGCCCTCGGCGATGCCGGATTTCTGCAGCAGCAGGAGGCTGCCGCCGCCCGCGCCGATGAACACAAACGGGGCCTCGTACCGCTCGACGGCGCCGCTCTCCGTATGGCGCACCTTCAGCTCCCAGGCGCCGCCCTTCCGCTTCATGTCCTCGACCTGGCGGTGGTACAGGATCTCCGCGCCCCGCTCCTTCAGATGGTCGAACAGGAGGCGCGTCAGCGCGCCGAAGTTGACGTCCGTCCCCGATTCGATCCGGGTCGCCGCGATCGGCCGGTCGATCGTGCGGCCCTCCATCATCAGCGGAATCCATTCCGCCAGCCGGTCCGGATCGTCGGAAAATTCCATGCCTTCGAACAGCGGGTTCTTCGACATTGCCTCATGCCGCTTCTTCAGGAAGGCGACGTCCTTCTCGCCCTGCACGAAGCTCATGTGCGGCACGGGCATGATGAACTGCTGCGGATCGCGGATGAGGCCGCGCCGCACGAGGTACGCCCAGAACTGCCGGGAGAGCTGGAAGTCCTCGTTGACCTTGATCGCCTTGCTGATGTCGATCGAGCCGTCAGCCTTCTCGGTCGTGTAGTTGAGCTCGCACAGCGACGCGTGGCCGGTGCCCGCGTTGTTCCATTCGTTCGAGCTTTCCTCGCCCGGCCGCGAGCGCCGTTCGAGCACCAGGATGTCCCACTCCGGCGCCAGTTCCTTGAGCATCGTGCCGAGCGTCGCGCTCATGATGCCCGCGCCGATCAGGATGACATCCGCGCGATTTCGTCTGTCGCCCATGGTTGATCGTCTCCAGCCTTTCCGTTTTTGCGATTTGCGGACACAAGACAGGCGCCGCAGCAAGCCGGGGCGCCGTGAAGTCTCGCAATCGTCTCCGAATCCGTCGTTCTCCCCCTAGTGTAGCATTATTGGTTTCAGATTGAAAGATAAAGAAAAAAGCTGTCCATCCAAGGATGAACAGCTGTTGTCCGCGGCATGGCATCCTTTCGCCGTCAAGCCGCGCCGTGAAGCCGTTAACGGGATGTCCCGCACGTCCTTCAGTGCTGTTCCGCTTTCCGCTCGGCCCGCCGGTTCGCGGGCGAGAACCAGCCGATCAGCGCGAGCGCGATCAACACGCCGTAGAACGTAACGGTCCAGACCGTGCTGTGCGGGAAATGGTGATCAATCACGCCGATGTCTTCGTGGGCCAGTGTGATGACGGCCAGCTTCACGCCGACCCAGGCCACGATGGCGTAGGCCGTCGTCTCAAGCGCCGGACGCTTTTCGAGCAGACGGATGAACAGCTCGGCGGCGAACTTGATCAGCACCAGGCCGGCGATGCCGCCGAGCACGACGACGGTGAACTGGGCGGCGTCCATGCCCCCGAAGTTGCCGAACGGCGAGTCCGGCAGGCCGAGCGCGAGTGCGACCGCGGCGAGGATCGAGTCGATCGCGAAGACCAGATCGGCGAACGCGATCTTGCCGACCGTGCTCCAGAAGCCTCTGGCGGGCGACGTTTTCTCCTCCTCCTGCTCCTTGGGCTCCTCCTTCTTCCCCAGAAAATCCCGAATGACGTGCTTGAGTCCGAGATAGAGGAGGTACAGGGCGCCGATCGCCTGCACCTGCCACACGTTCGCGATGAACGAGATCACGAACAGGGCGGCGAACCGGAAGCCGAGGGCCATCAGGATGCCGTAATTGATCGCCTTCGTCTTCTGTTTGTCCGGAAGATGCTTCGCGATGACCGCGAGCACCAGCGCATTGTCCGCCGACAGCAGCCCTTCGAGCACGACGAGGATCAAAAGCGCCCACACATACTCCAGCCAGATGTTCAACGAACGTTCCTCCCTCACCAGTCGGCTCCGTGATTCGTCCGGACGATTCCCGACCGCAGCCGCCGCGCCGGCATGAACGGCCTGCCGTCAACGGTCCGCGTGAACAACCGACATTCTTTAATACGGTTCCCTTCCAAGCGGGTTTCTTTCCACCATTCATTTGCCCGCCGCATGTCCGCTCCGGCGCGCCGTCAGCGCGTTCAACCGCTCCGTTGCCAGCAGCATGGCCGCCGCCATCAGCGCGAGGTACGACGGGAAGAAATGGATCGTGATATGGCCGGCCAGCCAGCCGAACAGCGGCGGCAGCAACGCGGCGCCCGTATAGGCGGTCGCCATCTGCCAGCCCATGATCCTGCCGGCGTGGGCCTCGCCGAACCGGACCGGCGTCTCGTGCAGCATGCTCGGGAAGATCGGGGCCAATCCCAGGCCGGTGATCAGAAAGCCTGCAAGCGAAAACGCCGTCGGCAGCGGCAGCGCAAGGAGCAGCGTGCCGGCCAGCGCCAGCAGCTCGCCCGCCCGGATCAGCGTCTTGTTGCTGTACCGGTAGGTGACGAAGCCGTTCACGAATCTCCCGATCGTGATGCCGGCGAAGTAGATGGAGACCCACAGGGCCGCTTCGTCGGCCGAAAGCCCCTTCGCGTTGACCAGATAGCTGCTGCCCCACAGGCCCGCCGTCACCTCCACGCCGCAGTAGAACAGGAACGTCGCGAGCGCGAATTTGATGGCGGCCGCGTTCTTCGGCTTCCCGTCCCGCTCTTCGGAAGCCGGCGCCCCGTCCCCCGCCGCTTCGTCGCCGTTCCGCCGCTCCATCCTGCTCCACAGGGGAAGGGAGAGCAGCAGGATCGCCGCGATGGCGCTCTGGATGAGGCCGACGGTCAGGTACCCGCCCCTCCACGCGCCGTCTTCCAGGTACGCGGCCATGATCATCGGGCTGACCGTCACGCCGACGCCCCAGAAGCAGTGCAGCCAGCTCATGTGGCGGGCGGCGTAGTGTCCCGCGACGTAATGATTGAGCGCGGAATCGACGGCGCCTGCGCCGAGTCCGAGCGGAACGCAGCAGACCGCGAGCCACAGGACGGACGGCGCGATCGAGAAGCCGAGCAGCGCGCCGGCCGTCATCGCGACGCTGATCAGCGTGACACGCGCCGTGCCGAAGCGCCGGACGACGCGGCTCGTGGACAGGGCGGAGACGATCGTGCCGATCGTGACCGTGACGGACAGCACCCCCGCCATGCCGAGGGGCGCTCCCAGATCGTCCCGCATGACGGGCCACGCCGCGCCGAGCAGGGAATCCGGCAGTCCGAGGCTGATGAACACCAGATAGATGACGATGAGGAGCAGGGTGGCCATTCGGATGTCTCCCGTTGCCGCAAATTCAGCCGTGTCCAAGCGCGTTCCTGCGCAAGCCCGCGGGAAGGAAATGCGCTTGTTCAACTTTTTCAAATGGGATTATTATAACATGAGTCGGACCGGTCAGAAATACGGATCGGCGAGATTTTTCCCGCCGCCCGGACAGCCTCGACGGCTTCCTCCGGGATGCCCTTTTCCCACGATTATTATAGAGCGTTCCGGAACCGGATCGAAACACCCCCATGCCAGCTGCCCGCCGGCGCAACGGTTCCGGCACAGCTCCGCGCAGAAGCCGTTGCGCACGACCCGCGCAAGCCGCTGAAGCCGCAATGAAAAAAGGACATCCGCCATCCGCATGCGAATGTCCTTTCGCTATCATTCCATGCCTGAACCTTCCGCCGCCGGCACCGCGATGTTCCGACGCATCGGCGCCAGGATGAACGCCGCGGCGATGACGAGCACGCCCAGCGCGGCCGCCGACCAGTACAGGCCGCCGTAGCCGTTCTCCGCAGCCATCCGCGTGATCTCGGCGACGCTGTCGCGGATCACTTCCCGGAGCGCCGGATCCTGAATCCGGCCGATCATTTCCGCGATTTGACCGGCGCTCACGGATTCCCCGCCTCCGGACGCCATATGCCGGCCGATCTCCGCCAGCTCGTTCATCGCCTCCTGCGACAGATTCGCCTTCTCGACATTCGCGTTCAGAATGTCGCGAAATTCCGTCCGGAACAGCTCGCCCATGTTGTTGAAGCCGCGCGCGATAAATCCGGCGTAGATCGTCGGCATGATCGTCATGCCGATCTGGCGCAGCAGCGAGAGTGACGCCAGCGCCGTGCCCTTGTTCGACTGAAGGCCTTCGGTCGCCAGGATGTTGAGCGGCGCGCCGAGGATGATCCCGATGCCGACGCCGGCGATCATGCTGGAGATGATGAACTGCCACTTCAGTTCCGTCCACAGCGGGAACAGGGCGAAGCCGACCGCCGTCACGACCCCGGACAGCACGACGGTGAAAATGGGACCGCGTTTCGACACCATCATGCCGCCCATGCCTGCGCCGATCCCCGATGCGAGCGCCAGCGGCGTCATCCAGTAGCCGGATTTCTCCGCCTCGATGCCGAGCACGTTCTCCGTGAAGCCCGGAATGAAAATCATGCCCGCCAGCATCCCGCCGGACAGCATGCCGATGAGCAGCACCATCAGATACCGTGGCTGTCTGACCAGCGTCATCGGCAGGATCGGGTCACCCGACTTGCGGCGCTCCAGCGCCGACTCGTACAGAAGCAGGATGATGAACAGAACCACGCCTGCCCCGATGAAGGCGGAGACGTCCCATTCCCTGAAGCTTGCCCAGAAATCGACGTCGATGTTCGTAAGGCCGTACATCAGCGACAGAATCGCCAGCGACAGGATGACGGTTCCGGGCAGATCCAGCCGTCCCGTGTTCGGGTCCGCCGACTCCGGCAGCCGCATGAGCCCCAGGATCACGAGCGCGACGGCGATCGGCACGTTGATCAGGAACAGGATGTGCCAGTTCCCCGTCCAGTCGAGCAGGAAGGAGCCGATGTTCGGGCCCAGAATGGCCGCGATTCCGTTCATCCCGCCGAGCATCCCGAGATATTTCGCCTGCTTGTCGGGCTCGACCGTGCTCAGGATGTGCGAGTTGCCGATGATGAAAATGCCTCCGCCGCCCAGCGCCTGGATGAAGCGCGACGCCAAATACAGCTCGAACGTCGGACTGAGCGCCACGAACAGGGAGCCGAGGCCGAACAGGATGATCTCCGCGATGAACAGCCGCTTGCGGCCGTACCGGTCGGACAGCTTGCCCGCGATCGGCAGGCTGATCGCGAGGCCCAGCGTGTAGATCGTGACGCCCCAGGCGCCCCAGTTGTCCGACACGTCAAAGTGCCGGTTGATCGTCGTCAGCGCCGAGCTGATGATCCCGTTGTCGAGCGCCGCCATGAAGACGCCGACGGAGAACAGCAGCAGCGCCCAGAAATGCGATTTGCCGGATTTGCTCAAGCCGCCTCACCCTTACCCTTTTGGTATTGTTACAGTATCTCCGGAAAAAACCCGCGTTCAATGTGACACAAGCGTTACTTTCAAGCACAACGTTATTCTACATCAACGGGCGACCATAGGCAAAGCGGGTTTGCATGCCGATTTCCGCCATCGCACCAGGTTGCGGTCATTTTATTCCCATTATTCTTACTTGACTACTTAGAATTTGATGCTTACGATGGAAGTGCAAGCCATCCCGGAGGAGGTCGTCGCCATGGCGCGCAAAAGGATCGATCATGTGGGGATCATCGTGAAGGATCTGGAAGCGAGCATCCGCTTCTACACGGAGGTCGTCGGACTCGAGGTAAAAAGCCGCTTCACCCATCCAAACGGCGTGCTGGAGCTCGCGTTCCTCGGATTCGGCGGTTCCGACGAGACGGAGATCGAACTGATCCAGGGGTACAACGACAACCTGCCGAACGAGGGCAAGGTCCATCACGTCGCATTCACCGTGGACGATATCGAGGCCGAATACGAGCGCATCCGGAAGCTCGACGGCGTATCCTTGGTCCCCGGTTTCGACTCGATCACCACGCTGCCGAACGGACATCGCTATTTCTTCATTTACGGTCCCGAGAATGAATGGATCGAATTCTTCCAGCGCTGAGCGGGATGCCTCACCCCGCGGCGGACGGACGGCTCCGCAGGCCCGGAGCGTCCGGCCCCCCTCCCCCTCGATCCGAGGGGGATTCCGCTTCTCATCCGCCGGTTTTCCGCCCGGCCGTCCCGGCGTCAACCAGCGTGATCCCCGTATCCACAAAGCCGGGAATCTCCTCCCCGTTGCAGGCCTTCAGGAGCTGTTCGACGATCAGGGTTCCCCAGCGATGTTCGTTCAGGGAGATCGCCATCGTGATCTGTCCGTTGCGCAACGCCTCGGTGATATCGGGCATCAGGCCGAAGGTCAGCGCGTACCGGTTCAGCCCCATCGCCTTCCACACCAGGACGGAGGTCGCCCCGGACACGAAGTCGAGGGCAACGAACGCGTCGAAGTGCGGATGATCGTCGATCATGCCCTCCAATTCCGTCAGCGCCTGCCCGGGGATGCCCTCGTTGTAGCGCACCTCCAGCACGTCGATGTCCGTCTCGCGATGGATATAGCCGAGGAATCCTTCCAGGCGCTCGCGCAAATGCAGGCTGTCCGAGAACCCGGTCGACACCAGGATCATCCCGCGTCCCTTCAGCAATCCGTCAATGGCCTCGCCCATTCGCTCGCCGGCCCGGATGTTGTCCGTTCCGATATAGGACAGCCGCCGGCTGTCCGGAGCGTCCGATTCGAAACAGATGACGGGGATTCCGGCGTCCACGGCCTTGTCGATGACCGGCGCCAGCATGTCCGAATGGATCGGGCTGATCGCAATGCCGTCCACGCCCTGCTTGATCATCGTCTCCATCATCCGGATCTGCTGCTCCAGATTCGCCTCGTCGGGCGCCTTGATGATCAGCCGCACGCCCGCCGCCTCCGCCGCCCGCGCGGCGCTCTCCGTCACCGCCTCATAGTAGGCGTCCGCCATCGGATAGATGATGCCGAAGGTCCGCGCCGGCGCCGCTTTCGCTTCGGAAACCGAAGGCGCGCTTGCGCGGGACGGCGGCTGCTCCCGGCAGCCGGAGAGCGCCGCCGCCGTCAGCAGGATCAGGACCGGCGCCGCCCTCATCACCTTCACGGCCGTCCGCTTCCACGATTTCCGCTTCAATGCCGTCCTCCTTCCCGCCGGAGCTCCGGAGGTTCCACCCTGCCCCGCTTGCGAAAATCGCGGATCGTCATGCCCGTCATCCGCTTGAACACATTGGAGAAATAATGCGAATCCTGATAGCCCACCCGGCTCGCGATCTCGTAGGATTTGGCCCCGGTCGACAGCAAGAGCTCCATCGCCTTCTTGATCCGGGTTTCCATCAAATATTCGATGAACGTCATGCCGGTCACCTGGCTGAACACCTTGCTCAGGTGGCTCGGGCTGACATTGACATGCTTCGCCGCGTCGTTCAGCGACAGCCCCTCTTCGCCGTAATGTTCCTGCACATATTGCTTCACCCGCGCGATCAGGGCGCCGTAGCGGTCGCTGGCCTGCGAGCGCCAATGCCAGAACAGTTCCGCGAGCCGGCCCAGATAGGCGCAGGCCTCTTCCCAGGAGCGGATGCTGCTGATCCGGCTCTTCATCTCCTGCAGCCAGTCATCCGGCCGGACATGCTCGCCGAATTGTTCCTTCGCCTCCCGGAACACGCTCACGGTCAGGTCATGCAGCAGGAAAAACCCATAGAGCGACGACTCCCAGTCCACGTTCCGCAGGTCCTGCGCGATGCGGCGGATGTGCGTCTCCTTCTGCTCCGGCGTGCCGACCTTCAGAAACTCCATGTACCCCGCCCGATCGATGCCGGGCTGATCCGGCAGGTCATCGCCGAGAAAGCCCGCCCGGTCCGCCACGCCCGCCGGGGCCCGCTTCTCCTCATGCGGATGGTCCTTCGCGCTGACGATCTTCAGCACCCGGATGATGTCCTCGGCGCTGACCGGCTTCAGGCAGTACTCTTCCACCCCGATGCGGATGGCCTGCCGGGCGTACTCGAATTCGTCATGGCCGCTCAGAATGATGATTTTGATGCCGGGCAGCATTTTGCGCACGATCGCGCTCAGTTCCAGGCCGTTCATGAACGGCATGCGGATGTCGGTGATCAGAATGTCCGGTTTCAATTTCTCGATGAGCGGGAGGGCCATCTCCCCGTCGGGCGCGTCGCCGCAGTATTCGAACCCTTCCTTTTCCCAATCGATGCAGGTCCGCATGTTTTCCCGGATGACAATCTCATCGTCCACCAGGAACACTTTCTTCAAGCGGCATCCCCCCTTGAACCGGAATCGTGATTTCCACCATCGTGCCGACGCCCTCCCGGCTGTCGATGGCGATGCCGTATTGCGGGCCGTAGTACAGGCGAAGGCGCCGCTGCACATTGAGGAGTCCGAAGCCGCTCTCCGGCTCGCCCTCTCCCTGCGGCGGCGGATGATCCTCCAGCAGAAGCCGGAGCTCGGCGAGCTTCCCTTCGCTCATGCCGATGCCGTTGTCCGTGACGAGCAGCCGCAGCGTCCGGTCCCGGCCGGGGGCGCCGGTGATCCGGATCCGCCCCTTTCCCCGCTTGTTCTTGATTCCGTGGTACAGCGCGTTTTCCACAATCGGCTGGAGCGTCATTTTCAGAATCGGAACGGTCCGAAGCTCGGGCGGAACGTCGATCTCGTATTCCAGGATGTCGGAATAGCGCATCTGCTGGATGACGAGATAGTTGCGGACATGCTCCACCTCTTCCCCGACGGAGATGAGATCCCGTCCCTTGCTCAGACTGATGCGGAAAAAACGGGACAGCGCCTGCACCAGCCGGATCACTTCGCGGGTTTTTCCCGCCTCCGCCATCCAGACGATCGAATCGAGCGAGTTGTAGAGGAAATGGGGATTGATCTGCGCCTGCAGCGTGCGAAGCTCCGCCTTCTGGACCTGCTCACGCTCGCGGATGCTGCGTTCCATGAGCATCTTGATCTGCTCGATCATCAGGTTGAAGCTGTTGCCGAGATCGGCCAGCTCGTCGTTGCCGGCGGGCTTCACCTTCACTTCGAGAAAGCCCGAGGCCGCCTTGCGCATCTTGTGCTTCAGGATCTGGATCGGCCGGGTCAGCCGCGACGTGATATAGACATGGAGGCCGATCGTGAACACGATGCTGAGCCCGACGCTCAGGAAGATGAGCCGCCGGATTTCGTAGGCGTCCCGCACAATGTCGCGCAGGAGCGCCATGCCGATCATTTTCCAGCCGGTATCATCCGAGGTCGTATAGGTGACCAGCATCGGCCCGCCCGGCCCGTCTTCCACGAAACTGCCCGATTTCCGGTCCAGACGGTGGGCAAACGCCGAGGCGGGCGGAAACAGCCGTTCGTCGGACGGATCGAACCCCGTGGCGAACAGCGGCTTGCCGGACGGATCCGCCACGAAGAAATACCCGACGTGTCCGGACATCGCGTCCCGGATGTAATTCATCACCGTATCGGCATCCAAATCGATGACGATGAACCCGATCACCTCGCGGGTGATCCGCTGCTTGATCGTCGTCATGATCGACACGACGTTCTCCGAATCGTACCGGGAGCCGTCCAGCCGATCCTGCGGCAGCGACTCGTCGGGCGGCACGATGAGCACCTCGTCCGGCGCGTTCATCAAATATTGAAAATGCGGGTTGCGGAGCGGATTCTGGCTCAGGGCGAACACGCCCTTCCGCTCGCTGATGCCCCGGCCGTACAGATTCACCATCGAAATGTTCAGCACGCTCTCGTTCCGGTACGTTTTGCGGTAGAGGTCGAAGGCCTGCAGGATATCCTTCGCGTCGTCGTAGGCATCGTTCTGGGAGAACAGATAGCGGAGCACGGCCTGGTGGTTCTCCAGCTCGAGCAGACGCGCCGTGTCCTGGAAGAGCACGTCGATGTCCCGGGCGAGCCGGTCCGCGGCGAGCTGAAAGGCGGCCTTGCTGTGCTCGGAAATCGTCCGGAACGATTTCTGGTACGAGACGATGCCGACGGCGATCAGCGGAACGAGCGTCAGCATCACGAACATCGCGAGCATCTTGACCCGCAGACTGGAGAACATCCAATGCGCCGGGTTTCGCATGTCGGGGTCCGTACCTTCTCCCTGCAAGTCTTATACCCGTATTCTATATCAGGAAACGTTGAAAGCGTATGCAAAAATAAAAAATTCTACCATTTCAACAAACCGCCCCACCTTTCCGCCCCCTGCCTCCGAATCGCCAAAAAAAAGCACACCATTCTCCCTTGTGTCTCCGTATTTTTCCGGATTGGAAGCGTTTTATGATGGGGGTGTGCGCTGCACGCAGATGTCGGATGCAGGGAGGTAAACGAAAGTGAACGTACGGAAGATCTTGCCCATTGTGCTGCTGGCCGCCTGTCTGATCGTCACGGCGTGCGGCGGCGGCAACCAACCCTCGTCAGGCGGCGGAGGCGGCGGTTCCGATTCGAACGGCCCGTCGACACAAAGCACCGAATCAGGCGGCGGCTCGTCCTCCGGCGCGGGCAAAAAGATCGTCCTCGGCTTCTCCCAGGTCGGCGCGGAAAGCGGCTGGCGCACGGCGAACACGGAATCGATCAAGGAAGCCGCGGCCGCGGCGGGCATCGAGCTGAAATTTTCCGACGCGCAGCAGAAGCAGGAGAACCAGATCAAGGCCATCCGCTCGTTCATCCAGCAGAAGGTCGACGTCATCGCGTTCTCGCCGGTCGTCGAGTCGGGCTGGGAGACGGTGCTGCGGGAGGCGAAGGAAGCCGGCATCCCCGTCATCCTGACCGACCGCGCCATCGACTCGGATGACGAATCGCTGTACGTCACGTTCATCGGCTCGGATTTCGTGGAGGAGGGCCGCCGCGCCGGGCGCTGGCTGCTGGAGCAATTCAAGGATGCCACGGAACCGGTCAACATCGTCGAACTGCAGGGGACGACCGGATCGGCTCCCGCGATCGACCGGAAGGCCGGATTCGAAGAGGTCATCAGGGAAAATCCGAACCTCCGGATCATCGCGTCGCAGACCGGCGACTTCACCCGGGCGAAGGGCAAGGAAGTCATGCAGTCGTTCCTGCAGGCGCACAAGGACATCGACGTGCTGTACGCCCACAACGACGACATGGGGCTCGGCGCGATCCAGGCGATCGAAGCGGCCGGGCTCGTGCCGGGCAAGGACATCATCATCATTACGGTCGACGCCATCCGGGACGGCATGCAGGCCGCGGCGGAAGGCAAGATCAACTTCATCGTGGAGTGCAATCCCCTCCTCGGACCGCAGCTCATGGAAGCCGTGATCGCGGTGGTGGAAGGCAGGGAAGTGCCGAAACGGATCGTCACCGAGGAAGGAGCGTTCACGTCGGAAGAAGCGAAAGCCGCCCTGCCGTACCGCAAATACTGATCCGCCTTCCGGCGGCGGCTTGACAGACGGCCGTCCCGTCCCACGCATCGGGACGGGACGGCCTTGTCCTTCACCCTTCGTACAGGAGGCGGCAGCATGAGCGAAAACCGACCGATCCTGAAAATGACCGGCATTCACAAACGGTTCCCCGGCGTCCACGCGCTGAACGGCGTCGACTTCCGGATGTTCGCCGGGGAAGTGCATGCCCTGATGGGCGAGAACGGCGCCGGCAAATCGACGCTGATCAAGGTGCTGACCGGCGTCTATCCGATCGACGGGGGCGAGGTGGAATGGGAGGGCAGGCCGTTTCACCCGAGAAGCCCGCTCGAAGCGCAGCAGGCCGGCATCAGCACGGTCTATCAGGAGATCCATCTGTGCCCGAACCTGTCCGTGGCCGAGAACATCTTCATCGGCCGGGAGCCGCGGAAGTTCGGCCGCATTTCGTGGCGGGCGATGAACCGCGCCGCCGAAGCGCTGCTTGCGGAACGGCTCAACGTGAAGCTCGACGTCACCCGGCCGCTGGGAAGCTTTTCGATCGCCGTCCAGCAGCTCGTCGCGATCGCCCGCGCCCTCAACATCTCGGCCCGGCTGCTCATCCTGGACGAGCCGACGTCCTCCCTCGACCGGGACGAGGTGAACCGGCTCTTCGCGATCATGCGCCATCTGAAGCGGCAGGGGCTCGCCATCCTGTTCGTCACCCATTTCCTCGACCAGGTGTACGAAGTGTCCGACCGGATCACGATTCTGCGCAACGGCCGGTTCATCGGCGAATACCCGACCCGTGAGCTGCCGCGCGTGGAGCTCGTGCAGAAGATGATCGGCAAGGACCTCGATTTGCTCGGCAGCCTGCCGAAGCGGACCCCCCCGTCCGCCGGCGGGGAACGTCCCTTTCTGCAAGCGGCCGGGCTGGGGCGCAAGGGAGGCGTCGAGCCGTTCGATCTGGCCATCGGAAGCGGCGAGATCGTCGGATTGGCCGGCCTCCTGGGATCGGGACGAACGGAGACGGCCCGGCTGCTGTTCGGCGCCGACCGCGCCGATCAGGGGAAGTGTTTCGTGGAAGGCAGGGAAGCGAAGCTGGATTCGCCGCGCAAGGCGATCGACCGGGGCATCGCCTTCTGCTCGGAGAACCGGAAGGCCGAAGGCATCATCGAGGATCTGACCGTGCGGGAGAACATCATTCTGGCGCTGCAGGCGCACCGCGGCTGGTTCCGCGCGCTGTCCCGCAGGCGGCAGGAGGAGATCGCCGACGAATACATCCGGGCGCTCGACATCCGGCCCGCCGACCCCGAACAGCTCATCCGCAATCTGTCCGGCGGCAATCAGCAGAAGGTGATCCTTGCCCGCTGGCTGCTCATGAACCCGCGGCTGCTCATTCTGGATGAGCCGACCCGCGGCATCGACGTCGGCGCAAAGGCCGAGATCCAGCGGCTGGTGCTGTCGCTGTCGGAAAAGGGCATGGCCGTGCTCTTCATCTCCTCCGAGCTGGAGGAGGTCATCCGCGTCAGCAGCCGCGTCGCCGTCCTGCGCGACCGGCGCCACGTGCGGCACCTGGCCGGCGTAGAGATCCGGCAATCGGCGATCATGCAGGCGATCGCGGGAGGGTGACGCCATGCCGTTCCGATGGAGAAACAGCCACCTGTTCTGGCCGCTGGCCGCGCTCGGCGGCCTGCTGCTGATCAACCTGCTGCTCAAGCCGGAATTTTTCGCGATCCGTTACCAGAACGGCCACCTGTACGGCAGCCTGATCGACATCCTGAACTTCGGCTCTCCCCTGGCCATCGTCGCGGTCGGGATGACGCTGGTCATCGCCACGCGGGGAATCGATCTGTCGGTCGGCTCGCTCGTCGCCATCTCCGGCGCGATGGCCTGCCTGACGATCAGCCGGGGCGCCGACCAGCAATCGCTGCACCTGGTGCTCGGCGCCGTCCTGCTGGCGCTCGCCGTCTCCGTCGCGCTCGGCCTGTGGAACGGGCTGCTGGTGGCCGGAGCGGGCATCCAGCCGATCATCGCCACGCTCATTCTGATGGTCGCCGGCCGCGGCATCGCGCAGCTCATCACGAGCGGGCAGATCATCACGGTGACGAGCAAGCCGTACCATTTCATCGGCGCCGGATGGCTCTTCACCTTGCCGTTCTCCGTCTATCTGGCGGCCCTGGTTTTCCTGTTCGCCGCCTGGATGACCCGCCGGACGTCGCTCGGCATGTTCATCGAGGCGATCGGCTGCAACCCGGCGGCGAGCCGGCTGGCCGGGATCCGTTCCCGCTCGATCCTGCTTGCGGTGTACATGTTCTGCGCGCTGTGCGCCGGCATCGCCGGGCTGATCACCAGCTCGAACGTCTCCAGCGCGGACGGCAACAACGCCGGGCTGTGGATCGAGCTGGACGCCATTCTCGCCGTCGTGATCGGCGGCACTTCGCTCGCCGGCGGCCGGTTCTCGCTCGCCGGCACCCTGGTCGGCGCGCTGCTGATCCAGACGCTGACGACCACGATCTACATGCTGGGCGTGCCGCCGGAAATCACGCTCGTCGTCAAGGCGTTCGTCGTGCTGGCCGTCTGCCTGATCCAGTCCCCTTCGTTCCGCCGCGCCATCGCCGCGCGCGGCGTGCCCCGGAAGCCCGTCGCATCCCGGCAGGAGGTGAGCCGACATGGTTGATCGCAAATATATCCCGCTTCTGGTGACGATCGGCCTGTTCATCCTCATGTTCCTGGCCGGTTCGCTCCGGTATCCGGGATTTCTCTCGACGCAGGTGTTCATGAACCTGCTCATCGACAACGCCTTCCTGCTGATCGTGGCCGTCGGCATGACGTTCGTCATCCTGTCGGGCGGCATCGATCTGTCCGTCGGTTCGATGGTGGCGCTGACCACCATGCTGTCCGCGAGCCTCATCATGCAGGCCGGCTGGCCGCCGGCGGCCGTCATTCCGCTCGTGCTGGCCGTCGGCACCTCGTTCGGCTGGATGATGGGCGCGATCATCCATTACTTTCAGATCCAGCCGTTCATCGTCACCCTGGCCGGCATGTTCCTCGCCCGGGGGCTCTGCTATGTGATCAGCATCGATACGATCTCGATCAACCATCCGTTCTATACGAAGATGGCGCTGGCCAAAATCCGTCTGCCCGGCGGCAGCTTCATCTCGATCGGCGTCGTGATCGCCCTGCTGGTCGTGCTGCTGGCGGTATATCTCGCGCATTACACCCGCTTCGGACGCAACACCTACGCGATCGGGGGCAGCGAATCGTCGGCGGTGCTGATGGGGCTTCCGGTGGCGCGGACGAAAATGCTCGTCTACGCGTTCAGCGGCTTCTGCTCCGCGCTCGGCGGGGTCGTGTTCACGTTCTATATGCTCTCGGGATACGGCCTGCACGCGGTCGGACTGGAACTGGACGCCATCGCGGCGGTCGTGATCGGGGGGACGCTCTTGACCGGCGGCTCCGGCTATGTGATCGGCACGTTCTTCGGCGTCCTCATCCAGGGCGTCATCCAGACGATCATCACCTTCGAGGGCACGCTCAGCTCCTGGTGGACGAAGATGGTCATCGGCCTGCTGCTGTTCCTGTTCATCCTGCTGCAGCGGGTTTTCACCGCGCGTACCGCCCGGGGCCGATCCGTGTAGGCTGTCTTGTGGGCTATAATGGGATTCGGGGAGGGGATGCGAATGCTCGGGTCAAACCGAACGGGCATGGCCTTGGTCCATCTGCTCATCGTCTGCTGCGTCCTGCTCGCGGGCTGCAGCCGCGAAGCGGCGGCGCCGGCCGATCCGCGGCCGGAAGCGGACGAGTCCCGGTCCCCCGATCTCCCGTCCGAAGCCATCGCCGGGGAGAAGCGAAGGATCGTGCTCGGATTCTCCCAGCTCGGCTCCGAGAGCGACTGGCGCAACGCCAACACGCGATCGATCCGGGAGGCCGCGAAGGAAGCGGACATCGAGCTGCTCTTCGACAACGCGGAGCAATCGCAGGAGAAGCAGATCGAAGCGATCCGCCGCTTCATCGAGCGGAAGGTCGACGTGATCGCCTTCGCCCCCGTCATCGAGACGGGCTGGGAGGACATCCTGACCGAGGCGAGGCAGGCCGGCATTCCGGTCATCCTGTCCGACCGCGCCGTCCAGATCAGCGATCCTTCCCTGTATGTCACGTTCATCGGCGCGGATTTCTACGAAGAAGGCCGCAAGGCGGGCAAATATTTGCTGGACAAAAAGCGCAACGACCCCGGTCCCGTCATCATCGCGGAGCTTCAGGGCACGGAAGGATCCTCCCCTTCCATCGAGCGCGGCCGGGGCTTTCGGGACATCATCCGGGAGCGGCCGGACATGAACATCGTGTATTCGGCCCCGGCCGACTTCACCGTGGAGAAGGGCGCCGAAGTCATGCGCCAATTTTTGCGGGAGAGCGGCGGCGAGATCGATGTGCTGTTCGCGCACAACGACGACATGGCGCTGGGCGCCATCGAGGCGATCGAGGCATACGGGCTGAGGCCCGGAAAAGACATCGTCATCATTTCGGTGGACGGCACGCGCAAGGCATTCGAGATGATGGTGGAGGGCAAAATCAACTGCGTGGTGGAATGCAATCCGCTCCTCGGCCCGATCCTGATGCAGGCCGTCCGGGAAATCTACGAAGGCCGCACGCTGCCGAAGCGGATCGTCCCGCCGGAAAGCGTGTTCACCGAGGTGCTCGCGGAGAAGGAAGTGGCCAACCGCCAGTATTGACCGGCCTTCCCGCGGAAGCATGAAAAAGTCCCCCTCGCGTTGGGCGAGGGGATTTTCGCTTGATTGCGCCTTTACGGATTCCACCCGCTTTTTACGGCGTCACCACCCGTATTCATTCCCGGGGCATAGTCTCCTCTCCGCCTCATATGATAAAGGCGTAAGCGGCGTAACGGCTTTCGCACGACCCCGCCGTCGATCCCATGTCCACGGATTGCATGGCGCTTTGCGGCTCCGGAGTTGTCCATCAATGCGGATACTTGTCAAGATTTGAATCGCTTGTTAAGCTGTCTTGTGGTGATGGCCGCCCACATTTTTTATTTTGAGGTGATTGGTGCGCATGGACTTGATCGCCATGAAAAGCAGGCTTGATGCCAGACAGCTCATGATCGTGGAATCCGAAATCAAGAATCAGGGCAAGAACATGATCGTCGCTTATGTGCTGTGGTACTTCCTCGGCTTCCTCGGAGGCCACCGGTTCTACATGAAGCGGACGGGTTCGGCGATCGCCCAGCTCATCCTGAGCATCACGATCATTGGAATTTTCGTCACCTTCATCTGGTGGGTGGTGGACGCCTTCCTGCTCCACAACTGGGTGAAGGAGCACAACCGCGAGCTGGAGTACCGCCTCGTCTCGCAAATGATTGCCGAACAGGGTCCGCCGGCTCCCCACACCTTCTGATGGACCATGAAGAAGCACGATCTTACGCTTGAACAGCTCCTCGTGCTGCAGAGCGAGATGCGGCACGTGGAGAAATCGCTGGGGCTCGCGTATTTGCTGCTGCTGGGCGGGCATCTGGGCGTACACCGATTCTATCTGAAGCGGCATGTCAGCGGAACGATTCAGCTGATCCTTTTTTTGATTGCCGTCATGTGCTACTTCCTGGCTTTCATCATGACCGGCGATGACGAGGATTTGACGGCCGCGTCCATCTTCTTCATCCTGATCATGCTGCTCGCGGGCCTGGTGCTGTTCATCTGGATCATCGTCGACCTGTTCCTCATGCCCCGCATGGTGCGGGAATGGAACGAGGCGCGGGAAGCCGAGATTATCCGCAGATTGACGGGCAAATCCTGATCTCGTGACAAAGGGAGCTTCGAACTTGCGTCGAGGCTCCCTTCCGGTTTTATACAAAACGATCCCGCCTCTCCCGAAGGAGGACGGGATAGTCCGCTTCCCGCTCACAGCACGCCGGCCGCCAGCAGCGCCCACCCGACGATAAACGACAGTCCGCCAAGCGGTGTGACCGGACCGAGCCAGCGGATTCTTTTGACACTGAGGACGTACAGGCTGCCGCTGAACAGCGCGATCCCCAGCGCCAGCAGCCAGCCGGCCGCTTCGATCATGCCGGCATCCGGATATTCGCCGGCCAGGATACCGACCGCGATCAGGCCGAGCGCGTGGATGAGATGGTACTGCACGCCCGTCCGGAATGTGGCAAGCCTGTCCGGCGGCAGCCTGTCCTTCAGCGCATGCGCGCCGAACGCGCCCAGCGCCACGCCAATCGCCATCAGAATGCCGCCCAGCGCGACAAACGTCTCCATATCCGCCGTCCATCCTCCTTCCGTCCGCCTTATCCGATTCCATTTTGAACCCGTGCCGCACCGAAAATCAACACGGGCCGTCCCGCGCAGGGGACGGCCCGTGCGGCAAATCAATCCCGATCGATGAACAGGATCGTGGAGATGCCCTTCCGACGGTGCGGTTCCGGCTCCTTCAGCAGCCCGGCGTCGACCAGGACCTTCAGCACATAGGGGCGTATGAAGGAGTTGCCCGTCATGTTCTGCGGGAAGAATTGCACATATGGCTTCACGTGCTCCGGCTGGCCTTCCAGATGGATGCGATACACTTCCCCGTCCAGCTTCTCCGCGGCTTCCCGCATCGCCCGATTCCCATAGATTGAACTTTGGGGGATGGCCGCCGCCATCCTTACGCCTTCCACCAAGCCAAAGCAACCCTGGCCGCCGTCATTTCGGGTACCCGTCCGTTTCGATCCGCACCGCCAGCCTCTGCGCTTCCAGGCACAGCTCCGCGGCCTTGAAGGCATGCTCCTGCGTCATGGCGTGCTCGGTGCCGTTCAGGATATCGAGAATGAACCGGCCGAAGAACGGGAAGCCGACCTTGCCCTTGCAATCAATATACCGCTCCCCTTCCCGGTTGACCAGATAGAGATGGTCGCCCGATTCGTCGCGGGCAATGTCGATGTATTTTCGGAGCTCGATGTAACCTTCCGTGCCGAGGATAAGGGTGCGTCCGTCGCCCCAGGCGCGCAAGCCGTCGGGGGTCAGCCAGTCGACCCGGAAATAGAACGTCGCCCCGTTGTCGGCCACCAAAGTGGCATCGCCGAAATCCTCGAACCGGGGATATTCCTTGAACCGGTAGTTGCCCACCTTGCTGTGCAGCACCTTCGCGTCCCTGGCGCCGGCGTAGGTCAGGAATTGCTCGATCTGATGGCTGCCGATGTCACACAGTATGCCGCCGGTATGCGCGGGATCGAAAAACCAGGCCGGCCGGCTCGCGGCATTCGCGCGGTGCGGCCCGGTGCCGATCACCTGCACGACGCGCCCGATCGCACCTTCCTCGATCAGCCGGCCCGCGTACACCGCGCACTCCACATGCAGCCGCTCGCTGTAGTAGATGCCCCATTTCAGACCGGTCTCCTTCACCTTCCGGCGCGCCATCGCCAATTGCTCCAGCGTCGTGAACGCCGGCTTGTCCGCGAAGAAATGCTTGCCGTGATCGTGCGCCCGCAACCCGAGCGCGCACCGCTCGGAAGGAATGCACGCGCTGGCAATCAACCGGATCGACGCATCCTGCAGAATTTCCTGCTCCGACCGCGCCGCCTTCGTCCCGGGGAAAGCGGCAAGGAACCGCTCCACCTTGGCCGGATCCGGATCGTAGACGGCCGCCAGCTCGCCGCCCGCCTCGATCAAGCCGTTGCACATGCCGTAAATGTGGCCATGATCGAGCCCGATCGCCGCGAACCGGAACTCGCCCGGGCCGACCACCCGGTTCTGCTTCCCCTTCGGCGCGTAGTTCATGCCGTCACGCTTGTCCGTCATTGGTCCGTCCTCCGATCCCGTCCGCTTCCGCCCCAGGTAATCGTATTGTCCTGGAAGTTCTCCACGCTGTTTTTCTTCTCATAAAAATGGACCGCGTTCTTCAGAATCCCCTCCCGCGTATAGAAGGGACTGTCCGGTCCGATCGGCAGTCTGACCGTGCTTCCGGTGCTGGCGGATTGATAAATCGCCGTGATGAGTTCAGCGTCCGCCTGCCCTGAATTCCGTCCACCAGGACGGGAGTGCCGTGCTCGATGGCGTTCAGCACATCCAGAATTTGTCCCCGGTGCCCTTCATACTGCAATTCGGGCAATTCGTCATAGACTTTCCGGAGCTCCGCTTCCAGTTCGGCGTCCCGATCCGGAAATCCGTTCGGCCTGGACCTGGATGCGACCGGCTTCCACGGAGCGGACACCCGCGCGCGCCTGCCCTGGAAGACAAGCTGCTGCTCTTCTCCGTGATGCACCACGGAGCTTGTAATCTGGGCCAGCATGCCGTTGTCATAACGGGCGATCGCGATCGACAGATCCTCGACCTCCGCGTTGTCATGGGACGTGTTGGACATCACTGCCGTGATTTCGGAGGGCATCCCGGCCATCCACTGGAAAAGGTCAATATGGTGCACGGCGTGGTTCAGCGTGCAGCCGCCCCCTTCCTTCTCCCAGGTGCCGCGCCACCACAGGTCATAATAACTGTAACCCCGCCACCAGTACGAATCGACCTGGGCGTGCACGATCGGACCGACCAGCCCCGTATCCAGCACCGCCTTCAGCTTCATCATCGGCGTCGTGAACCGGTTCTGGGCGATGACCGACAGGACCTTGCCGCATTGTTTCGCGACTTCGATCATCGCGTCGCATTCTTCCAGCGAAGACGCCATCGGCTTCTCCACGATCACATGCTTGCCCGCGCGCATGACGTCCATCGCGATCTCCGCGTGGGTGTACGGCGGGGTGCACACCGAGACAAGGCCGATGTCCTCGCGTTCGAGCAGCTTTCCGTAATCCACGTAGGCTTCCGCTTCCAGCCCGTACTCCCCGATTCTGCGCCTGGCTTTCTCCTCGTACAGATCACAGACCGCCACGATTTTGCAACGATCCCGAAATTCGAGATACGCCTGGATATGCGCCGGCGATATCGCGCCGGCGCCGATGATGCCCACACCCAGAACGGCTTCCTCTCCCCCTTCAAAAACGGAGCTCATCGCCACCAGCGCCTCGTAGAACTGCTCCGTCGTTTCCGGCAGCGGAATGCCCAGCATGTCCAGCCAGTCCTGACGGATCACGGACGTGCTGTGCGCCCTGAGCACCCTTCGGGCCGGAATGGCGAGCTGCTTCCCGTCGAAGCGGCCTTCGTCCAATACCTCTTCGCCCAGCACCCGCCGGAGGTCGCGGCCGTGTTCCTCAATGTACGGGGCCAGATCCGTCAATTTGCCCTGGCTGGCATACTTGTAGAACAACGGCATGTCATAGGTGAAGACGATGTCGGGAGCCTGGTTCGCGGCCATCAGCATATCCAGCCGCCGCACTTCTTCCGATCTCGGAATCGTCACAAACTCCACCTTGATCCGGTTCGGATTGCCGAAATTTTCCCGGATGTATTGCGTCATGAAATTGTCCGTGATGGGCGGCGCTCCGGGCGGTGTGTCATTGCGGTCGAACAGCTCGACGCGAAGGACGGTCCAATCGCTGTCCTCCTCCTCGCTCCACGATGAAACCGGCCGCAGGTCGTCGCCGCAGCCCTCCGCAAGCAGCAGACAGAGCAAGCCGATCAGCGCGGCAAGTCCGCGTATCGCATTTGCCATCTTGACCCTCTCCTGTCACTCCCGGACCGGATTCGCCCGGTGCAGGTTGCGATACTCTCCGGGAGGAATGTTCTGATCCTTCTTGAAAGCCCGGTAGAAGGAAATGACGTTCTGGTATCCGATCTGCTCCGCAATCGATTGAATGGAATCGTCCGTTTCGATCAGCAGTCTCTTGGCATGACGCATGCGCACCTTCAGCACGTAATCGATAAATTTCTCCCCGAATTCTTCCTTGAACAATTGGCTGAGCGTGCTGGGCTGCATGTTCAGATGATCGCTGACCCGGGAAAGGGAGAGATCGGGATCCATGTAATGCGCGTCGATGTAATGCTTCGCCTGCAGCGCGATGCTGTGGTGTCTGCGCGCCTTGCGCTCTTCGTCCACGGCGCTTTCCAGCTGCGCTAGCGTGTCCATGACCAGGGTTTCCAGCTCTTCCAGCGTCTCCGTCGTCCGGTTCCATTCATCAAACCGCGGACGGTACTTCTCGGTCCACTGTTCCCGAATGGCCGGGGACAGACCGGATATCGCCCTGCCCATCTGCTGCACGAAACAGTTGACGAGCGAGGCCATATCCCGCTTGGTGAACCGTGTCTCTTTCAGCTCGGCGAACATCCGGGCCAGCTTCTCCCGCCATTCGCTCTCGTTCATCCGGAAAGACTGGGCGGCGCTTTTCAAAGCCTGCAGATACGCTTCGTTGTCAAGGTTCCGCTTGCCGGCGCTCCTGCGGTTGTCAATGATCGATCCCTTGCCGAAGATCGGCTTAAGCGCGAGGTTCTCCTGCGCATTGCGGAACGATTCGGCGATGGTCTCAATGGTATCGGAGTCGGCGCCCACGCCGATCGTGATGGTCAGATCCAGATGCTTCTGAATCCACCTATGGAATTCTTCCGCAAACGCCTTGCCCGTCTTGGCTTCTTGCTGCCCGGACTGGACCAAATGAATGACGAAAGCGATTTGATGCGGTTCGATCCAGACATGCCAGACAAAGGTGCCGTTTTGATGCCCCAGATCATGAAACGCGCTCTCGATGATGAATTTGAGCAGATGCTGATCCTGCAACTTGTATTTGGAGACAAAGCCTGCATAATCGTCAATTTCCGCGACAAGCACACTCAAACGCTCATAGGGATGCGGCAGTTCCAGTTCCTCCAGACGGCGCCGGAACTCGTCATCCGTCATGATCTGATGCCCGGCCAGCAGATCGTGGAAAAGACGCTGGCGTTTCAGCATGCTTTCTTCCTTGTGCAGGCTTTCGTAAGCCATCGACCGCTGCAGCAGCTGGTCAAGTGCCGATTCAATGAAATCGAATTCGTTGCTCGCACTCCTGATCCCGAGTTCTCCGCTCTTTCGGTTCACATACCGGGCGACTTTGGCCGCGATGGACTGGATCGGTTTGTAATGCATGTGCGTGACGATCGTGAAGCCCGCCAGGGCCAGGATGATGATGACGATCAGGATGATCATCCATGCGCTGGACAGAAGGGACAGCGCCTCAAACCGGTTGACGTACACCCCTTCGTACCGGTACGTCCATCCCGTGTAATCCGAGCGAACCGTGACGGGCGAAGCTTTCGCCTTGTCCGGAGCTTCGCTCTCTTCCTCCAGCCTCACGGGCGAGTCGCCGTTCTTGCTGAAGCTGTTCAGATATTCCAGGAACGAGTCGAGGTAGACATTGACCACCATGGCTCCCTTGATTTCGTGTCCCTCTTCGTACAGCTTCACCAGGGAAATCACCTTCGGCTTGCGGGGGTCGGAATCGGCGTAGGCGAATTCCCTGGGCGCGTGCCAGCGTTCGGGAATCTCCCGGGAATAATGGGACAAGAGAAACGCCTTGTCGCCGAACGCATCCAGATGATAGGAACCCTGGTCGGAAATGATGTTTTGCTCCGCCTCGTTGTAAAGATAGATCGTGTTCAGATACGGCAGCCGGGATTTCAGCTCGATGAGTTCCTTTTGCAGCTTGTAATGGTCATGGGCGCTTTTCGGACGCTCCGCAAAGTGGTCCTGGATGGCGCCGTTCGTCAACAGTTCGCCGGCAATGTTGCGTTCGATGAGCATGAGGTTGGCGTCGGAATTGTAGACCATGCGCTTCAGAATCGCTTTGTTCGTTTCGATGTATTGCGCCCTGGTGGCATTGTTCAGAATCAGAAAAAAATAAAAATCATCGAGGAGATCGCCACGAAGAAGATCGGCGTGTAGGACAGGATCATGCGGTAGAACCAGTTCATCCTCATGAAAGCGCTCTCCATCTTAAAAACAGGATGGCACCTTTAATGGGATTGCTCCTTTCATGATAAAAATAAACCAGGTCGCATGACGAGGCGAATTAACATTTTTCATGGGCTAACGTTTTTTCACAAGGTCATGAAAACGGGCCGCTCCCCGCGGGGAACGGCCCGCTTCCGGCATCCGCCGCGGCAAATGAACAGAATCGTGGAGAGGCCCCTCCGCCGGCGGGGCCCGGGTTCCTTCAGCAGCCCGGCGTCGACCGGATGTTTCGCCACCGCTCACGGCTCCTTCGCGCGGCGGCACTCACCCATGAACTGCGTTCGCGGCGAATGGCGAATCCGGAAGGAGGATGCGGAGGTGTTCATCGGAGGCCGGCTGGAAGCGTACAAGGCTGAAGCGATGGACGTCGTCAAGGCGTTCGTCGACGGCAAGGACAGCGAAGTGGACGGGAAGCTCCAGGTATGCACGGTCCTCGACTGCTACGTCGGCAACGAGGAAGCGCTCCGGATCTCCGAGGTCATCATGCGGCACATGAACCAGGACGACCCGACCCGGGGCAGGGCGAAGTTCCAGTACTACTTCGACAACAAGGAGAAGAAGGGCCGCTACATCCTCTGGGGCAATCCGGCCTTCGTCGGCAAAGTGCTCGCCGCCGTCGGCGAAGCCGTGCGGTAAGCTTCAGCACCCACCCTTCCGCAAGCGCATCGCCACATCCGCTTCATCGCCAAACTCCCATCGATTGGGCTTCGGGGATGGCGGCCGATTCCATCCCCTTTTTATCCTCGCGCGACGTCTTCGCCGCCTCACAGCACGCGAATCTCCGTGCCGGGGGAGAGCGCCTTGAACAACTCGCCGGCGTTGATGCGCGCGGCGTCGTCCCGGAATCCGGCGTCGCGGAAGACGGCGAACCTCGGCCGCAGCGCGGCCATCTCCCGAATCACGGCCTCCGGCGCATCCTCGTCGAAGCAGGCGGCCAGTTCATTTCCGCCGGCCACATGGACGGTCCTGCCGTCCACCCGCCTCGTCTCCATCGGGAGCGACAGATCGAGCCCCAGCTCGAGCATGACCTGGATCAGCAGGTCTTCCCCGGTGCGGTCTTCCTTGATGTTGGAAGCGAGATCGAACAGATCCATTTGCCGAAGCTCGTCCGGCGCGTACCAGACGTCCTTCAGGTTCGACGAGTCGACGCGGAACACCCGGAAACCGTAATCGATGTCGGCGCCCGTCTCCCGCCGGATCTTCTCCGCGGCGCGTCGGATCCGCTCCCGGCCGATGTCGCAGATCGTGCGGTAGCCCGCCCTGCGCGCCTCGGACCGCTCGTCCGTCGGCTCGGGCAGCTGGACGAGGATGAACCGCCGGTTGCCGCCGTCCCTCGCGTTGAGCTCCATCACGGCATGGGCCGTCGTCGCGGAACCGGAGAAGAAGTCGAGCACAATGTGCGCTCCGTCCCGATCCGTCGCGAGCGTCAGCATCTTCATGATCAGCTCCTTCGGCTTCGGGCTGTCGAAGAACCGCCCGCCCAGCAGCTTCTTCAGTTCCTCCGCCGCGCCGTGGGTGTGGCCCGCCTCCTGGTGGCGCCAGATCGTCTCCGGCGGCTTCGTCGCCTCCTCGTCGAGGAACTGCTTCGCGTACACCTGCCAGCCCGCCTCGGTCTTCACCCACTCGACCAGCCCGCGCTTCAGGTTCTCCTCGTACGTCTCCCGGCTCCACCGCCAGCAGCCTTCGGTGCCGTCCGGCTTGATCGGATAGACGAGCGTGCCGTCCGGCGCTTCCAGCGGGAAGTACGAGTTCGGCGCGTCCGACCGGAGCGAGTTGCTCCCTTCTTTCCGGATGCTGCGCCTCCGGTAGCGCCGCCCGGTCGCCTTGTCGACGAAATGGAACTGCCGCTTGTTCTGCTCGAACGGCTCCCGCTTCACCGCCGCGGGGTCCCCCTTCACATAGCAGAGGACGTAGTCGTGGGAGGTGGAGAAGCCGATGACGTCCATGCGCGGGCTGTAGACCTTCTCCCAGATGATCGTGGCGACGAAGTTGTCCCGGCCGAAAATCTCGTCGCAGATGACGCGCAGATTGGCCGCTTCGTGATCGTCGATGCTGATGAAGATCACGCCGTCGTCCCGGAGCAGATTCCGCGCCACTTTGAGCCGGGCGTACATCATCGAGAGCCAGTCGCTGTGGAACCGGCCATTCGCCTCCGTGTTCGGGACGAGCCGGTTGCCGAGCTCGTCGACCTGCCCGGTCTCCGCGAGATAATCCCGGACCGTTGCCCGGAAATTGTCCCGGTAGATGGAATCCCGCCCCGTGTTGTACGGCGGGTCGATGTAGATGCACTTGACCTTGTTGAGGTACGCCTCCTGCAGCAGCTTCAGCGCTTCCAGGTTGTCGCCCTCGATGTACAGATTCCGCGTGCGGTCCCAGTCCGCGCTCTCCTCCCGGACCGGACGCAGCGTCTTGTTCGTCGGCACGTTCGCGGCGAGGACGGCCTCCCGCTTCCCCGGCCAGGTCAGCTGATACCGCTCCCGCTCCCCTTCCACCAACGCGCGGGACAGCTCCTGCCTCAGCAGGTCAAAATCGACCGCCCGCACCACCTCGCCCCGCTCGTCCCGGGTTTCGGTGATCACGTGGGGGAACAGCGCCGCGATTTTCGCGATGTTGACGTCCGTCGCATCGGTCGAACGCATCGTCAGTCTCTTCATGATCGGCTCCGTTTCGTCGGAATGGCATGCCCTGTATTCTTCGCCGCGCGGACCGGGATTCCCTGTCCCCGCGGCGCCGTCCGCATCAGCCGCTTCGCCCCGGCCCCGGATCACAGCTGCAGTTCCCACGTCTCCCCGATCAGCTCGGGGCCGAAGTCGTGGTGCGGCTCCTCCTTGACAAGCACAAATCCGGCCTTCCGGTAGATATTCCTCGCCGCCACCAGCACGTGGTTGGTCCACAGCGTCATTTTCCTGTATCCCTTGCGCCTCGCGAACCGGATGCACTCGTCGACGAGACGCTTGCCCAATCCCAACCCGCGGGCCTTCGGGTCGACCAGCAGCAGGCGAAGCTTGGCGACTTCCACGCTCTCCTGCACGAGCATCACGGAGCCGACGATCTCGCCGTTCATCTCCGCGATCCAGCAGCGCTCCCGGTCGGGATTGTAATTCATCAGAAAATCGGAACAAATCCGCGCCACCAGCGCCTCGAAGCGCTCGTCCCAGCCGTATTCCTCCGCATACAGGCGCCCGTGCATGTGGATCACCCATCCCATGTCGCCGGGCTCGTGCTGGCGCAGCACATAGGGCTCCGAATCTTTCCATCCTTCGCCCAGCAGCCGTTCGATCGTGCTCATGGCCTGAATGAGCCGGCGCTGGTCCCGGCCGGAGAGGCTGCCCAGCAGCTCCGCGATTTCTTCCTTGGCGAGATGTTCCAGCCGCGCGTACACCCTCTCCCCTTCCGGAGTCAGGCGCAGCAGGCGCCGCCGCCCGTCCGACGGGGACGGGACTTTCCGGATCAGGCCGTCCTGCTCGAGGCGGACCAGCATGCGGCTGAGGTATCCGCGATCAAGCCCCAAATCCTTCGCCAGGTCGGCGGCAATGACGGTGTCCCGGATTGCGATTTCACAGATGATCCGGGATTCCGTCAGCGAGTAGGGGGGATGCAGCAGCCCTTCCCCCAGCGCGCCGAGACGCCTTGTGAAAAAGCGATGAAAGCGCCGCACGGCGGCGATCCGTTCCTCTGAATCGGCAACCGGCATGACGTTCCCTCCCGGCGATCGACCAATAGTTGTTTTTGTCAATAATATAAATGTCAATATCAACCATCGTCAAGGGAACCATTGCCGGCGGGATGGGCTTCGCTCCGTACCGGCGCCGTCTTGACGGCAAACAACAAACACACCCGTCTGACGGACGAAGGTGCCGTGGCGCCGCTCCGGCTTCAACCGCCGTTGTCTCCCGTCCCCCGTACGAGGTTCAAGGATGTGGACGGTAAGCGTCCGGACCGGGTTGAATCCAAATTGAAACGCAAGAAATCGCGATGTTTTTTCATCCTCCGGCCGTTATGGTTGAGTCAGACGCGCGTCCATTCATCCGTTGCGGCTGGAAGGAGGCCATCCGACATGAAGATGATCGCGCTGCCGCAGGCGGTCGCGCTGTACATCGCGGCCATTCTGGGCTCGGGCATCCTGTTCGTCTCATCCGGAGCGGCGGCCATCGCCGGTCCCGCCTCGCTTCTCTCCTGGAGCGTCATGATCCTGTTCAGTTTTCCGCTCGCGTACACCTTCGCCTCGCTGTCCCGGCTCCATCCCGATGCCGGCGGAGCGGCCACCTTTGTCCGCATGGCCTTCGGCGAACATCCGGGCAATCTTGTCGGGTGGTATTATTTTCTGACCGCCTCCGTCGGACAGATGATTGTGGCACTCACCGGCGCCCACTATGCGGCCTCCGCTTTCGGGCTGCCGGCCGGAACCGTCCCGCTGCTTGCCTGCCTGATCCTGCTGGCCGGCGGACTCTCCAACCATTTCGGCCTCCGCGTCAGCGGCGGGGTATCGCTGCTGTTCAGTTCGCTGCTGCTGGGGCTGCTGCTCATGGCCGTCGCGGCGTCGATCCCCCATGTCCGTCCGGAACGATTCGTCCCGTTTTTCGCTGAAGGGGGGCATTCGGTCGGCGAAGCGATCATGCTCATCTTCTGGTCGTTCTTCGGCTGGGAAGCAATCTGCAATCTGGCGGACCGGTTCCGGTGTCCGGACCGGGATTTGGTCCGAAGCGCCATGATCAGCGCGGCGATCACGGGCACAGTCTTTCTGGCCCTGGGCTTCGTCACCGTCGGCACCGGCACATACGGCACCCCGGAAGCCGATTCCGCTCCGCTCGGCATCATGCTGGGCCGCTCCCTCGGCTTGACCGCGCAATACGCGACGGCGCTTCTGGCGCTCATCATCTGCACGGGCACCGTGAACGCGTACATCGCCAGCCTCGCGCAGCTCGGTTACGCCTTGAGCCGGGACCGGGCGTTTCCGGCCTGGCTTCACCATCGGCATCCGCGCAACGGAACGCCGGCCCGGGTGGTCTGGCTGGTCGTTTGCTTCGCGTGCGCCGGCGTCGCGCTCACCTGCTGTCTCGGCCTTCATTTCACAAGGCTGCTGTTTATTCCGAACGCATTGGGGATGATGGTCTACGTCTTGTCGATGGCCGCGGCCGTCAAATTGTTCAGGCGATATTCCGCACCCTGGCTGAGCGGCCTGATCTCCCTCGTCATGATGTGCGCCTTTCTCCCGTTTCTGGGATTCCGTTCCATGATGCCGATTTTGGTTGCGATTCTGTATACTTTTTATATGAAAAAACGCAGGACGGGGCGGCATTCGATCCGGCGGAACGAGGCAGGGAACGGTGACTTGCATGCGGATGCGGGCTGACATCATGTGGAACGCGGTCGTCGCGTGCCGAGCGGAATACGACGGCGTCTTCTACTATGGCGTGAGGACGACGTGCATTTTCTGCCGTCCGTCCTGCCGGTCGAAGACGCCGAAGCGGGAAAACGTCGATTTCTTCGCCAGCGCCCGGGAAGCGATGGAGCGGGGCTACCGCCCTTGCAAACGGTGCCGGCCGGATCTGCTGGAGGCCGTGTACGACCCCAACGGCAAGTGGATTCGCGAAGTGCAAGAGCTGTTGGAACGGGAATACCGCGACCCGTGGACGCTCGACCGGCTGGCGAGACGGGTGGGCGTGAGCGCCTTCCACCTGCAGCGCATGTTCAAGAAATACACGGGCGCAAGTCCGAAACAGTTCCTGAACCGGGTCCGCGTCGAAGAAGCGAAGCGCCTGCTGGCGGACAGCGACAAGAAGATCACCGCGATCTGCTACGACGTCGGCTTCACCGGGCTTACGCCGTTCTGCACCGCCTTCCGCCGCCTGACCGGAATGTCCCCGCGGGCGTATCGGAACCTGCGCCTCCGGGAACGGCCGGATGAAAACCGGAACAGGCAGCTGCAGGAATGAAGCGTTGTGCGTCTGGCCGTCTCCGAAATCCGCCGATGTCGCGTTTTACGCCGGCTCGCGAAGCACGCAGCGTCCCTGTCGTCCCGCAGTTCCCGCGACCTGCTTTCCAACGGATCTGCCGACCGCCGGATTTGAAAATACTCGATATAAAAAACCCGGATTCTGCCGAGAACCGGGTTGTAGACATACCATAAATGATAATGCTGTTATATTGTCGCCATTTCCGCGTTTATTGCCGATCCTGAAAAGGCGCCGCCCCGCCGGGCACCGTCCCTCACATTTCGAAACGCGCCGGCTGTGACCCCGGTATTCCCGCCGCTTCGACGGACCGGACAAATTCGAGCGTCAGCAGCCTGTCGCATACCTGGAGCAGGCTTTGGGTGCGCGGCTTGTGCAGCCGGATCCGGAGCTTCCGGATTTCCGCCCGCTCCTCGTCGTCGCCCGGCGGTTCCAGCGACACGCTCACGATCACGAGCCCTTCCTGCTCGATCAGATCCGTGATTTGCGCGACGCCTCCCTCCGCGCGCGCGATATGCAGAATGATCTCGTTCCGGCTGCGCCTGTTGTGAAAGCTCCTTTCGAACCGGTTCAGCACGAGCAAAATGAGGATGACAAGCACCGTCACCAGCGCCGCTTCGTAGAAAAACCCCGCGCCCACGCACAGGCCGATCGCCGCCACCACCCAGATGGAGGCGGCCGTCGTGAGCCCCGAGATGCTGAGCCCGTTGCGGATGATGGCGCCCGCTCCCAGGAATCCGATGCCGGAAACGACCTGCGCCGCGAGGCGTGCCGGGTCCATCCGGACGTTGAATTCATTCGCGAATTCGCCGAATCCGTAGATGGACAGCAGCATGATGACCGCGGAGCCGACGCAGACGAGGATATGCGTCCGGAGTCCCGCCGCATGGTTGTGCCACTCGCGCTCCAGCCCGATCAGGCCGCCGAGCAGGATCGAAACCAGAATCCTCAGCGACGAGTCCAGCCAGGAGATTTCCCACAAACCGGTGTCCATGACCTTCATGACAGCGCCGTCACCCCGCCTTCAACCTTTCACCCCCCACGCTCCTCGCGCAGCGTCACCTCGGCGACCACCGGATAGTGGTCGGACGGGTAACGGCCCTCATACCGTTCCCGATCGATCACGACGGTGTGCAGCCGCCATTCGGGGGTAAGGAAAATATAATCGATTGTTTCGCCGGATTCGCCGCCCCGGAAATGATGGACCGTCCCGCCGACTTCCCGGTCCGTTTCCCGGAAAACGGAATAGGCGTTCAGATAGCCTTCCCGCTCCAGTCCGGTCACGACGTCATGTTCCGGGACGGCATTGAAATCGCCCGTCAGGATGACCGGAAGACCGGTCCGGGTGCGAAGATCCCGCATCCGCTCGCGAATGAGCGCCATGCCCTTGAGCTTGGCTTCCTCGCTCTCATGATCCAGATGCGTGTTGAACATCGCAATCCGGTTCCCCGCCGCCGACCGGAGCACCGCCCAGGTGCACATGCGGGCATGGGAGGTGTTCCAGCTTTTCACCCCCAGCTGCTCCGGCTTCTCGGACAGACTGAAGTTACCGGTTTCGACGACTTCCCATTCGCCCTTCTTGTAGAAGATCGCGACATGTTCGCCATCGGTGCCGCCTTCCCGTCCTTCGCCGACCCAGGCGTATTCAGGCAGAAGCGGCTCCAGATCGGTCAGCATGCCGTGCAGCCCTTCCTGAATGCCGATGATCCCGGGATCATGTTTTCGGATCGTCTTCGCGACCGCCTCCGTACGGTTCGGCCATGCGTTGTCGCCGTCGGACTCCACATGGATCCTCAGATTGAACGTCATGATTTTCAGCTTCATGCGCTGCCTCCACTCCGGATGTGTCTGTTTTCGCGGTTTCGGGCTGTCTATCTGTCTTTCGCGCCCCTGCCGTAGACCAGGTACATCGTAATGCCGGACATGATCATCAGCACCACCGTATAGACCAGCGTCATGGCGCGCGCGATGATGCCCGCTTCCACGTCCGTGCTGTTCTTGATGACCACCCCCAGCGTCTGATACACGGGGTGATACAAGAACACCGTCAGGTCGTAATCGTCGAGTATCTTGATGAAATTCAGCGCCAGAACCGCCAGCGTGGACGGCAGGACGATGGGCAGGAGCACCTTCCGAAACGTATAGAACGGCCTGGCTCCCATGTTCCGCGCGGCATCCTCCAGGTTGTGGTCCAGACTGAAGAAGGACGCCTTCACCATGCGCATCGTGAACGGAATGTGAATGATGATATATCCGAGTATGACGATCCAGTGCGTCCCGGTCAGCACCGTGTTGCCGACGATGAGCCGGGGCACGTTGAACGTGAGCACGAGGCCGATCGCGATCAGCGTGCTCGGCAGCATCCAGGGAATCATCAACGCGTATTCCAGCGCCATGGCCAGCCTGCTGTTCTTGTACTTGTGGATGATGCGCGAGGCGAACAGGGCCAGCGCCACGACGAGCAGCGACGCCGCCGCGGCATATATCACGCTCACGAGATACGGCCTGAGCGCGCTCATCGAAGTGAACAGCCGGGCATAGTTCTCGAGCGTGAAACTGTTCCAGGTGATCGTCGACGTCGAAATGCTCCGGGCGTCGGTGAACGAGAACAGCACGATCAGCGCGACCGGCGTGACGTAGATCAGAAACAACGCATAGCCGATGAAGTGGACCGCGGCATTGGCGAACCTGTTGTGGATCTTCTGTTTGACCAGCGTCGATTTCACCTTTGACACGGACATGTAGTTGCCGCGCTTCTCGATGCGGATCATGATCGTAAGCAGGATGATCGTGGCAAGTCCGAGCACGAGCGCCAGGAGCGCCGCCAGATCCTTCGACGTCGAGCTCTTGGAGAACGTCAGGATCATGGGCGCGATCGTCTGGAATTCCGTGCCGCCGAGGATGAGCGGGGCCGACATGGCGCCGAGACCCGTCAGGAACGTCAGGATGGTGAGCGCAAAGATCGTCGGCTTCAGCACGGGCAGCACCACGCGCCACAAAATGGTGAAGGGCCCCGCCCCCATCCCCCGGGCGGCTTCGACGGTCTGGTAGTCGATTTTGCGGATCGCGTTGCCCAGGAACAGAAGATGGTTCGACGTGCAGGCGAACGTCATCACGAACAGCACGGCCCAGTAGCCGTGGAACCATTCCCGGTTCATGTCCGGGAACAGGCCGGCCAGCAGCTTGGTGACGATACCGTTCTCGCCGTAGGCGAACTTGTAGCTCGCCGACACGACGACGCCGTGATAGAGCAGCGTCGTGAAGTAGCCGAGTTTCAGCACCCTGGCGCCCTTGATGTCGAAATATTCGGTGAGCAGCACCAGCATGATGCCGACCACGTTGACCGTGATCATCAGGGACACGGCGAGGATGAAGCTGTTCTTCAGGCTGTTCATGGCGCGCTTGGAGGAGATCAGCTTCTCCACCGGTTCCAGCGAAAAACTGCCGTCCCTGAAGAAAATTTCATAGTACACGTTCAGGTTCGGAAGGATGAGAAACGTGATGACGAACCAGGCGATGATCGCATAGAGCAGCATCTGTCCGTAGTGCAGCGACCCAAGCCTGTCTTTCCATGTCTGCGCGTTCAATGTCCTCGCTCCGTCCGGTCAAATTGCATGATGTCGGCGGGCCGGATATACACGTCGGTTTCCGCGCCGACCTCGAGGGCGACCCGCCCGTTCTCCTTCTCGATCGTCTTCAGCCGGCTGCCGCCCTCCAGCTCCAGCACGTACTTGCTGTACAGTCCGTAATACTCCCGGTCGACGATCCTGGCTCTCAGGCGCACGACATCCTCGCCTTCGATCGGCGCCAGATTCACCTTCTCGTTGCGGATGTACGCGACTTTGCCGGGCCTGATGAACGCCCGGAGCGGGCTGCTCTCGATCAGGGCCGGGTCAAGCCGGTTGATGTCGCCGATGAAATTGCACACAAATTCCGTGCCGGAATGATTGTAGATTTCGTAAGGAGTGCCGACCTGCTCGAGAACGCCGTTGTTGAACACCGCGATCCGGTCGGACAGCGTCAGCGCTTCCTCCTGGTCGTGCGTGACATAGATGGTGGTGATGCCGAACTTTTTCTGCAGTGCCTTCAGTTCGTTCCGCAGCTGGATGCGCAGTTTCGCGTCGAGGTTGGACAGGGGCTCGTCCAGTGCCAGAATGGCCGGCTTCAGGACGAGCGCCCGGGCGATGGCCACGCGCTGCTGCTGGCCGCCCGACAGCTCGGACACCTTCTTGGTCAAATGTTCTTCCTTCAGGTCGACCTTGCGCGCAATGTCGCGCACCGCCGCGTCGATCTCCGATTTCTTCGCCTTCTTGACCTTCATGCCGAAGGCGATGTTCTCGTATACGGTCATGGTCGGGAACAGCGCGTAGTTCTGGAACACCATGCCGATGCCGCGCTTCTCGATCGGCACGTTCGTGATGTCCCTGCCGTTCAGGAGGATGCTCCCGCCCGTAGGCGTTACGAACCCCGCAAGCGCGCGGAGAATCGTCGTTTTGCCGCAGCCGGACGGCCCCAGAAACGTGAAGAACTCGCCTTCCCTGATCTCCAGATTGAGATTCTTGACGGCATGGAACGATCCGAAGTGTACCTGGATATCCTTGAATGTGATCAACGCGCTCACCAGTCTTTGGTTGTGATGGAAGAGAGAACTGCATAGCCTTTGCGTGAGCCATGCAGTTCCCGAACGACAATGTTGGATCGTTTTTAGTTGATGATTTGCAGTTCGATCTTCTCCGCCCACTCGTCGATATGTTCCGCGATGAACGACCAGTCGAGCGGCTGCGCTTTCAACTTGGCGAACAGTTCCTTGATGTGGTCCGGAGCCTGCTGGGCCGCTTCCGGAATGACCGGCATGGCGCTGAATTCCGCTGCGAACTTGCCCTGCATCTCGGCGGAACCGAACCAGTCGATGAACCGCTTCGCCGTATCCATCTTCTTCGTGCCGTTCACGATGGCGATATGCTCGACGACCATCGGCACGCCCTGCTCCGGCGCGACGACTCCGACGTTCACGCCGTACTCCTGCTCGCGCTTGAACTTCTCGCCGGACACGACGGTGCCGATGTGAACTTTGCCGGCGGCCATGTTGGCGTACAGGTCTTCGCCTTCCACCATCGGCAGCCCGTTGTCATACAGCTTCTTCAGCTCGTTCCATCCCTCTTCGGCAATGCCGAGCTCGCCGTTTTCATCCATGTACGGCATCAGGATGCCCGCCACAACCATCTGCATCGTCGCCCGGCCGAGCATGGTCGGCGCTTCATATTTGCCCTTGAAGGCTTCGTTGGTGTACAGATCCTGCCAGGACTTCGGCGCCGTCTCCGGCGTGTACACGTCGGCGTTGTAGCCGATCATGATCGCCTGCTTGACCAGTCCGTGATAGTAGCCTTCCGGATCGTTCAGGTTCTCGCCGACCTGCGAAGCCCACGAAGGCACGTACGGCGTGATGACGCCCTCTTTCTTCAGATTCTCGAAGAACATATGGTTCAGACCGAACACGACGTCGGCGATCGGATTGTTCTTCTCCGCAATCAGGCGGTTCGTCAGATCGGCGCCGCCCGCTCCGACGATCTCGATATCGAATCCGGCCTGCCGGGCCTGCTCGATCCACCATTCGCCGCGGCCGTCGGAGTTGGAGTTCGTGTAGACGATCAGCTTTTCGTTTTTCACCTCGCCGCCGTCGCCCGCGTCACCGGCGTTCCCGCCGTTGCCGCCGTTTTCGCCGCTGACGGATCCGCCGTTTCCGGCATTGCCTCCGTTGCCGCCGTTGCCGCCTCCGCAGGCTGTAAGGACGAGACAGACAAGCATCAGAATTGCCAACGCTTTCATCTTACCGGACATGTGGATCATCTCCGCTTCACGTAGTTGTGACAAGACCGCTTCGATCCAGCACCGATTTTCTTTCAATGATCCGCGTCTGAATCTTGACCGTGATATGCTGTTCCCGCGAATGGCGGACACGCTTCATCAGCAGCTCGACGGCCGCCGCCGCCAGCTTCTCCGTGTCCTGGCGCACGGTGGTCAGCGGCACGGGCGTGAGCGCCGACAGATGCGTATCCGAGAATCCGACAATCGAAAGTTTCTCCGGTACCGCGATGTTCATGTGCAGCGCCGAGAACAGCGTCGCGATGGCGACCTGGTCGTCCGCGCACATGACCGCCGTCATGCCGGGATTGTTCCGGATGAACTCGCCCTGCTCGGCATCGTACTCGTGGATGTGGTCCGGCCGGCAGCTCGTCGTCCGGAAATGGATGTACTCGCTTTTCACCGGTATGCCGTGGTCCAGCAGCGCCTGGATATACCCCCGGTAGCGTTCCCCGCGTGCCGTGATGTTCTCGATGACATTGGACGAAAATCCGATCTCCCGGTGTCCCTTGGCGATCAGATACTTCGCCATCTCGTAGGAACCCTGAAAATGGTCGTGATAGACGCAATCGATCGGAATTTCATAGAATACCCGGTCGATGATCACGCTCGGAATTTTGTCCATCTTCAGCTTGAACACCTGGCTGCTGCAGGATTTGCTTCCCTGGGGGAACAGGATGATGCCGTCGATCCCCATGTCGACAAGCGCCTGCAGGCACCGGCCCTGGTCCTCCTCGTCCTTGCTGATCCGGAGAACGAGGTCGAACCCGTGCTTGCGCACTTCGTGTTCCACCGACGCAATGATCCGCGACGTGTAGTCGGTCATGTGGGGAACGACGAGCGCGATCAGCCTGCTTTCTTTTTTCTCGCCGGGCTGCTGCGGCGGCTTCGCCTCCATGCGCGCGCCGCCTTCCTGCCCGTTTCCGGCCAGAAAGGTTCCTCTCCTGGGCAGGCGGTAAACCACGCCGCGTTCGACCAGTTGCTCCAAAGCCAACTTCGTCGTCATGCGGCTGACGCCGAACAACTTCGCCAATTCGGCTTCGGACGGAACCGGGTCGTGGGGTTTGAGTTCCCGGCTCTCGATGATCTCCATCACCTTGTCGGCGATTTGAAGGTACAGCTGCTTCCTGGATTTGTTCTCGGATGTCATGTCCGGACATTCCTCTGACGGATTTCGGGGCTGGCCAATCCCGGTTGATGGTATACCATAAGCTTAAGCGTGACATAAACCACCGGCTTAAGCTTGATCTAAACCATAAGTCATGTCACTGACATATTCAATGGATTTTTTGTGCCGGGCTCCCTTCATTTTGGCAGGACCACCGGACGCAAACAAAAAAAGGGAGGTTCCTCTGGAGATCTCCCCCGTACAACGCCGTCACTTCCGCCCAGGCAGACTCCGGGGACGAAACGGCAGCCATTCGCATCGCGTTAGAGTAAAATTTGCGTGGGGGTAAAGTCTGGAAAAAGCGAACATAGAAAAAGAGCTTCTCCCTTGGTAATGTGAATTTGCTGAAACACGCACCAAGAGGAGGAAGCTCCTGTGCAGCACTTTACCACAATCATTCCCACAATGAAAGAGCTTGAGCAGTGGATGTTGCGGGAGATGCAGGAAGCGTTCGCCAGCGCGATGAAGACAGCGCTGGAGATGTTTGATCAGATCATCCTTGAGCAAAGGGATCGCCAGCGTTTTCGCGC
>NZ_LZRU01000006.1 GCF_002159085.1 Thermobacillus sp. ZCTH02-B1
TTCCAGATTTTAACTGGGAATTTGTTGAAGGATTTGGCAAAGGAGGCGTTACCCCTTCGCGTGATTCACCTTCCTTCGAGGCGTGTAGAGTTGGTCGTTGCGTAGCAGCGCATCGACCAGACGCACAAGTTTTCTTGCCGTTAAGACGAGGGCGCGTTTGTGTTGGTGCCTGGGCACTTCCTGATACTTCTTCCGGTAATACTCGCCGAATTCCGGTTCGCGGTTTTTCACCGAGTTGGCAGCTTCAACCAGGTAGTAGCGAAGGAATCGGTTGCCGGAACGAATGCGTTTGGTGTCTTCGGCCTCAAACGAACCGGACTGGTGCCTGCGCCATGTCAGACCGGCATACTTGGCCAGGGCGGCTTGGTCGTTAAAACGTTCGATGTCGCCAATCTCAGCGAGAATGCCGGCCGCGTAAACCTTGTCGATGCCGGGGATGGAGCGAAGGCACCTGGCGCCGTTCATGCCGTCCAGGATCCGCTCGATGGCTTTGTCCAGCTCCTTGAGCTGAGCCTGGATGCTACGGATCGTCTGGATGGAGACGCCCAGCACAAGATCGATGGAGTCTTCCACGACCTTGGACAGCCGGTAAGAGTCTCTGGCGGCCTTCTGGATGCAGCGGGCGACACGCTCCGGGTCGGGGAAGCGGTTCTTCCCTTTCTCCTTGAGATAGTCGGCCAGATCCGCCACGTCCATCGTGGCGATGTCATCGAGGCTGTACTTTTCCGAGAGCATCTCCAGGATGGCGTGCCCGAACACCGAGCTTTCGACTTCGGACGTAAAGGCGTTGCACTTGTAGAACAGGTTCTGCAGGAAATACTGCTTTTCGCGCGTGAGGCTGTGGATCAGGTGGTACCGCATCCGGGTCAGCCTCTGCAGCGCGATGTACTGTTCCTGCATGACGATGGTGGTCGTCAGCCTGCCGAAGCGCAGACGGTCCGCGATGATCCAGGCGTCGAGGCGGTCGGTCTTGTCCAGGTCGGGATAGGCTTCTTTGAACTTGCTGATGAGTTTGGGATTGATGGTGAAGACCTTGGCGCCCAGTGCCTTGAGCGCTGGATCCTGGTGCAGGTACATCGCGGGATGCCAGCTGTAGACCGAAGTGGACTCCAGCCCGATGTGAATCTCGGAGGCGGAGAGCTTGTCCGCCGTGGCGACGATCCGGTCCCGCAGGTGGGAAGCGCCTTGCAAATCGTTCTTCACCTTGAGCGCATCCAGCTTCTCACCGTCCGGGTTCATCAAACACGCCTGCAGTTCTTGCGAACTGACGTCGATTCCGACAAACAGTTTCAAAAGCGAACGACCTCCTTTCCGTGAGGGGAATTCAGGGAACGGACTCTCCGGGATGCCTCCGGCGCGCTCGCCGATCGCTCACCCTCGCGTATGAGAACTCGCTTCGGGCCATGAGCTGCTCCCGGCGCTGCTCCGCCGGGCATGGGTTGCCGAAGGGGACAGCCAGCGGGTAAGAAGTTCAAACGAGTGCCGGAGAAACAGACTTTCGCATGTAGTCGAAGCTACAGGAGGGAGTCGAATTTCCCCGAATGGCCCCTGAGTACCATTGTCCGGAGGCATGCCGGAAAGTCCAGTCCCTGATGTGAAATTTTCAAAGAGCAAGCTGGAAATTTTGAAGGTGGCCTCCAGTCCCCGAGGAG
>NZ_LZRU01000007.1 GCF_002159085.1 Thermobacillus sp. ZCTH02-B1
TTCTTCGTCAATGGCGTCCTTTTTCAGCTGATACCCGTATAACAGGCACGTCGTGGCCAACGTGTTGATCACCCGAGGCCATCCCCGCGACTGCAGGGCAATCGCCTCTAACGCCGATGGGGTGAAGATCGGATGCTTCGCCCCGGCCTGTTTCATCCGATGTTCGATGTAGCCCGCCACCTCTTCCTTCTCCAGCGGCCCCATCCGGTATCGCATGATGATCCGCTGGTCGAGAGGGCGGTGCTGATTGAGCCGCAGCTTCCCCTGTAAATGGGGCAGCCCGGCCAAAATCAAGACAAATGGGTTGGTCGAATCCATCTCAAAGTTGAACAAGATCGCGATGTCCTGTAAAAATGCATCCTTCGCTAAATGCATCTCGTCCAAAATGAACACCGGCGTGATCCGCCGTTCATGATACAATCGCTCGATCGCCTGCTGGATTTGGCGGAAGAGGTCTACCTTGCGGTACTTCGGTTCCTCTCCTAATCCCAAGGCCAAACCACGGTAAAAATCCATCACGCCTCCGGTGGATAACGGAAAGTAGACGACATGATACAATGATGGATTCAATGACTCTTTCAGCGCCCGAAGGGCGAACGTCTTGCCCGCCCCTGGCTCTCCGATTAACAGCCCGATCCCCCGGGTTCGTTTCACGTACTCCAGCGCCCGCAACGCTTCCTGAAACGGCGCCCCTTGATACGCCTCGGACGGGTCTGTTTCTTTCGCAAACGGCTCCCGCGAAAGGGAGTAAAACGATTTATACACCGTGTTCTCCCTCCTTCGCCGGAATCGCCGCAAACGGGGACCGATGGCGTTTTACATAGGCGTTGTCCTCCAAACGAACCCGAACGGCCTCCGCCACCTTCCTTCCATCTTCGTACACATAGACGCCCCGTTCGTCATAGCGGAGTTCAATCGATTGCCCAATGAACCGGGGCGGCACTTCATACAGCTGCTTGTTCAAGGTGATCGTTCCATCGGCTTTGACCTTGCGGTGCTCCCGCTTCAGAAAAATCGCATCCAGCCAATCGCCATCTTCGATGAACGACACGAGATGCACTTGCGATTGAAACACCTCATGCGGCGTTTTTCCGTCCAGCGAGGCGTGCGGTTTTCGATGATACTCCTCTTCAAGCCACCTCCAAAAACGCTCGTTCAGCTCTTCGAGCGACTTCGGGGGATCCAACTCCAGCAGCGGATAAAACCGCGTCTGTACGGTGCGGAAGAACCGTTCGATTTTCCCTTTGCTTTGCGGGTCATACGGCTGGGTGTGGATGAGCGTAATTCCCATCTCGGCGCACGCATACTGCAGCACCTCGGATCGATAAATTTTCCCGTTGTCCGAGTAAATGCGCTTCGGCTTCCCGCAACGAAGCACCGCTTCCTTCGTGACGATCCGCAGCCCGTCAAACTTCTCCGAAGGGAAAAACTGCGCGTACGGCACAAACCGCGAGCAGTCATCGATATAGGCGATCAAAAACGTTTTCTGGGCTTTCCCATTGACTCGAATCGTTGGTCCATGGGATAAGTCCCCTTGCCAAAGCTCATTGATCTGGTCATACGCAAAGCGCTTTCGCTCCGGCATGGGCAAGATTTCTTTCCCGACAAGGTTGTGTTTTTTCAACAATCGGTATATAGTAAAGTAAGAG
>NZ_LZRU01000009.1 GCF_002159085.1 Thermobacillus sp. ZCTH02-B1
TCCGCCGGTCGCACGCGCGGCACGCAGCAGGGGAAGCGGCGGTCCGGCGCGCTCGGCAGCTCGCAGGAATTCGCGGACTACCGCGCGTACGCGCCGGGCGACGACATCCGCCGGCTCGACTGGAACGTCTGGGCGCGCACCGGCCGCGCCTATGTCCGCCAATACTGGGACGAACAGGAGACGTGCGTCACCTTCTATCTCGACGTCTCCCGGTCGATGCGGTTCGAGCCGGGCGCGGCGGAGGACCGTCCCGGGACTTGGAGCGGAACGAACAAGCTGCTGTACGCGGCCCGGATCGCGGCGTGTGCCGGCTATGCCGCCCTGTGCGGTGACGACCGGGCCGCCGTCGTCCGGTTCGCGGGAAGCGTCGGGGATCGGCTCCATCCGGTCAGGGGGCGGGGCGCGGCGGAGCGGCTGTTCGCTTTTCTCGAACGTTCGCTTCGGCCGTCCGCCGATCCCGGCTCCGAGGATCTCCGGACGCCGCTCCTTGCGCCCGGCGCGCTTCCGGCGCGGCCAGGCGTCTGTTGGCTGCTGACGGACGGCCTGTACGCCGCGGGCATCGAGGAGACGCTGACGGCCTTCGCCGCCGCGCGCCAGCATCTCGTGTTCGTGCACGTGCTCGGGCCGGAGGAATGGCGCCCGTCGCTGCGCGGAGAGCTCCGGCTCGTCGACGCGGAAAGTGCCGGGGCGAAGGACGTCGCGATCCACGCGAACGCGCTGCGCGCCTACGACGAGGCGCTCCGGGAGCACGCCGGCGCCATCCGCCGGCGGTGCGCGGAGCTCGGCTTCGTCTATTTCGCCGTCGACACCGCCGTTCCGCTGGAGGAGACGGTGCTCGTCCGCATGGCGCGGCACGGCCTGCTGCAGCGGCAGCGCTGACCGCGTCCCGAATGCGTCCGCACGCTGCGTTCTGCGCGAAACCGCATGCCGCATCCTGCATGAATCCGCACGCGAAGGAGGGATAGCATGCTGCTCGGGTCCGCCGCTTCGGCCGTGTTCGCGCTGGCGCTGCCGGCGATTCTGCTGATGTACCTGCTGAAGCGCCGGTATCCGGAAACCGAGATCGCCAGCCACCTGCTCTGGCGGCGGGCGCTGCGCGAGCAGGAAGCGAACCGGCCGTGGCAGCGGCTGCGCCGCAGCCTCCTGTTGCTGCTGCAGCTTCTTGCCGCGGCCTGCCTTGTCTTCGCGTTGATGGAACCGTCCATTCCGGGCGGGGCCCCGTCCGCCGCCCCGGTCGTCATCGTCGTCGACCGCTCGGCCAGCATGACGGCGGCCGCTTCGCGCGGCAGCGGCGCAGCCGGCGCGCTCGAGGAAGCGATACGGTCCGTAACGGCGGCGCTGGACGAGCTCCCGGCTTCCCGACCGGTGACGCTGATCGCGGCGGGCGCCGAGCCGGAGCTGCTCCTCCGGGATGCAACCGACCGGCGGGAGATCCGGCGCGCGCTCGGGAACATCGAACCGCGCTACGGCCGGACGGATGAAGAGGCGGCGCTGACGCTGGCCGCCGCGCTGGTCCGGGACCGGGAAGGGGGCGAGCTGTGGCTCGCGACGGACGGCCGGTTCCGCGCGAAGATCCCCGGTCCCGGCGCTGCGGGCATCCGCGTGTTCGGCGCGGGCCGGGACGGCGCGAACACCGCCGTCGTCGCGTTCGGCCTGCGGGCTGCAGGGGACGCGATCGAAGCATCGGCGACGCTCGTCCATTACGGCTCGCGGACCGCGGAGGGCACGCTGGCCGTCTTTCCCGCCGGAGCCTCCGAACCCGCGGAGGAGCGGCCGTTCCGGCTGGAACCCGGCGAGCAGCGCGTCTTCACCTTTTCCGGGTTGCCGGAGGCGGACTATTACCGCGCCGACATCCGTACGGCCGACGACTACGCGGCGGACAACGCGGCGTATGCCTTTCCCGCGAAGCCGGCGCGCAGCCGGGCGCTGATCGTCGGCGAAGGCAGCCTGTTTCTGTCCGCGGCGCTGGAATTGGCGGGCGTCGACATCGTGCGGGCCGATCCGGCCGCCTTCGAACCCGGGGGCGAGGCGCCCGGCGCCGTCGACTGGATCGTCGTCTACGGGGCGGATGAACGGGCGATCGAAAGCGACGCGTGGCGCATTCTGCTCGCATCCCGGCCGGTGTGGCGCATCTGGTCCGCGTCCTCGCCGCCGGCGGGCGGCGAGGTGGTCGAACCGGCGGACAGCCGCGCCGACATCCGGCCGCATCCCGTCACGGAGCACCTTTCGCTGGCCGACACGCACATCGCCCGGATCGTGCGGGCCGATCCCGGGCCCGGCATGGAGGCGATCGCGCGGTACGGCGGCGTCCCGGTGCTCTACGCCGGATCGGCGGACGGCCTGCCGCGGCTCATCCTGGCCTTCGATCCCGCCGATTCGGATCTGCCGCTCAGGGCCGATTTTCCGATTCTGGCCGCGCAGGCGGCCGAATGGCTCGGCGGCGCGGCCGGCGGTCCCCTCGGCCGGGCCGTGGCGGACGACCGGATCGAGATCGGCCTGAAGAGCGGAACGGCGCGGGCCGAATGGCAGGTGGTCGAGACGGCGGCGGACGCGCACCCGAGCGCGGATGCCGCGATCGAAGCGGAACGGACGGCGGACGGAGCGGTGTCGTCCGTCCAGACGGCGCCCGGCGTTCCCGGACTGTACCGTTTCGTTGAATACGGTGCCGACGGCCGGCCGCTGGCGGAACGCCTGCTCGCCGTGCAGGCCGCGCCGGCGGAAGGCATCTGGACGGAGAAGCCGTTTGCGGACATCGATCCTGCGGCGGAGGCCGGACAGGCGGGCGGATCGCCGGGCGGGTCGCCCGATTCCGCGCAAGCCCGGACGGACGCATCTTCCGGGGCAACGGACGGGACGGGGAACACGGACCGGATCGGGCTGGCTCCCTACGTGGCCGTGCTGATCCTGCTGCTCCTGGCGGCGGAATGGGAGGTGTACCGCCGTGGGGCTGCATTTTGACCGGCCGTGGCTGCTCTTGCTCCTCCTTCCGGCCGCCCTGTGGTGGATGTGGGCGTGGAGACGAACGCTCCGGCTGACGGGTCCGCGCAGGATCGCCGCGTTCGCGCTGCGCGCCGCCGTCATGCTGCTGCTCGTTGCGGTCGCGGCGGGAACGGCAGCGTCGCTTCGCCACGAGTACCGGGCGGTCGTCTTCGTCGCCGACCGTTCGGAGAGCGTCGCGGACGATGCGCGGATCACCCGCTGGATGGGCGAGGCGATCGGCGGCAAGGACGAAGATGACCGGGCCGGCATCGTCTCGTTCGGCCGGAAGGCCGCGGTGGAACGCCCGCTGTCGGCGGACGGGGGGCCGCCTGCGCTGCGCGCCGGGATCGATCCTTCGTATTCGAATGTGACCGACGCCCTGCGGCTTGCGGCCGGCATGCTGCCGAAGGGAGGCAGGATCGTGCTGCTCTCCGACGGGCGGAACAACGTCGGCGACGCGATCCGCCAGGCCCGGTTGCTGGCTTCGCAGGGGATCGCCGTCGACGTGGTCCCGCTTCCCGCGCACATTCCGCAAGACGCGGCGATCGAATCGCTCGACGTCCCGGCTTCGGTGAAGCTCGGTGAGAAGTTCACGATCGAACTGGAAGCGGTCAGCACCGTCGAGCGCGAAGCCGAGATCCGGCTGTACGAGAACGAGCGCGAAATCGCCCGCGAGACGGTCCGGCTGTCGCGGGGTACAAACCGTTTCCTGTTGCAGCATGCGGCCGGCACCGCCGGGATGAACCGCTATCGCGCGGAGGTGTACCTGCCGGGTGACGAGCGGACGCAGAACGACGCGGCGTACGCGTTCAGCCGGGTCGAAGGACCGCCGCGCGTGCTCGTCGTCGAGGGCGAGCCGGGCTCGTCGGCCAACATCGCGTCGGCGCTGGAAGCGTCGCTTATTCCGTACGATTTGATCGCGCCCGAACAGCTTCCGGTCGAACGGGCCGATTACGCCCGCTACGACGCGATCGTGCTGAACAACGTGCCGGCGACGCGGATGAGCGCGGCGGTGATGGAGCGGATCGCCTCCGCCGTCGGCGATCTCGGCATCGGGCTCGTCGCCGCGGGCGGCGCGGACAGCTTCGGTCTCGGCGGCTATTACGGGACGCCGCTCGAGCGCGCGCTGCCGGTCTACATGGATTTGAAGGGCAGGCGGAAGATGCCGTCCCTCGCGCTCATCTTCGTCATCGACCGGTCGGGAAGCATGGCCGGCGGCCAGCTGGAGCTCGCGAAGGAGGCTGTCCTGCGCTCGATCGAACTGCTGCGCGATGAGGATACGGTCGGCGTCGTCGCCTTCGACGATTCCCCCTGGTGGGTGGTCGAGCCTGCGAACCTTCAGGACCGCGACGCGGTTGTGGATGCGATTCTGGGCCTTCAATCCGGGGGAGGCACCGACATCTATGCGGCCGTAAACGCAACGCTGGAACGGATGCTGGACATCGACGCGCAGCGCCGGCACATCATCCTGCTCACGGACGGCATATCTGCCGGAAGCGACCATTACCTGACGCTCACGGATGCGATGAACGAAGCCGGCATCACGATGTCGACGGTCGCGGTAGGCACCGGCGCGGATACGGCTCTGCTCCGGAGGCTGGCCGAAGCGGCGAACGGCCGGTACTACTTCACGGCCGATCAAAGCACGATTCCGGCGATCTTCAGCCGCGAGACGGTGATGATGACCCGGACGTACATCGTCGAGAACCGGTTCGTTCCCTCGGTCGGACAGGCGGGGAACTGGGCGCCGCTGTTTCTGCCGGGAATGCCCGCCGTGGACGCGTACGTGGCGACGACGGCAAAGGAGACGGCCGAGGTGGCGCTGCTCACGCCGGAGGGCGACCCGCTGCTCGCGCGCTGGTCGTACGGCGCGGGTCGCTCGGTCGCCTGGACGAGCGATCTGGCGGGCCGGTGGGCCGCGGACTGGACGCTCTGGCCGGCGTTTCCCGATACGATGGCCGCGTGGGTAAAGTGGACGTTTCCGCAATTTTCGTCCGATCTCTGGCATGTCCGGGCGAGGCTGGAGGGCGGCGCCGCGGAGATCGGGATCACGGCCCAGGGAGATGTCGGCGTCGGGAACCTGACGGTGTCCGTTGCGGGAGAAGACGGCGAAGCCGTCCGGCTGAAGCCCGTTCCGACCGCGCCCGGCGAATACGTCCTGCGGTTGGAAGATGCGCGCCCGGGCGCCTACTTCATGCAGATCGGCGAGGGGGCGGGAGAGGACGGCGCGGCTTCGGGAGGCGCGCTGGCCGGTTTCGTCATTCCGTATTCGCCCGAATACCGGATCGACGGCGAAGAGGAGGGCGCGGAGCTGCTCGCGGAAATCGCCCGGCTGACGGGAGGGAGGACGCTCTCTTTGGAGCGGCCCGAAGAGGTGTTCCGGGCCGGGAGGATCGCGGAGACCGATCGGATCGACCTTTCGCGCGCTTTGCTGATCGCGGCGCTCCTGCTCTGGCTGGCGGACATCGCGGTGCGCCGCCTGTCGCTGCCGTGGCGCGCGCTGGCCGCGCTGGCGGCCGGACGATCCGCCGGCCGTTCGGCGCAGCGCACGGAGACCACCGGGGCCGAGGCGTTGGCCCGGCTCGGGAGACGGATGCGGAGCGCCGCTGAACGCTATGCCGGCGGCGCCGGCGTCGGGCAGGGCGGAGGCGGATCAAGATCGACCGACGGTTCCGGCTTTGCGGGATCCGGGACCGGCGGCTCCGCAGCGTCCGCCGCCTCCGGATCGGCCCGGACGCGTACCGGCGTCTCCGGATCCGCAGCAGATCCGGTTGCATCCTCCGCCCGACCCGCCGCTCCCGAACCGGTCCGTACCGGCGCCTCCGGATCCGCGGATCCGGCAGCATCTTCCGCTCATCCCGCCGCCTCCGGAACCGCAGGTCCTGCCGCCGGTTCGGCCGGCGCCCCGGACGGCACGGCATCCGGGACGGGCGGCGCCGCTTCGCTGAATCGCCTCCTTGAGGCCAAACGGCGCGCGGACCGTCGCTGACGCAACGCCGTCAGGACCGCCCGCGGCGCATTCACGCCGCTGACGTTCCGCCGCCGGGGCGGCTGCTGACGCACCTTGCGTCGCCGCTCATGCACCTCGTCCACGGGCGGACGCGATCAACGCGGCCGTCGGGCGGGCAAGGGGCCTCCGGCATGCGATGCGGCGGGTCCGCCGCTGGACACGGAGCCGTCCGCGGGATTACAATGCAGGCATCGGAGTCTGGCGCATCCATGCGCATCGACGGCGAAGGAGGCGGGCGAAGGTGGACTGGGTGAGCCGCATCGCGGAAGAGCGCATCCGGGAAGCGATCGAGCGGGGCGAGCTGAGCAACCTGCCGGGTGAAGGCAAGCCGCTGGAGATCGAGGACCTGTCGCACGTGCCGGAGGATCTGCGCCCGGCCTACATCATGCTGCGCAACGCCGGCGTCGTGCCGGAGGAAGTGCAGCTCGCGAAGGAAGCCGTCACCCTCGCGGATCTGCTCCGCATGTGCCGGACGGATGAGGAGCGCGCCGACATCCGCAGGAAATGGAACGAGAAGCGGCTCCGGTTCCGCCTGCTCATGGAGCAGCGCGGCTGGTACGGAACCGCGGCCTGGGAACAATACGGCGACCGGATCGCAAGCCGCCTCGGAGGTGACAAAGCGTGAGCATCGCGGTGTGGACGGCGGAAGAACTGTACGAGCGGCTCGCGAAGGGTGAGCCCGTGAACCTGATCGACGTCCGGGAACGGGACGAATGGCGGGCCGGTCATATACCCGGCGCGCGGCTGATCCCGCTGTCCGAATTTCTGGAGCGGGTGGACGAACTCGAGCCGGAGCGCGGAGGTCCGCTCGTGTTCATTTGCAAGGCCGGCGTCCGCAGCATGCGCGTGTGCGAATATCTCGCGCGGTTCGGCTACGATGTCGTCAACGTGGAGGGCGGCATGGCCGCCTGGCCGGGCGAGGTTGTCACCGGCGATTGAAATCTATGGACAACCTTGCCGGTTCATGCTATAGTCGGTAGCGGACAACCGAATACGGCGGATGCGGGTGCCTGGCCGCCGCGCCATGCGGAGGCCGGCTTAATAGGGAAGTCCGGTGAAAATCCGGCACGGACCCGCCACTGTGAGAAGCGCGCAGGCCCGCCGGCTTGCGCAAGCGTGCGCCAGCATGTCACTGGGAAACCGGGAAGACGGCGCGCGTATGCTTCGAGTCAGGAGACCTGCCCGCATCCTGGTCTGACCCTGCCTACGTGGTCTTAGGAGGTGTTGGAGATGGATCGAAGCCGTCCGCGCGTCGGGACGCCGCCCGGCGCACGAAGCGGATTCGTTCGGTCGGCGTACGCATGAGCATTTCCGGAAGACACAGGGCCGGGGATGCTCTTTTTGTTTGCGACGTTTCCATGCACGTGTTCCAGTTCCATTCCCAACAATTGAGACAGGAGCGGATTTCCCATGATCGGTCAACGCTGGTTGAAACACGCGGTCCGAACCGCGGTGCTTCTGCTGCTGATGATGCTGCTTGCGGCGTGCGGCGGAGGATCGGGTGAAGGAGGCGCCGGTTCCCAGGCGCCGGACACCGCCGGCAGCGCGGCGAACGCGGACACGACGGAAAGCGGGCCGGGCGAGGAGGCGGATGACGACGGCGGGACGAACCGGTCCGCGGACGAAAGCGAATCCGCCGCTGACGACGCGGCCGGCGGACCGGCCGCCGAAACGGTCTATCCGCTCACCGTCACGGACGAGACGGGAACCGACATCACGCTCGAGCAGGCGCCGGAGCGCGTCGTCATGCTCGTCCCGAGCGACACGGAGATCGTCTATGCGATCGGTGCGGGGGATCTCGCGGTCGGCGCGGACGCATACAGCACCTATCCTCCCGAGGCGGCGGATCTGCCGAAGGTCGGCGACGTGAACACGAACATCGAGGCGGTGCTCGCGCTCAACCCGGATCTCGTGCTCGCCAGCGCAAGCATGAACCATGCCGCGATCGATTCGCTGCGGCAGCTCGGCGTCACCGTATACGCCGCGGACCCCGGGACGATGGAAGAGACGATCGCGCACATCGAGCAGATCGGCGTGCTGCTGAACCGGCAGGAAGGCGCCCGGGCGGTCGCCGGCCGGATGCGGGAGGCCGTCCGGGAAGTCACGGACAAGGTGGCGGACGCGGAGCCGGTCAGCGTTTATCTCGAGTTCTCGCCGGGCTGGACCGTCGGTTCGGGGACGTTCCTCGACGAGCTCGTCACCCTCGCGGGCGGCGTCAACATCATGAACGACCGGGAAGGCTGGTTCGAGGTCGATCCCGAGGCGGTCATCGCGCGGAACCCGCAGGTCATCATCCATCCGCGGATCGAGGGCGTCGATTTTGCCGGCGACATGCTGTCCCGGCCGGGATGGGACCGGATCGACGCGGTCCGGAACAACCGCGTGGTCGCGGTCGCGAACGAACCGCTCGTGCGCGTGGGTCCGCGGCTGACCGACGGACTGCTGGAGATCGCCGCCGCGCTCCATCCGGAACGGTTCCCGTGAGCCTGCCATGAAACTGCCGGTTCGCATCGTGATCTGGTCGGGAGCGGCGCTGCTCCTCCTGGCCGTCTCCGTCGTCTGGTCGCTTTCGATCGGCTCGGCGGGCTTGCCGGCGGGCAAGGTGTGGTCGATCCTGATCCACCGGCTGCCGTTCGCCGGTGGCTCCGCGCCGGATTGGACGCCGATGGAGGAAACGATCGTCATGCAGGTCCGGCTGTCGCGCATCGCGCTGGCGGTCCTCGTCGGCGCGTGCCTCGGCATGGCGGGAGCCGGGTTCCAGGGCGTGCTGCGCAACCCGCTCGCCGATCCGTACACGCTCGGCGTCGCGTCCGGCAGCTCGGTCGGCGCGGCGCTCGTCATGACGCTCGGGCTTCAGACCGCGCTCGGCATGTGGACGGTCCCGTCCGCCGCGTTCCTGTCCGGACTCATCGCCGTGTTCGCGGTCTTGCTGCTGGCGCGCTCGAACGGGCAGATGGCGGTGGAGACGCTCATCCTGTCGGGCGTCATCCTGCAGGCGTTCCTCGGCGCGTTCGTCTCGCTCATGATCTCGATGTCCGAGGACGAGGTGAACCAGATCCTGTTCTGGGTGCTCGGCAGCCTATCGAAAAAATCCTGGGACCACGCGCTCCTCGTGCTGCCGTTCGCGGTCCTGGGACTGCCGTTCATCGCCGCCTTCGCGTCGGCGATGAACCTGATGTCGCTCGGAGAGCGGCACGCCGCGCACCTCGGCGTGCATGTCGAGTGGACGAAGCTGACCGTCCTGCTCGCCTCGACGCTCGTGACCGCCGCCGCCGTCTCGGTCAGCGGCGTCGTCGGCTTCGTCGGGCTCGTCGTGCCGCATCTCGTCCGGCTGATTTTCGGACCGGATTACCGGCTCATCGTGCCGCTTTCCGCCATCGGCGGCGGCATTTACGTCGTATGGGCCGACACGCTGGCGCGAACGGCGCTCAGCCCGAAGGAAATCCCGCTCGGCGTGCTCACCGCGCTGGTCGGCGCACCGTTCTTCGCCTGGCTGCTCTGGCGGCGCAAGGCCGGATTGGGGAGGGAAGACGCGTGATCGAAGTCGACGGACTCACGATCGAAGCCGGGGGCAGGCGCATCCTGGACGGCGTCTCGTTCCGGCTGGAGGCGGGCGGTTGGTACGGTATCATCGGTCCGAACGGCGCCGGCAAATCGACGCTGCTCGCCGCGATCTCCGGCGTCCGGCGGTTCGATGCCGGCTCCGTCCGGCTGTTCGGCCGGCCGGTCGGGTCCTGGCCGCGCCGGGCTCTGGCACGCCGCCTCGCCGTGCTGCAGCAGGAGTTGCTGCCCCGGACGGCGTTCACCGTGCGCGAGGTGGTGCTGATGGGCCGCTACCCGTACCAGAATTGGTTCGGCGGCAGCGATGAGGAGGGTGAGGTGCTGGTCGACCGGGTGATCGGGACGCTCGGCCTGTCCGCGCACGCGCACCGCCGGCTCGACACGCTGAGCGGCGGCGAGCGGCAGCGGGTCGCGCTCGCGAAGGCGATGGCGCAGGATCCGGAGCTGCTCCTGCTGGACGAGCCGACGACCTATCTCGACATCGGTTACCAGATTCATCTGCTCGACCTCGTGCGCGACTGGCGGCGCGCGGGGAACCGGACGGTCGTGGCGGTGCTCCACGATTTGAACCTGGCGGCGCAATACTGCGATCGGCTGCTCGTCCTGCGCGAAGGCCGGCTCATCGCGGAGGGACCTCCCGCGGACGTGCTCAAGCCGGAGACGATCCGCCGTGTGTTCGGCATCGAGCCGGTCGTGCTGCCGCATCCGGCGAGCGGCGTTCCCCAGCTGCTGCTGAAACCCGGCGGCCCGGACGCGAAGCCGGCGGAACGCCGGACCGCGGACACCGCATCACGATAAACGCATGAACTTCCCCCATTTTAAATTGCTTCTATTGTCCGACCGGTATGGTCCGACCGGCCGCCATCCATGGCCGTCCGGCAACCGTCTTCGCCCGCTGCACCGCCTCCGCCGGCTTTCGCCCGTCTCCCGGCGGTCACGCGCCGCCCCTTTCCATGTGGCGTCTCCGCTTTCCGCCTCTGTCCGCTTGCGCCGCCGCCACCCTCATTCCGCTGCCGCCCTCATTCCGTTGTGAAATCCGCCCTTCCTCCGGTACAATGGCGGTATGAAACCCGAACACAAACCTCTGCCAGATCTTCCTTCCCACATCGCAGATGCCATGGCGAGATTGGACGAGCGGCCGATGCCCGTCGATTCGGCCGTGCCCCGGCTGCTCGGGGCGCTGCGCGAGCGGGGCGGCGCGGTGCTGACGGCCGCGCCCGGCGCGGGCAAGACGACGCGCGTGCCGCTCCGGCTGCTCGGCGAGCCGTGGCTGGAAGGCCGGCGCATCCTGATGCTCGAACCGCGCCGGATGGCGGCGCGCAGCGCGGCGCATTACATGGCGTCGCTGCTCGGCGAGCGGCCCGGCCGTACGGTCGGCTACCGGATCCGGCTGGAGAGCCGGGTCGGCCCCGAGACCCGGATCGAGGTCGTGACGGAGGGCGTGCTCACCCGCATGCTGCAGTCGGACCCGGCGCTGGAGGGGTACGGCATTGTCATTTTCGACGAGTTCCACGAGCGGAGCCTGCACGCCGACCTCGGCCTTGCGCTCTGCCTCGAGGCGAAGCAGGTGCTCCGGGACGATCTGCGCCTGCTCGTCATGTCCGCGACGCTTGACGCGGAGCCGGTTGCGAAGCTGATGGGCGGCGTGCCCGTCGTCACGAGCGAAGGGAGGCAATACCCGGTCGAAACCCGCTACCTGCCGAAGCCGGCCGACGTGCCGCTCGAGGAGCACGTCGTCCGCGCGATCCGCCGGGCGCTCGAGGAGGAGACGGGCGGCGTGCTCGTCTTCCTGCCCGGCGAGCGGGAAATCCGTCGCACGGCCGCGCTGCTCGGCGAACCGGAGGGGACGGTCGTGCTGCCGCTGTACGGCGCGCTGCCGCAGCATGAGCAGGATCGGGCCCTGGCCGATCCCGGGCCCGGCGTCCGCAAAATCGTGCTCGCGACGACGATCGCCGAGACGAGCCTGACCGTGAGCGGCATCCGCGTCGTCATCGACTCGGGACTCCGGCGTGCGCCGAAATTCTCGCCGCGCACCGGCATGACGCGGCTCGTCACGACGACCGTGTCGCTTGATTCCGCCGAACAGCGCCGCGGCCGGGCGGGCCGGACGGAACCCGGCGTCTGCTACCGGCTGTGGTCGGAGGAGCAGGAGCGGGCGATGCCGGAGAAGATCGTGCCGGAGATGCTCGAAGCGGATCTCGCGCCGCTCCTGCTCGAGCTGGACGCCTGGGGAGCGACGGACCCGCGGGCGATGCCGTTCCTCGATCCGCCGCCCGAGCCGGCGCTCCGCCAGGCGGCCGAGCTGCTCGAAATGCTCGGCGCGCGGGACGCCGCCGGAAGGCAGACGCCGCACGGCCGCCGCATGGCGGAGACCGGGCTGCATCCGAGACTTGCGCACATGGCGCTCAGGGCGCGGGAGCTCGGTCCGGGCGCGGGGGCGCTTGCGTGCGAACTCGCGGCGCTGCTGGAGGAGCGCGACGTGCTCGCGCACGGCGGGCCGGAAGGGGCGGACATCCGGGTGCAGCCGCGCCTTGACGTGCTGCGGGCGGCCGCCGAAGGACGCGTTCCCGCCGGCCTGCCCGTCCACGAGAGCGCCGCCAGGCGCGCGGCGGCCGAGGCGGACCGTCTGAAGCGGCAGTTCGGCATCCCCGCGGACGCGCGCCCGGACGACCGGCTCGTCGGCCTGCTGCTCGGCTTCGCGTACCCGGACCGGATCGGCATGCGCCGGGGTGCACACAACCCGGCCGGCGAAACGGCCTACACGCTTGCGGTCGGCCGGGGCGCCGTGCTGCCGGCCGGTTCGCCGCTCGCCGCGGAACCGTCCATTGTCGCGGTCGAGCTGGATGACGCCGGCATCGATTCCCGCATCCGGCTGGCCGCTCCGTTCCATGCGTCGTGGCTGACGGAACATTTTGCCGACCGGATCCGGGAGGAGCGCGTCATCGAATGGGACCGGCAGGCGGAAGCGGTCCGGGCGCGGCGGCTCGTCCGCTTCGGCGCCATCGTCCTGAAGGAGGCGGCGCTCGACGGGGCCGAACCGGAGGAGATCGCGCGGGCGCTGCTGAACGCGCTGCGCGCGGAGGGGCTCGACCGGCTGCCCTGGACGAAGCAGGCCCGGCAGCTGCGCGGCCGGATCGCGGCGCTGCACCGGCTCGACCCGTCCTGGCCCGACGTGTCGGACGAAGCGCTCCTCGACCGCCTGGAGGAGTGGCTGCTGCCGCATGTGATCGGCGTGAAATCGCTGGACGACCTGAAGCGGCTCGATCTCGTCGCCGCGCTTGAATCGCTGCTCGACTGGAGCCGGCGGCGCGAGCTGGACGAGCAGGCGCCGACGCATTTCCGCGTGCCGAGCGGCTCGCGCATCGCGATCGACTATTCGGACCCGTCGGCGCCGGTGCTTGCGGCTCGGCTGCAGGAGCTGTTCGGCATGAGCCGGACGCCGGTGATCGGATACGGGCGGCTGCCGCTCACGCTGCACATCCTGTCGCCGGCGATGCGGCCCGTCCAGGTGACGCGGGATCTCGAGGGGTTCTGGAAGAACGGTTATTTCGAAGTCCGGAAAGAGCTGAAGGGACGGTACCCGAAGCACTATTGGCCCGACGACCCGGCCGCGGCGACGGCGACCCGGCATCTCAGACCGAAGGCACAGGAGGAACGATGACAGGATGGCGTTCGGCATCAGCCGCGCGGAGCTCGAGGCGTGGAAGGCGGAGGTCGCGTCCGGCCGAATCGCCTATCTGACGCACTATTGGTTTGATCTCCGTTTCCCGGGCGTGACGACGGTGACGAAGGTCGGCTGTTCCGATCTGGACCGGCTTGCGGCCTGGTGCAGGCGGTGGGACCTGGACCCCGCGTACATCCACCGGCGCGGCAAGTACCCGCATTTCGACCTGATCGGTCCCCGGCAGAAGGCGATCCTCGCCGCGGAAGGGCTCTGGTCGCACATCGAGCGGTTCAAGCTGTGAGGCACCGGAATATCGGCATGAAGCGTCACATCACGTAAACAGAACGGAGGGATGACGGATGGAGCAGCTCCTGTTCATTCAGCTCGGGATGGGCGCCGACCTGCACGGCCAGAACGTGACGACCGCGGCGGTGCGCGCCGTGCGCGACGCGATCCACCGCAACTCGATGCCGGGCATTCGGGGCATGCTGCCGGGCGGCTCGCTGGACAACATGAAGGTGAACGTGAAGCTGGCCGTCCCCCGCGACCGGGACAAGCTCGACATCGGGGCCGTGAAGGCGGAGCTGCCGTTCGGCGAGGTGACGGTGGAAGTCATGGACGGCGGCATGGCGACGACGAGCGGCGTCGTCCTGCCCGAGAAGGGAGACAAGAACGATTTGATGTACGTCGTCATCGCGGCGGTGGAAGTGGGCCGGTAACGGCAGGGTAAAGTTGGCGGAGGCGGCAACCTTTTGACCGGCGGCGTCGTCTGGATGGGAGAACGGGAGGAATCGGTCATGTCGTCCCGAAGATGCGCGCTGCGCATGAAGCCGAAGGGAATGGGCGGAATGAGACGCAGGCTGATCCTGCTTGCCCTGCCGTCGCTGCTCGCGGGGTGGATGGCCGGCCCGGGACCGGCGCCGGTCCAGGCCTCTTGCGCCATGCTGCCGTCTCCCGAGGCCGCCCTGAAGCAAAGCGACGCCGTGTTCGCCGGCACCGTGCTGTCGGTGGAGGATGCGAACCGGTCCGATGCGAAAGCTTCCGCCGAACCGGTCCGGGTCACGTTCCGCGTGACGGAAGCCTGGAAGGGCGTCAACAGGGACAGGGTGACGGTCCGCGCGGCGGCATCCGACATCGGAAATTATCGCATGGCCGAAGGCCGCGAGCTAATCGTTTACGCCGACAAAACATGGTTCGGCCTGTCAATCGGACCGTGCACCCGGACGGCCTGGCTGGAACATGCGGCTGAAGATCTGGCCTTCCTCGGCGCGGGGAAGGTGCCGCAGCCGGCTCCGGGACCCGGAGGATTCCGGCTTCCGGATGCGGCCGGCATGCGGCTGCTTCCCGTCGGCGCGGCGCTCGCCGTTGCGGCGGCGGCCGCAGCCGCGCTGCTGTTCCTGCGACGCAGGCGGCGGCATTGAAATCCCCGATGGCACGGAGGATCGAAATTGGACAAAATCGCGGTCATCTCGGATATCCACGGCAATCTCCCGGCGCTGGAGGCGGTGCTGGAGGACATCGCGGCGCGCGGCGTCGGGACGATTTATTGCCTCGGCGACCTGATCGGCAAGGGGCCGTCCGGCGACAAGGTCATCGACCTGGTCCGCCGCCATTGCACGGTCGTGATCCGCGGAAACTGGGACGATGGCGTGGCCCGCGAATCCGATTCGCCGGTCTTGCGCTGGCATCGGTCGGTGATCGGCGAAGAGCGGCTGGACTGGCTCCGCTCGCTGCCTTTCATGATCGAATTCGTGCTCAGCGGACGGTTCGTCCGGCTGTTCCACGCGTCGCCCCGGAGCGAATATGAGCGGATCCAGCCGTGGGATGCGGCCGAACGCCGCCTGTCGCTGTTCGAACCGTCTTCGCATTGCGCAAGGCCCGTGCGCGCGGACATGGCCGGTTACGGCGACATCCACAACGCCTATGTGCAGCATCTGGACGGCCGTATCCTTTTCAACGCGGGCAGCGTCGGCAATCCGCTGGATCTGCCGGCCGCTTCCTACGCGCTGCTCGAGGGAGAAATCGGCCGCGAAACGCCGGCGCCCTGGTCGATCCAGTTGGTGCGCGTGCCCTACGACATCGAACGGGCGATCCGCGAAGCGAGGGAGGCGGACATGCCGGATCTGGCCGAATACGAACGGGAGCTGCGCACGGCGCGCTACCGGCACGCGAAGGAAGATTGAGACGGAAGGCGGCGAAATCCCGGATTCCGGGGACGGGGTCCGGATGCTGCGCCGCAAAGAAGGAAGGAACGCGCATGGCCGGGGAGCGGGCATGAACGATCGCGTTCCAGTGATTGCCTTCCTTTGTGAACGCGTGTTATCATGAGACGCATAACCGGACGCATTCATATCGAAAAAAATCACGACGAACTTGCGGGAGGCGGTCAGATGGCGGAACGGGCGATCAAATGGGGCATCATGGGAACCGGCTCGATCTCCGGACTGTTCGCGGCCGATCTCAAGAAGGTCGAAGGCGCCGAGCTCGTGGCGGTCGGCTCGCGCTCGAGGGAGCGGGCGGAGCGATTCGCGGCGGAACACGGGGCGAAGCGCGCATACGGCAGCTGCGGGGAACTGGCGGCGGATCCCGAAGTGGACATCGTCTACGTCGGCACGATTCACCCGGCGCACAGGGACAACATGCTGGCGCTGATCCGCGGCGGCAAGGCCGTGCTGTGCGAGAAGCCGTTCACGATGAACGCGAAGCAGGCCGAGGAAGTGATCCGGGAAGCCCGGGCGCGCGGCGTATTCCTGATGGAAGCGATGTGGACGCGCTGGCTGCCGCCGATCGTGAAGGTGCGGGAATGGCTCAGGGAAGGAAAAATCGGCGACGTTGTGATGATGACCGCCGATTTCGGCTTCGACGCCGGCTGGAATCCCGAGGGGCGGCTGCTCAACAAGGAGCTCGGCGGAGGCGCGCTGCTCGACGCCGGCATCTACCCGGTATCGTTCGCCTCCATGGTGTTCGGCGGCCAGCCGAAGCGGATCGCGTCGGCCGCCCGGATCGGCGAGACGGATGTGGACGAACATTTCGCCGCGCTGTTCGAATACGACGGCGGACGCATCGCCCAGGTCGCCGCGGCGGTGCGCCTGAAGACGGCGACGGAGGCCGTCCTCTACGGCACGAAGGGGCAGATCCGCATTCCGGATTTCCTGTGGACCAAAACCGCGACGCTCCTGGTTTACGGCGAAGAGCCGGTGACGTTCACCGACGACCGCGACACGCGCGGTTACAACTTCGAAGCGATGGAAGCGATGCGCTGCCTTCGCGAAGGCCGGAAGGAGAGCGACGTGATGCCGCTCGACGAGACGCTGGCCGTCATGCGGACGCTGGATGCGATCCGCGCCCAATGGAATCTCGTATATCCGTATGCGGACTGATGTCCCTCGTATATCCGCATTCGGACTGAAGTCCGTTCCGTCCGCCTGGCGTCAACCGAACCGGCCAGGCGGCGTTTGCGTCTTTCGAGAATTTCCGCGCGCGGAGAGGTGAGCAGCACGTGAAGGAAGCATTGAACGTCGGACTGATCGGGTACGGCTATGCCGGCCGGACGTTCCACGCGCCGGTCATCGCGTCCGTTCCGGGGCTCCGGCTTGCGAAGGTCGTCGAGCGCCGGACGGATCGCGCGAAGGAAGACTGGCCGCAGGTCGGGATCGTGCGCGACGCGAAGGAACTGTACGCGGATCCCGGGATCGACATCGTCGTCGTCCTGACGCCGAGCACCGACCACTTCACCTTCGCCCGCGATGCGTTGCTCGCCGGCAAACACGTCGTCGTCGAGAAGCCGTTCACGGTGACGTCGGCCGAAGCGGACGAGCTGATCGCGCTCGCGAAGGAGCGCGGCCTTGTGCTCAGCGTCTTCCACAACCGCAGGTGGGACGGCGATTTCCGGACCGTGAGCGGGATCGTGCGGAGCGGCATGCTCGGCCGGCTCGTGTCGGCCGAATTCCGCTGGGACCGTTACAGACCCCGTCCCGTTCCCGGCAGATGGCGCGAGAGCGCGGCGCCCGGCGCCGGCATCTGGTATGATCTCGGATCCCATTTCCTCGATCAGGCGCTGCAGCTCTTCGGCGTGCCGGAGACGATTTGGGCGGACATCCGGACGCAGCGGGAAGGCGTCGCGGCCAATGACGCCTTCGACGCGGTGCTCGGCTACGAGGGCGGTCTGACCGTGCGGCTCTGCGCCACCTGCATCGCGCGCACGCCGGGCCCGCGCTACCGGCTGAACGGCGAGAACGGTTCGTTCGTGAAGTACGGCGAAGACCCGCAGGAGAACGCACTCCGGGAAGGCGGAAGGCCCTCCGATCCCGGCTGGGGACGGGAGCCCGAAGAGCGATGGGGCTCGCTGGACGTCACGCTGGACGGTCTGCGTTTCACGGGCAAGGTGGAGACGCTGCCGGGAGCTTACCAGGAATATTACGCGAACGTGCGGGACGCGGTGAACGGTGCGGCCGAGCTCGCCGTGAAGCCCGAAGAGGCTCGCGACGTGATCCGGCTCATCGAACTCGGATTCCAGAGCAGCCGGGAAGGCCGCAGGATCGAAACGGATCTGCGCGGCTGACCGGCGGACGGCGCAGCTACCTGCTGAACTCCGGAACGTCGGGAGGAGATGGAAAACGTGAAACCATCGATCGGAACCGGGAGCCGAACGGGCGGCGGATCGGCCGGCGGGGCGGCCCGTTTGTCCCTTCTGGCCATCACCTGGCCGATCTTCATCGAATCCGCGCTTCAGGTGCTCATTCGCATGACCGACACGTTCATGCTCAGCAAGGTGTCGGACGAGGCGGTGGCCGCCGTCGGCGTGTCCAACCAGATCCTCATGTTCGGCATGCTGCTGTTCAATTTCGTCGCGCTGGGTTCGGCCGTCGTCGTCTCGCAATATCTCGGCGCGGGATTGCGGCAGGATGTCGGGAGGCTCACCGCTTCGTCCCTGTCCATGAATTTCCTGTTCGGGCTGTTCGTGAGCGCGCTGGTTGTCCTGTTCTGCGGCGATCTGCTCCGCCTGTTCGGCCTCGAACCGGAACTTCACGCGCTGGCGCGGACGTATCTCACCATCGCCGGCGGCGGGCTGTTCGTGCAGGCCGTCATGTCCGCGGCGGTCGCGATCATCCAGTCGCACGGCCTGACCCGCCAGACGATGCTCGTCGCCCTCGGCATGAACATCATCCACATCATCGGCAATTATCTCGTCATTTTCGGACCGTTCGGATTTCCGAAGCTGGGCGTGACCGGCGTCGCGATCTCGACCGTCGCGAGCCAGACGATCGGCATGACCGTCAACCTGTATCTGCTGCGCCGCGCCGCCGGCGTCCTGTTCAGGGGCCGGGATCTGGTCCGATGGAAGCTCGAGGACGCGGTGCGGGTGCTCAGGATCGGCGTGCCGGCGTCGCTCAACCATCTGTCCTACAACGTGAACCAGCTCGTGACGACCGCCTTCATCACGAGCCTGGGATCGGTCATGCTCGCGACGCGCATCTACACGATGAACATCGCGTTCCTCATCATGATCCTGTGCATTTCGCTCGGGCGGGGCATGCAGATCATCGTCGGCCACCTAGTCGGAGCGGGGGAACAGGAGGAGGCGTACCGGCAGGTGCTGCGCAACCTGGGCCGCAGCATGTTCATCACGCTGGCCGGGGCCGCTGTCATCAGCCTGTTCCGCGAACCGCTGCTCGGACTGTTCACCGATTCGGAGGAGATCATCCGGATCGGCTCGACGCTGATCCTGCTCAGCTTCCTGCTCGAGCCGGGCCGCAACCTGAACCTCATGTTCGACCGGTGCCTGCAGGCGGCGGGCGACGCCCGCTTCTCCGCCGTATCGTCCGTGCTCATCATGTGGCTGTTCAGCGTGCCGCTGACGTATCTTCTCGGCATTCATCTGGGATACGGCCTGTACGGCATCTGGGCGGCGTTCATCACGGACGAATGGGTGCGCGGCATCGTCCTGTTCCTGAGATGGAAGAGCAAGGCCTGGCAGTCGAAGGCGATCGTCTCGCGGGCTGCGAAAACGGCGGCCGGATAATCCGGCGGCCGCGACGGGGAACGGACGTTGCGGCGGATATCTGCGGAACAAGACGGCCGCGGCCGTCCGAAGGGGACGGACGCGGCCCGGTTCCGTGCGGTTGAGAATCGCCTCTCGATCCGTTATGCTGGATGTGCGACCGTCGAAAGGAATGCCGGAATCGGGGAGGTGCAACAGCCATGAACATCATCCATCACGGCGGCCACCAGATTCTGCTGCTGACGGCGGGCACGGGTGACAAGCCGCTGCTCCGCAATCTCCTGCAGCTGTATCTGCACGAGATGAGCGAATTTACCGGCGCCGACCCGGATGAGCACGGCATCTTCGACTACCCCGATTTCGACCATTATTTCACGGAGGACGGCCGGCGCGAGGGAAGGCTGCCGATCCTGGTCCGGATCGACGGAGCCGCGGCCGGCTTCGCGCTGCTCAACGGCTTCAGCCTGATCCAGCCGCGCACGCCCGCGACGCGCCATCTGTCGGACATGTTCATCCTGCGCAAATGGCGCCGCCGTTCCATCGGCAAGGCCGTCGTGCGCGAAATTTTCGATTCGTATCCCGGGCTGTGGGAGATCAGGCAGCGCCGCGAGCACGAGGGTGCGCGGCAGTTCTGGCTGACCGTCGTCCGCGAATATACGTCCGGCGGGTTCAGGGAGATCGAGCTGGACGACGGGCGATGGAACGGCTACATCCAGACGTTCGACAACCGCAGCCGTCTGTAGGGACGCGGCCCGTCCGGCCGCGGAGCCGGATCCGGACGAAGCGGCGTCAGCCGCCGGTCAGTCCGGCGATCCAGGCCTCGTCCACGACGACCGGCTCCTTCGGCACCTTTTCGAGCCGGAAGCCGGCGATCAGCTCCCGCGCGGCGATCGGCTCCGGCCGGTCGTGCAGGCCGCTGACGGCGGCGATCGCGCCCACGACCTGCTCCGGCCGGACGCCGCGCTCGCGCAGCGCGCGGATCGACAGCGCACCGTGCCGCTTCGCGAGCCGTTTGCCATCCGGGCCGCACAGCAGGGGAACGTGCGCGTAGCGCGGCGCATTCAGCCCGAGCGCTTCGAACAGGAACAACTGGCGGGGCGTCGAGTCGAGCAGGTCCGCGCCGCGCACGACATCGGTGATCGCCATCGCGGCGTCGTCGACGACGACCGCGAGCTGATAACTGACGATGCCGTCCGCCCGGCGGACGACAAAATCGCCGCCCGCGCCCGGCGCGAACCGCTGCGGACCGGCCGCGCCGTCCTCGAACGCGACGGCCCGGTCGGGCAGGCGGAACCGGAGCGACGGGCTTTTCTTCCGTTCCCGCTCCCGGCGCTCCTCGTCCGTCAGATGGCGGCAGGTGCCCGGATACGCCGGACCTTCGCTTGCGAGGCCGTGGGGAGCGCTCGCGACCGCCAGCAGCTCGGCGCGGCTGCAATAGCACGGATAGAGCAGCCCGCGCGCTTCCAGCCTCTTCAGCGCTTCGTCGTAGTCCGCGAGCCTGAGCGACTGGACGTACGGCCCGTAAGGCCCGCCGACGTCCGGTCCCTCGTCCCAGTCGATCCCGAGCCAGCGGAGATCCTCGAGGATCAGATCGTAGAAGTGCGGCTTGCACCGCGGTCCGTCGATGTCTTCCATGCGCAGGACGAACGTTCCGCCCCGGCTTCGCGCGTCGAGCCAGGCGATGAGCGCGGTCCGGGCGTTGCCGACGTGCATTTCGCCGGACGGAGTCGGCGCGAAACGTCCGCGGTAATTCGCTTCGGTCATGGGAAGGCCTCCCGGTCGGGCAAGCGTTTTACGCCGGTCATGATAGCACGGCTTGCGCGGACGCGCAACGCCGGCGCGCGGGGACGTGACGGCGGAAGGACGGATGCGGACGAGGGCCATCGGAACAGGCGGCCCGGGGACGCGGGCGGAGCGCGGCGGCCGGAGGACGGAAGAGGACGAACGCGACGGGAAGACGCAGGCATGGATGCAACCGTCAACAACAACAACCAAAGCCGAGGGGAACGGCCGATGATCGAATTGTTCCGTCTGAACTGGAAAATGCGGGAAGAATGGTTCCGCTGGTGCCTCGACGTGCCGCAGGTCGAGCTCGACGCGCCCCGGATCGGCGGCCCGGGCTCCATCCTCGGCACGCTGTTCCATATCGTCGACACCGAACAATACTGGATCCGGCGCTTCGCTTACGGAACGGAGCACCACTACGATTTCGCGGAGCACGCGGATCTCGACGCGGTGCACACCCTCTCCAGGCGGCTCCGGCCGTTCGTGGAGGAGGTCGTCCGCTCCTGGACGCCGGAGCGCGACCGCGAGGTCCGGATCTCGCCGAACGGGGACGGGACGGAATCCGAGCTCGTGTTCGGCGATCTGCTACGCTGGCTCATCCAGCACGAGGCGCATCACGCCGGCCAGCTCTCGGTGTGGGCGCGGGAGCTCGGCTTTCCGCCGCCGCCGCTCGCCTGCGCGTGGCCGGATGCCGAACCGGACGAGGCGGAAGGAGCCGGCGGGAAGCGATGAGCCGCATCGCCTGGGATATGGATCGGCTCGAGGCGATGCGGGGCCTGCTGGAGGAGCGCGGCATCCGGAGCGTCGCGGTGGCCGACGCCGGAGGAATCGTCTGGTCGTGGCACGCCGGCGGAAGCGATCGGCCGGCGGCGGTCTATTCCGTCACGAAGAGCGTCCTGTCGCTGCTGATCGGCATCTCGATCCGGGACGGACTGATCGGAGGTCCGGACGACCGGATCGCCGACTACCTCGAGCTGCCGCGGGACGCGCATCCGAAGATGGCGTCGATCCGCATCCGCCACCTGCTCTCGATGACGTCCGGCATCGACTGGCCCGATTTCGACAAACCGTACTGGGCGATGAGGAGGAGCGCCGACGCCGTCCGGTTCGTGCTCTCGCGGCCCGTCGCGCATGAACCGGGGACGGCGTTCGCGTACAACACCGGCGGCTCCCATCTGCTGGCGGCGATCCTCGCCAAGGCGGCGGGTTCGACCGTGCTCGACTACGCCCGCAGGCGGCTGTTCGAGCCGCTCGGCATCCGGCGCGTGAAGTGGAACGCGCTGCACGGCATCCACGAGGGCGGCACCGGCCTGCACCTCTCGACGGCGGATCTCATCAAGATCGGCCTGCTCGCGGCCCGGGAAGGCGAATGGGAAGGCCGGCAAATCGTCCCCGCGGAATGGATCCGCGCGTCGACGAAACCGGTGACGAAGGGGCTCCTGCACTACAAGCCGCCGATCTTCGGGCGTTACGGATGGCACTGGTGGGTGGCGGATCCGGAGGCGAACCGGCCGGGCTACGCGTTCGCGCTCGGCTTCAGCGGCCAATACCTGGCCGTCGTGCCGGAGCTCGGCATCGCCGCCGCGGTGCGCCGGACCGCCACCACCCGCGCGGATTCGCTGAAGTCGCGCTCGCTGATCGACGAGTATATCCTGCCCGCGGCGACGGGCATGAAAGCGAAATCGAATTGAATTTCGGGTTATTTGTGAGGCTCCCGGGCAGATCCGCGGGCGGCTCCGCGGACCGTACGCCTCATGTGATGCATACAATGCGACAGACGATGGGATCGGAAGGAGGAGCGGCCATGCGGATCGTCGTCGTATCGGATACGCACATGCCGCACAGCGCGAAGACGATTCCGGCGAAGCTCAGGAAGGCGCTGGAATCGGCGGACTTCATCCTCCATGCGGGCGACTGGTGCACGATGGGCGTCGTGCGGGAGTTCGAATCGTACGCGCCGGTCGACGGGGTCGCCGGCAACAACGACGGGTGGGAGATTGCGGAAAGGTTCGGTCTGCGCAAGAAGATCGAGCTGGGCGGCATCCGCATCGGCATCGTGCACGGCCACGGGTACGGCGGGACGACCGAATCCCGTGCGCTGCGGGCGTTCCGGAGCGGCGAGGTGGACGTGATCCTGTTCGGCCACTCCCATGTGCCGCTCGTCCGGCGGGAGGGAGACGTCCTGCTGTTCAATCCGGGTTCGCCGACCGCGCGCAGGAAGCAGCCTCGCCATTCGTTCGGCATCTGGGACATCGAAGGCGGCCGGCTGCGGACGAAGCACGTCTATTTCTGACGGGTTCCGTCGCGGGCGGCCGGCCGATTTGAGCGTACGTCCCCGATATGGTACGATGTTGACGAAGTTTCCCGTCCGGCACAAGGAGACGTCACCCGTTCATGAATCGGATGCTGTTGGCGCTGCCGATCATCCTCGCGGTCTTCATCGGCCTCAACGTCTACATCGGCTGGAATGCGAAGCTGTTCCTCGAATGGATGGCCGGTCCGATTCCCGGGCCGGTCTTCTGGGCGTTGTTTCTGCTTCTGGCTTTCGGCTTCCCGCTCGGGAGGATGAAGCGCGGACCCGGCCCCGCCCTCCGGCTGCTCAAGGTGGCCGGCGCCTATTATTTCGCCGTGTTCGAGTTCGGCTGTCTGCTGCTGCCGCCGGCCGACATCGCGGGATGGCTGCTCAGGAAAGCGGGATTCGGGCCGGACCTGTACATCGGCGTGCCGGGCGCCGTCGTCCTGGCCGTCCTCCTCGTCCTCTTCACGGCGGGCAGCTACAATGCCTGGTCGCCCGTCGTTCGCGAATACCGCCTGGAAGTGGCGAAGGACGCGGGGGATCTCCGCGAGCTGCGCATCCTGGCCGCCTCCGACCTGCATCTCGGCCACATCGTGGGCAACCGGCACCTGCGCCGGCTGGTCCGCGAGGCGGAGAAGCGGAAGCCCGATCTGATCCTGCTGGCGGGCGACGTGATCGACGACGACATCGAGCCGTTCATCCGCAACCGGATGGACGGCACGATCGCCGGCCTCAAGGCCCCGTACGGCGTGTACGCCGTCCTCGGCAACCACGAATATTACGGCGGCCGGATCGAGGAGTGGGTGCGGCGCGCCGCGGACGCGGGCATCCGCGTGCTCCGCGACGAGACGGCGACGATCAAAGGCCGGTTCCATATCGCGGGCCGCAAGGACAAAACGGCGGAAAGCGCGGGACCGGACAGCAGGCTTCCGGTGGACAGGCTCCTTCAGCCGCTCGATCCGCGCCTGCCGATCCTCCTGATGGATCACCAGCCGCTCGCGCTCCGCGAAGCGGCGCGGGCGGGGGCGGACCTGGTGCTGTCCGGCCACACCCACCGCGGCCAGTTCGCGCCCAACCACCTGCTGACGCGGCGGCTGTTCGAGCTCGACTGGGGCTACAAGCGGATCGGGAACACGCACGCGCTCGTCTCGTCCGGCTTCGGCACATGGGGACCGGCGCTCAGGATCGCGAGCCGCTGCGAGCTGCTCGACATCACGCTCGTCTTCACGGGCGCGCAACGTTCGGAAAATCGTGACATTTCCCGGAACGCGGCGTCCCCGGATTCGGTTACAATGGAGTTGGGACAACCCGCACCGACCTGAAGGAGGATCCGTCGTGTCTTCACTGCGTGAACGCAACTGGACACCGCTCATTGTCGCTTTCACCGTCGTGCTCGTCGGCATCATCGCGCTGCTCTTTTTCCTTCCCGGGTACGAGGGCGACGTCGGTTTCGACGTGACGATTCTGCCGCTCATGAACGCGATTTACAACTGCTTCACGCTCGCATTCCTGATCATCGCCCTTGTCGCCGTGAAGCGGAAGAACATCAGGCTGCACCGCGCCTTCATCTGGGCGGCGTTCGTCACGACGGCGCTGTTCCTCGTCACCTACGTCGTCTACCACTTCCTGACGGAACCGACGTCGTACGGCGGAAGTCAGGTCATGCGCTACATCTATCTGTTCATCCTGGCGACGCACGTGTTGCTCGCGATCGTCAACGTGCCGCTCGCGCTCATCTCGGTCACGCTCGGGCTGGGAGGCAAGATCCGGCAGCACCGGCGCATCGGAAAATGGACGATGCCGATCTGGCTGTACGTCAGCTTCACGGGCATCGTGGTCTATCTCATGATTTCGCCCTATTACGGTACCTGAGGATTTCGGATCGGAAGGAGGACGCGTCATGGCGGAATGGCGGGAGATTACGACGACGGAGGAATGGGACCGGATTCTGGCGGAGTCCTCGAACCGGCAGGCCGTCATCCTGAAGCACAGCACCCGCTGCCCCGTGTCGGCCGGCGCGCTGGAGGAATATGAAGCCTATCTGGCGGACAGGCCGAATCCGGACACCGACTACTATCTCGTCAAGGTGATCGAATCGAGGCCGGTGTCGAACAAGATCGCCGAGGACCTCGGCGTGGTCCATCAATCGCCGCAGATGATCCTCGTGAAGGACGGCAAGGCGGTCTGGCACGCGTCGCACTGGGCGGTGACGAAGCGTCATATGACCGCCGTCCTGGAATGAAGAAGACGCCCCCGCTGCGCACCTGTTCGTGCGCGGCGGGGGCGGTTCGTTCCGGCGCCATCACAGCCCCGGCGCGAACATGTGGATGTTGAAGTTGCCGATGTCCGACAGATCGAGCGGGATTGTAATCGCTTTCTTTCGCGCGTAAAAGCTGTGGTCCGATACGATGTCCGGCGGTGTGATGTCAACCTGGATGCCTTCGTTGTACAGCATGGTCGAGGCATTGCCGCTGATCATGTTGCCGAGCTCGGCGATGGCGCTGCAGCACATGTCGTCGAGTTCGGACACCGGATAACCGCCCATCAGGGCCGAGCCGATGCGCAGGGCCACCTGGTGCGGAAAATTGAAGACGACATCTCCCTGGAACTGGCCGCAGATGCCGATTCTGAGGAGCAGGGAATCGCCGCGGCTGTCCACGGACAGAAGCGCGACCTGCCCGACGGAAGGCTTCACCTGCATCATGGCTTCGATGACGCGGATGGACGAGGAGAGAAACGGATTAATGTACTTGACGTTCACGGATGCCGCCTCCTGTTGCGCGAGTGTTGCGCCGAATGAAAAAGGCGCCTCCGGACCCGGGAGACGCCGCGCGATGACGATGGTTCCGTACGTCCCGACGGCATCCGCGGCATCGGAAGAACGGGTTGCCTGTATGGCGATGCACGATCCGCCCGCCCGGTGTCGAAACTTCGGACGGCTGCGGATGGGCCGTATGTACCACATTGCCAACGGATGCCTGTCCGCATATCCCATGTTATCACAGGGCAAGGTGATACGCAAAGCCCGGATTTCCGGGATTCCGCTCCGCGTTTTGCCTTCTCCCGCCGGCCGCCTCCGGTCCGCTTCGACCGGAATTGCGACTTTCGGCCGATGCTCCATGCACGCAAACCAACCGCCCGCACCCCCGTTTGGTCCCCTTCACAAAAAAGCCCCGCGTTCATTGCTGCATGTTTCCGCTCCGCCTTACAATGGGGAAGCAAAATCGACCGGGAGGAACGCGCATGTTGAATCCGATGCCCCGCGTTCACCGCGCGATGGTGGCCGCTCCCCATTATATCGCCAGCGCCGTCGGGAGCGCCGTGCTGCACGACGGCGGGAACGCGTTCGACGCTTCCGTGGCCGTCAGCGCCGTGCTCTCGGTGGTCGCCCCGCACATGACCGGGATCGGCGGCGACGCCTTCTTCCTCGCGTACGACGCGAAGACGGGCAGCTGCGTCGGTTACAACGGCAGCGGCCGCTCCGGCATGCAGGCCAGTGCCGACCGTTATCTGCATGCCGGACTGGAGAAGATTCCCCATCGCGGCGTGGAGAGCGCGATCACCGTGCCGGGCATGGTCGACGCCTGGTGGAATGTCTGGACGCGCTACGGCCGCCTTCCCTGGGAACGGCTGATCGAACCGGCCGTCCGGTATGCCGAGGAAGGATTCCCCGTATCCCGCAATCTGCGCGAATGGATTGCGAAGGACCGGGAGCTGATCGCCGCCGATCCGGGACTTCGCAAGGTCTATCTGCCGGGAGGGCGGCTGCCGCGGGAAGGCGAGCGGCTCGTGCATCCCGAGCTGGCGGCGACGCTGCGGGCCGTGATGGAAGGCGGACGCAGCGCATTCTACGAAGGCCCGGTCATGAGCGCCGTCACGTCGGCGATCGAGGCGGACGGCGGCCTGCTGACGCCCGACGATTTCCGGATGCACGCGGGCGAATGGGTGAATCCGATCCGCGTCACGTACCGGGGCTGCGAAGTCTGCCAGATGCCGCCGAACTCGCAGGGCTTCTCCGTCCTCATGATGCTCAACATGATCGAAACGCTGGACCTCTCCGTTTACAACCGGCTGTCGGCCGAATATTTCCACCTGATGGTCGAAGTGGTCAAGCTGGCGTTCCGCGAGCGGGACGCCTTCCTGACGGACCCCGATTTCCGCCCGATACCGCTCGACCGGCTGCTGTCGAAGGAATACGCCGCGAAGCTGATGCGCTCGATCCGTATCCATCCGCCGCAGGCCGGGCAGTTCCGCTCCCAGCCGACCGGCAGCGACACGGCCTACGCCGCGGTGGTCGACGAAGAGGGCAACGCCGTCTCGTTCATCCAGAGCCTCTACTTCGATTTCGGCTCCGCCTGGACGGCCGGCGCAACGGGCATCATCCTGCAGAACCGCGGCTCGTTTTTCTCCCTTGACGAGCGTTCGCCGAACCGGCTCGAGCCCCGCAAGCGCACGTTCCATACCTTGATGCCGGGAATGGTCCTGCGCGGCGGCAAGCCGTACCTGCTCGCCGGCGCGCAGGGAGGGGAAGGCCAGCCGCAGACGGCGCTCGCGATCCTGACGGGCGTCATCGATTACGGGCTGACGATCCAGGAGGCGATTTGCCTGCCGCGCTGGGTGTACGGCCGAACCTGGGGAGAGGACAGCGACGCGCTCAGGCTCGAAAGCCGGTGCGGCGCCGCGATCGCGGACACGCTGCGCCGGTGGGGGCACCGGGTCGAACTGGTCGGCCGGTACGACGGCGTCGTCGGCACGGCGCAAGGGATCATGATCGAGGACGGCGTCATCAGCGGCGCGGCCGATCCCCGCGGCGACGGCAGCGTGGTCGGCTGGTAGCCCGAGGACCCGGACCAGAGGGAAGGCGATGTTCTCCGAATTGTGGAAGCTGTTCGTCGCGTTCGGCACGGCGACGATGCTCGGCTACGGCGGAGGTCCGTCCATCATCCCGTTGTACGAGTCGCAGGTCGTCGACCGGTACGGGTGGATGACGACGGAGGAATTCGGCCGTGCGCTCGCGTTCGGCAACGCGCTGCCCGGACCGATCGCGACGAAGCTGGCCGCCTACATCGGCTACAAGGTCGCGGGATGGGCGGGAGCATCCGTCGCGCTGGCGGCGGTCGTGCTGCCGACGGCGATCCCGATGGCGCTGCTCGCCGGCGTCATGATGAAGCTGTCCGGCCATCCGGTCATCCGCGGCATGATCCGCGGCGTGCAGCCGGCCATCTTCGTCATGATGGCGATGCTGGCCTGGGAATTCGCGCAGTACGTGTTCCGGCCGGCGGCCGGCCGGCTGCCGTTCCTGCCCCTGCTCATCGCGGCGGTCTTCTTCGTGATGGTCCACTATTACCGGATCAATGCGGCGTGGGGCATTCTGTTCGCGCTTGCGGCGGGCGCGTTGTTCCTCCGGGGTGAGGGTTGAGGGAATCGGATGATGGAGGGAAACGCCTGTGGAAGAGAACGTGAGTGCGGGTAAAGCGGCCTTTCTCGGCTTGCAGCACGTATTGGCCATGTATGCGGGCGCCATGCTCGTTCCGCTTGTTGTCGGCGCCGCGCTTGGTCTTGCGAACGAGCAGCTTGCGTATCTTATTTCCATCGATCTCGCCACTTGCGGAATCGCCACCCTGCTCCAGATGTGGAAGAACCGGTATTTCGGAATCGGACTTCCCGTGGTGTTGGGCGCGTCGTTCGTCGCCGTATCGCCGATGATCACGATCGGCACCCATTACGGCCTGACGGCCATTTACGGCGCGGTGATCGCCGCCGGATTGTTTCTCATCGCCGTCTCCAGATGCTTCGCCCGCATTCTCGGCCTGTTTCCGCCCGTTGTCACGGGAACCGTCGTCATTCTGATCGGTCTGGCGCTCATCCCGACCGGCATCCGCAACATGGCCGGCGGGGCCGGCAGTCCGACCTTCGGATCGGGCGAAAACCTGCTTTTGTCCTTCGCGACGTTGGCCATCATTTTGCTGATTCAGCATTTCGGCAAGGGGTTTGTCCGTTCGATCGCCGTTTTGCTCGGCATTCTCGCGGGTACCGTCCTGTCCGGCTTTTTGCATCCCGTCGACTTTGAAACGGTCAGAACCGCTTCCTGGTTCCATTTCCCCGAATTTTTCTATTTCGGCGTTCCCCGCTTCGACTTCATCCCGATTTTGACGATGATGCTGGTCGGCATGATCGTCATGATCGAATCGTCGGGCGTTTTCCTGGCCCTGGGGGAAATCACCGGTCGTCCGTTGACCTCGCGGGACCTGGGGCGCGGCTATCGCGCGGAAGGAATCGCCTTTATCCTGGGAGGACTGTTCAACGCCTTCCCATACAACACGTTCGCCCAAAACGTAGGGCTCGTGCAGATGTCCGGGGTGAAAAGCCGGACCGTTACGGTGTATGCGGGCCTTTTGCTCGTGCTGCTCGGCCTCGTGCCGAAGATCGCCGCGCTCGCCACGCTGATTCCGACCGCGGTATTGGGCGGCGCGACCGTCGTCATGTTCGGCACGATCGTGTCGTCGGGTATCCGGAATGCTGGGCCGGGTCGATTTTTCCGAGCAAAGCAATGTGCTGATCGTCGCGTGCTCCATCGCGCTCGGCCTCGGCGCGGTCGTGGTGCCGGAACTGTTCTCCAGCCTCCCGTCGGGATTGAAAATACTGGTCGGCGACGGGCTCATTACGGGCAGTCTGACCGCCATGGGGCTGAACCTGTTTTTGCGTCTCGGCAGGAAGATCGCGATCGGGAAGGAAGAAGCGGATCCCCATTTGGCGTCCCGGGAGGGATGACCGAAACGGGCGGGCCTGACGCCGGTTGAAAATCGGGCGGAGCGAGCGGCCCGGACCCGTCCGGCGGAGCGGTCCGGGCGCAACGGCGGGCGGATCTGCGCGGGAAAGGTGCGGGAAAAGGTTTAGTGTAATTATATGTAACATAAAAGTGACACAAATATTGCAAACGACCTTATAATGCAATATGATGTTATATATAATAACATGTACTTTCCGCGCAAGGTGCGAGGTGACCGCCATGCACATGACCGTCGAGCAGGCCCTGTCCGTGTATCCGCTGACCGAAGCGCGCCTCGTCGCGGGCGCCGCCGGCAAGAACCGCATCGTCAAGTCCGTCAATATCATGGATGCTCCGGACATTACCGACTGGATCAAGGAAGGCGAGATGATCTTCACGACCGCCTACCTGTTCAGGGACCGTCCGGATGAAGCCGCGGAGCTGCTGCGCCAGCTCGACCGCCGCGGTTCGGCCGGTCTCGGCATCAAGCTCGGGCGTTTCTGGGATGCTTTCCCCGAAGAAATGATCGCGACAGCGGACGACCTCGGATTCCCGCTCATCGAACTGCCCTATCCCTTCACCTTCTCCGACCAGATGAACGCCCTGTTCCGCGAAGAGCTCCGGCGCAGCACGATCGAACTGCAGACCGTTCTGGACAAACAGGTCCGGCTGATGCGCTTCGCGCTGCAATCCGGACATATCCGGCAATTGTTCGAATCCGTCATGGAAGTGATCGGCTGCCCGATTGCGGTGATCGGCTCGCGCGGCCAGGTCGTCTTCAACGGCACGAACCGGGCCGATTCGGAACTTGTCGAGCTGTGGCCGTGGAAGCCGGTCGCCAGGCGCGTCAGGACGGCGGCCGGCCAGGCGTTCCGCGTGCCGCTCATGAAGCAGTCGCAATGCACGGGATTCGCGCTGTTCTTCTACCCGGGCCCCATGCTGTCACCGATCGAGGAAAATCTGTATCTGCAGGCCGCCGAGCTGATCGGATTCCACAAGGATTTCAAAATCGAGGATTTCGTCGAATGGACGGTCCGCCGCGACGTCGGGCTGCTCGTCAAGCGCCACCTGAAACACGGGCTTTCGCTCGAGAAACTCATGGAAAACCTCGACCGCTGGGAGATCGATCTGCTGGGCCGGCCTTACCGCTGCGTGCTGACGGATATCCCGGGTCCGGCGATCGCTTCGATGCGCGCCGAGCGGCTGCAGCAACTGAAGCGGGAGATGCAGCACCATGCCGGACTGGAACCGTACGACGGCGTCCATGTCGTGCTGGAGGAGGGGCTGCTGTCGGTGTTCCGGGATAATCCGGAAAACGGCGACGGGCGGCTCGAGACGGCTCTGGCCGATTGTCTCGCGGGATGGCCGACTTCCCAGGGCAAGCCGCGCGCGTGCTGCAGCACGCGCAAGCAGCATGCGGCGGAGCTGCGCGCGGCGTTCGAGGAATGCCTCGAAGCGCAGCGGACGGCGGACACCTGGGAGATCGCGGCGCCCGTCGTCTGTTACGAGACGATCGACCTCGCCGTGCTGTTCGAGCAGGTCGACGCGAACCGGATGCGCGCGTTCTGTTCGCGGATGCTCGGCGGGCTCAAGAGCAAGGATGCCGAGTACACCGCCGAGATGCTCAGGACGCTCGAGACGTATCTCGAATGCGACGGCCAGCTCGGGGAGACGGCGAAGCGGCTCTACATCCACCGCAACACGGCCGCCTACCGCATCGAGAAGCTGAGCGAGATGCTGGATGTGGACTTCAAGAAAACGGACGATCTGCTGCGGCTCAAGCTCGCATTCCTGTTCCGGCGCCGCCTCGGCCTCGGCGACCGGCGGACGGCCGGAACCGGGGCGCAGCGGTGAGCGGCCGCCGGAGCGCGGAGGATAACGGGAGGTGCACGGGATGGGAACGACGGTGATCCGCGACGCGCTTATCGTGACGATGAACGCCTCGGACGAGATCGTGCGGGGCGACGTGAAGATCGAAGGCAACACCATCACGGCCGTCGGAGGCAGGCAGGAAGCGGACGGCGGCCGGATCATCGAAGCCGGGGGCAGGGTGCTGTTGCCCGGCTTCGTGCAGACGCATGTGCATCTGTGCCAGACGCTGTTCCGGGGCTGCGCCGACGACCTGGAGCTGATGGATTGGCTCCGGAGACGGATCTGGCCGCTCGAGGCGGCGCATGACGAGGAGTCGGTCTACTGGTCCGCGCTGCTCGGCGCGGGCGAGCTGATCCGCAGCGGCACGACGACGATCCTCGACATGGAGACGGTGCACCACGCGGATTCGGCGTTCGAGGCGATCCGCGAATGCGGCATTCGGGCCGTGTCCGGCAAGGCGATGATGGACCACGGGGACGGGGTGCCGCCCGCCCTGATGGAGGAGACGGAGGAATCGCTCGAGGAGAGCGTGCGCCTGCTCGAGAAATGGCACGGCGCGGCCGGCGGGCGCATCCGCTACGCGTTCTCGCCGCGCTTCGTCGTTTCCTGCAGCGAGGCGCTGCTGATCCAGGTCCGCGATCTCGCCGAAACGTACGGCGTCCTCGTGCACACGCACGCGGCGGAGAACCGCGGAGAGATCGCGCTGGTCGAAGCCGAACGGGGCATGCGGAACGTCGTCTATCTCGACGCGATCGGCCTTGCGCGGCCGAACCTCGTGCTGGCGCACGCGATCTGGCTCGACGAGGAGGAGAAGCGGATCATCCGCGAGCGCGGCGTGAAGGTGACGCATTGTCCGGGCTCCAACCTGAAGCTCGCTTCCGGCATCGCGGACGTGCCCGGGCTCGTCGATGCGGGCGTGCCGGTCGGCTTCGGCGCCGACGGCGCGCCGTGCAACAACAATCTCGACATGTTCCAGGAGATGCGGCTCGCCTCCTTCGTCCAGAAGGTGCGGCTCGGCCCGACGGCGATGGAGGCGCGCCTGGTGCTGCGCATGGCGACGATGGGCGGCGCGGAGGTGCTCGGGCTTGAGGACGAGATCGGCAGCATCGAGCCGGGCAAGCGGGCCGACCTGCAACTCCTCGATCTCGAGGATTTCCACGTCTATCCGTCTTTCGGCGCCGATCCGTATTCGCGCATCGTCTACGCCGCGACGCGCGGCGACGTCGACACCGTGATGATCGACGGCGAGATCGTGATGGAAGGCAGGGAAGTGCGGACGATCGACAAGGGCCGGGTGCTGCGGGAGGCGGACCGCTGCCTCGCCCGGCTGATGGAGCGGATTTGAGCAGCCGCGGGGCCGGCAAGCCCCGATTCCGGGATGGAAGGAGCGGAACCCATGGACGACTGGGATTTGCTGCGCGAAGCTTCCGATCCGTCGTTCCGCGGCGCGATGGCGACGGTCGCGTTTACCGCCGGCCATGCTTACCGCAAGGCGGGCGCGGCCATGCTGCTGCACGCGGACGGCCGGCGGACGGGCTGCATCAGCCCGGGCTGCCTCGAGGACGACCTGGAGCAGCGGGCGGCGCGGCTGGGACGCGGGAAATGGGAGCTGGTCACCTATCATCTGGATCCGGACGAAGACCCGATCTGGGGAAGCGAGCTCGGCTGCGGCGGCGCGATCACCGTCCTGCTCGAGCCGGTCGCGGGCGGGCTGCGCCGCGCGCTTCGCGGCGCCTGGGCGCGCGTCCGGGCGGGCGAAGCGGTGCGCCTCGTGCGGTTCATGGCGGGAGGTTCGATCCGGCACGCGATCGTTCCGCTTCGCTCGGATGATGCCGGCCCGTCCGACGGTACGGGCGCGCTCGCATCCAGCGTGTTCCTGCCGCGCCCGCGGCTCGTCCTGTTCGGCGCGGGAGCGGACGCGCCGCCGATCTGCGACATCGCGGCCCGGATCGGCTTCCGCGTGACGGTCGCGGACTGGCGGGAACATCTGCTCACGCCCGGAAGGTTTCCGCTGGCCGAATCGTTCACGACGGCGCCGTCCGGCGCGGAACTCGCGGAGAAGCTTGACGTCGGACCGGCCGATTACGTGCTGCTCTGCAGCCACAATCTGCGCCGCGACCGTGACGTGCTGGAGGCCGTGCTCGTCCGGAGGCCGATCTACGTCGGCCTGCTCGGCTCGAAGAAGCGCGCCGCCGCGCTGTTGGACGGCCTTCCGGCGTACGGGGGCGTCCGCGCGCCGGTCGGGATCCCGATCGGCGCCGTCGGGCCCCGGGAGATCGCCGTCAGCATCGCGGCCGAGCTCGTATCCGTCCGGTCTGCGCAGCGCAAGGCGCTCGGGAAGGAGGCGGTCCGGCATGCGGATTCCGGCCGTTTGCCTGGCGGCGGGAAGCGGATCGCGGCTCGGGCGCGCGAAACCTTCGGCTGAGCTCGTCCCCGGCATGCCCCTCGGCGCGGCGGTCGTACGGGCGCTCGCCGGGGCGGGATACGGGCCGGTGATCGTCGTCGTGCGGCCGGGCGACGATCTCGCCTGGCTCGGGACGCTGCCGGACGGGATGCCCGTGCGGCCGGTCGTCTGCGGCGACGCTTCGGCCGGCATGTCCCGTTCGATCCGGTGCGGCGTCCGGTCGGCGCTGGAGGACGGGGAACCGCCGGACGCGATCCTGATCGCGCTCGCCGACATGCCGTTCCTCGCGCCGGGAAAGCTCGCCGAATGGCGCGCGGCCTGGATGCTTGAACCCGGGCTCGACTTCGTGGCGGGAAGGCGGGGCGGCCTGGTCCTGCCGCCGGTGCTCTGGAGCCGCCGCCGGTTCGGCGATCTGCTGCGCCTCGAAGGGGATGCCGGCGCGGGAGCCCTGCTCCGCTCGGGCCGCCTGCGCGGCGCCTGGGTGGAGCTGACCGGCTTCGAAGGCTTCGATCCCGACACGCCCGAACAGTTCGAAGAAGCACGCGCTGTCTGGCAAGCCGTCATGCGCGTGCATGATGCACAATCCCCCCGGGATGCTTTCAGCGGGAAGGCCAATTCTATGTCATGTAAATTGACGCGTTTCTGACGCGTTCTTATAGTGAAAGTAATTCCCGGGTTTTTTCAGAAAGACATCCGGATCGACGGGGGAGGAACCATATGAGAAGTTGGACGGTTTCGAGACTGGCGCGCATGCTGTGGATCCTTCCGCTGCTTGCGGCGCTCGCGGCGTGCGGCGGCGGAAGCGGCTCTCCGGGGAAGGATTCGGGCGGCTCCGGATCGGGCGGCGCCGCGTCGGGCGGCTCCGGCGGCGGGGAGACGGGTTCATCGTCCGGCGACGGGGGCGCGAAAAAACCGCGCGTCGCGTTCGTATACATCGGCACGCCGGGCGACGGCGGCTGGACGTACGAGCATGACCAGGGCCGCAAGTACATGGAGGAAACGCACGGCATCGAGGCGACGGTCGTCGAGAACGTGCCGGAAAGCGCGGACGCCGAACGGGTCATCGAGGAGCTGGCGCAGAACCACGACATCATTTTCACGACGAGCTTCGGTTACATGGATCAGACGCTCGCCGTGGCGCAGCGCCATCCCGAAGTCAAGTTCCATCACGTGAGCGGCTACAAGACGCACGACAACATGACGAACTATTTCGGCAAGAACTATGAAGCCAGCTATCTGACGGGCATCGCCGCCGGCAAGATGACGAAGAAGAACATCATCGGCTACGTCGGGGCGTTCCCGATCCCGGAGGTCATTTACAACATCAACGCGTTCAAGCTCGGCATCAAGAGCGTGAACCCGGACGCCGTCGTCCATGTCGTCTGGTCGAACACCTGGTATGATCCGACGGTCGAGCGGCAGGCCGCGATCAGCCTGCTGGACCTGGGCGCGGACGTGCTGCTGGCCTACCAGGATTCGCCCGCCACGATCCAGGCGGCCGCCGAACGCGGCGCGCTGGCCGGCGGCAACGACTCCGACATGACCCGCTTCGCGCCGGAAGCGTACCTGACGAATCCGGTCTGGAACTGGGGGCCGTATTACGCGAAGGTCGTGCAGGACTGGATCGACGGCACTTGGACGAACGAGCCGTACGTCGGATCGATGCGGGACGGCATGGTCGGCCTCGCGCCGCTCGGACCGGGCATCCCGGACGACGTGAAACAGCTCGTCGAAGCGGCGAAGGAAACGATCATGAGCGGCGAATTCGAGGTGTTCAGGGGCCCCCTCTACGACCAGGAAGGCAACCTCCGGGTCGAGGAAGGCCGGGCGTTGACGCACGCGGAGGTTCTGGAAATGAACTGGTTCCTGAAGGGGATCGAAGGCAAGATTCCGCAATAGAGCGGGCAGGCGGGCGGGAGGTTCCCGCCCCGATCGGGAGGAGGTGCGCGGGATGACGCTTCCCTACGCCTTGGAGATGCGCGGAATCCGCAAACAGTTCGGATCGCTCGTCGCCAACGACGACGTCGATTTCGCGGCGAAGACGGGCGAAGTGCACGCGCTGCTCGGCGAAAACGGCGCCGGCAAGAGCACGCTGATGTGCATGCTTTCGGGCGTGTACCGCCCGACCGCCGGCGACATCCTGATCCGCGGCCGCAAGGTGAGCATCCGCTCGCCGAAGGACGCGCTGGCGCTCGGCGTGGGCATGGTGTTCCAGCAATTCCGGCTCGTACCGACGCTGACCGCTGCGGAAAACATCATCCTCGGCGAGAAATCGTCCGTCTGGCGCGGCGCTTCCTGGATGCGGCGCAAGACGGAGGAGATCACGGCGGTCGCCGAGCGGTTCGGACTCGGGATCACCGTCGACCGTCCCGTCTGGCAGATGTCCGTCGGCGAGCAGCAGCGGGTCGAGATCGTGAAGGTGCTCTACCGGGGCGCCGACATCATCCTGCTTGACGAGCCGACCTCGGTGCTGACGCCGGGCGAGGCCGACCGGCTGTTCGAGACGCTCCTCAAGCTCCGCGCCGCGGGCAAGACGGTCATCCTGACGACCCACAAGCTTCGGGAAGTGATGGCGTTCGCCGACCGCATCTCCGTCATGCGTAAAGGAAGGATGCTGAAGACGCTGAACCGTCTCGAGACGAACGAACGCGAGCTCGCGCAGCTCATGGTCGGAAGGAACGCAACGGGAGCCGTCAGGCCCGAAGCGGGAACGCCGGGCAAGCCGCTGCTCGAGGTGGAAGGGCTGACGGTGGAGGCCGGCAGGGGCCGCACGGCGGTGCGCGGCGTGAGCTTCACGGTGCGGGAGGGCGAGATCGTCGGCATCGCGGGCGTCGCGGGCAACGGACAGTCGGAGCTCGCCGAAGCGCTGGCGGGCCTCCAGGCATGGAGCGCCGGAACGATCCGCGTCTGCGGCCGCGAATGGAAGCGGGCGTCGGTGCGGACGGCGATCGAGTCCGGCGTCTCCCTCGTGCCGGAGAACCGGATGAAGAGCGGCCTCGCGGGCAGCCTCGGCATCGTCGACAACCTGCTGATGAAGACGTACCGCGAGCCCGAGCGGTCGCGCTTCGGCCTGCTGCGCGGCCGCCGGAACCGGGAGTGGGCCCGGTCGCTCGTCGAGCGGTTCGACATCAGGGCGACCGGTCTGGACACGCCCGTCCGGCAGCTTTCGGGCGGCAACCAGCAGAAGCTGCTGCTCGCGCGTGAAGTGGACCGCGATCCGAAGCTGATGATCGCCGTCCATCCGACCCAGGGGCTCGACATCGGCGCGACGGAGAGCGTCCACCGGCTGCTGCTCGGGCTTCGCGCTTCCGGGCGCGGCGTGCTGCTCATTTCGGAAGATCTGGATGAGGTGATGCAGCTCTCGGACCGGATCCTCGTCATGTCCGGCGGCTCGATCGTCGGCGAGATGAGCCGCGAGAACGCGGACCGCGAGCGGATCGGCCTGTACATGGCCGGATTGCGCGCCGTCCCCGGGGAGGCGGCGTCATGAACGGCAAGGCGTCCGCGGCGGGCACGGAGGTCGGCCGGGCGGGCGGAGCGCGGAGGCGGACGGCGGTCCCGCGGCTGGCGATCGAATTCGATCCCGTCAGCGACCGCGTCCCGTGGTGGATGCCGATCGCCGCGGTCCTGGCCGCGCTGGCCGTCTGCGCCGCGTTCATCGCGGCGAACGGCCTGGACCCGCTGGCGGTGTACCGCAAGATGTTGACGGGCGCCTTCGGCACCCGGTTCGGCCTGACCGAGACGCTGGTCAAGACGATCCCGCTCCTGCTGTGCGGCGTCGGCGTCGCGATCGCGTACCGGATCTCGTTCTGGAACATCGGAGCGGAAGGGCAGTTTCTGGCCGGCGCGATGGCGGCCACCGCGGTGACGATCTATTGGCCGGATCTGCCCGCCGCCGCTTCGCTGCCGCTCATGACGCTGGCGGGCATCGCGGCCGGCGGCGTCTGGGGGCTGATGACCGCCGTGCCCCGCGCGTATTTCCGGGTGAGCGAGCTGATCTCGTCGCTCATGCTCAACTATGTCGCCATGCTGCTTCTCGATTATTTCGTGTTCGGCCCGTGGCGCGATCCGGGCGGGCTCAATTTCCCCGGCAGCCCGATGTTTACGGCTTCGCAGTCGCTTCCCGCGTTCGGGGGCACCCGCCTCCACTTCGGCCTCGTCTTCGCGATCGCCGCGGTGCTGCTCTACGCCTTCCTGTTCCGCTGCACGCGCTGGGGCTACGAACTGAGGCTGATCGGCTCCAATCCGGAAGCCGCGCGGAACGCGGGAATCCGCCTGAACCGGCACCTCCTGCTCGTCATGCTCGCAAGCGGCGGACTGGCCGGACTCGCCGGCATGGCGGAGGTGTCCGGCGTCGCGCACCGGCTCATGTACGGCATCTCGCCGGGCTACGGCTACACGGCGATCATCGTCGCCTGGATCGCGCGCCTTCATCCGCTCGGCCTCGTCGTCTCGGCGTTCCTGTTCGGCGGCCTGATCGTCGGCGGTTACAGCGTGCAGACGATCGGCCTTCCGTCGTCGACGTCGGAGATGCTGCAGGGCGCCGTGCTGTTCTTCGTCATCGCGGGCGCCGCGCTCGGGCGGGTCCGGATCCGCCGGGCCGGGTGAGATGACCGTGGGGACGAGGCCAAACGATCGACCGGCAAGGGGGCACCGGCCATGGAGATGATCATCCAGATCGCGGCGGCGGCCATGTCGGCCGGCACGCCGCTCCTGTTCGCCGTGCTGGGCGGCCTCCTGATCGAGCGGTCGGGCATCATCCAGCTCGGCGCGGAAGGCGTCATGCTGATGGGCGCGGTGGCCGCGGCGCTCTGCTGCATCCGCACGGGCAGCCCCGCCGCCGCGCTGGCGGCCGCGCTCGCGGTCGGCGCGACGCTCGGCCTGCTGCACGCCTTCCTGACGGTGTCGCTGCGCGTCAACCAGATCGTGAGCGGCCTTGCGCTGACGCTGTTCGGTTCCGGGCTGAGCGCCTTCCTCGGCCGCTCGATCGCCGGCCAGCCGATGCCGGGCGCCGTGCCGAAGCTCGACCTGCCGTTCCTCGAGCCGGTGCCGGCCGCCGGGGACCTGTTCGCGCATCTCGACGCGCTGACCTGGCTGAGCTTCGCGCTCGTCATCGGCATGCATCTCTACTTGTACCGCACGTCCTGGGGGCTCCATCTCCGGGCGCTCGGCGACAGCCCGCAGACCGCCGACGTGATGGGCATCCCGGTCGCGGCGTTCCGGTACGGATGCGTCATCGCCGGCACGATGCTGATCGCGCTCGGCGGGGCGGATCTCCTCCTCGTGTATGCTCCCGCCTGGATCGAGGACATGACCGCCGGCCGGGGATGGATCGCCGTCGCGCTGATCATCTTCGCCCGCTGGAATCCGCTGCGCGCGCTGCTCGCCGCCTATTTCTTCGGCGCGCTCGACGCGCTCGGCTTCCGCATCCAGCTGATCGGCAGCGACATCCCGTCGTATTTCCTGAAAATGATCCCCTACGTCGTGACGATTCTCATGCTCATGTACCTCGGCTGGCGGAACCGCGGCAAGCCTTCGGGAGCGCCGGAGTCCCTCGGCGTGCCGTATATCCGCGAGCAGCGGCTCTGAACGGATGGCGGCCTCCGGGCTGCGCGGGCGGAATTTTGCTTTCATGGGAGGCGGTGCCGCATGGTCATGGCATTCGGGACGCCGGGCCGCGATCCGGAAGTGCTCAGGCCGCGCGATCCGGCCGAGGCGTGCCGGATGAAGGCGGCGCTCGGGGCGGAAGGCGTGTTCGTCGCGGGCGGCACGCTGCTGCGCACGCAGTGGGAGTCGGGCGCGGCGAAGATGCCCGGCGCGCTCATCGATCTGACCGCGCTGCCGGCACTCGACGGCATCGCGGAGGAAGCGGGCGCTCTGGTGATCGGTCCGCTCGTCAGGCTGTCGGATCTTGTCCGGTCGGAGCCCGTCGCGGCCGGTTTTCCGCTGCTGGCCGAGGCGGTGCGGCGGATCGGCGCGCCGTCGATCCGGAATCTCGCGACGATCGGCGGCAACGTCGCGAGCCGGACCGGCGACGCGCTGACGGCGCTGCTCGTGTACGACGCCGAGCTGATCTGGCGTACGGAACGGCGGACCGAGACGATGCGCCTCGAGGACTGGCTGGCCGATCCCGGCGCGGGGGAAGGCTTCCGGCTGCTCGCGGGCATCCGGCTGAAGCGGGCGGGGGCGGCAGCCGGAGGCCGGGCCGGGAGGATCGCCGGCGGCTTCCGCAAGCTGGGCCGGCGCGAAGCGTTCATTCCGGCGCTGGTGACGGTCGCCGTTCTGGGACGTCTGACCGAAGACGGCACGCTGGCCGGCGTCCGCGTGGCGGCCGGCGGCGGATCGGCGGTTCCGTCGCGGCTGCGCGCCGCGGAGGCCGTGATCGAAGGCGCGCGGGTGAGCCCGGAAACGCTGGTCCGGCTCGGCGAAGCCGTCGCCGGCGAATACCGGCCGGCGTCCGACGCGTTCGCCGGCGCGGAGTACCGGCGGCGGGCCGCCGCCAATCTGATAGCGGCCGAATGGTTCACGCTATGCGCCCCGGACCGGAAGGAGGGGGAGCATGATCCTGACCCGTGAAACCGCGGGCGGCCGGTGGCGGATCCGACCCGACGGGCCCGGCAAGGTGACCGGCCGCCTGAAGTACCTGACCGACCTGGCGCTGCCGGGCATGTTGCACGGGGTCGTGCTGCGCAGCGCGCATCCGCACGCGCGCATCCGCGCGATCCGCACGGAGCGCGCCGCGGCGCTTCCGGGCGTGCGCGCCGTGCTGACGCACCGCGATGTGCCGGGCCTGAACGCGTTCGGCATTTCGCGGCAGGATCAGCCCGTCTTCTGCTCCGACCGCGTCCGCTACGTCGGCGACGCGGTCGCGGCCGTCGCCGCGGACACGCCCGAGATCGCCGAACGCGCGCTCGGTCTGATCGAGGTCGATTACGAGCCGCTTCCCGTGCTGGACACGCCGGAGAAGGCGCTGTCGCCGGACGCGTTGAAGCTCCATCCGCACGGCAACGTGCTGCACCGGAGCGAATACAGGCGCGGCGACGTCGACGCCGCGTTCGCCGAATGCGTCCACGTCGTGGAAGAAACCTATGTCACGCCGCGCCAGATGCACACCTATCTCGAGACGGAAGGCGGCCTGTTCGTGCCGGAGCCGGACGGCCGGCTGACCGTGTACGCGCCGACGCAGCACGGCCTGCTCGACCGGTTGCAGCTTGCCCGCATCCTCGGCGTGCCGGAGGAGGCGATCCGCGTCGTCTCCAGCCCGATCGGCGGCTCGTTCGGCGGCAAGGACGAGCTGAACATCCAGCCCTACGGCGCGCTGCTCGCGCGGGCGACCGGCCGCCCGGTCAAAATCCACCATTCCCGGCGCGAGTCGGTGCGCGCGGGACTCAAGCGGCATCCGATGCGGATCACGATGAAGACCGGCATCGACGCCTCGGGCCGGCTGCTCGCCCACCGGGTGCGGATCGTCGCCGACACCGGGCCCTACGCGACGCTCGGCGCGGAGGTGCTCAACTTCGCGACGGAGCACGTGATCGGCCCCTACCGGTATGCCAACCTCGACGTCGAGGGCGTCTCCGTCTACACGAACAACGGGATGTCCGGCGAGTTCCGCGGCTTCGGCGGCAACCAGGCGATCTTCGCGCTCGAGGGGCAGATGGACCGGCTGGCGGAGCTGGCCGGCATCGATCCGTGGGAATTCCGGCTCATCAATTTGCGCCGGATGGGAGATCCCGGACCTTTCGGGCAGCAGATCGCCCAGACGGACGGGGCGTATCAGGTGTGGGTGAAGCTGAAGGAGAGCCCGCTCTGGCGCGAGCGGGACAGCCTGAAGCGAGCCGGCGAAGCTTCCGCTTCCGCGCAGTCCGGCGGAGCCGCCCGTCCGCCGTGGATCCGCACCGGCATCGGCGCCGCGATGGTCATGCACGGCTTCGGGCTGGGCTACGGCATCCCGGATCCCGCCGCGGGCCGGCTGCGGCTCGCGGAGGACGGCCGCATCGAGGCGATCTTTGGCTACGAGGAGTTTGGCCAGGGACTGTTTGCGGCGATCGAAGCGCTCATGATCGACACATTCGGCATCGGGCCGGACGATCTCCGGATCGTCGTCGGCGACACGGACCGGGTGCCGGACAGCGGGTCGAGCACCGCGTCGCGCACGACGGCGATGATCTGGCAGGCGCTCAGGCGGATGGAGCAGCCGTTCCGGCGGAAGCTGCTCGAGGCGGCGGCGCGCCTGACCGGCCGGGCGGCGGGCGGGCTGACGCTTGCCCCCGGCGGCGTCGCGGATGCGGAAAGCGGGGTGCTGCTCATCCGGTACGCCGACCTCGCCGCGAAGGCGGAAGAGACGATCGGGGCCCAAGTGCACTTTCATTTTCCGACGACCGACCTGGAGAGGATCGGCGCGCATTTTCTGTATTCGTATGCCGCCGTCGCCGTGAAGGTGGAGGTCAACCTGCTGACCGGCCGCGTACGCGTGCTCGACCAGTACCACGCGGTGGCGGCGGGGCCGGTCGTGAATCCGATGGGATATGTCGGACAGATCGAGGGCGGCAGCGGCATGGCGCTCGGCTTTGCGCTCCTGGAGGACGCGGTCATGGAGAACGGACATTACCTCACCGGCAATCTGGACACCTATCTGATTCCGACGATCGCCGATTCCCGCGGCACGGTCGCGGTCGAGCCGGTCGAGGAGCTGCCGGAGGGCGATCCCTACGGCCCGCGCGGGATCGGCGAGATCGGCTCGGTCGGCCTCGCGCCGGCGATCGCGGAGGCGATTCATGAAGCGACGGGCGTGCGCGTAAGCCGGCTGCCGGTTGATCCGGCGCTGCTCATCCGGCGGCCGGAAGATCTGTGGAAGGCGGTGGATGGCCGATGATCGAGCGAACGAATCCGCTCCCGGCCGCGGCGGACGCCGCCGTCATTTCGTTCACGCTGAACGGGGAGCCGGTCCGACTGGCGGTTCCGCCGGCGCGGCGGCTCATCGACGTGCTGCGGCATGATCTGCTGCTCACCGGGACGAAGATCGGCTGCGAGATCGGCCGCTGCGGCGCCTGCATGGTGCTCGTGGACGGGCGGCCGGTGAACGCCTGTCTGACGATGATGTACCAGCTCGAGGGTCGCCGCGTGACGACGATCGAGGGCCTCGCGGGCGGAGCGGAGGCGTTGCACGCGGTGCAGCGGGCCTTCCTCGAGGAAGGCGGCTTCCAGTGCGGCTACTGCACGCCCGGGATGATCGTCTCGGCGGCGGCACTGCTCGCCGAGCGGCCGGATCCGACCGACGACGAGATCGTGGAGGCGCTGTCCGGCAATCTGTGCCGCTGCACCGGCTACGGCGGCATCCTGAGGGCCGTCAGGCGCGCGGTGGCGATCGGGAGGGAAGCCGATGGAACGGGCTGACGATCGGAAGAGGCATATTCGGCTGCTCCTGCGATGCGTCGAGGTGTCGATCCGGGCGCGAGCATCCGGCAACCGCCCGTTCGGCGCGCTGCTCGCCGACGCGCATGGACGCGTGCTGCTCGAGCAGGGCAACGTCGAGGTGACCGAACGGATGTGCACGGGCCACGCGGAGGCCGTGCTGGCGGCGGAAGCGTCGCGGCGGTATCCGAAGGCGCGGCTTCGGGAATGCACGCTGTATTCGACCGCGGAGCCGTGCGCGATGTGCGCCGGCGCGATTTATTGGTCCGGCATCGGGCGGGTCGTGTACGGGATCAGCGAGCGGCGGCTCGCCGAACTGACGGGCGGCGACGAGCGCAATCCGACGCTCGATCTGCCGTGCCGGACCGTCTTCGCGGCCGGCCGGCGGCCGATCGAGGTGCTCGGCCCGTTCCCGGAGGTCGAGGCGGAGACGGTCGCCGTCCATGCGGGGTACTGGTCATGACGCGGCGGCTTACGATGGCGGAGATCAACGCGCTGGACCGGGACGCCTTCGTCGCGCTGTTCGGCGGCGTCTTCGAGCATTCGCCCTGGGTGGCGGAGGCGGCCTGGCGTTCGCGGCCGTTCGCGTCGGCGGAAGCGCTCCTCGAAGCGATGCTGCGGGCGGTGCGGGAGGCTCCGGAGGGGCTGCGGACGGCGCTGATCCGGGCGCATCCGGATCTCGGCGCCCGGATCGCGATGACGGAAGCGTCGGCGGCGGAGCAGCGGTCGGCCGGCCTCGACCGGCTGACCGCGGCGGAATACGGGGAACTCGCCGCCCTGAACCGGGCTTACCGGGAGACGTTCGGTTTTCCTTTCATTCTCGCGGTGCGCGGCAAGACGAAGCGGGAGGTGCTGGCCGCGCTGCGGGAGAGGATCGGGCGGAGCGCGGACGAGGAGCGGCGCGAGGCGCTGCGGCAGATCGGGCGGATCGCCGCGTTCCGCCTCGCCGAACTGGTCGAAGGAGCGGCCGGGGGCATCGATCCGTCCGCCGCGGGTGAAGCCGGTTCGGGCGCCGGAGACGACGGCCGTCCGTCCCGCGCCGCCGCGGCGGATGCCGAAACGGCCGCCTCCGGGCCCGCGGACGAGCCGGTCGGAGGGGGTTCCGGCCGGCTGACGACCCATGTGCTCGACGTCACGCGCGGTCGTCCGGCCGCCGGCATGCGGGTCGAACTGTACCGGCTGGATGCCGTCACCGGATCGCGCCTCAAGCTGCGGGAGGTGCGGACGAACGCGGACGGCCGGACGGACGGACCGATCCTCGCGGGCCGGGATTTTGAGGCGGGCGCCTACGAGCTCGTCTTCCACGCGGGCGAATATTTCCGCGCGGCGGGCGCGGACATCGGCTTTCTGGACGAGGTGCCGGTGCGGTTCCGGATCGCCGATCCGGACGCCCATTGCCACGTGCCGCTGCTCGCCGCGCCGGGAGGCTACAGCACGTACCGGGGAAGTTAGGCAAGGAGGTTGCGCGGCAGTGGGGAGGCGGGAAGCGTGAAGCGGTTCGATCTCATCGTGCGCGGCGGCACGGTCGTGCTGCCGGACGCCGTCGCGCGGCTCGACATCGGCATCCGGGACGGGAAGATCGCGGAGCTTGAGGCCGAGCTCGATCCGGCGGACGCGGACGGGTCGGTGGACGTGTCGGGGTGCCACGTGCTGCCCGGGATGATCGACGCCCATGTCCATCTGAACGAGCCGGGCAACGGCCACTGGGAAGGGTTCGAGACCGGCTCGGCCGCACTGGCGGCCGGCGGCTGCACGACGTACATCGACATGCCGCTGAACGGCGTTCCTCCGGCGGTCACCGCGATGGCGCTGCGACGGAAGGCGGAGCTCGCCGCCGGCAGGTCCGCCGTTGATTACGCGTTCTGGGGCGGGCTCATGCCGGGCCGTCTGCACGAACTCAAGGACCTGATGGCCGCGGGCGCCGTCGCGTTCAAGGCGTTCATGTCGGAGCCGGGTGGCGCGGGAGAGGAGCGGTTCCGGGCCTCCGATGACTGCACGCTGTACGAAGGCATGGCGCGCATCGCGGAGCTGGGCGGACTCCTGGCCGTGCACGCCGAGAATGACGCGATCACGTCGGGGCTTGCGGCGAAATTCCGGGCCGAAGGCCGCGTGTCGGCGCGGGATTACGCCGCGTCGCGGCCGCCGGAGGCGGAGCTCGAGGCGGTGCATCGCGCGCTGTTCTTCGCCGAGCGCACCGGCTGCCGGGTGCATTTCGTCCACATCAGCACGGCGGAGGCGCTGCGCATGATCGACGCGGCGAAGCGGCGCGGCGTCGACGCGTCGGCGGAGACCTGTCCGCATTATCTGCTGCTGACCCTGGACGATCTGGAGCGGATCGGTCCGGTCGCGAAATGCGCGCCCCCCCTGCGGGACGAGGCGGAACGGGAGCGGATGTGGCGGATGTTGGCGGACGGATTCATCGATTTCATTTCCTCCGACCACTCGCCCTGTCCCGCCGATTGGAAAACGGTCGGTCCGGACGGCTCGTTCTTCGACGTCTGGGGCGGCATCGCCGCGGCGCAAAGCAGCCTGGAGCTCATGACGGGCGAAGGCCTGCGGCGCGGCCTGACGCTGCCCGCGATCGCGAAGCTGCTCGCCGACGGGCCGGCGCGGCGATTCGGCCTCTCGCGGAAGGGCCGGATCGCGCCGGGCTTCGATGCGGACCTCGCCGTCGTCGACCTGAACCGGAGCTACGTGCTGGAGCGGGACCATCTGCTGCAGAGCCACAAGCACAGTCCATACGTGGGATGGACGATCCGCTGCAAGGTGATGAAGACGTTCGTGCGGGGCCGGCTCGTCTATGACGAAGCGCTCGGGATCGCGGAGCCCGGGCGCGGCGCATGGCTCGTCCGGTCCGCCTGAGGCGCCGGGTCGTGCGGCGCGAATCCGGGATTGGAAAGGAGGGCGTCATCATGCTGAAACTGGATCTGGAGGCGGAATTCGCGGAATCGGTCACCGGTCTGCTGGATGAGCTGGCGATGTGCGGCGCGGAACGGAACGGCGGCGTGACGCGGCTCCTGTACACGCCTTCCTGGCTGGAGGCGCAGCGGCTGCTGGAGCGGCGGATGACGGAGTGCGGACTCACGGCGCGCTATGATTGCGTCGGCAATCTGTTCGGGAGGCTCGCGGGACGCGGATCCGAATCCGGCGTCGTGCTGACCGGTTCGCACATCGACACAGTCCGCAGCGGCGGGAAATACGACGGCGCTTACGGCATCGCCGCCTCGCTGACCGCCGTGAAGTTCCTGCACGAGAAATTCGGGCCGCCGCTCCGTCCGATCGAGGTCGTCTCGTTCTGCGAAGAGGAGGGAAGCCGGTTTCCGCTCGCCTACTGGGGATCGGGCAACGTCAGCGGCACGTTCAGCCCGGAGCTGGCGGACGGCCTCGTCGACGCGCAGGGAGTCACGATGCGCGAGGCGATGGAAGCGGCCGGATTCGGCGGAACGGGTCCGTCGGGAGAACCGCTCAGCGCGAAGCGTACCGATCTCGCCGCGTTCGTGGAGGTGCACATCGAGCAGGGCATGACGCTCGAGCGGTTCGGCGAGCGGATCGGCATCGTCGAGACGATCGCCGGCCAGCGCCGCTACGTCGTGACGGTTCTCGGCGAGGCGAACCACGCGGGCACGACGCCGATGGCGCTCCGGCGCGACGCGATGGCGGGCGCGGCGGAGATGATCGCGTTCCTCGAGCGCGCGGCGCAGAAGGCGGGCGATCCGCTCGTCGCCACGGTCGGCAGCATCGAATGCGTGCCGAACGTGCCGAACGTGATCGCCGGCTCGGCGGAGTTCACGCTGGACATCCGGCACATGTCCGAGACGCTGCTGACCGGCTTCTGCGACACCGTGCTCGGCACGTTCCGGACGATCGCGGAGCGAAGAGGCCTGAAGATCCGGGTCCGCTCCGTGCTGCACACGCGCCCGGCGCCGATGGATCCCGTACTGACGGGCCGGCTGGAGCGGATCTGCTCGTCCCGCGGCATTCCGTACCGGCGCATGATGAGCGGTGCCGGCCACGACGCGCAGATGTTCCGCTCCGTCTGCCCGACGGCCATGCTGTTCGTGCCCAGCCGGGGCGGCATCAGCCATTCGCCCGATGAGTACACGCCGCCGGAGGATCTTGCCCTCGGCACGGCCGTATTGGCGGAGCTGCTGTACGAGCTTGCCTACGGGGAGAAATGCCCATGATGACGCAACCGATCTGGCCGCCGCCGCCGCGGACGATCATGACGCCGGGTCCGGTGGAGGCGGACCCACGCGTGCTGCGCGCGATGTCGTATCCGATGCTCGGCCAGTTCGATCCGGCGTTCACGGCGCTCATGAACGAGACGATGGCGCTGCTCCGCCGGCTGTTCCGCACGTCGAACCGCCAGGCCTATCCGGTGGACGGCACCTCGCGGGCAGGTCTGGAAGCGGTGCTGGCCGGCGTCGTCGAGCCGGGCGACCGCGTGCTCGTGCCGATCTGCGGGCGGTTCGGCCATCTGCTGCACGAGATCGCGGAGCGCTACGGCGCGGACGTCCGAGTGATCGAGCGGGAATGGGGCACGGTGTTCGATCCGGAGGACATCATCCGCGCGATCCGTCAATACCGGCCCAAGGTCGTCGCCCTCGTACACGGCGAGACGTCGACCGGCCGGCTGCAGCCGCTGGACGGCATCGGCGCCGCCTGCCGGGAATACGACGCGCTGCTCGTCGTCGACGCCGTCGCGACGATCGGCGGCGTGCCGGTCAACACCGACGAGTGGCTGCTGGACGCCGTCGTGGGCGGCACGCAGAAATGCCTGTCCGTGCCGAGCGGCATGGCGCCGCTCACCTACAACGGGCGCGTCGAGCGGATCCTCGCCGCGCGCAGGCGGATCGAGCGGGGCATCCGGCCGCCGGGCGGCGGCGATTCGGAGAGACCGTTCATCCGCAGCAATTATCTTGATCTCTGCCAGCTGCAGGATTACTGGGGTCCGGAGCGGCTCAACCACCACACCGAGATGACCGCGATGCTCTACGGTCTGCGCGAAGGGGTCCGCATCGCGCTCGAGGAGGGGCTGGAGGAGCGGTTCCGGCGGCACCGGCTGCACGAGCGGGCGCTTGTCAGAGGCCTCGAGGCGATGGGGCTGACGCTGTTCGGCGACCCGGCCTGCAAGCTGCCGGTCGTCACCTGCGTGAACATTCCGGAAGGCGTGGACGGCGAATCGGTGCGCGCCATGCTGCTCGAGCGGTTCGGCATCGAGATCGCGGGTTCGTTCGGGCCGCTCAGGGGCCGCATCTGGCGCATCGGCACGATGGGTTATTCCTGCCATATGCGCAACGTGCTGCTCACGCTCGGAGGGCTCGAGGCCGTGCTCCTGCGCCACGGGATGCGCGTTCCGGCCGGCGAGGCGCTGCAGGCGGCCATGGAGGTGTACGAGGAGGAGCAGGCGGCGCAGGCCGCGCGGCAGGCTTGAGGCGGGCGGCCTTCTCCCGGGTTCCGGCATCCCGTCGGACGGACTTCCCGTGCAGTTTTCTTCGGCATGTGGTATGCTGGGGAGAACCGGGGAGGAGATGCCGTGAACCGCGATTTTGTCCGGCTGAGCGGACTGGAAGGGGAACTGAAGGTCTCGCAGAAGAAGCAGGAGTACGGCCTGACCGTCTCGACGCGGGAAATCGTTTTTCACAAACCGCACGTCAATTATGTGATCCGCTATGACGACATCGTCAGCATCGTGCCGTTCCGTCCCGACGGAAGGCGGACCAGCCTGTCGGTCCGCCGCAAGTCGGACGGCGCGGTCGAGTATGCGACGTCCCGGGCGGATGCGGACCCGTACCGGCTGTATGCGAGCCGCGTCACCGTGCACAGCCGCAGCGGGACGAGCGTGTTGGGGGCGATGCAGTTCGTGCTGCCGATTCCGCCGAAGCTGATGGCGGTGATCGCCGAGTTCAGCGGCCTGAACCGGATTCCGTGAAGGCGGCCGTTCGGCGCCTCCGGACATTTGCCGATGCCGACAAAACTTGACACCCGTTCCGTCCGTGCTATAATTCAACGCGATACACGCCGCGGCCGGCCTCCCGTCGGGGAGAGGCCGGCTGCGGCGCATGCAGCCTGGATGAAGAGGGGTCTCGGCGCGGCAATGGATGCGACACAACCGACGGAATTTCCGCTCGCGGCGTTCGGAACGGAGGCCGGGCTGCCCCGGCGCGACGCGGCTGGAATCGACGCCGGCGGCACGCTGGTCAAGATCGCGTACATCAAGGACGGCGTCGCGCGGCTGCGCAAGTTCCGGTCGGACCGGCTGGAGGAGGCGGCGGCATGGATCGGGACGGAATTGCCGGAGGCGCCGCTTTGCCTGACGGGCGGCAAGGGCGCAAAGCTGGCGGCGTTGATCGGCCGAAACACGAAGATGATGCCCGAGTTCGAGGCGACCTGCAGCGGCGTCCGCCTGCTGCTGCCGCCGGAGATCGCCGGGCGCGCCTTTCTGCTCGCGAACGTCGGCACGGGCACTTCCGTCCACGTCATCGACGGCGGACGCCAAATCCGCGTCGGCGGAACCGGGCTCGGCGGAGGCACGATCGTCGGGCTTTCCAGGCTGCTGACCGGCATCGACGACTACGACGCGATCGTTGCGGCGGCGTCGGCGGGCGACCGCGGCGTCGCCGATCTGAAGGTGCGCCATATCTATGAAGGAATGGAACCGCCGATCGACGGGGAGCTGACGGCGAGCAATTTCGGGCGTGTGCCGCCCGGCGCCGCGATCGGCGACGGACGGAACGGCACCGTCGCGCGCGAGGACGCGCTCGCTTCCGTGATCGGCATGGTCGGGGAAGCGGTGGCGACCTTGTGCGTCAGCGCCGCCGCCGCGCACGGCCTGAAGACGATCGTCTACATCGGATCGTCGTTCAACGGCAACGCACCGCTGCGCCGGGCGATCGAATCCTACACTTGCTTCCGCGGCGGGGAACCGCATTTCGTGGAGAACGGCGAGTTCAGCGGCGCGCTGGGCGCGCTGCTCCGGCTCGGCCGCCGGGCGGCGCGGGTTTGACCGGCATGCGGGCATGGGAGGAGCGGATGTTGCCCGTGCCATTTTTTATCGGAATCGTCCCGCCGGACGATGTGAAACGGCGGATCGAAGCGTTTCGGAATCGCTGGGAGAGCAACCGCCTCCGGGAAGTGGTCGAACCGCACATTACGGTGAAGGCCCAGAGCGGACTGACCGGGGATTTGGCATGGCTGGACAAGGTTCGGAACGTCTGCTCTTCCTTTCGGAGTTTCCGCGTGTCGCTGGGAGAACCGGCCACGTATGGCACCTCGGTGGCGTATCTGTCGGTCCGGTCCGCGGAAATATGCGAGCTGCACCGATCGCTGATGGAGGCCGTGTCTCCGCCGCCGGAGCTTCTCAAGATTTATTACGAGCTGGATCGTTACCATCCCCATCTGACATTGGGCCAGACCCACTGGGGCATGAGCGAATCCGAGATCGTGGAGATGGCGGCGGAGGCGCGGCGCGCGCTCGCGCCCTATCCGTCTTTCGACGTCGCCTTCGTCCGGGTGTACAAGGAAATCGGGCCCGACAGATATGCGCCGTTTGAAGATATACGGCTTGCACGGTAACCGCCTTGCCGAAGGCGGTTATTCTTGTCGCGGGGACATCGTGGCGATCCATCCGCGGCATGTCGCGATATGATGGAAACGTGACGGTTCGCGGGCATGTTTTTGATCATGGAGGAAAGCGGGGTGAAAGGGATGGATATCCGCAAGATCCGGCTGGACGAAGGCGCAAGGACGCAGACGAGCGAGGCGCGGGACGAATACGAGAAGGATTACGCCCGCCTCGTGCAGTCGCCCGCGTTCCGCAGGCTGCAGGGCAAATCGCAGGTGTTCGGCGCCGGCACCGGGGACTATTACCGCACCCGGCTCACGCACTCGCTCGAAGTCTCCCAGATCGCCCGGGAGCTGGCGCGCCGGCTGCAACGGACGCATCCGCTCCTGCAGAAACCCGAACACCCGGGGCTGATGATGGAGCCCGAAGTCGTCGAATGCGCCGCGCTCGCCCACGATCTCGGCCATCCGCCGTTCGGCCACAAGGGCGAGGAAGTGCTGCACCGGCTGCTCAGCAAGCACGGGATGCCCTATGAGGGCAACGCGCAGAATTTCCGCATTCTCATGTTCCTAGAGAAGCGCGCGGGGAGCGACAGCGGCCTGGATCTGACGGCGGCCGTGCTGCTCGCGATCAACAAGTATCCCCACTGCCTGAACGAGCCCGGCGTCACCAAAGGCGTCTACGAGATGGAATGGGAAGGCGGCATCCGCCGGCTGCGGGAGCTGTGGGGCATGCCGGAGGGCCGCGCGACGCTGGAAGCGCAGCTCATGGATCTCTGCGACGACATCGCCTATTCGACGCACGACATCGAGGACGGCATCCGAGCCGGCAAGATTCTGATGAGCCCGGGCTTCTTCGAGGACGACCGGCTGGCGGAGCTGATCGTGCAGGAGATCGAGCACGATCCGTCCGGTCTGAACCGCGCCTGGGAAGGCATCGGACGCGGACGGATGACCGAGATGGTGAAGCGCGTGCTCTCCGAATATTACGAGCAGTGGACGACGGTGTTCCGCGAGACCGGAAAGGAGCCTTCGCGCACGCGGCGCGAGATGAAGGCGCGCTGGGTCGGCCTGTTCGCGAGCCGTGTCGGCATCCTCGACGACGGGCAGGGGTGGAAGCGCGTCACGTTCGTGAGGGACGGCGCGGAGGACATGGATCTGCTCCGGACGATGGAAATTCTGAAGAAGCTGGCCTGGGTGACGCTGATCAAGGATTTCCGCGTGCAGCGGCTCCAGAAGCGGAGCGAGATCATGCTGACGCGGCTGTGGGAGGCCTTCTCGGACCGCGAAACGGGCAAGCTGCTGCTGCCGCCGGATTGGGTCGTAAGCTACGAGCGGCAGAAGGATTCGTGGCCGTGGGAGCGGCTCGCGGCGGACTATATCGCCGGGATGACCGATGCATACGCGGAGAAGGTGTACACGGAACTGTTCGCGAGCCGTTCCGGGTCGATCTACGAGCGCGACTGATGCCGCCCCTTCTCCAACCGCCGCTGCTTCCTTCGCAGCAAGATTTACACGGCCGCCGGTTTCGTCTATGCTTAAATTGTGTCAGTCCGGCAAGCGACCAGGAATCGGCATACAGGGAGGCGAACGCGCGTTCATGAACAACTTCACGTTCTACAACCCGACGAAAATCGTCTTCGGCCGGGGCACGGTGTCCCAACTTGGCGGTTTGATGGAACCGTACGGCAAGAAAGTGCTGCTCGTCTACGGCGGCGGCAGCATCAAGCGGAACGGGCTTTATGACCGGGTCATGGAACAGCTCCGGAGCGTCGGTGCGGAAGTGCACGAGCTCTCGGGCGTCGAGCCGAACCCGCGCCTGACGTCCGTGCACCGGGGGATCGAGATCTGCCGCGAACACGGCGTCGAATTCATCCTCGGCGTCGGCGGCGGCAGCGTCATCGATGCGGCGAAGGCGATCGCGGCCGGCGTCCCGTACGAAGGTGACGTGTGGGACTTCTACGTCAGGAAAGCCCGCGTGCAGAAGGCGCTGCCGCTCGGCGCGGTGCTGACGCTGGCGGCGACCGGCACGGAGATGAACGGCAACTCGGTCATCACGAACTGGGAAACCCGGGAGAAACGCGGTGCGGGCAGCATCCACATGTACCCGAAGTTTTCGATCCTCGATCCGGAGCTGACGTTCACGGTGCCGACCGACCAGACCGCGAACGGCATCGTCGACATGATGTCGCACGTGTTCGAGCAGTATTTCAGCCAGACGATGGACACGCCGCTGCAGGAGCGGTTCTGCGAGTCGATCCTGAAGACGGTCATCGAGAACGGCGAAATCGCGCTCCGCGAGCCGGACCATTACGCCGCGCGCGCCAACCTGATGCTGTGCGCCACCTACGCACTGAACGGCGGCATGATCAGCGTCGGCGTCGAGGATGACTGGGCGTCGCACGGCATCGAGCACGCGATCAGCGCCTTCTATGACATCGCGCACGGTGCGGGGCTGTCGATCGTGTTCCCGAACTGGATGAAATACGTGTACCGAGAACGCATCGACCGGTTCGTGCAATTTGCTGTCCGCGTCTGGGGCATCGATCCCGCCGGCAAGTCCGACGAGGAGATCGCGCTCGCCGGCATCGAGGCAACCCGCGATTACTTCACCCGGATCGGCGCGCCCGCGACGCTCGGCGAGGTCGGCATCGGCCGCGAGCATCTCGACGAGATGGCGGAACATGCCGTCCGCTTCGGTCCGATCGGGCGGTTCCGCAAGCTGGAGAAGGACGACGTGAAGGCGATCCTGGAAATGGCGCTGTAACGGCCCGAAACCGTTCATCCGATCCGCCGTGCGGGGATCGTCCCGCCCGGCGGATGTTCGTCTCCGGACGCCGTCCGCCTCCCATTCGCCGGCGGGCTTCCGCGGCCGTGTGACGGGCGATTGACGGGTTTGTCCCGGATGGGCTAAACTGGAAAAAACGAATCCCGCCGCACCGTCCCCCGGCGAGCGAGACGGCGTTTTTTTTCTTTGCGTCGGGGATCTGGTGCGGCAGAAAGGAACAACAGACATGGATTTGACGCCGATTCGCGACATGGCCGACGCGATCCGTGCGAACGTCGGGCGGGTGATCGTCGGCAAGGAGACGCTGATCGACCGCCTACTGATCGCGATCATCACCTCCGGCCACGTCCTGCTCGAGGACGTGCCCGGAACCGGCAAGACGCTGACCGCGAAAGCGCTTGCGGTCTCGCTGGACTGCACGTTCAAGCGGATTCAGTTCACGCCGGATCTTCTGCCTTCGGATTTAACGGGCATTCATTACTTCAACCAGAAGGTCGGCGAGTTCGAATTCCGGCCCGGGCCGCTGTTCGCCAACATCGTGCTGGCGGACGAGATCAACCGCGCGACGCCGCGCACGCAATCGAGCCTGCTCGAATGCATGGAGGAGCGGCAGCTCAGCATCGACGGGCGGACGTTCGCGCTGGAGCGGCCGTTCCTCGTCATCGCGACGCAGAATCCGGTCGAAAACCAGGGCACGTTCCCGCTGCCGGAGGCGCAGCTCGACCGGTTCCTGTTCAAGCTGCGCATGGGCTATCCGGACAGCGCGGAGGCGGTTCAAATCCTGAAGCGGTTCATGGATGCGAGCCCGCTGGAGGAGATCGGACCGGTCGTGAAACGGGAAGCGATCCTGGAGGCGCAGCGGCTCTATTCGAAGGTGGCGGTGCACGACGATCTGCTGCGATATATCGTGGCGGTCGTCGAACGGACGCGGACGCATCCGGACGTGCACGTCGGCATCAGCCCGCGCGGCAGCCAGGCGCTGCTCCGGGCGGCGCAGGCCTTCGCCGCGCTTCAGGGGCGCGCCTATGTCGTGCCGGACGACATCAAGGCGCTGGCGGCCGACGTGCTGGCCCACCGGATCGTACTGCGAGGGGCGGCCCGCACAAAGCCGGAAGCGACCGAAGACGTCGTCCGCCAGGTGCTGGAAGCGGTGCCGGTGCCCGCGGAGGAGTCGCTGGGCGCGCGATAGGAGGCGGCCATGGCGATTCATTTTGTCCTGCTGACGTTCGTCCTGCTCATGATGCTTCAGGCGATCCTCTTCAGCAAGACCGGTCTGGCCGGGATCCGGTACGACCGGCGGCTCGGCGTCCGGGCCTGCTACCAGGGCGAAGAGGTCGAGCTGGTGGAGACGATCGAGAACCGGAAATGGCTGCCCGTCCCGTGGCTGCGCGTGGAATCGCAGATTCCGGCGGCCCTGCGCTTCGGATCGCAGGCAAACCTCGACATCAGTTCCGGCAGCATCTATCAGAACCACAAGAGCCTGTTCAGCCTGATGCCGTACACGCGCATCACGCGGCGGCACACGGTGAGATGCACGAGGCGGGGGTACTATCGCGCGGAATCGGTTACGATGACGGCCGGCGATCTGTTCGGATTCGCGGCGAGCACGAAGCGGCTCGGCATCGGCTTCGAGCTGGTCGTCTACCCGAGGCCGCTGCCCCCGGAGGAATGGGATCTGCCGGCGCACGGCTGGATGGGCGAGGCGATCGTGCGGCGCTGGATCCTCGACGATCCGTTTCTGGTCGTAGGGACGCGCGAATACCGGCCGGGCGATCCGCTGAAGGCGATCAATTGGAAAGCGTCGGCGCGCACCGGGAAACTGCAGGTGCACAAGCGGGACCATTCGGCGGATCACCGGCTTCTGATCGTGCTCAATGTGGAAGACCACGAGGGCATGTGGAGCGTCGCGACGAACGAGGCGATGGTCGATTACGGCCTTTCCGTCGCGGCGGGCTTGATCCGGTACGCCGTCGAGCACGGGATGGAGGCCGGCTTTGCGGCGAACGCGGCGGAGGAGGGCCGCGGCGGGGAGCGGCCGGCGTATGTCGAACCGGGAGCCGGACTGCCCCACATGCTCGCGATTTTCGAATCGATGGCGAGGCTCCGGACGGAACGGCTTCTTCCGCTGCATGAGCTGCTGCATCAGATCGGCGGACGGCTGGACGAGCGGACGGACATTGCGGTGCTGTCCACCTACGAGAACGACCGGATCGCCGAAGCGGCGAGGAAGCTCGAGGCATCCGGGCACGCGGTGCGGATTCTGCCGCTGCGCATGCCGGAACCGGAATCGGCCGGCGGCCGGGAAGCGGGGCGGTCGGCATGAAGGCGCGGGAATGGCTGCTTGCGCTTTGGCTGGGCGTGACGGAGACGGTCATCTGGCTGCCGGTTCCGCTGTTCGCCGTCGTGTGGGGACTCGACGCGGCCGCGTTGTACGGCTTTCTCGCGGCGCTGCCGTTCTGTTACGCGGCGGGGGAGCGGCTGACGGCGCGGTGGAGCCGGATGCGGCGCATCGTCCGGTTCGCGTCGGCGGCGGCGATCGGCATCGGTGCCGGGCTCCTGCTCAGGCCGTACGGCGTGGCCTGGATCGCGGCAGCCGCCGTCGCTTCCGCGGCCGCGCTGCGCGGCATGTCGCCGGTGCCGCCCGACGACGTGCGCCAGCGCCATTTGCTCGCGGTGGCGCTGGCCGTCTATTTCATCGGGTCGATCGCCGCCGGGTTCATGGACATGACGGCGCCCCTCCGCCTGCTGCTTGCGGCAGGCGGCGTGCTCACGCTGCTCTTGGCCGTCCGGCGCGCGAACCGGGTCACGCTGATCGAAGCCAATCAGATCGGCGGACAGGTGCCGCGGTCGGTGGCGGTTCGCAACCGGCTGCTGACCGGCTCGTTTGCGGCGGCAGCGCTGTTCATCGCGTTCTTCCGTCATCTGGAGACGCTCTGGCATTTGTTCGTCGGCGGCTTGAACCGGCTGATCGCCTGGTTGAGCCGGCATGCCGGCGAGCCGGCTCCGCGGGAGGCGCCGAAGGAAGAACCGGTCGATCCGTTCGCCGGGCTGCCCGCGCCCGAAAACGGTGAACCGGGCTGGCTGATGCAGATGCTGGAGAAGATCGCGACCGGGATCGCCGTGCTCGCGCTGGCGGCGATCGCCGTTCTGCTGCTGCGGCAGCTCCTGCGCCTGCCGGCCCTCGCGCGGCTCATCGCCCGATGGCTGGCCGCCTGGCGCGAGCGGACGGCGGGCGCGGATGCGGGCGGCTATGTGGACGAAGTGGAGCGGCTGACCGGGGAGACGATGCTGTCCGGCGTCTTCCGGCGCCTGCGGGAGATCGGCCGCCGCGAATCCTGGGCCGCGATGACGCCGGAAGAACGGATCCGGTGGCTGTTCCGCCGGCGGTTCGAACGCGCCGGGAAGCGCGGGTTCCGCTATCGTCCGAACCTGACGCCGCGGGAAAATTTCGAGGCCCTGCGGCATTTCGGCGGCGATTATCGGGAGGCGGATGACGCGTTGCGCCGGATCTACACGGAAGTGCGCTACGGCCGCCGTCCGGCCGCGAAAGACGAGGCGGAGCGGCTGAAATCGGACCTCGGGCTTTGATGCCGCTGGTTTCGGCGCCGCGCATGCAACGCCCGGAGGCCGCGCATGCCCGGACCTGATCCGCCATCAACTTCCTGATTCCGTTCGAATCGGATCGTTCTCATCGGGGCATACCATAGTTGAGCCAGGCGGCGAATAGTGCCCGACGCTCAATCCATCCCTGGAGAGAAAGGTGGCTGCCGATTCGAATGAAACGTACGCTGAAAGGTGCGGTCGCCGCGACAGCCCTGATGCTGGCGTTATCTTCCCCTGTATTTGCGGAGGGCGGGGTGAACGGCAAGACGGACCACAACCGCTCCGCGTATACGGGGGCCGGCACGAACCGGACGAACGTGTACACGAATCGTGCGTACGATACGAACACTCCGGCGCCGGTCGGCTACACGGACAACCGCGATTTCCGCCGTTACAACGTGAACGCCGACAACAACGGGCTGATGGACCGCACGGAACGCACGGTTCGCGGCACGGTGCGCGCAGCGGCTACCGGCGCCGACAACGATTTCGACTGGGGCTGGCTTGGTCTACTCGGTCTGATCGGGCTCGCGGGTCTGCGCGGCCGCATGCGCGAGACGTCGTAACGCCGCAAGAAGCGGCAAAGCCGGGCGAATCTTCCGCACGGAAGAACACCCGGCTTTTTCACTGCCCTTTCAGGATTCGCGCGGACGGTCGATCGCTTCGGCCATCGTTCGGTCCGTCAGATGGGCGTAGATCTGCGTCGTCTCCGGCGAGGCGTGCCCGAGCTGCTCCTGCGTCTTGTACAGATCGTTCCGCAGGTAGTAGTCGGTCGCGAACGAGTGCCGCAGCTTGTGGACGGACAGGTACGGCTTGCCGAACCGCTTCGCGTATTTGATGACCATCTCCTGGATGGCCCGTCTCGTCATGCGGGAACCTTCCTTCCGGCCGTTCGCCACCGCGAGGAAGAGCGCCTTCTCCTTCTTCGGCGCGTTGTAGCGGGTTTCCCGGATCTCCAGATATTTCTTCAGATCCTCGACCGCATCCTGCCGGAAGTAGACGGGTGTCTTGAACGTGTCGTCGTTCTTGCCCTTGCGGTATACGTAGACGATTTTGCGCTTCAGGTCGACGTCGTCGACGTTCAGGTTGACGACTTCGGATACCCGCAGGCCGGAATGGAGGATCAGGCTGATGATGCAGGCGTCCCGGATCCGGTTGCGTTCGTAGGCCGCGAGCGCCTGCTTGTTGCCGGCGAGATCCCCCGCATAGTCTTCCCGCACATACTTCAAAAATTCCTCGATTTCGTGATCCTGCAGCAGCTTGCCTTCCAGCCTGGCGGCCGAATCCTTCGGCTTGTGCGTCCGCTTGATCGACACCTTCGCCATGACATTCCGCTTGAGCAGCGGATAGAAGTTCTCGTCCTCCGCGATCTGGCTCAGGTAGTGGAACAGCGAGCGGAGCGAGGACAGTTTGCGCGAGATCGTCGTCCGGCTGTTGTTCCTCTCCCGATGCGCGGCCAGATACATCTTGTAGTTGTCGATCGACTCCATGCGCAGGTTCTCGAGATCGGAGAGCGGAATGTCCTTCATCTCCCGCGCTTCCGTAAGCCCTTCCGCCATCAGCCAGCGGAAGAACGTCTCGTAGTCGCGCACGTATTCAAGCAGGGAGGAGGGAGACAGGTCGGGCAGCTTGTAGTGGATGAATTGCTCCACGTACCAGGGCATCGAAGGCAATCGCCGTTCGAGTTCTTGCCTGTCTCTCAGCTTGATGACGTTCAAAGCGATCCCTCCGCACGGTCCGGTACTGCTGACAAGTCCTATTGTACCATCGGCGGGAAAGGATGTTAACTGTCATGATGTACATAAAAAACATTATGTAAACTTTCTTCCGACCCGTTGTTTGAAATCATTCCCGGTCCAACCGCGGTTTCTCAAGAAATTTACCCCGTGATCATGGAATTGTGCATCTCCTTCCGGTCGGAGACCTCTCTCTATAATGGAATTGTGATACGAACCAAAGACGGGAGGTCTGACGATGAACAAACGGTTGGGAATCGCCATCCTGATCCTGATCGTTACCCTATCCGCGGCGCTTGCGGCATGCGGTTCGGGCAAAAATGAAAACGCCGCCAACGGCGGTTCGCCGGGCCCTTCGACCGGCGGCGGGAACGGCGGCGGGACGTCCGGGTCGGAGCCGTCGGAGGATGCCGAGCCGTTCACCGTTTCGCTCCGGCACATCCAGATCGGCGAGGCGCAAAAATTCCGGAAAGCGATTCTGGATGATGTGGTGAAGAAAACGGAGGAGGAAGTTCCCGGCCTGAAGTTCGAGCTCGACGGCGTCGAGGACCAGGTCAACCGCTTCACGAAGCTGCCGGCCGAGATGGCCGCGGGCAATCCGCCGAAAATCTTCGACCTGTTCGGCGGCGCGGGCGACGCGCTGAAATACGCCAAAGCCGGCCGGCTGCTCGACGTGACGCCGATCATCGAAGAGCTGGGCATCGCCGACAAGTTCCTCAACCTGAGCCAGTTCACGCTGGACGGCAACGTGTACGGCCTGCCGATCGGCGGCAGTACGGAAGGATTTTTCTACAACATGCCGCTGTTCGAAAAATACAACATCAAGGTGCCGACGACGCTGGAGGAGCTGGAGGCGGCCGCGGAGACGCTCAAACAGAACGGGATCACCCCGTTCGCGATGGGATCGAAGGGAGCATGGGTGCCGCTCATGCTGGTCAATACGCTGATCGGCCGCTACGCCGGCCCCGACGCGATCGACGGGTTCCCCGCCGGCACGCACGCGTGGAATTCGCCGGAAGTGACGGCCGCGTTCGCGAAGTATGAAGAATGGGTCAAGAAAGGGTACTTCACGAAGGGCGAACTCGGCCTCGAATACGCCGACATGCTGAACCAGTTCGTGACGGGCAAGGCGGGCATGATGTTCGACGGCAGCTGGCGTTCGTCCGTGTTCAGGGATCCCGAGCAGGCGGGCGAGCTCACCGGCAAGGTCGGATTTTTCCCGATGCCTCCCGTGCCCGGCGGCAAAGGCGATCAGACGTTCGTGAACGGGAACTACAGCAACGGCTACGGGTTCTCCGCCGACTTGAACGAACGCGAACGGACCGCCGTGAAGGCGTTCATCAAAAACATGTACAGCGAAGAAATGCAGCTCAGGGGACTGCTGGAGGACGGCGTGCTGCCGTCGATGAAGCTGTCCGAGGACGCGCTCGGCAAAGTGGAGGACCCGCTCGTCAAGCAAATCATGGAAGTGATGCGGCAAGCCGGCGGCGCGTTCTCGCACTTCGATTCCACCGTTCCCTCGGAGGTGTACAAGGAATCAGAGGCGCAGATCCAGAAGCTGATCGCCGGCCAGGCGACCGCCGAGCAGGTGACCGAAGCGCTGCAGAAAGTCCAGCAGGAGGCCAACGCGAAGTCGTAAGCGGACGCGTATGGAACCGGGCTGCCGGCAGGACGCGTCGCCTGCGCCCGAGCCGGGACCAGGCGACGCCGGCTCAAGCCGCGGGGCACGCCCGGGAGCCGGGGCCGGGTCCTGCAGCCTTGCGGCGGCGTCGCCCGACCTGGCGCGGGCGGCGCCGTCCGTTCTTGGAGGTGGAACCGCTTGAAACATCCGATGCGCAATCCGTGGATCTATACGCTGTTCATCGCCCCGACGCTGATCTTGTACGGTCTGTTTTTCCTCTGGCCGATGGTGTCGTCTTCCTACTATGCGTTCACCGACTGGAACGGCCTTGAAAACTATCGCTTTGTCGGTTGGTCCAACTTCGCCCGCGCTTTCGGCGACCCGGACTTTCGCCGCGCGATCGTCAACAACCTCATCTTCATCGGGTTCTCGGTGTTCGTGCAAATTCCGCTCATCGTGCTGTTCGCCCTTCTGATCGCTTCCGTCAAGCGGTTCAGGGGCTTCTACAAGACGACCGTGTTCGTGCCCTCCATCGTGTCCACGTCCGTCATCGGCATTCTGTGGGGGTTCATCTACGAACCGGAGGTCGGGCCGCTCAACCGGCTGCTCGCGCTGTTCGGCGCGGGTCCGATCTATTGGCTGGCGGAACCGAAGTGGGCGCTGCCGGCCGTGCTGATCACGAACGCCTGGCAGTGGATGGGCTTTTACATCGTGCTCGTGCTGGCGGCGATTCTGGCCATTCCGCGCGAGATTCACGAGGCGGCGATCGTGGACGGCGCCAGCGGCTGGCAACGGGCGCTCAACATTACGGTTCCGCTCATTCTGCCGGTCATCTCCGTCGTGGTGATGCTGTCGATCGCCGGCGGGATGCGCGTCGTCGACATCGTGCTGGTCATGACGAAGGGGGGACCGGTCGGCGCGACGGAGGTGATGGCGTCGTACATGGTGAACGAAGCGATGGGCATCGATCCGAACTACGGGTTCGGCACGGCCATTGCGCTCATCATTTTCACCTTCGCGCTCGTCCTGACGTCGCTTTACCAGATGACGTTCGGCCGGCGGATGCAGGGAGGCGAGTTCTGATGCCGCTCAAACGGGCCGTGCCGCACGCGGTGCTGCTGGCGTATGTCGCCGCCGTCCTCTTTCCGTTCGTGTTCGTCGTGTTTTCCTCGCTGAAAGGGAGCAACGTGGAGATCGCGACCCATCCGTTCGGTCTTCCGAAGACGTGGCATTTTGAAAATTACGCGGAAGCCTGGGTCAAGGCCAAAATCGGCGTCTATTTCTTCAACAGCGTCTATTTATCGTTCACGTCCGCGCTTGCCTCCGCCCTGCTGGCCGCGGCCACGGCGTTCGCGATCGTCCGGATGCGATTCCCGCGCGCCGGCAAGTGGATCCATCAAACGGTGCTGCTCGGCATGTTCATCCCGGGCAACGTGCTGTTTATCGCGCAATATCTGCTCGTCATGAAGCTGGGCGTGCTGAACACCCACTGGGCGCTGTTTCTTCCTTACACGGCGGGCGCGCTGCCGCTCGGCGTGCTGCTCCTGTCGGCGTTCATGAAGTCGCTGCCGGGCGAACTGGAAGAGGCGGCGATCATGGACGGATTGAGTTCGGCGGGGCTTTTTGTCAAAATAGTTTTACCGCTTACATTGCCGGCACTGGTCACCGTATTCATCGTGAATTTTCTGGGCGCGTGGAACGAGTATCTGCTCGCGAACTTTTTCATCAGCAGGGACGCGCTGCGCACGCTGCCGACCGGGATGGTCGGATTCCGCGACGCCTTCCAGACGAACTACGCGCTGATCTGCACCGGCATCGTGTTCAGCGTGGCGCCGGTGCTCGTGCTGTACGCGTTTCTGCAGGAGAAGATCATCGAAGGGCTGACCGTCGGCAGCGTCAAGGGGTAATCGGGGTCCGAAGGAGTCCGGTGCGATGTCGCTGAGGTTCAAGCTGTTCGGCGCGTTTCTGGTCCTGATCATCGTTCCGCTCGTCGTGCTGGCCGTCGCGCTCTACACGCTGGTGACCGATCTGATCGAGGAGAAGCATTCTCGCCAGACGGAACTGACGCTGCGCGCGCTGAGCCAGTCGGTCGGCTTCGTGTTCAGGGAAATGAACCAGGTGACCGACAGCACGATCGCCAGCGACGCCATCCAGGATGTGCTGAACGACGCGTACGGGGAAGAGGTGGAGGACATCGATTATCTCAACCTGAACGAGGTGCAGCAAAAGTTCCGGGAGCTGCTCGTCTATCACCCCTCGGTCAGCTACGCCCTGATGTACGCGCTCGACGACGGACGGATATACCGGATTTTTACGAAAGAGCGGTTCCAGGCCATGCCGTACGAGCGGTTCGTCGGGACGCGGCTGCATAAGCAAGTGCTCGAGCGGGACGGCCTGCCGCTGTGGGTGGGTCCCTACGAATATCCGGAACTGACCGGTTCGGAGCCGGTGTTCACGCAGATCCGCGTCGTGAAGGACATCGACACGCTCCAAAACAAGGGCATTTTGCTGGTGCAGATCAAACATTCGGGACTGGAGTCGGTGTTCCGGTATTTCCGTTACCGGCAAAACCAGCTTGCCACCCGGTTTTTCATCGTGAACGGGAACGGATTGGTGCTGTATGACAGCGGCGGCGCCCTGAACGGAAAAGAGCTGTCCGAGCTCGCGGAACGACCGCTTGAGCCGGGCGAGGGGTACCGGAGCGTGCGCAGCCGGTTCGACGGACAAGACAGCGTCATCTCCAGCATCGGTCTGGGGATCGAAAACTGGCGTCTCGTGTCCGTCACCTCCTGGCACGCCCTGTCCAGCGAAGTGCTGCTGTACTCCCGCTGGGTCGCGGCCATCCTGCTCCTCTGCCTCGTGTCGGCGCTGCTGTTCATCCGGCTGTTCGCCAACCGGGTCGCCCGGGCGATCGTGCAAACCGTGCAGGTCATGGGACGGGTGGAGCGGGGCGATTTGACCGCCCGGCTGCCGCTGCAAGGCAACGACGAGACGTCGCTCCTGGCCCGCGGGTTCAACCGGCTGGTCAACCGCCTCGCGGAATTGCTCGAGGAAGTGAAGCGGCAGCAGGAACGCAAGACGCGCGCCGAACTGCAGGCGCTGCAGGCGCAGATCAAGCCGCATTTCCTGTTCAACGCGCTGGAGTCGATCAACGCGCTGGCCGTGCAGAACGAAGGGCAAAAGGTCAGCGGATGGTGACGCGGCTCGGCAGCATGCTGCGCATCAGCATCCTGCAGCGGGAAGAAATCACGGTGGCGCAGGAACTGGATCATCTGCTGAGTTATCTGGAAATTCAGAAATATCGTTTTGACGACCTGTTCCAGTTCGACATCGACGTGCCGCCCGCGCTCATGAACTGCCTCATGCCCAAGCTGACGCTGCAGCCGCTGGTCGAAAACTGCATCCAGCACGGCTTCGAAGGCATCGGGTACATGGGCCACATCCGCGTCACCGCGCGCGAAGAAGGGGAACGGATCGCGTTCTGGGTCGAGGACAACGGCATCGGCATTCCGCCGGAACGGCTGGCCGCGATCGAAGCCGTCCCCGACCCGTCGGCCTGGCACGGCGACGCACCGGAGACGGGCGAGCGGCGCGGGCTCGGCGTCCGCAACGTGGCGGACCGCATCCGCATTCGCTACGGCGATCGCTACGGCCTGTTCATCTGCAGCGAGCCGGGGCGGGGCACCGTGATCAAAATCGTCATTCCGAAGACGGCGGGAGGGGTTGCCCGTGAAGCTGAAGGCCATGCTCGTTGACGACGAAAAGCCGATTCTGCAAAACCTGCACACGGTGCTGCCGTGGGCGGATCTGGACATCGAAGTCGTCGGGCTGGCGCGGAACGGCGTGCAGGCGCTCGACATCGCGCGGCGGCATCGTCCGGACCTCATTTTGTGCGACATCCGCATGCCGGTCATGGACGGGATCGAGTTTTTGCGGCGGCTGCGCGAGACGGACGAAGAAGCGGAAGTGGTCATGCTCACCGGGTATCAGGATTTCAACTACGCCCGCTCGGTCATTCCGTACGGGGTGCGCGATTATGTGCTGAAGCCGATCCGCTACGACGAGCTGACCGCACTCATCGGGCGGCTGGCGGGCGCGATCCGCGAGCGAAGACAGGCCCGGGACAGCGAGCAGTCGCGGCTCGACCAGGCGATGCGCCTGGCGTACGAGAAAATGCTGCACGATCTGCTGACGGATAGCGTGCCCGCTCCGCCGCCGCGCTGGATCGACGGGGAGGAGCCGGAGCGGTGGCGTTTTGTGATGATGCTCGCCGACATTGACGACTATGCGCAGCGGTGCCGCGGCGTCCGGGAGCGCGAGCGGAAGATGTGGCTGGTCGCGGCGCGCGACGCGCTGCGGGATGCGCTGGCGGCGGAGGGGCTCAGGCACGCCGTGCTGCCGATGCGTGAGGGCGAGTGGTGCATTCTGGTCGCGCGCGGAAATGTCGGGGGCGAGGAGGTCGGGCCTGGTGGGCCTGCGGCGAGGCGGGACGCCGGATCGTCCGAGCCTGCGGCGCGGCGTGAGGACGGGCTGCGCGAGCGCGCCGGGCGGTGGGCGGAGTTGCTGCAGGAAGCGGTGTGGGCTCATGCGGGACTTCCCGTCACCGTCGGCATCCACCCGGAGGAAATTGCGATCCATGATCTGTCCCGGGTGTTCCGCTCGCTGCAGCGCACGGTGCATCTGGCCGCGGGACGGAACCGTTCGGTGCTCTGGAACGGAGAAACGGCGGGAGAGGAGGCGAACCGGGAGGAGCTGTGGGGGCCGGTCGGACAGCTGGTCGCCGCGCTGAAGCGGGTGGAGCGCGACCGCGTCGAAGAGGCGCTGCGCCTGCTGGCGGCGCGCCTTACGGCGGAGTCGGGGCGGTCGCTGGCCCGGGCCGAGAAGGCGGCTCATTTCATCGCGCTCTATCTGCTGCGCGAAATGCGGGCGCTGGGCGCGCTGACCGCCGAACAGGAGGACGAAATCTGGCGTCTCGTGGAGCTGGCCGACCGGGTGAGCGACATGCTTGCGGCCGTGCGGCGCATCGTGGAGCTGAGCCTGGAAACGTCGGAACGCCAAAAGACCGGCGACCGGCTCATGCACATCGCGAAGGATTACATCGACCGGAACCTGTCCCGGGATCTCGGCGTCGACGAAGTGGCCGGGCACCTCGGCATCAGCGCCAGCTATTTCAGCCTGCTGTTCAAACAGCGTTTCGGCGTCACGTTCCTGGAGTACGTGACGGCGGAGCGGGTGGAGCTGGCCAAGTCGCTCCTGCTCCTCACGGATCGAAGCATTTCGGACATCGGCCGTTCGGTCGGTTACGCCGAGCGGAGATATTTCAACAAGGTGTTTCACAAGGTGACCGGCGAACTGCCGTCGGCCTGGCGGGAACGGCGAAAAACGAATGACCGGAAGGAGAGCGGGACGAATTGAGCCGAGCGGGGATTCGGGAAAAGGGAGAAGGCGTGGATCTGGCCGGCTGGAGCCTGCGCGACAAAATCGGGCAAATGGTGATGGCCGGCTTTGACGGCAAGGCGCCGACGGACGGGATTCGGGCGCTGATCCGTGACCGCAAGCTCGGCGGGGTGATCTGCTTCCGCCGGAACGCGGGCAGCGCCGCCGAAGTCGCCCGGTTGTCGGCCGAGCTGCGCGAACTGGCCGCGGAGGCGACGAAGGCGCCGCTGTGGATCGCCGCAGACCAGGAAGGCGGCATGGTGGCGCGTTTCGACCGGGGCGTGACGGTCATGCCGGGCCACATGGCGCTCGGCGCGACGCGCTCGGCGAAGTGGGCGCGCGAGACGGCCCATGCGTCCGGCGTGCAGCTCATGCGGCTGGGCGTCAATCTGAATTTCGCGCCCTGCCTGGATGTCAACAACAATCCGGCCAATCCGGTCATCGGCGTGCGCTCGTTCGGCGAGCGCCCGGAACTGGCGGCCGAACTGGGCATCGCGGCCATCCGGGGATACCGGGAGGCGGGGGTGGTTGCCTGCGCGAAGCATTTTCCGGGTCACGGCGATACCGTGGCCGATTCGCACCGGGAGCTGCCGACCGTGCCGCACGACCGGAAGCGACTGGAAGCCGTGGAGCTGCTGCCGTTCCGGCTGGCGGCCGCCGCCGGCGCGGACGCGATCATGACCGCGCACGTGCGGTTTCCGGCGCTTGAACCGGACGGTCTGCCGGCGACGTTGTCGCCGCGCATCCTGCGCGGCCTGCTGCGGGACGAATGGGGATACGACGGCGTGGTGTTTACGGACTGTCTGGAGATGAAGGCGATCGCCGATACGGTGGGCGTCGCCCGGGGCGCGGTGATGGCGGTGAAGGCCGGCGCGGACGTCGTGCTGGTCAGCCATACGCCGGCGCTGCAAATCGCCGCGCTCGACGCGTTGTACGAGGCGGTCGTCGCCGGGGAAATCCCCGAGGAGCGGATCGACGAGTCGGTGCGGCGCCTCGTGGGGCTGAAGGCCAGACAGTCGGCGGCGGTTCCGGCCGGCCCCGCTCCGGGCGATCGCGCCGGCCTCGGGGCCGGGCCGGATGAGGTCGATTTCGGCGGCGAAGCGGCGGCGCTCGCCCGGGAAGTATGCCGGCACAGCGTAACGCTCGTACGGAACGAGCGCGGCGCGCTGCCGCTCCGGCGGGATGTGCCGACGTGCGTCGTCTGGCCCGAGGTGCGGCAGGGAACGGATGTCGATGAAGCCGTGGCCCGGGACCTGACGTTGGGCCGGGCGCTCGCGCCGTATCTCGGCGAGGTGAAGGAATTCCGGATCGGCGCCGTTCCCGGCGAAGAGGAGGTTCGCGGGACGCTGGCGGAAATCGGCAGGGCGCTGGAAGAAGCTCGCGAACGCGCCGCAATCCGCGGAGAACCTGAAGGCGGCCGGGCGTGCCTGCAGGTGGTGGTCGGGACGTACAACGCTGCCTTCGCGGCGGGACAAACCGAACTGGTGAACCAATTGCTGGCCCTCGAGGGGGTACGGGTGACGGTGGCGGCGCTCCGCAACCCGTACGATTTGCTCGCCTTTCCGGAGGTTCACGCCTACGCGGCCTGTTACGAGAACACCCCCTGCATGATGGAGGCGCTGGCCGAAGTGCTCGTCGGGGCGACGGAAGCCCGGGGCCGCCTGCCGGTCACCTTGTCGGAGCGGTATCCGTTCGGGCATGGCATTTTGGGCATTCAAGAAGGAACGAGCTGGTGAAGCGTCTTGAAAGGCTTGTGGATCAGGAACACCGACGTCTATTTGCCGGACCGGGTGTTGACCGGCGGTTCGGTGTACGTGGCCGGCGGACGGATCGCGCGCATTTGCGGACCGGAGGAGGAATGGTCGCCGGGCGACGCCGATGAGGTGTGGGACGCCGAAGGGCTCTCGCTCGTGCCCGGCTTCGTCGACGTCCACGTGCACGGCGGCGGCGGGGCCGACGTGATGGACGCGGCGGAGGATGACGGGGCCATCGGGCGGATCGCGCGGTTTCATGCATTGCACGGAACGACGTCTTTTCTGGCCGCCACGATGACGGCATCGCGGGACGAGCTCGGACGCGCGGTGGACGGCGTCGTGCGCGCGATGGAGCGGGGGATCGCCGCCGGCGGTGCGGAGGTGCTCGGCCTTCATCTGGAAGGGCCGTTCCTCAATCCGCGGCGATGCGGCGCGCAAAACCCGGCGCTGATCCGTCCGTTCGACTGGGAAGAAATGGAGGAACTGCTGGCGCGGGGGCGGGGAGCGGTGCGCCTGGTGACGCTGGCGCCGGAATGCGGCGACGCGCTGCACCGGATCAACGCGCTCGCAAGCCGCGGTGTCACGGTTTCCATCGGTCATTCCGAAGCCGACGCGGAGACGGTGCGGCGGGCGATCGAGGCGGGGGCGTCGCATGTCACCCACCTGTTCAACGCCATGAACCCGCTGCACCATCGCGAGCCGGGCATCGTGGGTACTGCGCTCATCCGCGACGAACTGACGGTGGAGCTCATCTGCGACGGGTTCCATGTGCATCCGGATGTGGTCAAGCTCGTGTTCGCGGTCAAACGGCGCGACAAGATCGCGCTGGTGACGGACGCGATCGCGGCGGCCGGCATGCCGGACGGCGACGGCTACCGGTTGGGCGGCCTGCCCGTGACGGTGAAGGACGGAAAGGCGGTGCTGCAAGGCAGCGGGAATTTGGCCGGCAGCTGCCTGACGATGGACCGGGCGCTCAAGCAGGCGGTGGCGTTCACCGGACTGTCGCTGGCCGAGGTGCTGCCCGCGCTGACGATCAATCCCGCCAGGCAAATCGGCGCGGACGACCGAAAAGGATCGATCGAGGTCGGAAAAGACGCCGACCTGGTGGTGCTGGGACCGGATTTGACGGTGGTCCGCACGTATGTCAAAGGAGTGCGCGTGGATGGTTGACGAAGCGGAAACCGTGTTTGTCGGCATCGACGTCGGCGGGACGAACACGGGAGCCGGCCTGGTGGATGCGAAGGGTCGTCTGCTCGCCATGATCAAAAAAAGGACGGAAACGTCCGACGGCGACGCGCTGGTGCGGCAACTCACGGAAATGGTGCGCGAGCTGACGATCCGTTCGGCGGAAGCGGGTTGGATGTCTGCGCCGGAGACGGGGGCGCTTCGCGCGGTCGGCGTCGGCATTCCCGGTTTTCTGGACGCGCGGCGGGGCGTGGTTCGGCACGCGGCCAATCTCCGTCTGCGGGACTATCCGCTCGCCGACCGGCTCGGCGCGCTGCTGGGCGCTCCCGTGATCCTGGACAACGACGTGCGGATGTACGCTTACGGCGAAGCCGCGGTCGGAGAGGCGGCGGGTTATGACCATGCGCTCGTCGTCACCGTGGGCACCGGACTGGCATGCGCCGTCGTGCACCGCGGCCGGCTGCTCACAGGCGGCGATCTGGCCGGAGAAATCGGTCATGTCAAGGTGGCCGGGAACGAATACGCGTGCGGCTGCGGGATGAACGGCTGCCTGGAAACGCTGGTGTCAGCGGGCGGGATCGTGCGGCAGGCGAAAGAACTGATGCGTCGGAAGCCCAGCGTGCTCGGCGAGTGGTTTCCCGAGCACTCTGAAGCCGGACGGCCCCAAGGGGAACGATCCATGACGGCGGAGGACGTGGCCAAAGCGGCGGACCTCGGGGATGCGGTGGCCGCCCAGGTGTTCGAGCGGACCGGACGCGCGCTCGGAAGCGCGCTTGCCGCCTGCGTCGCGCTGCTCGGCACGGACCTCATCGTGATCGGGGGCGGCGTGTCGCGCGCCGGCGAACGGCTGCTGTCCCCGGTGCGGCGGGCGCTGGCGGAGCGGGTTCATCCGCTGCACGCCGAAAGGGTGAAGGTGACCGCGGCCCGATGGACGGACGAAGCGGGCGTGATCGGCAGCGCCCTCGCAGCCAAGGCAAGGGGTGAACATACGGTTTGAAGCTCAACATCTTTGCGAACCAAGAGCAACTGCACGAGGCGGCGGCGCAAACGATCATCGAACTTCTGCGACAAAAACCGGACGCGGTGCTCGGCCTGGCCACCGGCGGAACGCCGGTCGGCATCTACGAAGCGCTGGCGGCGGCGGTCCGGCGGGGGGAGGTCAGTTTCGCGCGGGCCACGACGTTCAATCTGGACGAGTATGTCGGCCTGCCGCCGGGTCATCCGGAAACGTATCGCTTTTACATGGAACAACATCTGTTCCGCCATATCGACATTCCGCCGGAGCAAACGCACATTCCGGACGGCAACGCGCCGGAACTTGAACGCGAATGCGAACGGTATGAACGGCTGCTCGAGACCGCCGGCCGGATCGATCTCATGCTGCTCGGTCTCGGTCACAACGGGCATATCGGTTTCAATGAACCGGGACGGGTGCTGCACAGCAGGACGCACGTGGCCGTCCTGCATCCGCAAACGCGGAAGGCCAACGCCCGATTCTTCCGTACGCCGGAAGAGGTGCCGACAAGGGCCATCACCATGGGATTGGGCAGCATTCTCAAAGCCAGGACCATCCTGCTGGTCGTGAAGGGGGCCGACAAGGCGGACATCGTACACCGGGCGCTGACCGGACCGCTCACGACGGAATGCCCGGCGTCCTTGCTGCAGCTTCACCCGCATCTGGTGGTGATGCTGGATGAAGAAGCGGCGACGAAGATCAAGCGGGCGGCTTCCGGGTGAAGTTTGCAAGATAAACACATAAAAAATATTATGTAAACTCAAATCTGCCGTTTTGCGCGGGGAAGGCGGGATATGCCTTCCCCTGCACTTTCATGGACATCCGTTTCGCCCGCGGCCACATCAGGATGGGTTCGGCAACAGACGCGAGAAGAGGGCAATAAACTGGATGTCGTCGGTTTTCCAGGAGCCGCCGCCGCTTCCGTCGAAGGCGATTTCGAACGATTCCCCCGCCTTGACGGATTCACGGAATCGGCTGTGCGTGGAATAGCCGTCCGCAATGGAAGTCAACACCCAAATCTCCGCTTCATCGTCGGAAATTGCGCGGTTTTCGGTATTGATCATCCGGATGTTCATCCGCTGATCCAGCCAGGACAGCATCTCTCCGTTCACTTCGATGTCCGATATTTCATATTGCAGTTCGAACGATCGAGGCACAAATACATGGTCGGAAACGGAAGCGACCTTCAATTGCATGTCTTTGAAATCTTCGATCGCCGCATTGAAAAACCGGGCATCCCTCAACGTGAGGATGCGGTGGCGGCGGTCCCACTCGCCGGCGAAATGAAAAGCCTCCATCAGGATTTTCGCGGGGATGAACATCGATTGCCGGATCATCACCGGCTCGGTATCCATTTCGATCGCCTGGCCGTTTACCCAGGCCGTCGACGATCCGACGGCAAGCCGAAGCGTGTCGTCCCCGAATGCAACAACGGCGGTTTTGGTTTTCGGCTCATACGTGACCCTGGCGCCCAACAGGTTGCCGACGGCGCGGAGCGGAATCATCAAACGGTTGTTCCCGTCAATAAACGGCGGAGCGGGGGAGGTGTACAGAACATAGTAGTCGTTGATTTTCAGATGCACGGGAGAAGATATCGTGTTTCCTGCCGCCAGGGTGGGGGAAGAAGACGTCATGATGATCAGGAACATGAGAAGGCCGCATGCCATCAAAATGAATCTTTTTATCAGCACAGCTTCACAACTCCTTTCCTTATATGGTAAGACGAGAGAACGTTCCAAAGTGTTTCGTGGCGGGCGTATGACCATTATAAAATACATAATAAAAATTATGTAAACCAATCATGCGTCTTCTTCCGATGGCCGAAAAAGAGGTGTTTGTTCCCGTTTTGTCTAATCGGGATGAATAAAATGAAAGGAGTGACAAAGGTTTGAAACTGCTGATGACATCCAACGGATTTTTCACGGATGAAATCAAGGCGCAGTTCCTTCGACTTGTCGGCGGTGCACCGGCCGATTGCCGGGTTGCCATCATCACGACCGCGTCGCCGCTCAAGGAGCAAAACCCGTTCGCGCAAAAGGCCGCGATCGATTTTCGCGAAATGGGGTTTGCGGACGTTGCATACGTTGATCTTGAGTTTGAAGATCCGGAGATTCTGCGGCGGAAGGATGTCATCTACCTCAACGGAGGCAATCCGTTCACGTTGCTGTATCATGTGAAAAGGAGCGGAGCGGACCGCGTTCTGCGGGAAATGGTCGCGCAGGATGTCGTCATTGTGGGCGCCAGCGCCGGATCCGTCATTCTGGGACCGAACATCAAAATCGTGCATTTCTTCACGCCGCAGATGGATGCTTTCGATACCCGGGATTTCACCGCGCTGAATCTGACCGGGAAGCTGATTTTTCCGCATTACGACAGAGAAGATCTGTTCCCGGATGCCGCGAACCGGACGATTGAAGAACGGCTTAGGGAATTCGAAGCCCGGGAAGGCTGCACGGTAACGCGATTGAAGGATGACGGGTGGATCGCGGAAATTTTGGGATAATATTTATGGCTCAATACCAAAGTTAGTGCTTGACTTTATGTACCAAATCGTTCACGGTTACATTCGACCAGAAGTCCTTGTACGTAACGCTCCCGGTTCCGGGTGAAGTAATGCCGACGTTGATAGGCTTTCATTCGGTTATTTCTTCCTTCAACTGCCGCATTGGTCCAGCGACAGGAGTGGTAATGGACGATCTCCGTTCGCCAGTGTCGCATCGTTTTGATGCAGGCGGCAACTGCCGGATGCTGCAAAAGTTCCCCTTGTTCCAGCCAGCGGTCAAACCAGATGGCAGCCACTTTGGCGTCCGGTGCACCGTCGTACCATTCTCCAAGCGCTTCTTTCCAGGCATAAACCTGCTGTAAAAGCGACGCATAGCTGAGGATTTCTTGTAACTCCCGCTGTTTTTCAGAAGGCAACGATGCTGCCTGGGGGTTCAGAAGCCGGTGTTTGGCTTTGAGGTTTGCCCGGGCTCTGGCCGACAGCGAACCCTGTACGTCTTTTCGGACCGCCTGAAGGGCATCGATCACGTAACGCATCACGTGAAACCGGTCCGCGACTCGAAGGGCACCCGGAAAACATTCCTGAATCCAGGCATGGTAATAGGGAGCCAGGTCCATCACCACCGCCTTGGGACGAAGCGCCAGAAACTCCGGGTGTTTTCGAGCATACTCCCGCAATTCGTCCAGCTTGCGTCCGGGCAAGATATCCAGCAACGTTTCGCCTCGGAGGTCATGGATGCCGGTATTGTAGGTATGACCTTTTCGAATCGCAAAGTCGTCGATGCCCAGCACGAGATGGCTGCTGCTCAGGGCATCGTTTCACGCTAATTGCCGAAGCCGCTCGCTTTCCACCGACAACCATTGTTGATGTTTGGTCTGCAGGGTGCTGGCCGGGATATGATAGATCTCCGCACTCTGCTTGACGGTGGAGACCGACGCGGTGCGAATGGCCTGTTGCTCGAACGCGGTACTGTAACGTCTGCCAGGACGGACAAACGAGTACTTCCAAACGAAACCGGCTTGGCAATTCTTGCAGAACAGACGGATGGCCGGAGCCAAAATATAGACGATTTTGCCGAAAGCGTCCGTATGCCGGATTTTTCGGGTTTGGTTGCTGCCTTTGCGGATGACCGAACGATCAGAACGGCAAATGGGGCAAGCCTGCTTGCATGACTTTGGAACAATCTGAATATGGATCGTCTGCTTGTCAATTTCCACAATCTGTTGAACATTTACCTCTGGTAAATTGACGAAAAGATCAGTATACTGGTTGTGCATCTGTCATTCCTCAAGTTGGATTGGTCGCACAACCATCTTATGGAATGTACAGATGTTTTTCAATTTTTCGCTCTACATGTTGTCAAGCACTATGTTTGGTGTAGAGCCATATTTATATTTAATGAGATTAAATATTAAGCAGAAGAATGATGGGACACAACGCTAAGGAAGAACTTATCGAGTCGGGGATGTTTGAGGATGAACCGACATGGAGCGCCGCCGCGCAATCTTGCGATCGGATCCGGCTAAAGGTTGCCATTCGGAATGGCTGGCGGACTATGCTTTTTGCATGCGAGTGTCCGGGCGCTTTCCTGTTTCAAACAGGATTACCCCGGTCAATCCTTTATGTAGCGCAATATCACCACTCATAAATGCTCAATAAACGCCCGGTTAAAGAAGAACGCAAACCGGAAGATGCGAACACGGCGGATGGATCGGACTTGGATGGAGCCCGCTTTTTCCGAACCTCTTTTTCACAAAATCCGTATTTTGTACAAATGTCTATATCGCGGAGAAAAGCGGGCCACGCTATTCCTCCGCGCCTGCCAATTCGATAACCGTCGAATAACGCACAGCCTCGCCACCATGCCGTTGATATTGCAGCCCTTTGATACCGTCTTCGATTTCCTCGGCCGTGTCATCCGGGCCATGCGTCAACTTGTCCCGTTCCACATTCGTCACCAGCCATTGGCCATCGCGTTTTTCAAGCGAATATTTCAGGGTGGTCGTGGTCATCGGACGGTCTTGCAAGGTTTTGCTTTCCAACGCATAGACAACGGCTTGATCGGGTCGGTCTCCTTCATACACATCCGAGATTTTGACGACCGTGCGGACCTTGTCCAGACCCACATGGCGCATCATCCGGAGCATGAATTCCTTGTGCCGCTCGTATTCCTCGACCGTCATGCCCGCCATGTCTTCGCGGGTGTACGATTCATCGTTATAGCCGAAAACGATTTCATCACGCAGGGCTGCCCGGTATTCCCCGCTTGCGATGTCATGGATGGCTTCATCATATTGCGCATAGGTGATATGAAAATGCAAAAGATCATGCTTACTCCGCAGAACGGTCTCCACGTTTTCCAGGATCCGCTTCTTCTCCGCATCATCATGTAGGGACGTACCGGAAGCGCATGCCGTGATCAACACTGCCAGTGACAGCGGGAAAAGAAACCCGCACTTCCTCGCCATTCGTCTCATGCCCGCCACTCCCCGCCTCACCCCGATTCGCCATCGGCGAAGGAGATGTTATGGATTGAAGCTGCGGTCCATATACCGCCACCACGAATCGGTACAACTACTCCTCCACCTCGAAGATGCTGTCCACGATGATCGGCAGATTGTCCCGCACCGAGACCGCGCCGAATACCGAGCGCGCGTGGCTTCCCCGCTCGCCGAACACTTCGTACATCAGATCGGAGAAGCCGTCGAGCACCTTGTGATGCTCTTCGAAATCGGGCGTCGCGTTCACGAACCCCTGCACCTTGACAACCCGTTTCACCTTGTCCAGCGAGCCGAGCGCCGACTTCAGCACGGCGAGCACTTCGACCGCCGTCTCGCGGGCGTAACGGTAGCCCTCTCCGGTCGTGTACGTCTCGCCCAGCTTTCCCTTCGCGCCGCTCGTCGGCCCTTTGCCCGAGACGAACATCAGCCCGTTCACGATGACGTAATTCGCATATTTCGCAGCCGGATGGCTCGCCTGCGGCAGCACGATCCCGAGCTCCCGCAGCCGTTGTTCCGCATTCCCTTGAACCATTCCTATCCTCCCCGCTTTCTGCTCCATTTCCAACCGAACACGCGGACCTGCACGACCGCCCGTGAAATCCAGTGCGCGAGCGCGTACAACAGAATGAACAGGATCACGAAGCCGCGCAGGAACATCCAGGCGACGATCCATATCAGGAGAACTTACCAGGGTTTCAGCCGGCGCAGCTGATGGACCGGCCAGAGGAACAGTCGGTACAGCCGGCTGGCGTGCTGCAGCGCTTCGAGATACTCGTCCCGGATCTGCTTGTCCTCCGGATTGAGCCGCACCGCATTCCGCATGTACGCTTCCTGCCGGTCGAAATGCCCGCGCGTCCTGGCCGCCCAGGACAGATACAACAGCGCGTACGGCTCCTCGACGCTTGAGGGGAGCGCCCGGCGCTCCAGCTCTTCCGATTCGGCGAACCGCCCCGCCAATGCCTCCGTGTAGCTCGCCATCGCGAGATACAGCGGACTGTCCGGCCGAAGCCGCAGGGCTTCATCCAGCAGGGCCCGCGCTTCCCGAAACTTTCCCCTCTTGTTCTCGCGGTTCGCCTTCAGGAAATAATAGTGCGCCTCTTCGGGATCGATCCGCAGCGCCTGTTCCACGGCTTCGTCGAATGCCTCGTCCCTGCCGGTTTCGTAGAATGCGCCCACCCGGACATACCAGGCGAGCGGATGGTCCGGCTCGTTCCGCAGCGCCATGGCGGCCCAGTGCAGCGCCTTGTCGTACTCGTCCTGGAGCAGCCAGACGTTCGCGATCAACGCCATTGCATCGGGATTTTCCGGTTCCGTGCGCAGAATCTGCTCCAGTTCCTGCAGCGCTTCCTTGTACCTTCTCCAATGGATCAACTGCTGCGCCCGGGCAAACTGCGAATGTATGCCAAGCGTATCCATTTGGCTCACGCCGGTTTTCTCCCTTTGTGCAGTGCGCGTTTAGTTATTTGATCCCGTGCTTCTTCATATAGTCCAGCACGACCTGGTATTCCCGGTTCGCGTCGCTGAACATGGCGTAGTTCTTCGCGGTGGCAAACCATTATACAGCGATCACGATTTTGAACAAGCCCTTCAGGCTTCAGTCGACGGGAATCACAGCGGCCCGACGACGGGATGCGGCACGTAGGGCTCTTCCAGATACGCGATTTCCTCCGGGCTCAGCTCGACCTCGAGCGCGGCGACGGCGTCCTCGAGATGCGCAATCTTCGTCGCGCCGACGATCGGCGCCGTGATGCCGGGCTTGTGCAGCAGCCAGGCCAGCGCGATCCGCGCGCGCGGCACGCCGCGCTTCTCCGCGAGCTCGCCCACCCGGTCGATGATCGCCCGGTCGGCGTCGGCCATCCGGTCGTATTTCTGCTTCTGGACCTCGTCGGTCTCCGATCGGAGCGTCTTCTCCTCCGGCCGGCGCGTCAGCCGGCCGCCAGCAAGCGGACTGTACGGAATGACGCCGATGCCCTCCGACCGGCAGAGCGGGAGCATCTCGCGTTCGTCTTCGCGGTAGATCAGATTGTAGTGGTTCTGCATCGAGACGAACTTCGTCCAGCCGCGCCGTTCGGCGACGCCCAGCGCCTTCATGAACTGCCAGGCGTACATTGCGGAGGCGCCGATGTAGCGCGCCTTCCCGGCCTTCACGACGTCGTGCAGCGCCTCCATCGTCTCCTCGATCGGCGTGTTGTAGTCCCAGCGGTGGATCTGGTAGAGGTCGACGTAGTCGGTGCCGAGCCGCTTCAGGCTTTTGTCGATCTCGCTCATGATCGCCTTGCGGGACAGTCCGGCGCCGTTCGGTCCCTCCTGCGTCCGGAAAAACACCTTCGTCGCGATGACCACCTCGTCCCGGTTCGCAAGCTCCTTCAGCGCGCGGCCGAGGTATTCCTCGCTGGTGCCGCCGGAATAGACGTTGGCCGTGTCGAAGAAATTGATCCCGAGCTCCAGCGCCCTTTTGATGACCGGCCGGGCGTCCTCCTCCTTCAGCACCCAGGGATGGTGCCCGCGCGACGCGTCGCCGAATCCCATGCAGCCGAGGCAGATCCTCGACACTTCCAGACCGGTATTGCCGAGTCTCACATAGTGCATCCGATCCTTCCCCCGCTTTCTTGCCACCGGTTTGTCCCTATCATAACCCGGAACGGGAAATGGTTCCAGACATTGGACACCATACGGCGGACCGCCGCGCCGGAGCCGGCCGAAACCGCAAAGACCGGCCCGTACGGGCCGGTCTTCATTCATCTTCTCAGTGGCATTCCAGCCGGGCGTGGCGGCAGCCGGACTTCTCGATCTGGATCGTCGCGTGTCGGATGCGGAAGCCGTCCTCGATCCGGCGGATCGCCTCCTGCAGGACGCGCTGCTCGTTCTGCCCGTCCCGGATGCGCAGATGGCAGCTCAGCGCGTTCAGGCCGGACGAGATCGTCCAGATGTGGAGGTCGTGGAGATCGAGCACGCCGTCGAGGGCAAGCAACGCCTCCCTCACCTTCCGGGCGTCGATCGTCTCCGGCGTTCCTTCCATCAGAATGTGGACGGCGGATCGGGTGACGTTCCAGGCGCCGCGTACGATGAGCAGCGTGACAAGCACGCTGATGAGCGGGTCGACCCAGTGCCACGAGGTCAGCGAAATGATGAGGCCCGCCGCGATCACGCCGACGGAGCCCAGCGCGTCGCCGATGACGTGAAGCCAGGCGCTGCGCACGTTCAGATTCGAATGCACGTCGCCCATGCGCATCAGGAACCAGGCGCTGGCGAGGTTCGCGGCGAGCCCGACGGCGGCGACGGCGGTCATCAGGCCGCCGGCCGTCTCGGCCGGCTCGCGGAACCGTCCGACCGCTTCCCACAGGATGAACCCCGCCATGACGAACAGGGCGGCGCCGTTGGCCAGCGCGGCCAGTATCTCGAACCGGCGGAATCCGTAGGAACGCTCCGGCGTGGACGGCTTTGCCGCGAGCCATATCGCGATCAGGCTGAGCGCCAGCGCTCCCGCGTCGCTGAACATGTGGCCCGCGTCCGACAAGAGCGCCAGGCTGTCCGCGGCCAGCCCGCCGGCGATCTCCAGCGCCAGAATACCGGTCGTGATCGCGAGCGCGGCGGCGAGGCTTTTCCGGTTGCCGGCAACGGGATCGTGGAGGTGATCATGATGATGTCCGTGACGATGGCGACCGCGGGGATGCCGGCCGTGATCATGTCCGGCATGTTCATGTCCGCGGGGTTCATGATCGGCAGGATCGTGCAAATGATGCCGGTGCGCGGCATGATCGCGCCCCTGTCCGGCCGGGAGATGATCGTGTGTCATGATGATCCTCCATAATAATATATGAATAATTGTTCATATATATTATAATTCAACACTTCCCGCCGCGCAATCCGCGAATGTACAATACCCGCGCGTTCGGGCGCGGGTTTCCTTCAAACCTTCGAATGGCGCAAGTGATCGAGCGTCAGGCGGAAAATCTGTGTGACATGCTCGTCGTCCAGGCTGTAGTAGACCGTCTTCCCTTCCTTCCGCCGCTTGACGATCCGCATGTTGCGCAGAATGCGCAACTGGTGCGATACGGCGGACTGCCCCATCCCGAGCACGACCGTCAGATCGTGGACGCACAGCTCGCTCTGCAGCAGCGCGTGGATGATCCGGACCCTGGTCGGATCGCCGAGCGCCTTGAACAGATCGGCCAGATCGGACGCCGTCCCGTCGTCGACGAGCCGGGACTTCACGTCCTCCACATCCGCGTCGGTTCCGACGCAGCTCGAATCGCACACGCCGTCCTGCATCCATTCGGCCATCGGGATCACCATCTTCTTTCCTCATGTTTCCGGGACTCCAGTCTATTATAGCAAAATTAAAAAAGATTAACCTGCCCGCCGGATCCGCATCCCGTCTGCGTTTCTCCCCCTCCGGGCCCCGATTCCAGATGTTTCAGGCTTGTTCCGGCCGCACCACCCGTCCTACAATCGTCAGCGCAAGGAGGGATGCGTCATGAAGAAACTGCGGACGCTCCTGATCCTGTGCGTGCTGATCGCCGGAACGGCGGCAGTCGGCGCGCCGGCCGGCGCGGAGCCTTTGCTCAAACAGGGAAGCAGGGGCGATTATGTATGGGATCTTCAATACCGGCTGAAAACGATCGACCTTTTTGATCAGGAGCTGACGGGATATTTCGGCGAGCATACCCGCCAGGCGGTCGTGAAATTCCAGAAGAAGTACGGCCTCCAGGCGGACGGCATCGTCGGTCCGGCGACGTGGAAAGCGCTGCGCAAATACACGCTGAACAAAAGCGAAATGGATATCATGGCGCGCATCATCCACGGCGAAGCCAGGGGCGAGCCCTACAAGGGTCAGGTGGCGGTCGGTGCGGTCGTCATGAACCGGATCCGGTCCAACCAGTTCCCGGACACGATCCGCGGCGTCGTCTTCCAACCCGGCGCGTTCACCGCGGTCAGCGACGGCCAGTACTGGCTTGCGCCCAACGCGACGGCCTACAAAGCGGCGCTTGACGCGGTCCGCGGCTGGGATCCGACGGGCGGTGCGCTCTACTACTTCAATCCGAAGACGGCGACGAGCAAGTGGATCTGGTCCAGACCGCAGACGGTGACGATCGGGAATCACATTTTCGCCAAATAAGATAACCCGGGGCACGAGCAACCGTGCGCGCGTCCGCGCCTTCCGTTCTATCCTGCCCGTTCCGGCATATGCTGGTTACGAGTCCAGGAAAAACGGGGGTGTCCGGATGCGGGTGCGGTTTCGCCGGGGCGACACGCTGTGGGGTTACAGCCGGATGTTTCGGGTGCCGCTTCCGCTCATTCTCGATTCGAACGCGCTCGATCCCGTGAACATCCAGGTCGGTCAGGAAGTCGAAATTCCGGGCTACGTCATGACCACCCACACGGTGCGGGCCGGTGACACGATGTGGGGGCTTGCGCAGCAGCGCGGGCTGCCGGTGGATGCACTGCTCCTCGTGAATCCGGACGTCGATCCGGACAGGCTCGCGATCGGCTCGCGGTTGAATGTGCCGCTGCGCGTCACCTGGTTCATCGTCGACACAGTCCGCCCGTATGATTCGTCCGCGCTGCAGGCCGACTTGAACCGGCTGGCGGACGTATATCCGTTCATCCGGCGGCGGAACATCGGCGCGTCGGTGCTCGGCAAGCCGATTCCGGAGCTCCGGATCGGCCGCGGAGCGAAGACCGTCCACCTGAACGGCTCATTCCACGCGAACGAATGGATCACGACGGCGATCCTCGTCCGGTTCCTGAACCATTACGCGCTCTCGCTCGTCAACGGTGCGCCCATCCGCGGTCTCGACATGCGGCCGTTCTACGACGCGGTGACGTTGTCGGTCGTGCCGATGGTCAACCCCGACGGCGTCGATCTCGTCACGGGCGGGCCGCCGGAGCAAGAGCCGTGGCGGAGCCGCGTGACGGAACTGAACGGCGGCAGCGACGATTTCAGCGGCTGGAAAGCGAACATCCGCGGCGTCGACCTGAACGACCAGTTCCCCGCCCTCTGGGAACGCGAAGCCGCGCGCAATCCCAAGCAGCCCGGTCCGCGCGATTACCCCGGCACCGGACCGCTCACCGAGCCGGAGGCGATCGCGATGGCGGAGCTGACACGGAGCGGCGATTTCGCCCGCGTGCTCGCCTTTCACACCCAGGGCGAAGAGATATACTGGGGCTTTCAGAATCTCGAGCCGCCCGAGTCCGAGGTGATCGTGAACGAATTCGCCCGCGTCAGCGGCTACACGCCGGTGCGAACGATCGAGAGCTACGCGGGCTACAAGGACTGGTTCATCCAGGATTGGCGCCGTCCGGGCTTCACGATCGAGCTCGGCAGGGGCGTAAATCCGCTTCCGCTGTCCCAATACGGCGAGATGTACGAGCGGGCGCTCGGCATTCTGCTCGCGAACCTCTATATGTGAAGGATGCGCCTCATGCCGGCGGGTTCATTCCCGCACGCGCATGAGGCGCATCGCATTCAGCGCGACGATCAGCGTTGCGCCCATGTCGGACAGGATCGCGATCCAGAGCGTGAGCCACCCGGGGACGACGAGCAGCAGGGCCGCGAGCTTCGCGAGCAGCGCGAACGCGATGTTCTGCCGGATGACGGCGAGCGTCCGGCGACTGAGCCGGATCGCGTACGGCAGCTTGCCGAGATCGCCGCCCATCAGCGCGACGTCGGCCGTCTCGAGCGCGGCATCGGTTCCCGCGCCTCCCATCGCGACGCCGACCGTCGCGGCGGCGAGCGCCGGCGCGTCGTTGACGCCGTCGCCGACCATCGCGACCGGGCCGCATTCGGCTTCCAGCGCGCGGATCGCGTGCAGCTTGTCTTCCGGCATGAGGCTCGCCCGGACGTCCGCGATGCCGGCCTCACGCGCCACGGCGGCCGCCGTCTCCGGGTTGTCGCCGGTCAGCATGACGGTCCTCCCGATGCCGAGCCTGCGCAGCCGGTCGATCACGTCGCGGCAGCCGGGCCGCGCCTCGTCGATGACGCCGATCGCGGCGACCGGCTCCCCGTCCAAGGCGACGGCGAGCACCGTCTTCCCTTCCCCGCGCATTTCGCGTACATGCGCATCATAATCTTCGTGCGGGCGCGCGCCTTTCGGTCCGTCCAGGATCCACTCCGGGCTGCCGATCTGAACAAGCCTGCCTTCGATCCGCCCCTGGACTCCCCGGCCCGTGACGGACAAGAAGCCGTCCACGCTTGCACCCGCAATATCGATCCCCTCATCATGGGCCGCCCGCGTGACGGCCGCCGCCAGCGGGTGGCCGGACCGGTGTTCGAGCGCGGCCGCCATCCGCAGCAGATGCCGGCGGTCGACCGCTTCACCGAACAACCGGATGTCGGTCACCCGCGGTTCTCCCCTGGTGATCGTGCCGGTCTTGTCGAAGGCGATCGCTTTCACCGAGCCGAGCTGTTCGAGATGGATGCCGCCCTTGATCAGCACCCCCCTGCCCGCGGCGCTGCCGATCGCGGAGACGATCGCGATCGGCGTCGAGATGACGAGCGCGCACGGACAGCCGACGACGAGCACGGCGAGCCCTTCGTAGAGCCAGTCGATCCAGCCGCCGCCGGAAACCGCGGGCGGAACGACCGCGATGAGCGCGGCGGCGGCGATGATCGCGGGAGTGTAAACCCTCGCGAACCGGTCCACGAACGCCTGGGCGGGCGCGCGCTTCGCCTGCGCTTCCTCGACGAGGCGGATGATCCGCGCGATCGTCGAATCCTTCGCGAGCCGCGTGACGCGCACCCTAAGCAGCCCCTCGCCGTTCAACGTGCCCGCGAACACTTCGTCGCCCGGCGATTTCATGACCGGCACGGACTCGCCGGTAACCGCGGCCTGGTTGACGCCGGAGACGCCGGATTCCACGACGCCGTCCATCGCGACCTTCGCGCCCGGACGCACGATCAGCGTGTCGCCGACTTCGATCTCGTCCGTCGGCACCGTCATCTCCCGGCCGTTCCGCTCCACGAGGGCTTCGCGCGGCTGAAGCTCCATCAGGCTGCGGATCGAGCGGCGGGCGCGCTCCATCGTGTAGCGTTCGAGCGCCTCGCTGATCGCGAACAGCACGACGACGACCGCGCCCTCCAGCCATTCCCCGATGGCGGCGGCGCCGACGATCGCCAGGGTCATCAGCGTCCGCATGTCGAAGTCGAGGCGTGCGAGGTTCCGCAATCCGGTCCGCAGCAGCCGGTGTCCGGAGATCAGGATGGAGGCGGCGAGCGCGGCGATACCTGCGGGATGGCCGTCGCCGGGCGCGATCCGGGCCAGCCAGCCTGCGGCGAGCAGCGCCGTCCCCGCGATGAGGCCCGCGTTCCGCCGGAGGAACGCCGTCCATCCGCGCTCACCCGGTTCCGGGTCGCCGACTCTTTCCTCTTCCGGCCGCACCTTCAACCGCTCGAAGGCGCCCGCCTCCTCGAGCTCCGCGATCGTCGCCGTGCCGGTGACGGTGATTTTCGCCGCGGCGAAGTTGACCTTCGCGTCGATGACGCCCGGCAGCTTCTTCACATTGTCTTCGAACTTGCCCGCGCAGTTCGCGCAGGTGAATCCCTCCACGCGATACACCTTCGTGACGGCGGATTCCGGGGCCGCTTGTCGGGGCATGATTGACCTCCGTAATATATGAGCAATTTTTCATGTTATGATATGTTTTTATTTTATCGCATCCAGCCGATCCGGTGCAATGAAAAAGCCCCCGCCCGGAGCGGAGACCGTATGGCCGTATGCGATCAGTCCGGTTTCTTTTCGAATATGAGGAGGGTTTCGGCGGCGTTCGTTTCCCTGCGCAGCGCTTCCTTCCGCGCGTCCGCGGATTCGGCTTCGCCGGATGCGGGGACCTCCCTCGCCAGTTCGCGGCCGGCCGCGTCCTTCGCGACGATCCCGACCGGCCGGTAGCCGTTCGACCGGTAGAACGCCTCGACCCCCGGATCGTCGGCCGAACCGGTGACGATCCGGCGGAACCCCCGTTCCCGGCATGCCCGTTCGAACGCCCGGAGCAGCCTGGATCCGATGCCCCGGCGCGCGTAGGGCTTGCGATGATCGAGATTGACCGCGATGCCCTTAAGATCCGCGGCGTCGTCCCGATGGCGGGACGGATGGCCGTAGACGATGCCGGCGAGATCGTCCCCCGCGAATGCGGCGAGATAGAGGCCCGCATGCGCCTCCACGCGGCGCAGCCATGCTTCCGCGCTCTCCCGTTCCAGATATTCGCACTGGAAGGGATGGACGATTCCCAGATCCGCTTGGTCCACCGGCCGGATCCGGACCGAGAGGTGGATCGGCGGCTCGAACCGGAGCGGCTTGGTCAGGAGCTTGTCCAGCAGCAGGCGGAATGCGTCGAACGGAATCCAGGCGTGCATCATGACGACTTCGTTCGAGCCCGGCGCCTCGTTCAGCCCGCGGCCGTGTTCCGGCTCCCGCTCGTCCATCCGCGCGAGCAGCTCCGGCAGAATCCCGGCTCCTTCCTGCAGCTTCCAGTCCCAGGTGTCGTACGTGCAGGCGACGTCGATTCGCTCGTGATGGCCCTGCCGCTTCCACCACGCGTACGTAATGCCCGGAAAACCCGCCGGCTCGAAGCCCATGCCGCGGAGAAGCGACTGCAGCCCGTCGCGCTTTTCGTCTCCGCCGTCGTCGAGGTACGGGAACCGGAACAGCCTGACCGGACGCGGCACGCCGGCCCGCCTGTAAATGTCGTCGATCAGCCGCTCGGTGCGTTCGATCTGTTCCCTCGCCTCGTCGAGGGACAGCTTCGAGAAGGCCGGATGGTTGTAGCTGTGGTTGCCGAGGATGTGGCCTTTCCGGACCGCGTATGCCGCCTGATCGGGATACCGCTCGAGCAGCTCGCCGAGGCAGAACCAGATCGCCCGGATCCCCCGCGCGTCGAGTTCGTCCACCCGGCGCATGAAATCCTCCGTCGGCGCGTCGTCGATCGTGAGCCAGGCCCGCTTTACCGCATCCGCCATGGTCTTGATCCCCCGTTCCGCGTCTGTTGCATGTTCAACGCCAGTATACACCGGGATCCGGAGACGGACAACGGAGCGCGTCCGCTCCGGTCCGGTCACTCCGCGGCCCGGTTCCGCCCGTGCCTGCGGTCGAATGCGGCCCGCGCCGCTTCCACTTCGGCGTAATGCCCGAGCGCCCAGGTCCGGAACCCGCGGATATGCGGCGCGTGCGGCCTCCGGCCGGTCATCGACCGCGTCTATCCCTTCGACCGGGCGGTCGAAGCGCTCAGGGCGCTGGCCACGGGCGGGCATTTCGGCAAAATCGCGATCGCATTCTGACGGCCCGGACGAAAAAAGGAAGCTCCCGGCCCTCACCGGGAGCTTCCGCCATTTCAGGCGAACACGCGCGATTTCGAACGCAGAAGATCCGCCAGGAACACGAGCACGAGTCCCTGCCCCCATCCCTGCACCCGCTTGCTCGTGACGCCCTTGTACCCTTCGGCGTCGAACATGACGGCCGTACCGGCCGAGACGCCGCGGACCGACCCGTCCGGCGCGATCCGGGAGAGGATTCCTTCCGTCGCCCGGTTGACCGCCTTGTTGTAGATCGCGCCGCGCGACAGCAGCGCGGCCGCGATGCCCGCCGAGCCGGACGTCTCCGTGTACGAGGACGGATCGTCGAGCACCGTGTGCCACAGCCCGTCCTCGGCCTGCAGGCGGACGAGCGCGCTGCACAGATCGCGCAGCGAGCCGTCGATGATCATGTACGACGGGTCCTTCACGTGGATGAGCGGGAGCGCCTTCGCCATCGTCAGCGCCGCCCACGCGTTGCCGCGGGCCCAGAACACGCCGGACATGTGGTTCCCCGCGATGTTGTCCCAGCCGTGATAATAGAGGTTCGTCGTCTCGTCCTGCAGCAGGTCCTCATGGCCGTGGTACTGGCGAATCCCGTCGCGGAAATACGGCCGGCCCTCCCCTTCCGCGCCGAGCAGAGCCCCGAACCGGACGAGGAACAGCCCGGCCATCATCATCGTGTCGACCCACGCCTGCTCCGGGAACTCGTACTCGACCGAGTTGACGGTATGCTGGATGATGCCGTCCCCGAAGCGCGGCGCCTCGTGGGCGAGGTAATCCGCCAATTGGCGCGCCGCGTCCAGATAGCGGCGGTCCTCCGTGTACTGGTAGAGCGAGATGAGCGCGTGGCCGATCGAGACGCCGTTCACGGACAGCTTCGGCAATCCGTCTTCGAGCTGCTCGTCGACCCACTCCTTTACCCGCTCGATGTATTCCTTCTTCCCCGTCGCTTCATACGCCTCGCATACCCCGTAGAACGCGACGCCGCCCGGCCAGTCCCAGTTGAAATCCATGCGGAACGTCCGCTCGACGACCCGGTCGATCGCGTCGCGCACCATCTCTTCGTCAAATACAAGCGGCGGCACTTCCTCCACTCCTTCCGTCATGGTACCGGTTTTCCTCCTACCCCTTCAGGCCGGTCGTGCTGATCCCCTCGACGATCTGCCGCTGGAACAGGAAGAACACGATCAGCACCGGAATGAGGCTCACAACCGACATCGCGAACATGGCGCCCCAGTTTGAAATCGTCTCGGCGTCGAGATACATCTTCAGCGCCATCGACACCGGATACAGGCTGGGCCGGTTCAGATAGAGCAGCGGGCCGAGCAGGTCTTCCCAACGCCAGTAGAACGAGAAGATGGCGGACGTCGCCATCGCCGGCATGATGAGCGGCACGATGATGCGCCAGAACAGCCGGAACTTGCCGCAGCCGTCGATCGTCGCCGCCTCGTCCAGCTCGGCCGGAATCGTCCGGATGAACTGGATCATGAGGAAGATGAAGAACGGCGCGCCGAACCAGGCCGGCACGACGATCGGCTTGATCGAGTTGAGCCAGCCGAGCTCCGAGAACAGGATGTACTGCGGCACGAGCGTCACCTCGAACGGCAGCATGAGCGTCAGCATCATGACGGAGAACCAGAACCGGTTCCCCATGAACTTCAGCCGCGCGAACCCGAAGGCGACGAGCGCCGACGACAGCACGGCCCCGATCGTCGCCAGCACGACGAGGACGAGCGAGTTCTTGATGAAGACGCCGAAATGGAGGCCGCCGATGCCCTGCCAGCCGGTCACGTAGTTCTCCCAGACCCAGGGATCGGGGATGAGACTGCCCGACGTGACGAAGATCAGCTCGCTCTTCTTGAACGAGCTCAAGAACAGCCAGAGGACCGGGTACACCATCAGGAAAGCGCCGCCCGCGGCCGCAAGGTGCCAGGCGATCCAACGCAGTCTTCTGCCGGCCATGGCTTCAATCCTCCTTCGTCTCGTAGAACACCCAGTATTTCGACGTGAAGAAGACGAGCGCCGTCAGCAAGGCGACGATCGCCAGCAGCACCCACGCCATCGCCGCGGCATAGCCCATGTCGTAGAAGACGAAGGCGCGCCGGAACAGATAGAGCGAATAGAGCAGCGTGCCGTCGAGCGGTCCGCCCTCGCCCTTCGAGATGATGTACGCCGGGATGAACGTCATGAACGCCGCGATCGTCTGCATGATCAGGTTGAACAGGACGACCGGCGTCAGCATCGGCATCGTGATGCGGATGAACCGCTGCAACACGTTCGCGCCGTCGACGGAAGCCGCTTCATACAAACTCGGCGGAATGTTCTTCAGGCCGGCCAGAAAAATGAGCATCGACGAACCGAACTGCCAGACCGACAGCGTGATGAGCATCCAGAGCGCGGCGAGCGGATCGGCGAACCAGCGCACGCTCTCCAGACCGAAAAAGTTGAGCGCCTTGTTGATGACCCCTTCGTCGCCGTACAGGTTGCGCCACATGATCGAAACGGCGACGCTGCCCCCGATGATCGAGGGCAGGTAGTACACCGTTCGATAGACGCCGATCGCCCGCGAGGCGCGGTTCAGCAGCAGGGCGACCAGGAGCGCGAACGACAGCCTGAGCGGCACGCCGGCGAAGACGTAGATGAACGTCACCCGGAGCGATTTCCAGAACTTCGGATCGCCCGTGAACATCGTCTGGTACTGCTCCAATCCGACCCAGGACGGCGGCGAGAACAGGTTGTAGTCCGTGAACGACAGGTACAGCGAAGCCGCGATCGGAAACGCGGTGAAGATCAGGAAGCCGAGCAGGAACGGACTGATGAACGCGTATCCGGTCAGGGTCTCACGCCAGGCTGCGAACCGCATGGACATCACTTGTTCTTGGCCAGGATCGCGTTCGCCTCTTCGCGGAACCGCTTGGCCGCGTCTTCAGGCGACAGCTTGCCGAAATCCATCGCTTCCGTCACTTCCTTGAACAACGCGATGACTTCGGCTGCGCCGGGCGGATCCGGCGGGTCCATCGGCGAGCTGTTTTCCTGCGCCCATGCCACGTAGTCGAAGACTTTGACCAGGGCGGGATCGAGCGTCGGCTTCACCGCTTCGATCACCTGGCTGTTGACCGGTACGCCGCGGTCGCCCTTGATCAGCTTGTTCGCCTCGATGTCGTTGACCCAGAAATCGATGAACCGGGCCGCTTCTTCCTTGTGCTTCGAGTTCTTCGAAATCGAAAAGTACATCGACGGCTTCAGATACAGCCCCTGCTCGCGGTTCGGGCCCGGCATGTGGTGCATTTCGAGCGGCCGGTTTGCGACCTGCTGCAGGGCGACGAACTGGTTCGTCCACTGCCAGATGCCGACCTGCTGCCCCTTGACGAGCAGGTCATCCTCGAGGCCCTTGACCTGCGCCTTTACGTCCGGCGTCGGCGCGTCGCCGTCCGCGACGAGCTTCGCCAGCGGCGCGAAGAAATCGATGAACAGCTGATCGTCGTCATAGCCGAGCGACGTGCCGTCCGGGCTGTACAGATGCTGGCCCTTCGTGCGCAGGTAGTAGCCGAAGAACACCTCCGGACGGAAGCCGCTGTCGAAGTAGAGCCCGGCTTCGCTCGCCTTGCCCGCCAGCTCGTAATAATCGTCCCAGGTCCAGTTCTCGTCGAGCGTGTCGACGCCCAGCCGCTTGAGCAGCTCGGGATCATACTGGAACTGGATCGTGTTGACGCCGATGTTGAACCCGTAGAGCTTGTCGCCGATCTTGCCCCCGGAGATCGCGTTCTCGCTGATGTGGTCGATGTTGATGATCGAGCCGAGGTACGGCGTCAGATCCTCGAGCTGTCCGTTGCCGCCGTATTGCGAGATATACGAGATGTCCATCTGGATGATGTCCGGAAGATCGTTCGCCGCCGCCTGGGGCGCCAGTTTCTTCCAGTAGTCGTCGAAGTTCGCGTATTCCGGCTCGATCTTCACGTGCGGGTATTTCTGCTGATACATCTCGATGACCTGCAGCGTGTAATCGTGGCGCGGCTGCGAACCCCACCAGGCGACACGGAGCGTGACCGGTTCGGGATCCTTCGTTCCGCCGCCCGACGATCCGTCCGACGAACCGCCGGAAGCGTTACCCGAAGCCTGCGGGGAACCTTCTCCGCCGTTTCCGCCGCCTCCCCCGCTCTTCGCCCCGCCGCCGCAAGCGGCGAGCGCGATCGCGAGAAGCGCGGTGAGCAGCAGCATCCATGCGCGTCTCATGTTGTATGCATCCCCTCTCGTTGTGTTTGTGCAAAGATTGCGCTTTCATTATGGGTGATAAGCCCCCGCGACCGGAATGCAAAATTCCGTGCGGAATGTTCAAAAATCCGAGACGCGCTTTCAATGCCGCAGGGGGCGTCAGAGCGAGCGCTTGTATTCGGAGGGCGTGAAGCCGGTGTGCTTCTTGAACACCTGGCTGAAATACTGCGGATTGTCGCCGAAGCCGATTCGGTCCGCGATCTCGTACACCTTCACATCGTCCGCCTCCCGGATCAGCTCGATCGCCTTCTCGATGCGGAGCCGGGTGACGTATTGGGAAAATTTCTCCCCCGTCGCCTGGCGGAACAGCTTGCCGAGATAGTCGGGGTTCATGAACAGCACCTCGCGCGCCGCCCAATGGAGCGACAATTGCGGGTTGGCGAGATGTTCGCGGACGCAGGCCTTCAGCTTCTCCACGATTTCGGAATGGCGGGTCCGGTGGCGCTCGTAGTTCGCCTCGCACACTTCCCGGACCGCCCGGGCGACGAATTCGGTCATGGCCAGCAGCGTGTCGAGCCGGTCGAACGTTTCGATCGCCTTCATGCGGAAATCGAGCAGCGCGGGATCTCCCTGTCGCATGCAGCCGACATACAGCGGGATGAGCACCGATTTCGCCTCGGCCGCGGACGGACGCATCCGCGCGAGCGCTTCAAAGAACGCGTCGAGCATCTGCCGTGCCGGCTCCCAATGGCCGGATTTCACGAGCAGCCAGAGCCGCTCTTCGTCGATCGCCGGGGGCTCGACTTCCGTCCCGGAAGGAACGGCCTCCAGTTCGCGCTTCGTGATCAGGATGCCTTCGCCCAGATAGAAGCGGTACGCGAGGCATCCGAGCGCTTCCCGGTACAGGCGCCGCGCCTCGGCCGCGTCTCCGGGCTCGCTGAGCGCGGCCGTCGCCTCGCGGCGGTAGAAGCGGGCGAACGTCTTGAGCACGGTCTCGACGCCGGCCGCGATGAGATCCGGCTCCGCCTCGCCATCGACGAGCAGGATCACCTGCCGGCCGTCCGCCGTGCCGAGCAGCACCCGGGAGGCCAGCAGCTCTTCCGCCATGTTCTTCAGCGCGAACAACAGCTCGAATTCGGGCTCGCCCTCCGGCTCGAACACGAGCACCCGCACCTTTCCCCCGTCCCCGGGCAATCCCGCCAGCCGGACGATGCGCTCCCAGTCGTTGCGGCCGTACGTCTTGTTCGTCACGAGCTCCTGCAGCATCCGCTCGCGCGCGTGCGGCAGCACCTTCGCAAGCCGCTCCTCCGTCTGGCGGATGAACGCCTCCCGGCTGAGGCGCCGGTCGAGATCGGCGACGGTGGCCTTCAGCGCCTCCTCGATCGCCCGCTCGTTGCACGGCTTCGTCAGGTAATGCTTCACGCCGAAGCGCATCGCGGTGCGCGCGTATTCGAAATCGCCGAATCCGGACAGCATGATGAATTCGGTATCCGGCAGCGTCTCCTTCACGGCTTCGACGAGCTGGAGGCCGTCCATGCCGGGCATCCGGATGTCGGTGATGATGATGTCCGGCTTCTCCCGCTCGGCGAGCTCCTTCGCTTCCAGCCCGTTGCGGGCCGTGCCGACCAGCTTCGTGCCGCACGCCTCCCAGTCCATGATCGCGGAGATGCCCTCCAGAATGATCCGTTCGTCATCGACCAGCAGCACGCTGTACATGGCTTGCTCCTCCCTCCCGCTTCGGCAGCCGCAGTCTGACCCGCGTGCCCTCGCCGCGCCGGCTCTCGATGTCGATGCCGTAGATTTCGCCGAACAGCAGCTTGATCCGCTCGTCGATGTTCCTGAGCCCCACACCCGACCCCTGCGGCTTCACATCGCCCGACTTCAGGCGCGCGAGGTACGACTCGTCCATGCCCGGCCCGTTGTCGCTCACCGTCAATTCGACCAGGCCGTCCTTCTCCTCCGCGGCAATCGCGATGACGCAGGTGTCCGTCATCTTCTCGAGCGCGTAATTGACGGCGTTCTCGACGAGCGGCTGCAGCGACAGCTTCGGGATCAGCGCCGGCATGAGCGCATCCGGCACCCGCATCCGGAAATCGAGCCGCTCCTCGAACCGGATGCGCTGGATGTTGATGTAGTGCGACACGATCTCGAGCTCCTGCGCGAGCGGAATGAGCGGCTCCTTCAGGCTGATCGAGCTGCGCAGCAGGAAGCCGAGCGATTCGACCATGCTCGAGATGTGACGCTGACCGGCCATCTTCGCCGACCAGTTGATCGTCTCCAGCGTGTTGTACAGAAAATGCGGGTTGATCTGCGCCTGCAGCGCCTTGAACTCGGACTCCTTCACGGCCAGCTGCCGCGCGTAGCCTTCGCGCACGAGCTCGTCGATCCGTTGCAGCATGATGCGGAAATTGCGGTGCAGCTGCCCGGTCTCGTCCATCGGCATGTCCCGCCGGTCCTCGTCGTCTTCCCAGGTGAAATTGCCCATCTGCACCCGCTTCATTTTCGCGCTCAATTTCTCGATCGGCCTGGTGATGCCGCGCGCGAAGCGGAACGCGAAGAAGACGGCCAGCATGAACAGGAACAGATACGCAAGCAGCGTGAGATGCTTCACGTCGGCCAGCCGGTGGAAAATGTCGTCGTACGGAATGAGCGTCACGTACGTCCATTCGGTGTAGGCGGAAGGCAGATACGTGAGGAAATAGCGGCTGCCCTCCAGTTCGACGATGCCGTAGCCGCTGTCCGATGCGCCCGCGTATTCCCGGAGCAGCCGTTCATGCTTTCCGAATTCCGCCGGGCCGAAGATCGTCCGCTCCCGGCCGTAGATGATCAGCGACGCCCTGGCCGGCAGCGAGGCGCCCGCCACGTCGGAGGTCAGCCGGCTCATGTCGATCCGGATCGCGAGAATGCCGAGCTTCTCGAGGCTGAGCTGCTCATACGAGCGGATGAGCCGGGCCGCGACGAGCGCGCCGTCCTCCTCGTCCGGCTCGATCCAGGTGTTGGCGCCCTCCGTCAGCGCCGTCTCCCGTTCAAGCAGCCGGATCCGGTTCCCCGAATACGTCACCGGCGCGCGCCCCACGGCGTGCTCCCCGCCGGCCGCATCGATCAGCTGCACCGAGCGGACGTGGTTGTCCAATCCCCCGATCAGCACGAGCCGCTCCCGGATCTGGTACGACGCCATGTAGCGGTCGTATTCGCTGCCGGCTTCCTTGATCTTCCGGAGCTGCTCCTGGATCACCTCGTCGACCGCCATGCGGTACGACTGCTGCTGCACCTTGCGCAGCTCGTTCTCGATCGCCGCCGCCGTCTGGTTCAGGGCGGACGAGGATTGCTCGTAGATCTCGCGGTCGTACACCTCGAACGCGTATTGCTGCACGACGACGATCAGGAGGCCGAACGTCGCGATGACCCCCGTGATGAGCACGAGCAGCTTGTATTTGATGCGCAGGTTGCGATAAAGCGTTTTCAAATTGGGCAATGCGAGCCACCTTCCCGTTTGTCCCGCGCGTATATCGCCATTGTAACAGAAAACGGCGCTTCCGGGATCGGCAAGGTTGCGCTGGACTTACATATTTCCGCCATGGAAAAGCCAACACTATAACGGTCGAAATCTCCGCGACATCCGGACGGGAGGGAACGGCATGACGACGCGGCAGGACGGAAAGACGGAACTCTCTGCCCAACTGGCCGCCAATCTGGAGCGGCTCAAGCGGGATTTCTCCTGGCCGCAGAACCAGTCGCTCGTCATCCGCAACCTGGTCGTCGCTGCGCTGAAACGCGACGCCGCCGTCCTCTATCTGGAAGGCGCGGCGGACATCGAGGAGATCGAGAGGCGGATCATTGAGCCGCTGGTGGCGCGCGGTCCTTCGGAGTTCAAGAACGCCGACCCCCTCGACGTCGTGCGGCTCGAGATTGTGACGCACCGCACCGGCAAGGCTGCGGAAACGTTCGACGAAATTAATGGGGATCTGCTGAACGGCTGGACGGTCTTGCTGATCGAGGGCGCGGACCGTGCGCTGCTCTTCGAGACGCGCGGATTCGAATCGCGCCAGGTGCCGGAGCCCATCGTCGAGCACGTCATCCGCGGCCCGAAGGAAGCCTTTACCGAATCGGCGGCCTTCAACCGTTCGCTGGTCCGCAAATATCTCCGGGACCGCCATCTGGTCGCGGAGACGCTCACCATCGGCGACCGCGCGGCGAGCGAAGTGACGCTCATGTACGTGAAGGATCTGGCGGATCCGAACATCGTGGACGAGGTGAAGCGGCGGATCCGGGAGGTAAGGACGGACGCCGTCACGTCCCTGCCGCTGCTCGAACAATACATCGACGAGAATCCGTACTCGCTGGTACCGAACGCGCTCCACACGGAACGGCCGGACCGGGCGTGCGCCTTTCTGCTCGAAGGCCACGTCATCCTGCTCATGGACAACTCGCCCGCCGCGATGGTCCTGCCGATCACGCTCTGGTCGCTCGTCCATTCGGCGGAGGACCACTACATGCGGTGGGCCTACAGCAACTTCATGCGCATCATCCGGCTGCTGGCCCTGTTCGTCGCCGTCCTGACGCCGTCCGTCTACATCGCGGTCTCGACGTTCCATGAGGAAATGATCCCGAGCGATCTCCTGCTCGCGATCGCGGCCACGCGGGAGAAGGTCCCGTTCCCCGCCCTGCTCGAAGTGCTGCTCATGGAGTTCGCGTTCGAGCTCGTCCGGGAAGCGGCGATCCGCGTGCCGACCGTCATCGGTCCGACGATCGGCATCGTCGGCGCGCTGATCCTCGGCCAGGCGGCCGTCGAGGCGAACATCATCAGCCCGATCCTCGTCGTCATCGTTGCGATCACCGGCATCTCGTCGTTCACGATACCGGAACCCAGCCTGAACGTGACGGTCCGGATCACGCGCTTCATCCTGCTGTTTGCGGGGGCGTTCATGGGCTTCTACGGCATCGCGCTCGCCCTCGCCTGCATTCTCGCCTATCTGACGACATACACGAGCTACGGCGTGCCGTTCCTGTCGCCGCTCACCCCCCATTACCGTTCGTCGGCCGACATGATTCTTCGGCTGCCGGTACACAAGGAGCGGATCCGTCCGCACAACCTGAATCCGCGGGACGCCGTGCGGAGACCGGAGAGGAAATCGAAGCCATGAGCGCCTTGCAGGAAGAGAAAGTCGGCGGCCGCGAGTTCACGTCCATCTTCCTGATCGCGGTCGGGATGAAGCTGTCGGACATCACGACGACGATTCTGTTTGACTCGGGCCAGACCGCGGGTTGGATGATCCCGCTGCTTTCGCTCGGGTTCATGCTGATCGCGTACGTGGTGCTCATGTCCGTTCTGAAACGCCACCCGGGACAGGGACTGCCGGAAATCGTCTTTGCGATCGGCGGCAAATTCGGCGGCGCGCTCATCTGCCTGCTGCTGTTCGCGGCCGCGCTGCTCATGACGTCGGTGACGAGCCGCGGCTATGTCGACATCATCAACGTCATGGTCTATCAGCGGACGCCCCTCTACGCGCTGTATCTCATGCTGCTGGCCGCGGCGCTCTACGTTGCGCATCGAGGCTTTGCGGCCATCGCGCGCATATCCTGGCTGATCATCTTCCCGATCGAAGGTGCAATCGTGCTGCTCGTCTCGATCATGTGGCAGGACATCGACTGGCTGCGCCTGTTCCCGTGGTTGGGGCCGGGTCCGCTGAAAATCGTCGAAACCGGCCTCATGCACAGCGCAATGTTTGGCGAGATCATCCTCGCGACCGCGCTCGTGCCCCGGGTGAGCTCGTTCAAGGCGTTCCGGATCGGATCGGCCCTCGGGTTCGTCATCTCGAGCCTGAAAATTTCATTTCTGATGGCGGTCTATGTCTCCGTGTTCGACTACCCGGAGATCATCCATATCGCCTATCCGTTCCAGCAGCTGACGAAGAACACGTCGTTCGGCCGGGTGTTCACGCACGCGGAATCGTTCTTCATCGCCTTCTGGCTGCTGATCTCCGTCGTCTATTTCGCGTTCTACATCTACCTGCTTGCCTATCTCTTCGGACACGCGGTGCGCGCGAGCGACCACCGGAAGCTGCAGATTCCGATGGCCGGGCTGGTCTTCTTCATCGGGCTCGTCCCCGGCAACACCGAGCAGGTCCGCAGCTACTGGGAGTTGCTCATGAGCTACAGCACCCTGCTCTATGGGGCGCTGCCCTTCATCATCTGGATGCTTGACCGGATCCGGAGGAGTCGCCATGACAGTCCGCAACACCCGCAACCGCAAGCGCAACCGAATCCTCAGGCGAATGCTTGAATGCGCGGCGCTTCTGTCCCTGTGCCTCCTCTCCGGCTGCTGGGACAAGCTCGAGCTCGAGGAGCAGGCGTTCGTCGTCGTCATCGGGCTCGACAAGGGGCCTCGGAACACGGTGGAGGTGACGTTTCAGATCGCGAATCCGCAGATCGGCTCGAGCGACATCGGCACCGCGGAAGGCGAGCCGCCGAGCGATACGATCCGCTTCACCTCCTCCGACATCCTGTCCGCGAAGGAGCTCGCGAACACGGTCATCACGCGGACGATCAACTTCGCCCATCTGAAGACGATGATCGTCAGCGAGGAGCTCGCCCGGGACGAAATTTTCCCCCACATCGCGGGCGCGGCGATCCGCGATCCGGAGCTGCGCCGGGAAGTCGCGATGATCGTCAGCCGGGAGAAGGCGTTCGATTTCATCATGAAGAACCGTCCGAGGCTCGAAACGCGGCCGCACAAATATTACGAGCTCATGCAGCAGCGCTGGATGGAGACGGGTTACGTGCCGTTCTCGACGTTGAACCAGTATCTGCAGCAGCAGGTCACCGACTCGATGTTTCTCGCGATCTATGCGACAGCCCGGCAGCACAACCACCGCGTGTCGCGTCACGAGGACGCCTACCTGGCCGGGCAGGTACCGAAGCGTGCGGGTGACCCGGTGCAGATGATAGGCGCTGCCGTCTTCCACAACGGCCGGATGGTCGGCACGCTGACGGGCGAGCAGATGCGCTGGGTGCAGATGCTGCGCCACAAAGCGAGCGTCGATGCGTTCATCACGTCGTTCTCCGATCCGCTGGAAGAGGATGCGATGGTCACCGTGCGGTTATTCAAGAACGGCAACACGAAGATCAAGTTCGATCTGCGCAAGGAGGTGCCGCGTATCCACGTCACGCTGCCGCTGCGCATCCAGCTTTTGTCCTTCACGAGCCTCGAACCCTACGCGACGGATCCGGAGATGCAGCGGATGCTGATCAAGCATCTGAAGGAGCAGATCGAAAGCGAGCTGCTGGAGGTGATCCGCCTGTCCCAGAAGAAGTTCCCGGGCGACCCGTTCGAGTGGGAGCTGTTCGCGAGGAAGCATTTCATGACGATGCCCGCTTACCAGGCCTACGGATGGTCGAAGCATTTCAAGAAGGCGAAGGTGGATGTGAAGGTGGAACTGAGGCTCGAGAACTTCGGGAAGCAGCGGACGCCTTACATGCAAACGAAGCGAAAGGAAGGGTGATGTTACGGCATGCTGATGATCTTGATCGCGCTCGGGCTGACCGGCTATACGCTCGCGCAGGCCTGGGCCAACTGGCGCGGCGGCGGAGCGGCAGCCGGACTCGCCATCGCCCTCTTGTCCGGCTGCTTCCTGCCGCTCGCGATATTCCTGGCGCTTCGCGACTGAGCCGTTGCCTGCCGGGTTCCTTCAGGCCGTCATCCGCTGCACGATCGCTTCCGTGAGCATCCAGGCGATCGTCGATTCGGCGCCCCGGTTCGGGTTCGGCCCGTCGGGCGTCAGCCCGTCGCAGCAAGAGCCGTCCGCCGGATCGGCGAGCGGCGTTCCGCAGTCGTTGCGGCCGTGGAACCATGCCCGGCACGCAAGCGCGATGTCGCGGTACTCCCGCTCTCCCGTCACCCGGTAGCCGGCATCGGCGGCGAGCGCCAACTTGAGCGCCTCGACCGGCTGCTGATCCCAGCGGGCGGTCCCTTTCCGCGTGCACCATCCGCGATTGCCGATCGGCCGGATCGTGCCGGCGGGAGCGGCCATCCGCTCGGCCAGGAAGCGGAACGTGTCGCGGGCCGTTCGCAGCGTCTCTTCCCCGCCGAACGCGGCGTAGGCTTCGAACAGCGACCAAGGGAGAAGGCCGTTGCTGTAGGTCATGACCGGCTCGAACCAGCGCCAGCCGGGGCCGGATTCGCGGGCGTAGCTGTCGAGCAGCCGCCGGGTCAGCTTTTCGGCGAGATCCCTGATTCGTGCTTTCGACAGCGGCGAAGCCGGATCATCCGGCCGGCCTGCGGGGCTCTCCGCAAGCTCCAGCAGGGCGCAGGCGGCCAGCGTGTAGGCAATGCCGCGGTGAAACGTCATGGATTTCGCGGCGGCCAGCGCGGCGGCCAGCAGCTCCGGCACCGCGGGCGTCAACCGCTTGCCGAACGGCGAGACATAGGTGCGGGCAAGCGCCCAGATCGTCCGTCCGAGACAATCGTCCGACGGTTCCTCCGATTCGGGCTTCCGTTCGTAATCGAAGTTGTTGTGGAAGCTGCCGTCCGGTTTCCGGGCCCAGTACAGAAACCCGACGTAGCGCTCCGCGAGCTCCGGCAGCCGCTCCTCCTCGGCCAGTTCCGGGTTCAAGTCGATCCATTCAACGCAGGCCCACAGGGCGCGCGCGTTGTCATCCGTCGTATAGCCTTCGGCGCGGCGCGGAATTTTGCCGACCGCATGCTCCAGCAGTCCGGTGTCGTCCGTCATCCGTCGCAGGTGACGGAACCGGACTTCCCGCGCCGTTTTGCGTTCCGTTGTCAGGCTCACCGTCATCCTGCATCCCATCCTTCCGCCGTCGCGGCCGTGACGCCCGGATCCCGGGCGACGCGCCGGAACAGTTTCAGGTGTTCGCGGCCGACGGCCGGCCAATGCATCGATGCTCCGATCTTGGCGATCTTCCGCCCGATTCGCGCGAGCGTTTCTTCCGAGCCGAGCAGTTCGGCCAGCGCTTCGGTCCAGGCGCCGGTATCGGCGGGATCAACGAGCAGCTCCGGAATGTCCCCGAGCAGATCCCGCGCGTAGACATACGGCGTGCTGAGCACCGGCCGGCCGAGGCCGACCGCGTAGGCCAGCGTGCCGGACGTGATCTGCTGCATGCCCGGATACGGCGTGACGTAGACGTCGCAGGCGGTCAGCATTTCGGTGATTTCTTTTTCGTCCATGTAGCGGTTGATCATGATCAGGTGTTCGCCGACGCCGAGTTCCTCCGCCAGCGCGCGAAGTTTGTCGCGGTACGACTCTCCTTCGACTTTCAGGATTTCCGGATGCGTCTGTCCGACGATCGCATACAGCGCGTCGGGAACGCGCCGGATGACGCCGGGCAACGCCCGGATGATCGTCTCGAGCCCCTTGCCCCTGCTCAGCAGGCCGAAGCTCATGATGACCTTCCGTCCGCTCCAGCCGAGGCGCCTGCGGAGTTCTTCCCGCCCGTCGCGGGGCGGCTGCGGCGTGCCGTGCGGGATGTACACGATCCGTTCGGCGGGCACGCCAAACGCTTCGGCGACGTAGCGGACGGCCGTTCGGGTCATGACGATGATCCGGTCGCTCAGGTCGGCGACGCGCTGCTGCACGCCGCGATACGGTTCCTCCGGATGTTCGAACACCGTATGGAACGTCGTGACGACCGGGATGCCCATCCGTTGCAGCGATTCCAGCAAGTCGAGCACGTACTCGCCGGCTTCGCCGCCGAAGATGCCGAATTCGTGCTGAAGCGAGACGATGTCGGCTCCGAATGTCCGGATGCGTTCCGCCGCACGGCGGTATTCGGAGCGTACGTCCGCCGCGATCGGAAGGACGCCGCTTCCGTACGTGCGTTCGCCCGGTTGGTTTTCCATCGCGATCACGAGGTCGGCACCCTTCCCGCCGGAGGCCGCGCCGACGGCCTGCCGGAGATGGTGGGTGAACGTCGCGATGCCGCAGCGTCTCGGGACATAGGTGCCGATGTATGCGATCCGCGTCATATCGTCTCGGCCTCCGGAATGACGTTCACGACCGCCTCGTGCAGCAGGTGTCGCGAACCGATTTTGAGGCCGCTGCCGACGATGCACCGGTTGAGCTGCGCCGCTTCGGCCGCCGTGCACCGGTCCCACAGGATCGAATGGGTGATTTTGGCACCCCGCCCGATGACGCAGTCGTCGCCGATGACCGCGTACGGTCCGACGACGGCTCGTTCGCCGATCTTCACGCGGCTTCCGACGAGCACCGGCGGCACGAGCATCGCGCCCTGCGCGATCTCGGTGCCCTCGCCGATCCGGATGCCGCCGCCGCGTTCCTTCTCCCGCAGTTCGAGCTCAAGCTTCCCGTCTAGCAGATCCCAGTGGATGCGACGGTAGCGCTCGCTCGTGCCCATGTCCATCCAGTATCCGCCGATCGGGACGCCCTGTACGCGGCATCCTTCGGCGATGAGCTGCGGGAACGTCTCGCGCTCGATCGATACCTCCCGTCCCGACGGAATCTTCTTCAGGACTTCCGGCTCCATGATGTAGATGCCGGCGTTGATCCGGTTCGAGGGCGCCTCCTCGCGAGGCGGCTTCTCGACGAAGCGGACGATCCGTCCGTCTTCCGTCTGCTCGACGACGCCGAACTGGGACGGATCCGCGACTTCGACGAGCCCGATCGTGACGAGCGCGCCGGTTCGTTCATGCTCCGCCGCGAGCGCGCGGATGTCCGCATGGTGCACGACGTCGGCGTTGATGGCGACGAAGCGCCCGTCGAGCCATTTTTCGGCGTTCTTGATGGCGCCGGCCGTCCCGAGCGGCACCGGCTCCTGCGCGTAGCGGATGCTCACGCCCCATTTCCGGCCGTCGCCGAAATATTCCGTGATCCGCTCCGGATAATGCTTGACCGCGATTACGAATTCCCGTATTCCCTGTTCCTTCAAGCCGGCAATCAGATGTTCGAGCCAGGGCCGATTGCCGACCGGTGCCATCGGTTTCGGAAGCCTCTCGGTCAGCGGTCGCATGCGGGTGCCGAAACCTCCTGCGAGCAGCAAAGCCTTCATGCTTCCAATCCCTCCCGACACACGTGGAATGTTTGGGGAAAAAAGAAGAACGCCCTGATCCAAATGTTTCCTGCTGCGAAGGCCCGCTCCGGCGGGCATCCGGCAAGAAACGGTTCAGATGAGGGAACGTTCATCTTTCCGCGGTGTTAGCACTCGTTAGCATTGTTTGCTAACAACAGAGTAAAACGCTCATTGCAATCCGATCAAGCGGGACAATTGGCTGACATACCGGAAAAACCCTTTTATTGCGCAGGCTATCACCGGATTTCTCCGATTTTCTCAGGATAAAAGGGCGGTTGTCCGGGGGCCGGTGACGGGCCGTCGCGTGCCCGCTTTCTTCTGGCACGGAAGGCACACGGATGGTATAATGGATCGGCTTGATTTTTCGCGCATCCTTTCGAAATTTATCGAAAATTTATCGAAAACCGGAGGAACCATATGCAACCAGTCCTGCAAGTTCACGAGCGGCCCTCCCTCGGGCCCGGCATCCTGCTCAGCCTGCAGCATCTGTTCGCGATGTTCGGCTCCACCGTGCTCGTCCCGGTCATCTTCGGCGTCGATCCCGCGACGGTGCTCCTCATGAACGGGATCGGCACGCTGCTCTACCTGTTCATCTGCAAGGGCCGGATTCCGGCCTATCTCGGCTCCAGCTTCGCGTTCATCTCGCCCGTGACGTTCGTCATGTTCGAGAAGGGCGCCGGCTACGCCGAAGTTCTCGGCGGTTTCGTCGTTGTCGGCCTCCTCTTCATCGCGGTCGCGCTCCTGATCGGCAAGGTCGGCACCCGCTGGCTGGACGTCGTGTTCCCTCCGGCCGCGATGGGCGCGATCGTCGCGGTCATCGGGCTTGAGCTGATTCCGGTCGCGGCGCGCGGAGTGCTTCACACCGCCGTCCGCTTCAGCTTGCGGTGATCGCGCTTCATGATCGATTCGACGAGCGACGCCCATTTCGGATTGGCGGGGCAATATTTCTTCCCCACCTTCTCGATCGTCGTGTAGCCTTTGGCAAGGTAGCGCTTCGCGATGAGCGAACCGAATGTGTAGACGCTGTCGCGCTTCGTTTCGAAGCTGTAGGCCTTGGAATTTTTCCCGCCCGTCGCGTTCAGGCCGAACAGGTTGTTCTTCTCGCGCGCGAGCCTGCTCTTGCCGTTGCCGCTCTCCAGCTTCATGACCGCGATCGTGAACAGGGCGTTGATGCCGTACTCCTCCTCGATGCCGAGGATCGCCTCTTCCAGTCCGTGGCCTTCGAGCGCCGTCCCTTCGAGCAGCTTCGCGATGTCTTGCTCCGTCAGCCCGGACGGGGACTTCACCTTCCGGCTGAGCGGCTCCGGTCCCGGGGTTTCGCCGGGCCGTCCGGGCCCGTGCACGGCCGGTTCGGGAAGCGCGGAAGGCGCCGCCGAAGCCGTCACCACTTCCCGGCCGGTCTTCTTCGCCGTTGTGCGCCCGGGTTCGGCGGGCTCGGCGTACGCGCCGTGGATGTACAGGCCGTTCTCCAGCTTCAGCCATCCGTTCTCCGTCTTGCCGACGACGGACACCTCGTCGCCCATCTCGAGCAGGCCGCGGATCGGCGACGTCTTGTCGGGTTCGGCGCGGACATTCAGATAATAGGCGGTGACGACGTACACGACCGGTTGGTCGGCTTCGGGCTCGGGGATCCGGGGGGTGTCCGGCACCGGCCGCGAATCCCGGGGATCGGAAGACTCCGGGCCCTGACCGGATGCCGGTCGTTGCGGGAACGGCCGGCGCACGGACGGCGCCGGGCCGGACAGAACGTCCTGGCGGAATGCGGATTGCATAGATGGAGGTCTGTTCGCGTGCGGGGGATGTTCCGGTTTGGACAAGCCGGCCGCATGCCCGCGGAACGCGGCGTCCGCGACGGAACGGGCGGCGGCGCGGTTGTTCGCCGGTATGCCGGATGCGTTCGGTTCTTCTCCCGATGCGGCTGCCGCATCGGATTTCATGCCGTAAGCGGCATGGAGGAAGGCCGGTTGGGCGAGTGCCTGAAGGGACGGCAGGTCCCGGAATGCGCGACCGGTCGGCGGCTGAACGCCGCCGGCGCCGCCGTCCGCGCCGGATACGTCGGGCCGGACCAGGACAAGCCCGAGCGCGGCGGCAAGCGCGATCCACAGGATTCGGAACATGCGGCTGGCTGCCAGGGACACACCCATCACCTCTCGGTTCATGTCCAAACGTATTTCCCATTGTAGCCGCCGTCCCCCGAGAAGCCTGTCACAACGCCGCGCGCCGTTTCGCGGAACCTTTGTCGAACCAGACGGGACCGCCGCTGAACGTCGGCGGTCCCGTCATTCGTCCTGTCTGCCCTTGACCGAACGTGAAGTTGCATGATGCGATGTTCGGATGTTCATTTGAAGCGTTGTTCATTTGATGCCGCTGTAGACGAACGCCCGGATGATATGGCGCTGTGCCGCGAAGAACGCGAGCAGCACCGGCACGGCCAGCATGACGTTGGCCGCCATCAGCACGTTCCAGGTGGCCGTCCCCTCCGTCTCCCGGATCTTCGCGATGCCGATGGGCAGCGTGCGCGCCGACTCGTTCGTCGTCATGACGAGCGGCCAGAAATAGTCGTTCCAGTGCGAAATGAAGCTGAACAACGCGAAGGTGGCAAGCACGGGTCTGGCGAGCGGCGCCATGATCCGGATCATGATCTTCCATTCCGGCGCGTTGTCCAGACGGGCGGCTTCGATCAGTTCCCCGGCCGTCTGCAGGAACGACTGGCGAAGCAGGAAGATGCCGAAGGCGCTGGAGGCGAACGGCAGGATGAGCGCGAAATGCGTGTTGAGCAGCTTCCAGTCGCTCAGCATCAGGTAGACCGGCAGGAAGATGAGCTGCGGCGGAATCATGAGCGTCGCCATGACCAGTCCGAACAACAGCCCCCTGCCCGGAAACCGGAACCGGGCGAACGCGTAGGCCGCCGGAATGATCGTCAGAAACTGCAGCACCAGGATGCCGGATGAGACGATGAGGCTGTTCAGGAAATATTTCGGGAACGGTCCCGAGTTCCACGCGTCCGCGTAATTGCTCCAGACCGGCCTGTCCGGAATCCAGTCCGGCGGGAATCGCATCGTCTCGGGCAGCGTCTTCAGCGAAGTCGAGATCATCCAGGCGAACGGAAGCGCGAAGACGCAGACGAGCAGCAGCATGCAGACGATGTTTGCGATGCGAAGCGCGGCGTCAAGCGCGGCCCGGAACCGGGCCGCGGCCGGACGCCCCGCGCCGCGACCGGTCGCAAAGACCGGGCGCGCGTCGGCGCGAGACGGTGCCATGCCTGTCCCCTCCCGTTACCCGTAGTAATGCACGCGGCGCGACAGCAGCCGGAAATAGCCCAGGGTCAGCGTGCCGACGATGACGAGCAGGATGACGCCCGCCGCCGACGCATGGCCGATCTTGAAATACCGGAACCCGTATTCGTAAATGTAGTAGACCAGCGTGTTCGTCGAATGGACCGGACCGCCCTGCGTCATGATCGCGATCGTCTCAAACACCTGGAATGAGCCGATCAGGTTGATGATGACGAGGAAAAACAGCGTCGGCGACAGCATCGGCAGGATGATGCGCCTGAAGGTCGTCCACGGCTTCGACCGGTCAAGCGCCGCCGCCTCGAGCAGTTCCGGCGGGATGCTTTGCAGGCCGGCGATGAAGACGATGGTGTTGTAGCCGAGGTTCTTCCAGACCGCGACGATCACGAGCGACAGGAGCGCCGTGCCGGGATCGTTCAGCCATTTGAGCGGACCGATTCCGAACCAATGCAGCAGGCCGTTCAGCAGGCCGTATTCGGGATCCATCAGCCAGCTCCACAGGAGCGAGACCGAGACGAGCGAGATGATGTGCGGCGAGAAGATGGCGCCCTGCACGAAGGCGTGGAACCCGCTCTTCCGGTTCAGCCAGAGCGCGAGCGGCAGCGCGGTGCCGGTCGCGAGCAGCACCGTCATGACGGTGTAGAGCGCCGAATTCCGCAGTACCTGGAGGAAGACGTCGTCCGTCAGCATTTCGCGGTAATTGCCCAGGCCGACGTACGTCTTCTCCGGGCTGATGAAATTCCACTCGTGGAAGCTGAGATGAATCATGTAACCGATCGGATACAGATAGAACAGGGAGAACACGGCGAGCGCGGGGGCGATCATCGCGTAGGGTTTCAGCCGCTTCGGAACCATCGGCATGTCAGCGCACCCCCGCGGCCGCCGGCTCCGGCCGGGACGCCGCGCGGAGGTTCCTCAGCCGCCTGCCTTCTCCGTCGAAAAAGTACAGCCGGTCATGCGGCACGACGGCCGTCGCGAAGTCGCCGCCGGCATACGGCCGGAGGAACTGCTTGACGAAGCACGTTCCGGCTGTGGTGCGCAGCTGGTACACGTGTTCGGCGCCGAGGCTCTCGCGGGTGATGATGCTGCCCGCGATCGCGAGCCCGTCGGACGGCGGATCGGCCGATCCGGGCAGAAGCCGGGCGTGTTCGGGGCGGAAGCCGACGTATTCGGCTCTACCTTCCCCTTCCGTCCCGAGATTCGGCAGCAGGTTCATCGGAAGCACGTTCATCGGGGGCGTGCCGATGAACCGCGCGGTGAACAGATTGTCCGGGTCATCGTAAAGTTCCATCGGCGCGGCGGCCTGCATGATCTCGCCGCGATGCATGACGACGATCCGGTCGCCCATCGACATCGCTTCCGTCTGGTCGTGCGTCACGTAGACGAACGTGGCGCCGAGCCGCCTGTGCAGTTCAATCAGCTCCGTGCGCATATGGACGCGCAGTTTCGCGTCCAGATTCGAGAGCGGTTCGTCCAGGATGAACACCTTTGGGTGCTTCACCATCGCACGGGCGAGGGCGACGCGCTGCCGCTGGCCGCCGGAGAGGCTCTGCGGCTTCTTGTCGAGGTACGGAGTCAGATCGACGATCTCGCAGATGTCACGCACGAGCCGTTCCCGCTCCCGCCGGGGCACGCCCCGGTTCTTCAGGCCGAATTCGATGTTTTCCCGCACGGTCATGTTCGGATAGAGCGCGTAATTCTGGAACACCATCGCCACGTCGCGCTTGCCCGGCTCAACGTCGTTCACGCACGCGCCGTCGATCAGGATGTCGCCGGACGTCTGCCGCTCGAGGCCGGCGATCATGCGCAGCGTCGTCGTCTTGCCACAGCCCGACGGGCCGACCAGCACCGTAAACGAACCTTCCCGGATCGTCAGGTTCAGCTTCGGAATGACGGTTTCCCCCTTGAACTGCTTCACCACGTCGATCAAATCAATGCGCGCCATGTCTGCCTCCTTGTCACTTCGCGAGCAGTTTGTCCGCCTTCGCGGCCGCTTCGTCCATCGCTTCCTGCGGCGTGACGTCCGGATCGAGGATCGCCTTCTCGATCGCGTTCCGGATCAGCATCGTGATCTCCGGATACGCATTCTCCATCGGACGCGGCTGAGCGTACGCGAGCTGTTCGAACGCGACCTTGTACTGCGGATACCGTTCGAAATGCGCTTGAAGCTCATCGGTCTCGAGCGCGGACAGCCGGGTCGGGAGATAGCCGACGTGCCTGTGCTGGAAGATCGTGCTCTCCGTCGTCGTCATGAACTTCAGAAATTCCCACGCCGCTTCCTTTTCCTCGTCCGAAAGCTTCGAAGTGATGACGAGCTGGCATCCTCCCGTCGGGACGCCGTACTGCCGGTTCGCCGGCATGAACGATGTCGCGAGTTCGAAGCCGTTGCCCTCCGCGATTTCAATGGCGGCCGACACGTTGGCCGTCGATGCGAACCGGAGCGCCGAGATCTGGTTCGCCCAGTCCTTGTCCGCCGCGGCGCCGGCCTCGTCGCCGATCGGAATTTTGATCAGCCCTTCTTCGGCAAGCCGCTTCCAGAATGCGACCGGCTCGACGCCTTCGGGGGAATTGAACAGCGCCTTCCGGCCGTCTTCGGACAGGATGCGGCCGCCGCTCTGGAAGACGAGCGCTTCATAGAACCAGATGTCGATCGGCAGCGTCATGGCGTATTTTCCTCTCTCTTTCAGCGCGCGGGCGTATTGCTCGAGTTCCTGCCAGGTGCGCGGTCCCTCGGGATCGAGTCCGGCTTCCTTCAGCATCGTCACGTTCTTGTACAGGATCGGCGTGCTGCGCATGAACGGCAGGCCGTACAGCTTGCCGTCGACGTACGCGTTGCCCATCAGACCCGGATGGAAGTCTTCGAGTTTCAGCTCTTCCGCGTCCCGGTCCGCATACGGGGTCAGTTCGGTCAGCATGCCGGAGCGGGCAAACAAGCCGGTTGACGCGATCTCGAGGTCGGTAACGGCCGGCGCGTTCCCGGCCGCGAACGCCGCCTGCACCTTGGCATGCAGGTCCTCGTAATTGCCCTGGTGCTCGGCGATGACTTCAATCCGATCCTGCGATTCGTTGAAGCGGCGGACAAGCTCCCGTTTTGCTTCCTCGATTTTGCCGCCGAACGCGTACCAATAGCGGATCACGATCTTGTCCCCGCGGCCGCTTCCCGTTCCGGCGCCGCCCGCGTTCTTCGCTTCCGCCGCGGACGCGTCTTCTCCGCCTTCTCCGCCGCCTCCTCCGCCGCATGCCGCAAGCGCGGCAGCCAGGCATGCGGCCACAAGCATGAACGTCCCTTTCCTGATCATGCGGCGCTCCTCCTTTTCCCGAATCATTCCGCAACATTCAGCGGGCCGGCGCCGCCGCGATGCCGACCCGCACCGCCCGGTCCTTCTCCCCGCCGCGGGCATCGGTCTTCGGCTTGAAATGCGGCATGTACCGGTGGAGCACCCGCGCGTCCGCCAGGAGCGTCCCGTCGTCGAGATCGAACGCTTCGACGCGAATCTCGTCCTTCTCCAACGTCACGATACGGAAAGCGGGAACATCGAGACAGGCGGCCAATTGCACGAAGGTCCAGTTGCCCTGGCGCGCGATCGATTCCACATGCGTATGCCCGTTGAAGTACAGGCCGACGCCGCGCTTGGATGCGAGCACGCCGCGGATGTCGATCTCGGGCGTGATGGATCCCATCGGTTCCGTCGAGCGCGTGGTCGTGTCGTGGACCGGATGGTGCGCGAACACGAGCAGCGGCCTCGAGCCGGATGCCCGGACGACCGACTCGAGCCACGTGAGCTGGGCCTCGTCCACATGGCCGCTCCAGTCCAGACGGTTCTGCTCGCGGGCCGTGTCGAGGAACGCGAGCACGGCCTCCTCCGTCTCGACCGCGTGGTAGCGTTGGCCGCCTCCGATGCCGAGCACGTAATCGCGCGGCATCGCGTACAGGTCGTGGTTGCCGAGGACATGGACAAACCTTCGGTTTTTCCCGCGGATCAGCCCGTATACCCCCTCCAGCTCGGCCGGCGTGCCGAAGTTCGTCAGATCGCCGAGCGAGATATGCCAATCGGCCTCGATGCCGAGGAACCGGTCGAGCAACGTCCCGTAGAATCGGTCCCGCGCCTCCCGCCACCCGGGAATCGAGTCATCGACGTAGTGGTAGTGCAGATCGCCCATCAACGCCATTCGCATGTTCTCCACTCCCTCCGTTTGATTGGACATCCACGCCGCTATCGTACCTCCGGATTGTCGGCGCAGCGTCAACGGAAGAAGAAGATTTTGTAAATGTTCAATAAAAAAACCTCCCTCGTGGCAGCCCTGGTTTGTGCACGTCCAGGTGTCTGCCTTGAGGGAGGCGCATCGGACGGCCGCCGGGCACGCATGCCCGGACCGGCGCGCATCAGCGCGGTTTGATGAACATCTGCGTCCAATAGTGGCCGTATTTGCCGCCCGCGGCGTAGCCGACGCCGATCTCGGTGTAGTTCGCGCTCAGGATGTTGCTGCGGTGTCCGGCGCTGTTCATCCAGCTGTTCATGACCTCCTGCGCCGTCTTCTGGCCTGCGGCGATGTTCTCGGCCGCGGCGCTGTAGCGGATCCCGAACGCCCGGATCATATCGAACGGGCTGCCGTAGGTCGGCGAAGTATGGGAGAAATAGTTGCGGTCGCGCATGTCCATGCTCTTGTACCGTGCGACGCGCGCCAGCTCCCAGTTCAACCTGAGCGGCTTGAGACCGCGGGCCGCCCGCTGCTGGTTGACAAGCTCGACGACCTGCCTTTCGATCGCCTTTACGCCGGTGAGCAGCGGCACGGTTACCTTGTCTCCGGGATAGATCCAGTGCGGGTCCTTGATCTGCGGATTTGCGGCGATGATCTCGCTCAGGCCGATCTGGTACTTCTGCGCGATGATCCACAGACTGTCGCCGGGTTTGACCGTGTAAATGTCGGTGTCCGCGGGCTGCGCGTGGGCCGGGGCGGCCGGCGGGCCGGCGAAGGCCGCGGCCAGCGCCGCAAGCGCCGCCAGGATCCGTTTCTTCAAGGGAAAACACGCTCCTTGCCGTCCTGTTTCCCATGTATTGTGCGCAGCCTGGAACGGATTATGCTTCATGCCATGAACGGAGCCGTTCCCGATGACCGGGAACGGCCCGGCGAATCCTGCGCCCCTCAAGGCATCGGCATGCCGGTACCGTCCGCGCCCGCGGCCTCCCGGCGCATGGCGGGCGCGCGCAGCCAGGTGCAGAGGCGCCAGATCCATTCGAACGGTCCCATCCGGTACCGCCTCAGCCACCGGATGCTCCAGTACGTCTGCAGGACGAGCAGCGCCGCCGACCAGAGCAGCGTGGCCCACAGCGGCAGCGCGCCGGGTTCGATCCGCAGCGCGTACACCAGCCCGACCGTGAGGATCGTCTGGGTGAGATAGTTGGTGAAGGCCATGCGCCCGACGGCGGCGAGCGGCCTGAACCGCGCGGAACGGCCGCCGCCCGCGAGGCGCATCAGCGTCGCGACGTAGAAGACGGCCAGCGCCTTGCCGCTCAGGAAGATGTAAAGATAATGCGGTTCGAAATGGTACACCGGCTCCTTTGCATATGCGATCGCCATCGGCGCGGCGGCCGTCAGACCGACGGCCAGCGACACCCGTTGGATGGCGGCGAGACGCCGCGCGGGCACGGCGCCGGGGTTGAACCAGCCGCGCCTTCCCGCGTACATGCCGAGCAGGAACAGGCCGAACAGTTCCACCCCGTTGAGCAGGAGGCTCACCGCGACGTCCGTGTACAGATACTCGATCCGCTCGGCCGGCCCCGGATATCCGTCCGCGAAGACCGGTCCGGATATCGGGTTTGCGGGCATGATCAGGAGCGACAGGCCGAGCAGCGTGTGGATGAAGATCGCAACGCCGATCAGCGACCAGCCCCAGGCCGCCACCGTCTCGTCCTGCCTGCGGATGAACGGCAGCAGCAGGAAGCCGAGCAGCGCATAGGTGAGCAGAATGTCCCCGTGCCAGAGCAGGATCGCGTGCGCCGCGCCGAAGACGAGCAGCGCTCCGAAGCGCCGCGCCGCCGCACCGGCCCCGGCTCCCCTCCGCCCGGCCGACCGGATGAACAGATGGAACGACATGCCGAACAGGAACGCGAAGATCGTATAGAACTTCGTCTGCACGAACATGTCGAACAAGAGCCGGATCAGCGCGTCGCTTCCTTCATGGGCGGATCGGAACAATACGCCGTTGCCCGCCATTTCGGGCACGTTCACGAGACAGATGCCGAAGACGGCGAATCCGCGGACGATGTCGACGAGTTCGTTGCGTTCGGCAGGCTCGAGCTCCGTTACCCTGGCGATGGTTTTCCCCTCCCCGGTCAGGCACCATGAGCATATAACCGGATCACAAATGCTTTGCGTTACGCCTTTCCGCCGACGTCCGTCATCCAGCCGAACGGATCCTCCAGTCTGCCGTACTGGATGCCGGTCAGCGTGTCGTACAGCTTCGCCGTCAGGCCGCCGATCCGGCCGCCGCCGATCACCAGCCGGTCTCCCGCGTGGACGAGCTCGCCGATCGGCGACACGACGGCCGCGGTTCCCGTGCCGAACGCTTCCTCGAGCATCCCGGCCCGATGCGCTTCCCGGATCTCGTCGATCGGGATGCGCCGCTCCTCCGCCTTCACGCCCCAATGCCTGAGCAGCCGGAGCACCGAGTCGCGCGTGATCCCGTCGAGGATGCTGCCGCCGAGCTCCGGCGTGACGACGGTGTCTCCGATCTTGAAGAACACGTTCATGCTGCCGACTTCCTCGACGTACCGGCGGTGAATGCCGTCCAGCCACAGCACCTGCGAGCAGCCGAGCTTCTTCGCCTCCTCCTGGGCCCGGAGGCTCGCGGCGTAGTTGCCGCCCGTCTTCGCCTCGCCGACGCCGCCCGGCACGGCGCGGACATCGCGCGTCTCGACGAGGATGCTGACGGGCTTCAGGCCTTCAGGGTAATAGGCGCCGACCGGCGACAGGATGATCATGAACCGATACGAAGACGACGGCGCGACGCCGACATGGGGCTCCGTCGCGATGATGAACGGCCGGATGTAGAGCGACGTGCCCTCCTCCTCCGGCACCCAGCCGCTGTCCGTCTCGACCAGCTTCCGGATCGCTTCGAGCGCAAGCCGCTCGTCGACGGGAGGAATGCTGAGGCGGGCGCACGAGCGGTTGAGCCGCTTCACGTTCATTTCCGGCCGGAACAGCCGGATGCGGCCGTCGGCCGTGCGGTACGCCTTCAGCCCCTCGAACACGGTCTGCGCATAATGGAACACCATCGCCGACGGCTCGAGCGTGATCGGCTGGTACGGCACGATGCGCGGGCTGTGCCAGCCGCGTCCCTCTTCGTATTCCATGATGAACATGTGGTCCGTGAAGATCCGTCCGAATCTAAGTCCGGCGCCCGACGGCTTCGGCTTCGGGGCGCGCGTCAGGTGCAGCTCGATTTCGGGCAAGGTGCCGCTTCGCATCATCCATCCGCTCCTTCTGCGGGCAAGCGCTTACAACGGCATGAACCGCCGGCCGCCCGCAAGCTCCTTTGTCCTCTGTTGTGATCATAGCAGGATTTTGACTATATTTGAAATATCGGTTTTGTCGATTTTGCATACCTTTTCAGTATGGAATGCAGGAGGCGTTCGGGGATGGATTTGCGACAGCTGCGCTATTTTCTGGCGGTTGCGGAGGAAGGCCAGGTCACGCGCGCGGCGAGGAGGCTGAACATGGAACAGCCGCCGCTCAGCCGACAGATCCGGATGCTGGAGGAGGAACTCGGCGTCGCCCTGTTCGACCGGTCCGGCAGACGGATGACGCTGACGCCGGCCGGCGAGCGGCTGCGCAGCCGGGCCGAGCAGCTGATCCGGCAGTTCGGGGAGATCGTGACGGAAGTGAAGGAGTTGCACGAGGGGCTTTCGGGGACGCTCTCGATCGGCGCCGTCGTCTCCTGCGTCTCGCTCCTTCCGCCGCGCATCCGGCGGTTCCGCGAGGCTTATCCCGGCATCACCTTCAAGATCACGGAGGGCGATCACGAGCTGCTCGGCGACCGGCTGTCCCGGCGCCTCGTCGAGCTCGTCGTCGCCCGCCTGCCGTTCGAAGCGCCGGACGTCGAATCCGGTTACGAGGTATTTCCGCTGCCGTCGGAACCGTTCGAGGCGGTCATACCCGAACACTGGCTGCCGGACCCCGCCCCGGATGCGATCCGGATGTCGGATCTGGCCGACCGGCCTTTCCTGACGCTGCGCACCGAACGGACGAAGGCGATGCACGAGCGGATCGTCTCCGAATGCCGGCGGCACGGATTCGAACCGAGCATCATCGCCGAGTGCTCCAGCGTCGCCGTCATCTCTTCGCTGCTGTCGGCCGGTCTCGGCGTCGCGCTGCTGCCGCGGTCGGTCGTCGCCTCCTCTCCGCCGGCCGGCACGCGGGCGCTCCGGATCGCCGATTCGTCGCTCTCTTCCGAAGTCGGCATCCTCTGGCTGAAGGGCCGGTATCTTTCCCGCAGCGCGCGCCTTTTCATCGACAGCTTCCGGGAAGGCATCGGATGACAAAAAAACGGCCGGACTCCTCGTCCGGCCGGCGTCAGCCGACCCTCAATGGAACTGCACGTCGATTCTTCTGCGCTGGTCGCCCCCGAGCTTCGGCATGTGAATCTCGAGAATGCCGTTGCGATACGATGCGGTGATGCCCTCCGACGCGACGGGCACGGGCAGCGTGATCGAGCGCGTGAATTTGCCGGTGAACCGTTCGCGGCGGTGGTACTGCTCCTCCTTCACGTGCTCCGGCGCCTTCAGCCTGCCGGAAATCGTCAGCGTCTGCTGATCGACCGCGATTTCGACATCCTCCTTGCTCTCGAGCCCCGGCACTTCGCACAGCGCGACCAGCTCGTTGCCGGTCTCGTAGAGATCGATGCGGTTGAAATTCGCGCCGTCCATGAACCGTCCGGCGAGCGGCCACTCGTCGAAGAACCGGTCCAGGTTCCGGCGCAGCGCGTCGATCTGGCGGATCGGATCATACGGAATCAGCGGCATGGCAATCGCTCCTTTGATCGGGAATCGGGATCAACGAGTAGTGTTTCGCCCCCGTGTTCCTTCTATGCGCGCTGAGCGCGGCATAAAGGACAATCCCGGAGTCATACTAATCTGCCTGGGAGATTTCGTGACGAGACAAGGAGGGTTTTTGCCATGTTCAAGCGGATCGATCGACTGCTCATCGAGCTTCCGATGCCGTCCCATCCGGATCCGAACGGAGCCAGCGCGGTCCAGGAACTGCTCGGCGGCAAATTCGGCGAAATGTCGACGCTGAACAACTACCTGTTCCAGTCGTTCAACTTTCGCGAGAAGTCGAAGCTCCGCCCGTTTTATGATCTGGTGGCGAGCATCACGGCCGAGGAGTTCGGCCACGTGGAGCTGGTGGCGAATACGATCAATCTGATGCTGACGGGCACGACACGGCCGGGCGATCCGGATTCCACGCCGCTCGGTCCGGCGAAGAACCTGCGCATGTCGATCCATTTTATCGAAGGCGGCCAGAATTCGCTGCCCGTCGATTCGATGGGCCGTCCCTGGAACGGCACCTACGTCGTCTCGAGCGGCAACCTGATCTTCGATCTGCTGCACAACTTCTATCTGGAAATCGGCGCCCGCACGCACAAAATGCGGGTGTACGAAATGACCGACCACCCGACCGCTCGCGCCATGATCGGTTATTTGCTCGTCCGCGGCGGCGTGCACATCCTGGCCTACGCGAAGGCGCTAGAAATCATCACGGGCGTCGACGTGACGAAGATCCTGCCCGTGCCGAGGCTGGACAACAAAGCGTTCGACGCGGCCCGTCCCTGGGAAGAACGCGGCGAACATCGCCGGCTGTATACGTTCAGCGACCACGATTACCAGCAGATCGCCCGGATCTGGCGCGGCACGCACCCGATCGACGGCGGCAAGCTCGAGGCGTACGCCGGCGTGCCCGGATACAGCGGACCCATTCCCGAATTGCCGGAAGTGCCGGAGGAGTTCGCGCCGGGCGTGTCGGCCGAAGATTTGCAGCGCATCGCCCGATGGCTGTCGCAGCAGGCCGGCATGTAGCGGCCGGACGGCGCGTTCAGCGCGCCTTGTCCTCCTCCCGCCCGCCGGCCGCGATTTGGATGAGCGCGAGCACGCCCGTCTCGACGATGGAGGCGAGCAGCGCGATGGAGAACCAGTCGTCGTTGCCCAGAAAATAGTAAAGCAGCAGGTGGAACACGAAGAGCACCGCGAACGCGGCCAAGAGGTTGATGCGCGCAATCCATCCGAACATCGTCAATCCTCCCCGCTGCTCATTGTGTCCCCGCTGCTTCCGGACTATACCAGCAAAACAAAAAAATCCCGCGGCATGTTCCGCGGGATTTCGCGTTCGGCGCCCTCACTTGCCGGCCAGCGTCTCCGTCAGCACCGGCACGATCTGCGATTTGCGCGAGACGACGCCCTTCAGCAGCGCGCGGTTGTTCTCGAGCTTTACGCCGTAGGCCTGCTCGACGGCGTCCGCCCGCCTGCCGAGCGCGATGCCGACCGAATCGCTGTTCAGGATGTCCGTCACGACGAACAGGAACAGGTCGAGCCCCTTCTCCCCGATGATCTTGCGGATCTTGTCCTCCGCTTCGGCCTGGCGCAAGAGCACGTCGTTCACATCCACGGCGTTGACCTGCGCAATCTCGACCTTCGCGCTGCCCATCGTGAATTCCTTCGCGTCGAGCCGGAGCAGCTCGTCGATCGTCTTCTTGCTCAGGTCGGCGCCCGCCTTCAGCATCGCGAGCCCGTACTCCTCCGGATTCACGCCGGCGATCTCCGCCAGCTCGCGGGCCGCCGCGACGTCTTCCGGCGTGCAGGTCGGAGACTTGAAGAGCAGCGAGTCGGAGATGATCGCCGACAGCATCAGCCCGGCAATGCGCGGTTCGATGGCGACGCCGTGTTCCTTGTACAGCTTCTTCAGGATCGTCGCCGTGCAGCCGACCGGCTCGGCCCGGTAATAGAGCGGCCCCGCCGTCTCGAAATTCGCGATCCTGTGGTGGTCGATGACTTCCGCCACGCGCACCCGGTCGATGTCCTCGGCGCTCTGCTGCCGCTCGTTGTGGTCGACGAGGATGACCGTATCCGTCTCCTCCGACACCTTTTCCACCAACCGCGGCGCTTCCGTCTTGAAGTAGTCGAGCGCATACCGCGTTTCCGCGTTCACGTCGCCGAGGCGGACCGCCTCGACCTCCTGTCCGAGCTTCTTCTTCAGTTCCGCGTAGGCGATGGCCGAGCAGATCGAGTCGGTATCCGGATTGCGATGTCCGAAAATGAGTACCTTACCCATGTGAACGGCTCCTTATTGTGGGATTTTGCCTCCGTAAGTATAACGCACCCCGCGGGACCGCCGCAAGCCGTTCGACAGCGCCGGGGTCGTTGTAGTATCGTATTGGGTAGCGAATTCCGACGGAGGGGTGAAAGCATGGAATGCCGCGTCGGCTGCGCCGCCTGCTGCATCGCCATCTCGATTTCGTCGCCGATTCCGGGCATGCCGGGCGGCAAGCCGGCCGGCGTTCCCTGCGTCCACCTGACCGCCGACCGCCGCTGCGCGCTCTTCGGGCTCCCCGAGCGGCCGCAGGTCTGCGTCTCCTTCACGCCGTCCGAGGAGCATTGCGGCGGGACCGACGAGGAAGCGTTCCGCCTGCTGGAAGCGCTGGAGCGGGCGACGCGGCCGGACGGCGGCTGACGGCTCCGCGTTCCGGCATCGGCGGATGACGATGGATTTTTGATAAAATGACCATGACATCACCCGAATAACGGGATGACGGCATACGGAGCGGATACCCATGATCAGACTCGGCATCCTCGACCAGTCGCAAATCGGCGAAGGCAAGACGGCCTCGGACGCGCTCCGGGAGACGACCCGGCTCGCCGTGGAGGCCGAGAAGATGGGCTATTCGAGATTCTGGATGTCGGAGCACCACGGCAGCCGGTCGCTGGCCCATTCGAGTCCGGAAATCATGATCGCCCACGTGGCGGCGGCCACGCGCACGATCCACGTCGGAGCTGGCGGCGTCATGCTGCCGCACTACAGCGCCTACAAGGTGGCGGAGAATTTCCGCCTGCTCGAGGCGCTTCATCCGGGCCGGATCGATCTCGGCCTCGGCCGGGCACCGGGCGGGGGCCCGCTGTCGACGCGCGCGCTGCACGAAGGCAGGACATATCATTACGATCAGTATCCGCAGCAGGTGCTCGATCTGATCGATTATTTCCAGGAGACGACGGAGCATCACCGTTTCCCCGGCCTGCTCGCCTCGCCTTCGATCGGGACGCACCCCGAGATTTGGCTGCTGGGCTCGAGCGACGAAAGCGCGCGCATCGCCGCGGAGCTCGGCACCGGTTACGGCTTCGCCCAGTTCTTCGGCACGCCGGGCGGCCCCGAGGCGATCCGCTGGTACAAGGAGCATTTCCGCGCGCAGCGGCTCGGGAAGGAGCCGCGCGCCCTCATCGCGGTGCTGGCGATCTGCGCCGGGACGGAGGAAGAAGCGGACGAACTGGCGCTCAGCACCGACCTTTATTTCCTCGGCATCGAGCGCGGGCTCGAGCTGCCCTGGCTCCCGTCCGTCGAAACGGCGAAGAACTGGCCGTATTCCGAACTCGACCGGGAGCTGATCCGGCGCGCCCGAAGCCGCCGCGTCGTCGGCACGCCCGGACAGGTCCGCGAAGGGCTCGAACGGCTCGCGACGGAATACGGGGCGGACGAGCTGCTGATCGTGAGCCCGATTCACGATTTCGGGAAGCGCGTGGCCTCCTACCGGCTCATCGCGGAAGCGTTCGGGCTGGCCGGATCATGAAACGATGCATGCGGCGTTGTTTTGTTTATGCCATATAAAATTAACCTGATGAAATATTAAAGTCATGAAACGAGGAATCGTGATCCCATGCTGCATTTCATCGTCAACCCCGCCGCCGGCAACGGCAAGTCGCTGCGCGCCTGGAAGCGGATCCGCCTCCGGCTGGAGCGCGAAGGCATTCCGCATGCCTGCTATCTGACATCGGAACCGGGCGAAGCCGCCGCCGTCAGCCGCCGGCTGGCCGCATCCAGTCTTGCGCGCATGCACGGCTCCCCGGCGGAGCGGGACGTCATCGTCGCCATCGGCGGGGACGGCACGCTGCGCGAAGTTGCGAACGGGCTGCTGGACGCGGGCGCCGGCGCCGATGCCGAAGCCGCCGCGCGCCTGCCGGCTTTCGCCGTGATACCGGCGGGTTCCGGCAACGATTTTGCGCGCGACCACGGCATTCCGAAGGATCCTTTGGAAGCGCTTACCCATCTGTTGGAAACCGTGCGCGGCAGGCGTTGCAGACGAATCGACGTCATCCGTTTCGACGGCGGCGAGGCGGCGGTCAATTCCGGCGGAGCCGGGCTCGACGCGGCGGTGGCCGCCGCCGTCAACCGGTCCCGGATCAAAAGGCTGCTCGGACGCTTGCGCCTGGCGCGTCTCGTTTACGTCTTTCTGATGATCCGGGTGCTGATCACCTGGCGTCCGGCCGACGTCGTGCTCGAAGTCGACGGCGTCCGGCACGCGTTCCGCCGCGTGTGGCTCACGGCGGTCACGAACATTCCCTCCATCGGCGGCGGCATGCGCATTAATCCGCAGGCTTCGTCCGGGGACGGTCTGCTCGACGTCTGCGTCGTGCACGGAATTTCCCGCCTTCGCCTGATCACCGCTTTCCCGCGGGTTTACGCCGGCGCGCACGCGTCGATCCGGGGCGTCTCCTTTTTGCGCGGAACGCGCATCCGGATCGAATCCGCTTCTCCCCTCCCCGTGCACGCCGACGGCGAGGACGCCGGAACCACGCCGTTCGGCGTTCGGGTCGAACACCGCGCGCTGGACGTCGTCGTCTGACGGGGCGGCGCGCCCGCCGCACGGCAAAAAGCGAAGCCAGGCCGCCGGCAGGGGCCGGAGCCTGGCTTCGCTTCGTGTTTGCCGATGCATGCCGGCATGGAACCGAACCGGATCGTGAGGAGCTTACAGCCGGATCGTGCGGCCGGTCGCCTGCGATTCGAACGCCGCGAGAATGACGTTCAGCGACTTCAGGCCTTCCTCACCGGAAATCCGCGGGGGCGTCTTCGTCACGAGGCAGTTGACGAATTCGTCGATGATGCCGCTCACCGTCTGCTTCTCGTTCGTCGCGATCTCGCCCACGCTGTAGCGCTGCGTCTCGCCGTTCTTGAGCTCGACGATCACCTGGTCCCTCGGGTCGGTGCCGATTTTCATGACGCCGTTCTCGCACCAGAGCACCGTGCTGTTGTCCTCGCCCCGGTAGTACGTCCAGCTCGCGACGAGCGTACCGATCGCTCCGCTTCTCATGCGCAGGATGCAGATCGCATTGTCGTCCACGTCGGTCGATTCCTTGTGCAGCGTCGAGATGAAAGCCGACACCTCGGCCACTTCATCGTCGAGCAGCCAGCGGATCAGGTCCGACTTGTGCACGCCGAGGTCGCCCATCGCGCCCATGATCGCCCGCTGCTTGTCGAAGAACCAGCTGTTCCGGCCGTCAACGCTCCACCCCTCGGGGCCCGGATGGCCGAAGGACGTGCGGAAGGACAGCACCCGGCCGAGAATGCCGGATGCAAGGATTTCCTTCGCCTTCACGTGCGGCGGCATCAGGCGCTGGTTGTGCGCAACCATCAGATAAACGCCGTGCTTGCGCGCGGCCTCGATCATCGCTTCGGCCTCTTCCCTGCTGCCTGCCATCGGTTTCTCGACGAGCACGTGGGCTCCGGCTTCCGCAGCCGCGATCGACGCGGGCGCGTGGAGATGGTTCGGCAGACAGATGCTGACCGCGTCCGGCTTCTCGGCGGCCAGGAGCTCCCTGTAATCCGCATAGGCGCGTCCGCCGTATTGCGCCGCGTAAGCCTTCGCGCGCTCGAGGACGATGTCGCAGAACGCGACGAGCTCGACGTTCGGATTCGCCGCAAATTCGGGAATATGGCGGTGTTTCGCGATCGAACCGCAGCCGAGGACGGCCACCTTGAATCTGGACATGTCCGACACTCCTTGTGTTGTGAAAAGGTTTGCAGCCGATACCATCTTATCGCGTTTCCACCGAACAGACTAGCTGCGATCTTGTCGTATATGATTGCGATTTTGCCATGACCGGATGCGCGGGCGCTTCGGCGGCCGCAAGAGCCGGCGCGGGTCGGGACGGGAAGCCGGAGCACTCCCGCCGCGACGACGGTCCTCCGCCGGCGACGGGAGCAAGACGCGGCGTCGAAAAGCGCAACGGCCGGGTCAGGATGTCCCCATCCTGCCCGACCGTCTTATCTTGCCGGATCGTTGCACTCACCATGCATAGGCTTCCGGGGCCGGACCGCCCGGACCCGGGAAGATGGCGTCGATCTCGCGCAGCACGTCCGGCGTCAGTTCCAGCTCGACGGCGCGCAGCGCGCTCTCGAGCTGTTCGACCGTCCGCGGACCGATGATCGGCGCGGTCATCGCGGGATGCGCAAGCGTCCAGGCCAGCGCCACGACCGCCTCGGATTCGCCGAGCTCGCGGCACAGCTTCGAGAACCGCTCGAGCTGCGGGCGCAGCCGTTCGATTTTTTCCGCAAGTTCCGCGGATCGCGAGCCCGGCTGCGGATGGAAATTGCCGGCGAGCACGCCGCCCTCGAGCGGGCTCCAGGCGATGACGCCGATGCCGTATTCCTGCGCCGCCGGCAGCACTTCAAGCTCCGGCAGCCGGCACAGCAGGCTGTATTTGTGCTGTTCCGACACGAGGCCGAGAAATCCCCGCTTCCGGGCTTCGTACTGCGCCTTCACGAGGTCGCGGGCCGCGAAGTTGCTCGCCCCGACGTAGCCGATCTTCCCCTGCGCGATCGCCGCCTCGAACGCGCCGTACAGCTCGTCCCAAGTCACGCTGCGGTCCACGTGGTGCATCTGGTACAGTTCGATGTGATCCGTCCGGAGCCGGCGCAGCGAATCCTCGAGATGCCGGCGAATTTTGTAGGCCGACAGGCCGTCCTCGTCGTTCGGATTGTCCTTCTCCCCCATGCTCTGGTAGACCTTCGTCGCCAGCACGACGCGTTCGCGCCGGCCGCCTCCCTGCGCGAACCACCTGCCGATGATCTCCTCGGTCCATCCCCGCCTGACCGGACCGCCGTACGAATTCGAGGTGTCGAAGAAGTTGATGCCGGCGTCGAGCGCCGCATCCATGATGCGGAACGCTTCCTTCTCCTCCGTCTTCGGTCCGAAGTTCATCGTTCCCAGGCAGAGTCGGCTCACTTTCAGACCGGATTTGCCAAGCTTCGTGTATTTCAATCCGATCATCCTCCCTGCACACGGTTCGTCGCATGGTTTCGTCATGATCCGGAGCCCGGCCGTCCTCCGGGAGATCCTGTCCCGGGGCGGCGGCTCCGGCTGCCTTCGCGCATGAAAAATTTCTAACGCGAATCTCATAAACCGTCCCAAATCCGCCCCGCCCGCGCTCCCGCTTCTTCATGGCCGCGAAAGGACCGCCGGACGCCGTGGTATAGTAAAAACGGCGGCCGGTCGGCCGATTCGACAAGGAGGGACAAGCGTACGCATGCGACTGGGTGTCATCAGGAAAGTTCTCGCCGTCCTTCTGCTTGCGGCCGTCGGCAGCGGCGCCGCGGGCATCGCTGTCGAACGTTCCGCCTTCGCGGCGACCGAGGAATCGCGGAAGCTGATCGAGATCGGCAAGGAGTACATCGGCACTCCTTACCGGCTGGGCGGATTGATCAAGAACGGAGAACCGGTCGCCTTCGACTGCTCGCTGTTCGTTCAGCACGTGTATGCCTTGCTCGGCGTGAAACTGCCGCGCACGTCGAAGGAGCAGGCGAAGGAGGGCGAACAGGTCGACCGGGGCAGCATCAGCCAGGGCGATCTGCTCTTCTTCCGCACGAGCGGCAAATCGATCGGCCACGTCGCGATCTATGTCGGGAACGGCAAAATGATCCACGCCTCGTCGAGCCGGGGCGTGACGATCTCGGACATGAACAGCTCCTACTGGAAGAAGCGCTTCGTTACGGCGCGGCGCGTGCTGTGACGAAGCGCTTCAGGCGCCGCCGAGCGGCAGCCATTCCAGTACCCGCTGGATGTGACGGTCCCAGTATCCCCACTCGTGATCGCCTTCGTCGTAGACGACGGTCAGCTCATAGTTCGTCTTCCGGCACGCTTCGGTGAAGTTCAGGTTGTCCTGATACAGAAAATCGCTGGTGCCGCAGCATTGATACAGCTTCGGCTTCGGGCCGTCGGAGCGGCCGGTCTGCTCCAGCAGCCAGAGCAGATCGTGCTCCGTGCCGGCGATGTCCAGATCCGGACCGAAGATTTGCTCGAACATCGCGCGGATGTCCGGATCCATGTCTTTCCTGTTCTTCAGATGGTACGCCATGTCCAGCGCACCGGACAGGCTCGCGGCCGCGGCGAACATCTCCGGGCGGCGGAGCGCCCACTTGAAGGCGCCGTATCCGCCCATCGAGAGGCCGGCGACGAAATTGTCCTCGCGCCGGTCGGACAGCGGGAAGAACGAACGCGCGAGCGACGGCAGTTCCTCGGTGAGGAACGTCCAGTATTTCCCGCCGTGGTGCATGTCGGTGTAGAAGCTGCGGTGCACCTGCGGCATGACGACGGCGATCCCGTACGGAGCGGCATAGCGCTCGATCGAGGTGCGGCGCAGCCAGATCGTGTCGTCATCGCTCAGGCCGTGCAGCAGCCAGAGCGTCTTGTGGCGGCCGTCCGACGCCTCTCCCTTCATCCCGATCTGCCGCGTCGTCTTCTGCGGCAGGATGACCGTCATCGACGTGTTCAGGCCGAGCACCTCGGAAAAGAAATAACACCGAATGAGGGCCAACGCGTCATTCGCCTCCTGTCTCCGTTTCATGTATCCGGTGCCGCGAATGCCGGATCAACGTCCGAAAGCCTGCCCTTCACCTTTACATAGACGCCGGCCGGCGGCGATCCTGTCCCGGCGGCGCGCCCGTTCTCCGCGGGATGTTCCGGATTGCGCGCGCCGACGCGCGCTCGCCGTTCGACCGATGCGGATGGCCCGGCGTGAAGCGCAGCCTGAACGCGGTCCGGCTTCCTCCCTCGTCGCCCTGCTCGTCCAGAGCATCATTTCCATTATAGCGGAAAACGCGGGTTTACAACAGGACGAAAATAACGCACGCCCCGGCCATCGGGGCGTGCGGCTCTCACACCCGCGCCCTGCGGGCAAGCCTGCGGATGAACGTCCGTGCGACCCAACGTTCTTCGTCAGGGAGATGGAAATGCACGGGCGGCATGTCGTCCGCCGCATTTCCCGCGGCATCGAGCCAGCGGTCCGCTTCCTCCCCGCCGAGCAGCAGCGGCATGCGGGTGCGGTGCGATCCGTGCGCGCCGCGGCGATCGACCGTCACGATCGTGAACGCGCGAAGATGCCGGCCGCCGGCGCCCACGAACTCTTCGTACAATCCGGCCATGCCGAACACGCTTCCGTCCCGCGGCATGAGTCGCACGACGCTTAGCAGGCGGCCGGAAGTCGCGAGCGTCACCAGCGCCGTGCCCGGCACGATGCAGCGGCGCCGCCGGATCAGGCCGCCGAAGGAGGGCATCGCCGGCAGCCGGTGCAGATCGGCGTACACGGCGTCCCTCGCCCAGAACGGGAAAAGGCCCCAGCGGGCATCCGCCAGTTTCCGCTCGCGCCGCGGACCGACGATGATCGGGACCGGATCGGTCGGCTCGACCACCTCCCGGGGCACATAGTCCGCTTCGACCTTCACGACCCCGAACCGGTCGCGGATATCGTCCAGACTTCCGTTCAGTTCGAACGACTCGCGCACCTCCGGTTCCTCGGTGCGCCGAAGCCGTAAGCGCAGTGCCGGCATGCGGGTTCGCTCTCCCTTCCCTGGCAATTCGAACCTAGCATGCCCGGGACCGCGTCCTTTTATTTCCGGACACAAAAAACCCGCCCCGAACCGGACGGTCCAGGGCGGGCGTCGGGCGGCCGGATTACAGATCCCGGCTCGTCTCCCAGTCGATTTCCGTTCCGACTTCCACCGCGTATTCGAAATCTTCGATATCGAACACCTGCACGGGCACTTCCGCCTCGATGATCCGGTCCTGCAGCTCGAGCTGGTCGGTCAGGAGCGGCACCTGGTACTTGATGGCCGTCAGGATCTGCTCCGTTTCGATCGGATCGAAAAGCTCGCCGTACTGCGCGTTGTCGATCGCGTGCACGACGATGAACGAGACGTCTTCCTTCAGAAGCAGCGGAGGGCTTTCCCTCCACGGCATCTGCAGGGCGCGCTCGATCTTCTTCCGGTTGAGCGGCTCGGCGAAGAATTCGATCAGTTCGCCGATCTTCTGCTTGACGTGACGGTCGTCTTCGGGATCGTCCATGACGGGCTCGGGACCATCCTTCATGTCGTACAGCTCCATGATGGTCGAATAGGGAATGATATATTCAACCGGCCGCGAAGGGACCAGCAGCTGACCGTATGTCGCCACCATTACGGCCTCGATGACAAAGCGCCGACGCATGGATGAATCCTCCTTAACGTTGTCGATCACTGCCGGGTCGTCAGCAGAAGTGAAGGCATGCATTTCGCCCCTATTATACACGATTCGCTCGTTTGTACATAGGTCGATTCGTTGATCCGCCAGCGCCCGAAGCATTACAATGGTGCAGGGAGGTCGTTCATCTTGCAGACACTGGAAACCCACAGGGAACGCGTCATCATCATCGGCGCCGGACCGTGCGGTCTGGCCGCAGCCGTCGAGCTTCAGAAGATCGGGCTCGATCCGCTCGTCATCGAGAAGCAGAACATCGTCCACTCGATCTCGCGCTACCCGGTCTACATGGAATTCTTCAGCACGCCGGAAAATCTCGAGATCGACGGCATTCCGTTCACGACGGCCGGCGCGAAGCCGACGCGGCTCGAGGCGCTGAACTATTACCGCACGGTGGCGCTCCGCAGGAACGTGCGCATCCATACGTTCACGATCGTCGACCGGCTGACGCCGAAGCCCGGGGGCGGTTTCATGCTCGAAGCGCGCCGCCGCTCGGTCCGTCCGGTCCGCTACGAAGCCGACATCGTGATCGTGGCGACGGGCTATTTCGACCATCCGAACATGCTCGGCGTGCCCGGTGAGGATCTGCCGAAGGTGTCGCACTTCTTCGTCGAAGCCCACCCTTACACGAACACGGACGTCGTGATCGTCGGCGGCGCCAACTCCGCGGTCGACGCCGCGCTCGAGATCGAGCGGGTCGGCGCCCGCGTCACCGTCGTCCACCGTGGCGAAACGCTTTCGAAAGGCGTGAAGCCCTGGGTGCTGCCGGTCTTCATGTCCAAGGTCGAAAAAGGCGCAATCCGGCTCATGCTCCGCTCGCGGGTGAAGGCCATCGCCGAAGAGACGATCGACATCGAGACGCCGGACGGACCGGTCACGATGCGCAACGATTTCGTGCTCGCGTTGACCGGCTTCCACCCCGACCGGCGCTTCCTGACCGAAGCCGGGGTCGTGATCGAGCCCGAAGGCTGGCCCCGCTACGACGACGAGACGATGGAGACGAACGTGCCGGGCCTCTATCTTGCCGGCGTCGTCGCCTCCCGCAACGAGGCGAACGAAATCTTCATCGAGTCCGGCCGCTTCCACGGCCGCAAGATCGCCGCGCATCTGCTCGCCACGGGCCGCGTCGCGGGGACACCGCGCTGATTCCGGCCCGTCGGCGGCCGGCGGCGCATCCCTCGGGCGGCGTTCCCGGTTCCGGGACGCCGCCTCTTTCTTGCGCTTCACCCGCCGGTACGCCGCCTCGCGCGCGCTTCGCGCCGGCTCGCTGCGCCCCTGCCGCGCCGCTTCCTGGCGGCTCGCCGTTCTTCGTGCGTTCCATCCCGCCTGCTTGCCGCGCCTCCATCGGGCCGCTTCTCCGCCGACTTCCGGTCCGTCGCCGGCGCGGCCTCAGCCGCCCCGCCTTTCCCCGCCGCGGGGTTCCGGCGATCGGCCGGAGTCGGTCAGGACGGTGTGGACGCGCTGCATCCGGATCACTTCGTTCGGCATCAGATCGGTCCGGAAATAGGCGTACAGATAGGCCGCCTCGAGAAATGACAGCCCCGGATAGACCGCGATCTGTCCGTTCGTGAACGGATTGTCGATCAGCACCTGCCATTCGCCGTCCCGATCGTCCGGAGGGATGCGGTTGAACACGTCCTTCTTGTAAGCGGCGATGTCCGTGAACTCGCTCCATATCCGCGACCAGGACGGGCTGATCCGCCCGGCGTCCGGCAGCGCGGCGCGGCCGCGGCCGATCAGCCGCTCGGCCTCCTCCTGAAGCGGCTCATCGTATTGCTTCAGGAACGCGCGGAAATCCTCCAGAAACACGCGCACCGCGGAGAATCCGCCGGCCCTCAGCTCTTCGCCGAACGCCGCCTCCTCTCCGGGTTCCAGCTCCCTGAACCGGGCGAACAGACCGTCCGCCTTCACGATCGGCATCCCTCACATCCTCCTTCGGCTTCGATCAAAACCCGCGCTTCAAACAAACGGCGCAGCCCCCCTTGCCGGAAGGCGCGCCGCATAGTCCCGGGTCCGCATTCGCCCGCGGGTTACAGGTACGGATTTTCATGCTTCGCCTTCAGACGCTGCCAGCGACGTTCGACTTCCTCCTCGAACGCCTTCAGCGCCTCGGCGTATTCCGGACGCGTCAGGTGGCGCGTCTTGCCCATCCGCTTCAGCCAGTCGGTGACCGGTATCCGCTTGCCCTTCTCCTCGGGGTTGTACGTGATCGTCGTGATCCCGTGCTCGACCTCGTAGATCGGGAAGAAGCAGCAGTTGACCGCGTCTTCGAGGATCTGCTGGCCGTATTTCTCCTCCGAGAGCCAGTTCAGCGGGCACGTGATCAGGATCTTGCCGTACACCAACCCCTCGTTTTGCGCGTAGTATTGCGCCTTCGCCGCCTTGCGGATGAGATCCTGCGGCAGGCATTCCGCGCCGGTGAACACGTACGGAATGTTCGTGGCCGCCATGATCTGCGGCGTGTCCTTGTGGTGGAACAGCTTGCCACCCTGGAACTTGCCGACGTTGGACGTCGACGTCCGGTGGCCGAGCGGCGTCGAATACGACAGCTGGGCGCCCGTGTTCATGTAGCCTTCGTTGTCGTACTCGATGATGATCATCTTGTGGTTGCGCAGCGCGGCGCCGATCGCCGGGCCCATGCCGATGTCCATGCCGCCGTCGCCCGTGACCATGACGAACGTGAAGTCGTCCTTCAGGCCGAGGTGGTCAAGTTCGCCGCGGCGCTTGCGCTCCCAGAACATTTCGACCACGCCGGACAGCGTCGCCGCGCCGTTCTGGAACAGGTTGTGGATGTACGTCGCCTTGTGGGACGAGTACGGATAACCCGTCGTGACGACCATCGCGCAGCCGGTCTGGAACAGCGCGACGATGTCGCCTTCGATGCCCTTGAAGAACAGCTCAAGCCCGGAGAAGATGCCGCAGCCCGGGCAGGCGCCGTGTCCCGGCGCGAGCCGTTTCGGCTTCTTCGTGAGGTTCCGGAGCGGCGGAACCTTCACCTTCAGTTTGCCCGTTTCCTCGTCCTTTTCCACCGTGATGAGGCCGGTCTTCACTTCCTCGTACTTGAGCGGTTCGATCACCCGCTTCGGCGCCTTGTCCGGATCGCCGGGCGTCAGGCCGTAATAGTCGAACGGCTTCTCGACGTATCCCTTCTCCGCCGCTTCGATCGCGAGCTGGAAGAAGTGATGGCCGTCTTCCGCGTAGAAATCCTTGCCGCCGAGGCCGTAAATGCGGCTGATCACCTTCGTCGTCGTGTTGCCGTGCGTGAACAGCGCCGCCTTGACCTCAAGCGTCATGTTGCCGCCGTAGGCGCCGTACGAATCGGCGCGGTCGCCGACCGTGACCGCCTTCACGTTTTTGAGCGCTTCGGCGATCTCGCGCTGCGGGAACGGGCGGATGACGTTCGGCGAGATCGCGCCCGCCTTGATCCCCTTCGCCCGGAGCTGGTCCACGACGTCCTTGATGATCTCCGCCGCCGAGTTCAGCAGGAACACCGCGACTTCCGCGTCCTCCATCCGGTACAGATCGAGCATCGGATAGTCGCGTCCGGTCAGCACGGCGTATTCCCTGCGGATCTCGTCGTACACCTTCGCCGCGCGGTACATCGCTTCGGATTGCTGATAGCGGTTGTTGATGAAATCCGGTTCGTTCATGTACGGGCCGACCGTGATCGGATTGTTCCGGTCGAGCACGTGCGGGAAGCCTTCCGGCGGCTTCTCGCCGATGAACTTCAGCACGTCTTCCCGGTGCGCGAACGTCTGCACGCGCCGCTTCTGGTGCGACGTGAAGTAGCCGTCCGACGCGACGATGACGGGCAGCCGGACATCGGGATGCTCGGCGAGCTTGATCGCCATGATGTTCATGTCATAGACGGCCTGCGGATCACGCGCAAGCAGGATCGGCCAGCCGGTGTTGAGCGCGAAATAGAGGTCGGAATGGTCGCCGTGGATGTTGAGCGGCCCCGACACCGAACGGCAGACGAGGTTCAACACCATCGGGAAGCGCGTGCCGGACTGCACCGGCAGCTGCTCCAGCATGTACAGGAAGCCGTTCGCGCTCGTGACGTTGAACACGCGGCCGCCGGCGACGGACGCGCCGTAGCAGATGCCGGCCGAGCCGTGCTCGCCGTCCGCCGGAATCAGCTTGATGTCATGCTGGCCGTTCGCCTTCATGAGGTCGAGAAACTGCGCGACCTCCGTGGACGGCGAAATCGGGAAATAGCCCATGATGTGATAGTTGATCTGGTGCGCGGCGTAGGCCGCCATCTCGTTGCCGGATTCATAGACCATGCGCTGCTCGACCGTGCCGGCCGGGCGCTCCTTGCTGATCTCGATCGCCATGCTCATTCACCTCGCCGTAAGAATGTCGCCGGGCGCCTCAATTCGCGAGCGCGAAACGGTGCGGCACGCGGTGCGCTTCGCCGTAGCCGTCCGTCTCCCGCTCGGCCGTGAGCGCCTCGGTCGGGCAGGCGACGACGCATTTCAGGCAGCCCTTGCAGTACTGGTAATCGATGCCCAGCAGGAACATCTGCGGGCGGCCCTTCTTGTCGGGCCTCTCCTCCCAGACGAAGCAGAAGTCCGGGCAGGCCGTGTCGCAGGCAGCGCAGTGGATGCATTTTTCCTCGTGGAAATGCGGCATCATGCCCTGGCGCGAAATGCTGAGATCCTTCAGGATGCTGTTGCCCGGATTCGTGATCGTGCCGCCGATCGGCTGCGTCTCGTACCCGAGGACCGGAATGTCCCAGCGGGTCGGCTTCGGCATTTCGGCACCCTCGGGAAGCTTGAACGTCTGGAATTTCACTTCGTTGTAGCCGCGCTCGAACGTGCGGATGGCCGGTTCGACGGCGTGCGGATATTTCTTTTCGAGCGATTTGCGGATGACGCCTTTCATGAATTCGGGATCGAGGAAATCGCACAGCCGGAACAGGCCGCCCAGCATCGCCATGTTGACGCGGTTGTTCTCCTCGAGCGCGATGCCCGTCGCGTCGACGACCGCAATCGTGCCCCCGAGCAGCTTCAGCTTCTCCTTGAGCTGTTCGGGCGTCTTGGCCGAGTTGACGAGCACGATGCTGTCCTCGTAGATGCCGCTGATGACGTTGACGGTCTTGTACAGATTTTCGTGGAAAATGCCGACGATGTGCGGCCGCTCGACCGGAGTCGTGTCACGGATGTGGACGTCCGGCGCGCAGAAACGGATGTGCGCCTTGACGGGCGACCCCTTTTTCTCCGAGCCGTAGGATGAGAAGCTGACGCCGTTGAATCCGCTTCCGACGACACCTGCCTCCGCCAGCATCTTGCCGGCGAGATTGGCGCCGAGCCCGCCGATGGACTCGAGTCGAATCTCAAAGAAACCAAACTCGTTCGTCTTCGGCAATACAGGCATGTCCCCACTTCCTTCTCGATTCGATTAGTCTTCCGTTCCCCTTCTCCAGTCGAAGCCGCCAATGTTGCAGCTTTTTGTTATTAGTATAACAGCATATGCGAAACTCTGAAAGAGGCACCGGAAAATTGGTTGAAATCCGAATCGTCAGGGCTCGTAGATCATCTTCCTCGTCATGCCGCCGTCGACGATCAGATTGACGCCGGTGACGAAATCGTTGGCCGGATCGGTCAGATAGAAGCAAGCCCTCACGATGTCATCGGGCCTTCCGACGCGGCCGGCCGGGTGCTGCCTGTGGTCGATTTCGCGCAGCGCGCCGTAATCGCCCGTCTCGATCCAGCCCGGGCTGATGCAGTTGACGCGGATGCCGTCCGGGGCGAAGGACGCCGCGAGCGCGTGCGTCAGCGAGACGATGCCTCCCTTGGAGGCGGCGTAGGCTTCCGTGTGCGGCTCGGACATGAAGGCGCGCGTCGACGCGATGTTGACGATCGAGCCGCCGCGACCGGCGAGCCGCATGCGCCGGGCGGCTTCCCTGGCGCACAGGAAGGCCGCGCGGAGATTGACGTTCAGCACGCTGTCCCATTCCTGCCAGGTGAGTTCGTACGGGCTTTTCGTGATGCCGAAGCCGGCGTTGTTGATCAGGATGTCGACGGTCATGGACTGTTTATCCAATGAGTGAAACAGCTCTTCGATCTGTTGTGGTACAGCCAGGTCGGCCGGGATGAACACGACCTCTTCCGTCCCCGCCTCCCGGCGGATCCGGTCGGCGATTTCCCCGCCCCGCCCGAGATCGATATCCGTCATGACGACGGGATGCCCCGCCTTCGCGTATGCCTCCGCGAGGCGGCTGCCGATGCCGCCGGCCGCGCCGGTGATCAGAACCCGTCCCTTTGCCGGTTCATTCATGTCCCGATTCCTCCTCCAGTCTGGCAAGCCTTTCGCTCAATGCCGCCTTCCAGTCGGCCGACAGTCCGTCCGCGTCGAGCAGCCTTCGCAAGGCGTCGCGGTCGCGCCTCCGGAACGCGTCGATCTCCGCCGCCTCCGCGACGGTCGGGTTGCGGTTCCGCTTTTCGATCCGCTCGATCCGGTCGCCGGTCCGGACCTCCCCTTCCTCCAGGACGCGGAAATACCAGCCGGTATATCCCGACTTCAGCACCTCGTCCGGCAGCTTCGGCCGGTTGTGCCGCATGCCGAGCTTGTAGCAGGGCATCCGCGGCTGCGTCACCTGGAAGACCGCCGTCCCGATGCGGAAGATGTCGCCGATGTGGACGTCGGTTTCGACGAATCCGGCGATCGAGAAATTTTCGCCGAACGCGCCGTACTCGCACGGTTTGCCCCACCGGCTTTCCCAGTACCCGCCGTGGTCGTGGCTGTAGACGCAGACGGCCTTGTCGGGGCCGCCGTGGTGCACCCTGTCGCCCTGGCCGTCGCCGGGAAGCCCGCCGCGCAGCGCCCGCACGGGCCCCTGCACCGGCAGCTTCAAGACTCCGCTCTTGACCGTCTTCGATCCGTACCGCCATTCGGTCGGCATGCCGACGTTGACCGACAGCAGCACGCCTTCGCCGCAAGATGCGTTGCTCACGCGCTCACCCTTTTCCGTCGCATGGTATGGCATGGGATTTGATGCCATTATAACGGCGCTCCCGGGCTCGGACAATGCGAAAAAATAAAAAAAAAGCGGCCGTTACGGGCCGAAGGACGCTCGCCGCCGCGCTCCAGCGGTACGGCGTACCGTTCACGACGGGTTTCGGAGGCGCGGCGGGGTTGAGCGGCCTGCCGTCGCAGATCAGACATGGAAAAAAATCGACAACGGCATGCAATGCACCGCTGTCGAATCGCGGGTATTCCTGCCTGCTTCTGCGCTTGCCCGGGAAATGCGCTCAATCGTTCACGTTCATGACCCCGAGCGGACCGTCTTCGCGCACGATGTCTCCGAGTTCGTAGACGGATATCGGAACATAAGGAAAACCGTACACGTAGGGCGTGATCGCGTACAGCTGCCAGTAGAGCACGAGCGTCCGGTCGGCAATGTAAAAGTCCGTGTCGGGTGTTACGGTCACCTCTGCGCCTTCGAACACGGGAATGTCCCGGCGGCGGATCTGCTCCCGCACGATGTTCGTCAGCCGCTCCTCGTACCGGCTGCCGGGCTTGAACAGATCGGCGAGCGTATAGACGCGTCCCGTCGCGGTGTCGAACGTGCGGGACGTCTGCAGCGTCAGACCGTGCGCGCCGCCGGTGTACGCGTAATTGTACAGCGAGATGCTGAAGACGCCCCGCTCGTTCGTCTTCGTTTCGAACCAGCCGAGCATTTCGGCGCGCGGGTCGTCCAGCGGTCCCTGCTGCGCCTCCAGTGAACGCTCCGCCTCCTGCAGCGACTGGCGGATGCGGGTCTGCGCCTCCGGATTCGCGAGGCCGCTGACAAAGGGCGACCAGATTTCGACCTTCGGCCGCGTGAGGCGGACGGCCTGCACGATGACGGGCAATCGGAACGCCATGGGTCGCGGACACCTGCCTTGTGTCGGATTGGTACATTCCTATGCGCGATCCCGCCGCGTCATATCCGATTGCCGCGTTTACCGGCCGCGATTACAGCATCGCCCGCTCGCGCCCGGTCAGGCGCCGTCCGGAGACGTCGAAGGCGACGCGTCCCTCCTTCAGGCCGACGATGCGGTCGGCGTATTTCTCCGCCCACTCGAGGTTGGACAGCACCGCGACGACCGCGATGCCGCGGCCGCACATCGCCTTCAGGTCCGCGAGAATCTTCTCCGCGGTGTGCGGATCGAGCCCGGTCACCGGCTCGTCCAGGAGCAGCGCGCGCGCGCCGTGCACGATCGCCATCGTGATCGCGACGCGCTGGCGCTCGCCGCCGCTGAGCGTGGACACCTTCGCATGCGCCTTGTCGAGCAGGCCGACCTGCTCGAGCACGTCCATGACGCCCATGTAGTCGTCGCTGCGGACCGAGCCGATCAGCCTGCGCCAGAGCGGCGTCTGGTACCGGGTGCCGATCAGCGCGTTTTTGAGCGCGGTGCGGTTCGGGTTGAGTTCCGGCTTCTCCGAGAGGTACGCGATCTCCCGCCGCACGCGCATTTTCATTCTCCAGCCGCCCTTGAACACGTCCTCGCCGTCAAGCAGCAGCTGTCCGCTCGTCCATTTTTCCCGCAGGGCCAGACATTTCAGCAGCATCGACTTGCCGCTTCCGCTCGCTCCGGCCACGACGGTGAACTTGCCGCCTTCCACAAGAAAATCGACGTCCGAGAGCACCGTCCTGCCGTCCACAAGCCGCTTGGTCAGTTTCTTCGCTTCGATCATGTCGCCCCTCCACGTCCCGTTATGTCCCAAAAAATTAGTCTACGGGAATCCGGATGGACTTTCCACGCGAACAAATGTTTGCTATACTGGATACAAGAACATTTGTTCCCGTATCCTGCGGGTTGCTTGCGGAGGTGCCCGGACATGAGAAGCTGCGAGCATTACCGGTTTATCGAACGCCATCGCCCCTGGCGCGATCTGACGTTCAAGTTCTATTCGGACGGCGCCCTGACCATCATCGACAACCAGACGGGCACCGTCCTCACCCCGAAGGATTTGAAGGGCGACAGCCTGGATTTCTACGTCAGGAAGCGCATCGCCTTCATCAAGAATGATCTGGCGCGCAAGCGGGAACGTTACGCCTGACGTCCGGCGGCCGCGGGCTCCGTCCGATTGACCGGAGGCTTCCGATCCGCTAGCATGGATGTGACGGCCGCATGACCGGAACGGAGTGCGGCAGGCCGGCTTGTACGGGAGGAAGCATGAAGCAGACGATCCTGTTCGATCTTGACGATACGCTCATCCACTGCAACCGCTATTTCTTCATGGTCATCGACCAGTTCGCCTCATGGATGGCGGACCGCTTCCGGCGGGAAGGGCTCGATCCCGACGAGGTGCGCCGCGTGCAGGCCGAGATCGACATCGCCGGCGTGCAGGTCGTCGGCTTCGACAGCGAGCATTTCCCCCGCTCGTTCGTCGAGACGTACCGGCATTTCGCCGCGCGGTTCGGGGTGGCTCCCTCGCGGGACGAGGAGGAGACGGTATGGCGGCTCGGCCGGAGCGTCTACGAGCTCGAGGCGGAGCCCTATCCGCACATGGAGGAGACGCTCGTGCGGCTCAAGGAGGAAGGCCACGAGCTTCACCTGTACACGGGCGGCGATCCGGAGATCCAGCGCCGGAAGATCGACCGGTTCGGGCTCCGGCGCTTCTTCGGCTCGCGGATCCACATCCGGCGGCACAAGAACGTGGAGGCGCTCGAGGAGATTGCCGCCTCGTGCGGCTTCGACCGCAGCCGCACCTGGATGATCGGCAATTCGCTCCGCACCGACGTCATTCCGGCGCTGAAGGCCGGTCTCCATGCGATCCACGTGCAGGCGGAGCGGGAATGGCAATACAACATCGCCCGGATCGACGTGGAGCCGAAGGGCGCCTTCATCCGGCTCAAGCGGCTGAAGGACGTGCCCGACGCCATCGCCGGCTACGTCCGCTCGCACATGCTCCGCTGAAGCATGAGGGCCCGACGCATCGTCAGACGATGCGCCGGGCCCGTGTCTTTCCGCTATTCGTATTCGACCGCCAGTTCCCCTGTGGCGGGATCGGCTAGCCGGAGACGGCCTTTCCGCTTCGAGCCGTCCGGCGCGGACAGGACGATCGGCCTCGTCCGGCCGGATTTCGCCAGAGACGCCGCCATCGCGGCGGTGATAGGCCGGCCGCAGGATTCCTTCCAGATGACGAACCGGCAGCCTTCGCGGTAGCGCGTGCAGCCGTAACCGCGCCTGCCCTCGATGATCATGCCGCCGCAGCCCGGACGCGGGCAGGGCGCGATCGCGGCCGGCTCCGGCGGCCGGCCTGCCCCGGCGCGGGCGGCGGCATCGGCACCGCTCCCCGCACCCGCGTTCGAAGGGCCGTCCGGTTCTTCGGACGCGGCTGCCGCATGGCCGGCGTTCCGGCCGGCCGCCGCGGCTCCGGTCACGGACGCCCGCCGCATCCTTCCCTTTCCCGACGCGCGCGCGCCGCGCCCCGCTTCGGCAAACGTCCCCGGCGGCAGCGGCGGCTGCATGCGCACAAGTTCGACGATCTTCGCCGCGAACTGGCGCACCTGTTCCATGAACGGCTCTTCGGACGCCTCGCCGCGCGAAATCTGGTTCAGCCTGCGCTCCCATTGCCCCGTCATTTCGGGCGACGTGAGCAGTTCGACGCCCGCGCCGCGGATCAGCTCAACCGCGGCGATGCCCTTCGGCGTGATCCGGATGGTCCTTCCCCTCGCCACGGCATATCCGACCTGTTTCAGCCGCTCGATCGTCGCGGCGCGGGTCGCGGGCGTGCCGAGCCCGCACTCCTTCATCGCTTCGCGCAGTTCCTCGTCCTCGATCAGCCGGCCGGCCGTCTCCATCGCCTTCAGCAGCGTGCCTTCGGTATACGGCCTGGGCGGCTTCGTCGTCTTCTCCGCGACATCGACGCCTTCGCAGCGCACCGGAGCTTCGGGATCGAGCGCGAACCCGCCTTCGGCCAGCATCTCCTCCACTTCCTCGCCTTCCGTGTCGTCCGCTCCGGATTTGCCGCGTCCCGTCTTCCCGCCTCCGGCGCCTTCGTCCGCCTCGAGCACCGCCTTCCATCCGGTCTCCAGCAGTTCCCTGACCGTCGTCCGGAATCGCTCGTCCGACACTTCCGTCACGATTTCGTGCACCCGGTAGACGGCCGGCGGATAATAGTGGGCGAGGAAGCGGCGGACGATCAGATCGTACAGCCGGCGCTCGTCGGGCGTAAGGCCGCCCGGCTTTTTCGGCGTCGGCAGGATCGCGTGATGGTCCTCCACCTTCGCGGGATTGCAGACCGCCCGGTTGCCGCGGTGGACGAGCCGCGCATCGGCCCCCGCCGCGAGGTCCGCGTACGGCTCGAGTTCCCGCAGCATGGCGAGCGCCCGGTGCATGTACGGGATGCTTTCCTCCGTCACGTAATTGGAGCTTGTGCGCGGGTAGGTGATGACCTGGTGCCGTTCGTAGAGCGACTGGGCGAGGTCGAGCGTTTTTTTGGCGGAAAATCCGTACCGCGCGTTCGCCTCCCGCTGCAGCAGCGTGAGATCGTAGAGTCGGTACGGATACTCCTTTTTCTCGTTCACGTCGTATTCGGCGATGCGTCCCGCGCGGCCGGCGCATGTTGCGGCGATCGCCTCCGCCTCGCCCCGGTCCTTCAGCCTCCCGCCGATCCGGATGCCGCGGTAGGCCGTCTCCCCCGCCAGGAACCTGCCGTGCACCGTGTAGTACGTTTCGGGCCGGAACGCCTCGATCTCCTTGTGCCGCTCGTACAGCAGCGCGAGCACGGGCGTCTGCACGCGTCCGGCGGAGAGCAGCGTGCCGTGGCGGATCGTGAACGCCCGCGAAGCGTTCATGCCGATCAGCCAGTCCGCCTGGCTGCGCGCCCGCGCCGCCCGCGTAAGCGCGTCGAATTCGCCGTCGCTTCTCAGCTCCGCGAATCCGCGCCGGATCGTCTCCGGCGTCAGGTCGGAGATCCAGAGGCGGTCGACGGGATGGTCAAGCCCCAGGTATTCCTTGATCAGGTGGAAGATCAGCTGCCCTTCCCGCCCCGCGTCGCAGGCGTTCACGATGCGGTCGCACCGTTTCGCGAGCTCCGCGATGATCCGGAGCTGCCCCTTCGTCTTCGGGTTGGGCTGCAATTTGAAGACGGCGGGCAGGATCGGCAGATCTTCGTCCCGCCACTTCCGGTATTTCTCGTCATAGTATTCGGGCTCGGCCAGGCCGACCAGGTGGCCGATCGCCCAGGTGATGATGTACTGCCGCCCTTCCAGGTAACCTTGCCGGCGTTCGGCGCCCGGTTCGATGACGCGGGCGATCGTCCGGCCCATGTCCGGTTTCTCCGCGATGACGAGCGTCTTCACCCGTTGGTTGCCGCTCCTTCCGCATCTTGCGACAGATATTGTTCCATGCTGTTGAACAGGGCGTTCACGCCGCGATGCCAGAGCGGATCCTCGGCGTATTCCCGGTTGATCCATTCGACGGGATCGACTTCCGGCGGCCGGTCCCGGCTGAGCCGGATGATCGTGCGGGACGCGATCTCCGCCGAATGGGCCGTCGTCGTGTTGAAATCCTGCCAGCTGTGGTACACGTTGAACGGATTGTTCGCGATGGTCTCGGCCTGCGGATGGTCTTCGGGCACGAATCCCTGCTCCTGGCCGGTGATCGCGAACAGGAGCAGCGGATGGATGTCATAGGCCCGGGCCGCATCCATGATGGCCGAGAAATACGGTTCATGCCGCAGCAAGGATTTGCGCGAGGCAAGGTACGCTTTGAGCTTCTCGACGTCGACCGGCCGCCAGCGGAGCCGGGCGGGCAGCTCGTTGCCCTCGGCCAGGCTGGTGTCGGGCGCCGGCGCATCGCCGCCCGACACCTGACCGGACACGGGCGGAGGTGCTTCCGGAACCGTCTCTCCGTCCTGGTTCACGGCGGCGAGTCCGTAAGCCGTCATGCCGACGGCCAGCAGTCCGGCCAGCGCCGCGTACAGGAACCGGAAGCGGCGGTGCTCCGGCCGGTCCGGCTGACCCGGCCCGTCCGACCGATCCGGCCGGACCGGGAAGGGGACGACGACGCCGGAAGCCTGCCCGCCGGCCGGCGCGGCCGGCGTCGGACCGATGCCGGCGGCAACGCCCGCAGCGCTGCCGGCGCGCGCGGAAGCGGCCTCCCGCAGGCCGTTCCAGGCTTGCGCGCCGTCGCCGGCCGCAGCGGCGAAGATCGACGCCAGGAGCTGCTCGTCGAGCTCCGCGCCGAGCCGCGCGGACGCCCAGTCCCGGATCGCGCGCAGCCTGCCGGGGTCCCGCCAGTCCAGGCGCAACATCTCCCCGATCACATCCGACGCCGCGACCGGCCGCCGTTCCTCCAGCACGACGCAGCGGATCAGCGCGTTCGTCAGCCCTCGTCTGAGCGAATCCTCGAACGCGGGCAGCTGCCGCTCGATGGCGCGCCGCACGGCGTCCGCGACGATCTCCGCGCGCCTCTCGCCGGGCAGCGAAGCGTATTTCTTCCGCACGTAGTTCCGGATTCTCCCGACATCCCCGGGCGTCAGGAGAAGCACGTCTCCGCCGGACACAGGCACCGCTCCCTTGCCGATCTACCGGAATCTGGATGCGCGTGTTTCCTCTGCTATCGATTCTACCATATTTCTGCCTGCGGCGGATCAGGAGAATGCGAGACGGCTGCGGGCAAAAAAAACGGCCGGCCGGGATTTCCGGATCCCGACCGGCGACTTGCACCCGATTGACTGCGCCCGCATTTGCCCGGAACCGGACCGTTCGATCGACGGCCGTCCTTACGGCAGCATCGTCGAGCCCATCAGATAGCGGTCCACCTCGCGCGCGCACTCGCGGCCCTCGTTGATCGCCCATACGACGAGGCTGGCGCCGCGGCGCATGTCGCCGGCGGCGAACACCTTCTCGACGTTCGTGCGGTATTTGCCGTATTCCGCCTTCACGTTCGAACGGCGGTCCGTCTCCAGCCCGAGCTCCTCGATCAGCGTCCGCTCCGGTCCTTCGAAGCCGACCGCGATCAGCACGAGATCGGCCTTCCACACCCGCTCGGTGCCGGGTATCTCCTTGTAGATTTTGCGCCCCGTCTCGTCGACGATCCGCTCGATGCCCACCGTGTGCAGTTCCTTTACACGGCCGTTCCCGTCGCCGACGAATTTCTTCGTCAGCACCGCGAACACCCGCGGATCCTTGCCGAACAGCGCCTTTGCTTCCTCGTGGGCGTAATCGAGCGTGTAGACGTTCGGGAACTGCGGCCAGGGATTCCGGACCGGATCGCGCGCGGGCGGAGCCATCGCCCGGGTGCCGAACTGCGTGACCGAGCGGCAGCCGTGGCGCAGCGCCGTCGCGACGCAGTCCGAACCGGTGTCGCCGCCGCCGATGACGATGACGTTCTTGTCCTTCGCGTCGATGTACTTGCCGTCCCGGAGGCCGCTGTCCAGATAGCTCTTGATCGTCGCGTTCAGGAAATCCATCGCCATGTGGATGCCCTTCAGGTGACGGCCCTCGATGTCAAGGTCGCGCGCCTTCGTCGCGCCGCAGCAGAGGACGACCGCGTCGTATTCCTCGACGAGCTTCCTCGCCGGGATGTCGCGCCCGATCTCCGTGTTCGTGACGAATTCGACGCCTTCCTCCCGGAGCAGGTTGACGCGCCGCTCGACGATCGACTTGTCGAGCTTCATCGTCGGGATGCCGTAGGTGAGCAGCCCGCCGATCCGGTCGGCCCGCTCGAACACCGTCACCCAATGGCCGGCCTTGTTCAGCTGCGCCGCCGCGGCGAGTCCGGCCGGACCCGAGCCGACGACCGCGACGCGCTTGCCCGTCCGCTTTTTCGGCGGCTGCGGCACGATCCAGCCTTCCTCGAATCCGCGGTCGGCGATCGCCTGTTCGATCGTCTTGATCGCGACCGGCTCGCCGATCAGCCCGACCGTGCAGGAGCCTTCGCACGGCGCCGGGCACACCCTGCCCGTAAATTCGGGAAAATTGTTCGTCTTGTGCAGCCGGTCGAGCGCCTCGCGCCACAACCCGCGGTAGACGAGGTGGTTCCACTCCGGGATGAGGTTGTGGAGCGGGCAGCCGGACACCCCGCCGCCGAGCTCGATGCCGGTGTGGCAGTACGGCGTGCCGCAGTCCATGCAGCGCGCCCCCTGGATCCGGAGCTGCTCCTCCTCCATCCGCAGATGAAATTCCTGCCAGTCGCGCACCCGTTCGAGCGGATCGCGATCCCGGGGAATTTGGCGTTTGTATTCCATGAATCCGGTCGGCGTGGACATCGGCATTCCCCTTTCCCCTCGGACCCGCCTTCGGCCGGATCCGGCCGAATGCGGCATGTCCGCGTTATGCGCCGTATGTCGATGATCCTAATCGTACCATCCCGCGGCGCCGATCATAATGGACGATCCGTACAACGATTTGCACTTCATGACGAAGTCCGGGGAGCAGCCGAATGCCGATCGTCCGGGTCCGGGGAACAGCCGGGTGCCGATCCGGCCGAACGCGCGAAAGGCGCGGCTTCAACCGCGGTTCCGACGGCGGACGTAGGTGTTGAACGCGAACGGCCAGGCGTGGCGTTCATCCGCCGGATGGCGCTCGCTCGCGACCAGCATCCATTCTTCGGGATCCCATTTCGGGAAATAGGCGTCGCCCTCGACTTCCGCCTCCACTTCCGTCAGCAGCATCCGGTCGGCATGCGGGAGAAAGAGCCGGTATACTTCCGCCCCGCCCGCCACCATGAGCTCGTCGCCGCCGTAGCGCTCCAGTGCCTCCTCGACTGAATGGACGACCTCGCAGCCGTCCGGCCGGTAATCGGTCCGGCGCGTCAGCACGACGTTCCGGCGGTTCTTCAGCGGACCGCCCGGCAGCGACTCGAACGTCCGGCGGCCCATCAGCACGGTGCGGCCGACCGTCGACCGCATGAAAAACTTCATGTCGTCCGGCAGCCTCCACGGCAGCCCGTTGTTCCGTCCGATGACGCGGTTGCGCGCCATCGCGGCGATCAGCGTGATCGTCATGTCCGCCTCCTGTGCCGAAATCCGTGCAATCACGCACCCTCCGCAACCTACACGGCGACCGGCGCCTTGATCGCGGGATGCGGATCATAGCCTTCCACGGCGATGTCGTCCATCTCGTAATCGAAGACCGATTTCACGTCCGGATTGAGCCGGAGCCTCGGCAGCGGCCGCATCTCGCGGGAAAGCTGCGTCTTCACCTGCTCGATGTGGTTCAGATAGATGTGCGCGTCGCCGATCGTATGGATGAACTCGCCCACCCCGAGCCCGCATTCCTTCGCGATCATGTGCGTCAGAAGCGCGTAGCTCGCGATGTTGAACGGCACGCCGAGGAACAGGTCGCCGCTGCGCTGGTAAAGCTGGCAAGACAGCCGGCCTTCCCCCACCCAGAACTGGAACAGCACGTGGCACGGCGGAAGCGCCGCGCGCTCCGGCACCGCGTCCTCCGGCGACCAGGCCGTCACGATGAGCCGGCGCGAATCGGGATTGCGCTTGATCTCCTCGATGACGTTCCGAAGCTGGTCGATCGTCTCGCCCCGCGACGTCTGCCACCGCCGCCACTGCTTCCCGTACACGTTCCCGAGATCGCCGTATTTCGCGGCGAACGCGTCATCCTCGAGGATGCGCCGCTTGAAGATCGCTTCCTGTTCCTCGTACAGCTTCGCGAATTCCGGGTCCCGCTGCGCGCGCAGCCCGAAATTCGTCATGTCCGGGCCGTCGTACTCCGGGCTCTCGACCCATCGCTTGAACGCCCACTCGTTCCAGATGTTGTTGTTGTGCTGCAGCAGATAGCGGATGTTCGTGTCGCCGCGGATGAACCAGAGCAGCTCGTTCACCACCAGCCGGAACGCCACCCGCTTCGTCGTCAGCAGCGGAAATCCCTCGTTCAGGTCGAAACGCATCTGGGCGCCGAACACGGACAGCGTGCCCGTCCCCGTCCGGTCGTCCTTGCGCACGCCGTTCTCCAGCACGTGCCGGAGCAGATCCAGATACGCCTGTTCGCTTTTGCTCATCGTTCGCCCTCCGACTTCATCGGTCGTCACTTCCATTGTATCATGTTTCGGACGGGGCGGGTGAACATGCCGCGAAGCGACCGCCTCTCTCCGCCTTCTCTTTCAAAAATGAAAAAAAAAGAGGGACGACCGTCGTTCGTCCCTCCTTGATGCCGCGGATGTCCCGTCCTTCAGCGCACGATCGCGTGGATCGGATGGCCGAGCGCCACCTCGGCCGCCTCCATCGCCATCTCGCCGAGCGTCGGATGCGCGTGGATCGTGAGCGCGACGTCCTCCAGCGTCGCGCCCATCTCGATCGCGAGGCCCATCTCGGCGATCAGGTTTGACGCTTCATGGCCCGCGATCTGCGCGCCGAGCAGGAGGCCCGTCTCCGCGTCGGCGACGAGCTTCACGAAGCCTTCCGTGTCGCCGAGCGAGACTGCCCGCCCGTTCGCGCCGTAGGAGAAGCGGCCGACTTTCGTCTTGTACCCCTGCGCCTGCGCTTCGGCCTCGGTCAGGCCGACGCTTGCGCATTCCGGATCGGAGAAGCAGACCGCCGGGATGCAGCGGTAGTCCACCTTGCTCTTGAGCCCCGCGATCGCCTCGGCCGCGACCTTCGCCTCGTAGGTCGCCTTGTGCGCAAGCGCGGGTCCCGGCACGATGTCGCCGATCGCGTAGATGTGCGGAATGCTGGTGCGGCACTGATCGTCGACTTCGACGAGGCCGCGTTCCGTCAGCTTCACGCCGATCAGGTCGAGGCCGAGCTCGCCGTCGGTGTTCGGCCGGCGTCCGACCGTGACGAGCAGGTAGTCGGCCGTCACCCGTCTCTCCTCGCCGCCCGCCGTGAAGGTCACCGTCACATCCCGGTCGGTCTGTTCGGCCGACTGCGCCAGCGCCCCGGTGTAGACGTCGACGTTCGCCGCCGCGAGCTTCTTCGCCACGAGGCGCGACAGCTCGGGATCGAAGCCGGGCAGGATCGTGTCCGCGCCTTCGATGACCGTCACCTTCGTGCCGAACTTCGCGTACATCTGGCCGAGCTCGATGCCGATGTAGCCGCCGCCGATGACGACCAGGCTCTTCGGAAGCTCCTCAAGGGACAGCGCCTCGGTCGACGACAGGATGCGGCCGCCGAACGGGAACGCCTTCAGCTCGATCGGACGGGAGCCGGTCGCGATGATGCAATGGTTGAACCGGTAACGAAGCATCTCCTGATCGTTGAACACGCGCGCCTCGTGTTCGTTGATGAACATCGCCTCGCCCTGGAAAAACTGCACCTTGTTGGCTTTGAGCAGCGCGCCGACGCCGCCGGACATCTTCGCCACGACGGCGTTCTTGTGCTCCTGCACCTTCGCCCAGTCGACCGTCGGCTCGGAGGCGATGATGCCGAACTTCGAGGCGTGCTTGACCGCTTCATACCGGTGCGCGGCCGCGATCAGCGCCTTCGACGGAATGCAGCCGACGTTCAGACAGACGCCGCCGACGTACTGCCGGTCGACGCACAGCACGGAGAAGCCGAGCTGCGAGGCGCGGATGGCGGCCGCGTAGCCGCCGGGCCCGGCGCCGATGACGAGCACGTCGATATCGATGGATGCGTCGCCCACGACCATCGGTCACACCTCCATGACGAGCAGTTCCGGATCGCCGAGAAGCTGCTTGATGTAGTTCAGGAATTGCTGCGCCGTCGCGCCGTCGATCATCCGGTGATCGAAGCTGAGCGAAAGCGCGAGCACCGGCGCGGCGACGATCTGTCCGTCCCGGACGACCGGTTTCTCCGTGATCCGGCCCGTGCCGAGGATCGCGACTTCCGGATAATTGATGACCGGCGTGAAGAACATGCCGCCCGCCGAACCGATGTTCGTGATCGTGAACGTGCTGCCGCGCAGCTCGTGCGGCGCGAGCTTGCCTTCGCGGCCGCGCTCCGCCAAATCGCGGATCTCGCGCGCGATCATCCAGACGCTCTTCCGGTCGGCGTCCCGGACGACCGGCACGATCAGGCCGTTCTCCGTGTCCGTCGCAATGCCGATGTGGTAGTACCGCTTGTAGACGATCTCCTGCGTCTCCTCGTCCAGCGAAGCATTCAGGATCGGATATTCGCGCAGCGCGGCGACGGCCGCCTTCACGATGAACGGCAGGTACGTGAGCTTCACGCCCTTCTGCTCGGCGAGCGGTTTCGCCTTCCCGCGCAGCGCGACGAGCTTCGTCACGTCGATCTCGTCCATCAGCGTCACGTGCGGCGCGGTGTAGACCGACTTCACCATCGCGTTCGCGATCGCCTTGCGGATGCCCTTGAGCGGCACGCGCTCCTCAAGGCCCGCTTCCCCCGGAGCGGCCGCGGGCGCCGCCGCTTCGGGCTGCACCCGGCCCGCCTCCGCAGCCGCCGGAGCGCCGGCCCCCGCCGCGGCGCGGTCGACGTCCTCGCGCGTGATGCGGCCGTTCTTGCCCGTGCCGGCGACCTTCGTCAGGTCGACGCCCTTCTCGCGCGCGTACTTGCGCACGGACGGCGTCGCGAGCACGAGGCCGGCCGGCTTGCCTGGCTCCGCCGGCGCCGCTTCCGCCGCGGGCGCCTCCGGAGCCGCCGGAGCGGCGGGCGCGGTCGGCGCGTTCGGCCCCGGTGTTGCCGCCGAAGCTTCCGGCGCCGGCGCGTGCGACGCGTCCGCTCCGCCTGCGGCCGCCGGCGACTGCTCCGGCACGTCGCCCTCGGCCTCGATGACGGCGACGAGCTGGCCGACATGGCAGACCTGCCCGTCCTTCACGAGCACCTCGAGTACGGTGCCGTTCACCGGGCACGGCACCTCGACGATCGCCTTGTCGTTCTGCACTTCCATGAGGATGTCATCATCGGTGACTTTGTCGCCGGGCTTGATGTGGAGCTTGAGGATCTCGCCCTCGTGCAGCCCTTCGCCCAGCTCCGGGAACCGGTATTCGAATCTAGCCACAGGTCTCGTCCCCCCGATCAGAACTCCAGCACCGCGCGGACCGCCTTGATGATCCGCGCCGGCGTCGGCAGCCAGATGTCTTCAATCTGCGCGAACGGATAGACGGTGTCCGGTCCCGCCACGCGGAGCACGGGCGCTTCCAGGTGCAGGATCGCGAGCTCGTTGATCCGCGCGATGATCTCGGCGGCCGCGCCGGCCGATCGCTGCGCTTCCTGGACGACGATCGCGCGGTTCGTCTTCCGGATCGACGCGACGATCGTGTCCGCATCGAGCGGCATGAGCGTGCGCAGGTCGATGATTTCGCACGACACGCCCTCCTTCGCGAGCTCGTCTGCCGCCTTGAGCGCGGTATGCACCATCAGGCCGTAGGCGATGATCGTCACGTCCTTGCCCTCGCGGACGACGTTCGCCTTGCCGAGCTCGATCGTATACTCGCCCTCCGGCACCTCCTGGCGGAACGCGTGATACAGATTGAGGTGCTCCATGAAGAACACCGGGTCGTTGTCGCGGATCGCCGAGATCAGCAGGCCTTTCGCGTCGTAGGGGTTGGAGGGGATGACGACCTTGATGCCCGGCGTCTGCAGCGCGAGGCCTTCGAGCGAGTCGGTGTGCAGTTCCGCCGCCCGGACGCCGCCGCCGAACGGCGTGCGGAAGACGATCGGCGCATGGTAGCGGCCGCCGGAACGGTAGCGCATCCGCGCCGCCTGCACGAACATCTGGTCCATCGCCTCGAAGATGAACCCGACAAACTGGATTTCCGCGATCGGCCGGAACCCCTGGATGCCGAGGCCGACCGCCAGCCCCGCGATCGCCGATTCGGCGAGCGGCGTATCGAACACGCGATCTTCGCCGAACTCGGCCTGCAGCCCTTCGGTCGCGCGGAACACGCCGCCGACCTTGCCGACGTCCTCGCCGAACACCAGCACGTTCGGATCGCGCCGCATCTCCGTGCGGATGGCGTCGCGGATCGCTTCCTTCATGTTCATCTGCGCCATGTCGCTGGTTCCTCCCCGTGTCACTCGAAATCGGCTTTTTGTTCTTCGAGCTGCTTCGGCGTCGTCTCGAACATCGAATCGATGAGGCCGGCGACCGTCATTTTCTCGACCGACTCCGCCTTCTTGATGTGCTCGTTCACTTGCTGCTTCGCCTCTTCCCGGACGCGCGCGGTCTCTTCCTCGGACCAGAGCCCCTTCCGTTCGAGATACCGGCCGAAACGGATGAGCGGGTCCTTCGCGGCCCATTCGTTCTCCTCGTCCTTCGTCCGGTACTTCGTCGCGTCGTCGGCCATCGAGTGCGGACGATAGCGGTAGGTCAGGAGCTCGAGCAGCGTCGCGCCTTCTCCGTTCCGGGCACGCTCCGCCGCCTCGCGCACGGCCCGGTAGACCGCGAGCACGTCCATGCCGTCGACCTGGACGCCGCGGATGCCGGCCGCGATCGCCTTGTGCGCGATCGACAGCGCCGCCGTCTGCTTCTCGTAGGGCGTCGTGATCGCGTACCGGTTGTTCTGCACGATGAACAGCACGGGCAGCTTAAATACGCCGGCGAAGTTCAGCGCCTCGTAGAAATCGCCTTCCGACGAGCCGCCGTCGCCCGTATAAGCGACGGCGACGCGCTTCTCGCCGCGTTTCCTGAACGCCATCGCGACGCCGACGGCGTGCAGCACCTGCGCGCCGATGATGATCTGCGGCATGAGCACGTGCACGTCCTCCGGAATCTGCCCGCCGTGCTGGTGGCCGCGGGAATACAGGAACGCCTGGTACAGCGGCAGGCCGTGCCAGACGATCTGCGGCATGTCGCGGTAACCCGGGCAGATGAAGTCGTCGCGGTTCAGTGCGTACTCGCTGCCGATCATCGACGCTTCCTGGCCGGACACCGGCGCGTAGAATCCGAGCCGTCCCTGGCGGCCGAGATTGACCGCGCGCTCGTCCCAGGTCCGCGTGAACACCATGCGGTACATGAGCTCGCGCAGTTGGTCGTCGGTCAAGTCCGGCACCAGTTCCGGCTGAAGGACCTCGCCCTCGGGCGACAGGATGGACAGCGGCGTAACCGGCTCCGAATACACTTCGTACGGCCTTCTGCTCATGATCTGGGCTCACCTCGTCAAATTGAATCCGCCGGGATTCTGTTATAGAATCATTATAATACTGTTACTTTATTCCGGTCAAAATAAATATGACGAAAAACCTCGATTATTCAACATTTATTTCGTTTTTCAAACGGTTTTGTTTATAAAACAGCAATCAGAAAATACTAATTCAGTTTGATACAATCCGGACCTGAAGCCGTGACGGACCGCGCTTTCCTTACGTTGCCCCATTGCCCGTCCGTACCATTCAGCCCGCCGGATTCAGGGAGGCGTTGCATCGTGGCCGAAGCGCATCCGAAGCGAATCGTCAAAAAAGAAACCGTCCCGAGCCGCCTGCTGCCGGACGGATCGCGGAACATCCGCGTCGTTTTGCCGCCCGGCTTCAGCGAGCTCCGGGAATACCCGGTCGTCTATTGCCAGGACGGCGAGGATTTCTTCAACTTCGGCCGGATCGCGACGATCGCGGCTCAACTGGCCGCAGAAGGCGAAATCGAACCGCTCGTCATCGTCGGCGTGGACGTCGACAAATCCGTCCGGACGCGGGAGTACGCGCCGGATGGCGATCGCAACGCACGTTACGTCGCCTTTTTCGCCGAAGAGCTCGTGCCGTACGTCGCCGCGCGCTATCCGGTCCGGACGGATCCCGAATCGATCCTGCTCGCGGGCTGTTCGCTCGGCGGCGCCGTCTCGCTGCAGCTGGCGCTCGCCCGTCCGCGGCAATTCGTCAACGTGATGTCGCTGTCCGGCGCGTTCGATCCGTCATCGCGGGCGGCCATCGCCGCGGCCGGCGATCTGTCGCATTTGAACGTCTACATGACGGTGGGTCTCGGGGAGACGGCGTTCCGGACGGACCGGGGCGTGTTCGACTTTGTCGCGATGAACCGGGAGGCGAGGCGGCTGCTGGAGGAACGGGGAGCCCTCGTCGAATATCTCGAACGGGAAGGCGAGCATTTGTGGGGATACTGGCAGCAGGACGTGCCCGGCGGTCTCCGCTGGTTCGCCGGGATGGAATAGCCGGATCGGAACGGAGAAACTCCGGGCGCCTCGGGGCGCTGCCGGAGTTTCTTGCGCCGTCATGCGGATCGGGATTGCAATCCCCGAACTCCATCGGTATGGAATGGGCATCCCCGTCACATTTGAAGCTTGCCGGCACGGAAACCACGGGATTTCCCCGCGTGGCCCGGAACCGTACGGGTTCATCGACCGGGATGTTCGCCTACAACTCCGTCGTCAATCCGATGCCGTCAACCGCAGGGACCGGATCGCTTCCCCTTGATCCAACCGCAACGGAAATGGGCGGTCACCCAAAATGGATCCGGATGTCCCGATTCCCTGTATATTTCAACGTTCCCGTGATGATGACGGAATCATTGTCCTCCGCGTTCGGCTCCGGGATTCCTTCCAACGGCCCCCGTGCGGCCGTGAAGGCCCTTCCATCGTCTGTTGATGTCCGCAGCCCGACAAGAACGCAATGCCGATGACAACCGTCAAAACGGTTATCGTTTTTATTGTGTCCGATCACCGCCTTTCATTCCCCGTCCGGTTCGCCGGATCGGAAAGAACGGTGGAACGAAAAAAAGCTCCGGTCGCCTCAGGGGGCTGCCGGAGCTTCCTGCAGTTCTTCGCGGATGCGGCGGAGCAGCTCCTCGCATCCCTTCTCCACGAGCTCGTAGACTTCCTCGAAGTTGCCCGAATAGTACGGGTCGGGAACGTCCGGCGAGCGCGCGTCCCGCACGAGTTCCATGAACGTCATGACGCGGGCGCGGCCGCGTCCGATCCGTTCCACGTCCCGACGATTGTCCGTGTCCATGCAGATGATGTAGTCGAAGGCGTCGAGGTCGTCCGCCGAAATGCGCCGCGCCCGGATGCCTTCCCAGGAGATTCCCCGGCGGGCGAGCGCCCGGCGCGTTCCGGCATGCGGCGGCTCGCCGATGTGCCAGCTCCCGGTGCCGGCCGAATCGACGGAGACGCGGTCCCCGAGCCCCTCCCGCTCGATCAGGTGGCGCATGACCGCTTCGGCCATCGGCGAGCGGCAGATGTTGCCCAGGCAAACGAACAATATGCGTATCATGACGGTGGGTCCCCTTCCCAATCGGTTTGCTTCCCTTTCCCGGTTCCGTCCGGATCGGGCCGCGCTGCATGGACGGATTCCGCGAAGGCGTAGCGCAGCGAACGGCGGGGCAGGCGCCATTTGAAATGCGCGGACAGCATGCGGCACGCGACGATCGTGGTGAACAGCATCAGATATTCGCCGGTGGAATCGGCCCAGCCGAGACCGATCACGAGCCCGGCGACCATCGCCCAGACGGCGTAGATTTCCTCGCGCAGCACGAGCGGTTTGCGGCCCGCAAGCAGGTCGCGGATCATGCCGCCGCCGATGCCGGTCAGCATCGCCGCGACGACGACGGCCGGCAACGGATGGTTCTGTCCGGTTGCGTACAGCGCTCCCTGCACGGCGAACGCCGACAGTCCGATCGCGTCGAAGAACGTCTCGCTGCGCCGCCAGTGGCGCAGCCACGCGACGGGCATCACGAAGACGACGAGGCACGCGAGGAAGGCCGCCATGAGCAGCGGCTTCTGGCTCCAGAGCGTCGTCACCGGCACGCCGATCAGCACGTTGCGGATGACGCCGCCGCCGAAGGCGGTCACGAGGCCGAGCACGAACACGCCGAGCACGTCGTACTCCTCCTCCATCGCGACGACCGCGCCGCTCACCGCGAATGCGACGGTGCCGATCATGCTGAGGACATCGAAGAGTTGCCATTCCATGGTTCCGGATTCCTCCGGCCGCGCCCGCCGGACGCCGGCGAACCGCGCGACTTGTCGATTCACATCCCCCCCTATTATAGTCGGCGCGCCGCCCTGCGCAACAGATGCCCGCATGACGCTACGGCATTTGCGGAGAAAAGCTTCCGCCGCCTCCGCCGGGTATGGCCTGCCGGGCCGCGCCCGTTTATACTGGATGGGGGACGCTCGAGTCACGGGGGGAGGCACTCATGACCGACACGCGACGGGTTGTCATTTTCTCGGGCGGCTATCTCGGGGACGATCCGGCCAGGCTCGTCCGACCGGGCGATGTGCTGATCGGCGCGGACAGCGGCGCGCTGCGCCTGATCGAACTGGGCCTTGAGCCCGATCTGGCGATCGGCGACTTCGATTCGGTATCGCCGGAGGAACTCGAACTCATTCGCCGCGCAAGCCGCCGGACGGAAATCGTCGATCCGGTGGACAAGGATTACACCGACACGGAGCTCGCGTTCCGCCGCGCGCTGGAGTTCGAACCGGACGAGATCGTGATCGCCGGCGCCCTCGGCACGCGCTTCGATCATTCGCTCGCGAACGTCCATCTGCTCGCGGCCGCCCGGCGGCGCGGCGTCCGGGCGGCGGTCCTGGACGGCCGCAACGAAATCCGCCTCGCCGCGGGAGGCGACCGCCTGACGTTCCGTCGCACGGACCGCCCGACCGTGTCGCTCTTGCCGCTGACGCCGGTCGTCACGGGCATCACGCTGGAAGGCTTTCGCTACCCGCTCACGAACGCGCGCCTCGAGATCGGGCAATCGCTCGGCATCAGCAACGTGCTGGAGGCTTCCGAAGGCGCCGTGACGGTCGGGGACGGCATGCTGCTCGTCATGTTCAGCCGGGATTGACCCGGCACCGAACCCCCGAAGCCGTTCATCCGGAAGGAGGCAAATCGGAATTGCAATATCCCGTGCCCGAAGAGAAGCTCGACGCCGCCGCCCTCCGCGTCTGGCGGACGGCCGGGTGGATCGGCGCGGCGGTCTGGGCGGTCGTCGTCGCCGTCGTGCTGGGGCTGACGATCCGCTTCGATTGGCCCGCGTGGATCGTCGTTCTGCTCGCCGTCATCGCCGTCGTTGCCTCATGGCTGGAGATCGACGTCGTGCCGAGGGTCCGGATGGCGCGTTTCCGCTACGCGATCCGCGACGACGAAATCGATCTGATGCACGGCATTCTCGTGCGCAAACGGACGCTCATCCCGATGGTCAAAATCCAGCACGTCGACACGAAGCAGGGTCCCCTCCTGCGCCGGTTCGGCCTTCTCACCGTCACGTTTTCCACCGCGGCCGGCAATCACGAAATTCCGGCGCTCGACGCGAAGCGGGCCGAAGAAGTCCAGGCCCGGATTGCGAGGTTGGCGAGGATTACCGATGATGAACTTTGATGAACCGAGACGGCAGCATCCGATATCGATCCTGTTCTTCATCGTGAAGATCGTCAAGGACATGATCTATCCGTTCATCGCCTTCGCGCTGTCGACCGCGCTCCGCGACGACGTCCATCCGCTGTTGTTCTGGGGCGGCGTGGCCGTCTTCACCGCGGCTGTCATCGTCCTGGGCACGCTCGCCTGGTTCCGCTACGTCTACCGGCTGGCCGCGAACGTGATGCACGTCGAACACGGGCTGATCATCCGCAAGCGGCTGACGATCCCGCGGGACCGCGTCCAGTCGGTGGACACGTCGGCCGGGATCGTGCAGCGGCTCTTCGGCGTCCAGAAGCTGGTCATCGAAACGGCCGGCAGCCGCAAGCCCGAGGTCGTGATGAGCGCGGTATCCGCCGCCGAAGCCGAACGGATCCGCGCCGCCCTGGTGAAGGACGTCCCGGCCGCAGCGGCGCCGGGCGGTTCGCCGGAGATCCGACCGGACGCGCCCGCATCGGCCGCTCCGCCCGGCGTCGGCGACGTCGTGTACCGGGTGCCGACCGGGCGGATTTTGCTGTACAGCGCGACTTCCGGGCGCATCTTCCTCTCCCTGGTCATCATCATGGCCCTGTATTCGCAGGTGGAGGATTGGCTCGGGAATCTCGGCCTGTTCGATTCGGTCGCGCCGGAAGCCCTGCTGCCGTCGAGCGCGGCGGATTGGGCGAAGCTCGCGGTGGCGGCCTTCGTCCTCATCTGGCTGCTCGGCACGGCGGTCATCACGGTGAAGGAATACGGCTTCACCATCGAACGGCACGGCGGGAAACTCCTGATCCGCCGCGGTCTGCTCGAACGAAAACAGTTCTCCGTCGCGATCGAGCGGATCCAGGCGATCCACGTGCACCAGAACCTGCTTCGCCGCCTGTTCGGCTGCGCCAGCGTCAGCCTGGTCACCTTCGCCTCGATCCGGAACGACGGGCAGATCCATTCGCTGCTCTGCCCGCTCATCCCGATGCGCGACCTTCCCGGGCTGCTCGAATCGTTCACGCCGGAAGCCGTCTGGCCGGACCGCTTCGAACGGCCGGGCCGGGAAGCGTTGACGGGCCATGTCGCGCTTCCTTTGGCCGTCTCCGTCGCCCTCGCCGTTCCGGGATGGATCTGGATTCCGGGCGGATACGGCTGGACCGCCCTGGCGCTCCCTGCGGCCGCCCTGCTGTACGGCGTGCTGCGCCATCGGCAGGCCGGCTGGCATCTGAGGGACGACCAGATCGTCGTCCGCTTCGGCGGGTTCAGCCTGCAACTGGCCGTCATCCCGCGCCGGCGCATCCAGTGGTTCCGGCTGAAGGTCTCGCCGCTCCAGGCGCGCCGGGGGCTCGCCACGCTGCAGCTCGTCACCGCTTCCAGCGCCTTCGCGGCCGCGTGGAAGATCCGGCACATCCCGCGGCGGACGGCGGAGGAAATGATGTTCCGGCTGCGCCGGCCGCATCCGCGGCCATAAGGCCGTGAATCCGCAAGCAGAGCCCGGATGCCGTGAGCCGCCTCCGGATCGTCGGTTCCGGAATGCCGGCGGATCCGGGCGAGCGTACGGAAAAGGACAATCCGGCTTCGCAAACAATCGAGGGGACCGCCTAACGGTCCCCTCGGTTTTATCCGCCCAGCGGGACCGCAAGTCCGGTCACCGCGAAGCGGACGTTGTCCGGCAAGTCATATCGGCGCGTGAGATCGATGTCGTGCGACAGGTGCGTGAAAATCATCCGTCCGGGCCTGAGCTCGCGGTTGAGCTCCAGCGCCTCGACCACGTCGTGGACCGAGCGGCGTTCGTACGGGATCGTCTCGTGGTAGAAGCTCGTGCCGAGCACGAGCAGATCGAGTCCCGCCAGCGGCGCCTTCTCCTCCGCGCTCAGCCCGATCGCATCCGGGCAGTACGCCCAGGACCAGCCGGTCGCCGCATGGTCGAACCGGTAGGCGTGGGCGTGGCCGTTGTATCCGTGGTTGACGCGCCAGACGCGCACGTTCCAACCGCCGAGGCGGAAGCCGTCGTCCGCCGGGAGAAACTCGGCCGAACGGACCAGCCAAGGGAAACGGTCCGCCACCTCGGCTATCGTCGCCCGCGGCGCCCAGACGATCCCCCTCCTGTTCTGCCAACGGCAGGCGTCCGCCCATTCGGGAAGCCCTCCGATATGGTCGTAATGCGCGTGCGTGAGCAGCATCCGCTCCGCGAAGCGCAGGCCGGCCGTCTCCATCATCCGGCCCCAATCCGGGCCGCAGTCGATCAGGACGAGGCCGGTTTCCGGTTCGTCGATCAGCACCGAGGAGCGGAACCGCCGGTTCACGCCGCTCGCGCGCGCTTCCGCGCAGACGGGGCAGTCGCAGTAAACGCGCGGCACGCCCATCGCGTCGCCCGTGCCGAGAAATCGAAGCGTCGCCGTCATGCCATTCCTTCCTTTCCTGTTCATCCCGGAGGATCCGGGCGACGGGCCGACCCCGGTCCGCGCGCCATTCCGCCGCGCCTTACCGGAACGGGTTGCGCCATTCCATCAGCGCCGCGTAGTTGCACGATTCTTCGTCCTCGAGGTAGTCCGCCGCCACGCCCACCGGCATCCGGCCGCAGCGCAGCAGGAAGCCGATCACCGGATCGTGCAGTTCGCCTGCGACGACGCGGGCGAGATATTCCTCGGCCGTCATCCGGTCCTTCACCCTGCGGTAGCCGGGCATCCGGCCGCCGCCGAGCAGCCGCCGCTTGCCGAGATGGACGACCGTCTCGTACATCGTCGACATGAGCCATTTGCCGATGCCGGCCTTCCGGTATTCGGGGATGACGCAGATGTCGACGACGTACAGCGTCTCGCCCGACGGATCGTGGTTGCGGATGTACCCTCCGTCCGTCGCCGCCTCCCAGGTGTGCGCCCCCTCCAGCTGCTCGTCGCGGACGATCAGCCCCGTCATCGAGCCGACGAGCCTGCCGTCCACTTCCGCGCACAGCGCGCCTTCCGGAAACCGCGTGACATGTTCCCGGAGCTGTTCCCGGTTCCACCACAGTTCCTCCGGAAACGGAGGCGGGAAGCTCAGCCGCTGGATGTCGATCAGGGCGTCGAAGTCTCGTTCACCGTAACGCCGGATCGTCACCTTCGCGGGTTTGCCGTTCAGGTAGACGTACACTTCCTTGCGCACGCGGTTTCCTCCTCACCCGCATGAGAATTTTTTAACCGTTTTTTCATAAAATCGCCCCGGCCCGCGCCGTCCGTGCGTTTCGGAGCACCGAGGAATCTTTTAGGAAACGCCGGGTCTGCTATTGTAGTAGTACACGCAATGGCCAAAACTACCGGATTGCGGGAGGAACTGCTGACGATGAGACTTCCTTTTGGCGCAATGAAACGGTTGTGGGGGATCGCGCTCGGCGCGGCGATCGGCTTCACGGCGCTCGGGTTCGGCGGCGCCGGACAGGCCTCCGCGTTGTCCGCTTCCACCGCGGACAAGCTGCTGGACTATGCCGACAACTACCTCGGCGCGCCGTACAAATTCGGCGCAAGCACGAGCACGACGAAGTACTTCGATTGCTCGTCCTTCACGAAGCACGTGTTCGCCAAATTCGGCTACAATCTGCCCCGCACGGCCGCCCAGCAGGCCAAGGTCGGAAAATACGTGCCCAAATCAAGCCTCAAGAAGGGGGACCTCGTCTTCTTCCGTGTTCCGAGCCGGGGCAGCGGAATCGGGCACGTCGCCATCTACGCCGGAAACGGCAAAATGATCCATACGTACGGTGAAGGCGGCGTGAAGTTCTCCAGCATCAACGCGACCTACTGGAAGCAGAACTACGTCACGGCGCGCCGTCTCGGCGCTTGACAGCGCTATCACGCCCCTTCGGACATGCGGACCGGCAAGCTGCCGGTCCGCTTTCCGTTTCGGCCGCCTTTCGTCATGCCCGAACGGCGCACGGACGGTCCGCAGGCCGGTACAACCGGAGGCTTGCCGGTCCTGCGCCGTTCGCAGGGCGGCTTGCGGTCCGAACGTCACTTCTTCGGAAATTGCAGCGCGACCGTCGTGCCGACGCCGACCTTGCTGAAGATGTCGATCGTCCCTTCGTGCAGGTCGACGATGCGCTTCGCGATCGCAAGCCCCAGCCCGAAGCCGCCCGTCTCGCGCTGCCGCGCGCCGTCGACGCGGTAAAACCGGTCGAACAGGTTCGGGATTTCGTCCTCGGGGATGCCGATGCCCTTGTCCGAGACGAGCACCCGGATCATGTGCCGCGACTGGCTGACGGTGATGTCGATCGCGTCCTTGCTGTATTTGATCGCGTTGTCGATGAGGATGACCATGAGCTGGCTGATCTTGTCCCGGTCGCCCTTCATCGGAATGCCGGATTCGTCGTACGCATGCACGCGGATAATCCGGTTGAACGTCTTCTGCAGCATGGAGGCGATCTCGTCGATCAGCTGGACGAGGTCGAACGTGTCCTCCTTCATCCACAGTTCCTGTTCGGCCTCGGTGAGCGTGAGCATCGACTTGATCAGGTTCTGCATCCGCTCCGACTCCTTGGCGATCGCCTCGATCGCCTCGTCGCGGATCGCCGAATCTTCCCTGCCCCACCGTTTCAGCATGTCCGCGTAGCTGCGGATGACGGTCAGCGGCGTCTTCAGCTCGTGCGAAGCGTCCGCGACGAACTGGCGCTGCCCTTCCATCCTCCTGTCCAGCCGTTCGATCATCTGGTTGAACGCGCGGATGAGCTGCTGCAGTTCGGCGGACTCCTCCCGGTCCTTCAGCTCGATCGGCTGGAGCTTGCCGCTCCGTTCGATCTCGCGCATCGTCTGCACCATCGTCTGGATCGGCGCCGTCAGCCGGAGCGTGAACCAGTACGTGCCGAAGATCGCGAACAGCACCGCGCCGATGCTCGTCACGGTCAGCGCGCCGACGAGCACCTGGAGGTAGCGGTCGAGCGCGGTCAGTTTGCGCAGCACCTCCAGCGTCCCGACGAGCTCGTATTCCCTGAACAGCGGCACCTTCATGTAGAGGACGCGCATGCCGCGGATCGAGGTCAGGCCGGATTGGTGCGTCGCGGAGAACGTCGATTCGCGCTCGAGCAGATCCTCGTCCGTGCCGACCTGGTTGACGATGTTGCCGTCCCGGTCGATGATCCGGATCAGTTCGTTGACGTTGTAGAAATCGACGAGCAGTTCCGGATCCTTCAGCGGACGCTCCGGGTCGGAACGGATATGCTCGACGATCAGGTTCACCTTGTTCGCGATGAGCTGCTCTTCGCTGTTCGTCGAGATGCGGATGACGAAGAAGTAGACGAAAATGTTGAACAGAATGAGGATGAAGATGAACCAGAAGATCGTGAACAGCGTAAATCGCTTGCGCAGTGTCATGCTTCCGGTTCCTTCAGCATGTAACCGACTCCGCGGATCGTGTGGATCAGCTTCGTCCGGAATCCGCGGTCGATCTTCTGCCGCAAATATCGGATGTAGACGTCGACGAGGTTCGTCTCGCCGACGAAGTCATAGCCCCACACGTCGGACAGGATTTGCTCCCGGGTCTTCTCCTCGTTCTTGTGCTCGGCCAGGTAGACGAGCAGATCGAACTCGCGCGGCGTCAGCTCCACCGCGATTTCCTTGCGGTACACCTTGCGCGTCTTGAGCTCGATCGTCAGGTCGGCCACCTTGAGCACGTCGCCCTTCTCGCCCTCCGCCTTCTTCTGCTGGAAAATGCGCAGCAGATTGCGGATGCGCGCGAGCAGCTCTTCCATCGCGAACGGTTTCGTGACGTAGTCGTTGGCTCCGGTCTCGAATCCGCTCACCTTGTCCGGCACGGTGTCGCGGGCGGTGAGCAGCACGACCGGAATCTGGCTGCCGCTGCTGCGGATGCGCCGCAGCACTTCGATGCCGTTCAGGCCGGGCAGCATGACGTCGAGGAGCACGAGGTCCCATTCGCCCGACAGCGCCATTTCGAGCCCCTTGCGCCCGTCTTCCGCGCGGCCGACGGTGTAGCCTTCATGCTCCAGCTCGAGCTGCAAGATGCGGGCGATCGAAGTCTCGTCTTCGATGACCAGCAAACGTTCGTTCACGTGAATCCTCCTTCCGGATTCCGCTTTCGCCATCCCATGCGGTGCGCCGCTTGCCGGCTCGGCATCCGCGTGAGCGGACAGGCCTCGGGTCGAAAAAACCCGCTTTCTATTGTAGCATACGGTTTCCGGGCCTGCCTATCCGTCCAGGATGCGCGCGGCGACCGGTTCGAGGCTGCGCAGCGCCGCGGCCACCGGGCCCGGGCGCCCGTCGGCGGGATTTCCCGACCATGCGGCGGCGGGCCATTCGCCCGGTCCGAGCTGCGGCACGAAGGCGGCGGGCGACTGCGGCATCAGCCGGATCCAGGCGGAGCGCTGCGGAAAGCGCGCGTCCTGGTTCGCGATCCAGAGCGTCGGGCGGCCGGCGGATTCCCTGCGCCGAGCCAGCTCGCGCCATGCGGCCCGGCGCTCCTGCGTCCAGCGCCAGACGGACGGATCGGCGACCATGAGCAGCATGTCGCAGGCTGCGGCCGCCGCGCGGCCTTCCCCCCGGATCCAGCCGGACGACAGGTCGGCGATGACGATCGGCGGCTCCGCGCCGTCGTCTTCCGGGAACGCAAACCGCTCCGGATCCAGCGGCGAGCCGGCGCCTGCCTCCGGCGAACCGGCAAAGCCGGTCCCGTCCGCCGGCGCCCCCTGGTCGGGATGAAGCGCGTGCACCTGCAGCCGGGAGCCCGACTGCCAGGCGATATGGCGCCGGCTGACCGGCGGAAGGGAAGGCCGGCCGGCGGGCGCGACGGCCGCGTCCCCGCCGGCCAGCAGCGCGAGCAGTTCCGGCTCGCCGCCCGTAAGTTCCACAAGCGCCGTCGGACGGCGGCGCGCGAGCACAGGGGCCAGCAGCGCGGACAGCATCGTCGCGCCGGCGCCGCGCGAGAACGACGCGACGGCGACGATCCGGGGCCGCGGCCTCATCCGGCCGACCGCCGCGATGTGCGCCGCATCCCCGCCGGCCGCCTGCGCGAGCAGGGCCGCGGCCTGCCAGGCGGGCGGCCGCAAGGCCGGGTCGCGGCTGAGCATCCGGGCCATGAGATCGAGCACCGAATCCGGCACATCGGCCTCCAGCCGCCGGAATGCTCGCTCGTCCGGCTTCGGCGCGTGTCCGCCGCTCAGCAGCCAGTAGAGCAGCGCGCCGGCCGCGTACACGTCGGCAGCAGGGCCGCACGGGGCGCCCGCGGCCTGCTCCGGCGCCGCGAAGCCGGGCGTGCCGAGGCGCGGTCCGGCTCCGCTTCCGGCGCCGAGCAGCCGGGCGATGCCGAAGTCGATCAGCCGGACGCCGGCCGCCGGATCGAGCATGACGTTCGACGGCTTCACGTCGAGGTGGACGACCGGCGGACGGAGACCGTGCAGATAGGCGAGCGCCTCGCATACGCCGGCGGCGACGGCCGCCGCCCGCCGCGGGTCCATCCGCCGTCCTTCGCGCGCGAACAGGGCCGTCAGCGGTTCGCCGGACACGAAGTCGGTCACGATCATGAGCGGCCCGCCGTCCGCCGGCGGAATGACGTCGATCACCTGCGGCAGCCGCGGATGGTCGATCCGCTGCAGCACCTCAAGTTCCGCGGCGCCGGCGTCGCGCGCGAATCGCGTTCCGGGTTTCAGCGCCTTCACCGCCCGGTGCTTGCCGCCGAGCTTCAGGTCGGCCGCCTCGTAGACGACGCTCATGCCGCCTCTGCCGGCTTCGCGGATGATCGCGTACCGGCCGGCAACGATCTCGCCGGGTGACGGCAAGCGGCCGCCCGGCCGTTCCCGGTACGAATCCGATATCATGGCGATTCCCCCCGAAAGCGAAAGCATCCCGTCCGGCCGCTTCCAGATACGGCTGAAACGGGATGCTTTCCCGACTCTCCGATGGCGGTTATTCTCCCTTGTGAATCAAGTATAGCGTAATTTCGTCCCGGTTGTGAAACAGCTGTTTCGCCCGGCGGGTATGGAACGCGCGTCCGAGCATCTCCGTGATGTTCCGGATCGTCTGCAGCGGCTTCCGGTGCAGCAGCTTCACCGTTACGATCGCCTCCGCTCCGGCCTGAAGCGAGGGCGCGTGGTGCAGCACCGTCTTCGCCATCGTCGCGGGCTCCCAGTTCATGTCGCAGACGAGCAGATCGAATGCGCCCGGGGGAAAGGAGACGTCGCCCGCGTTCCGCTTCAGCCAGGTGACGCGGGGATGCCCCGCCAGCGACGGATGGAGATCGGCCGGATCGACCGCGGTCACGCGGAGGCCGCGCTCGAGAAGGAGCGACGTCCAGCCTCCCGGCGCGGCGCCGATGTCGAGCGCCCGCTCGTGCTTGTCCAGCCGCAGGTTGAACGTGCGTTCGGCCTCGAGCAGCTTGAACTTCGCCCGCGAAATCTGGCCGTCCTCGCGGCGGAACCGGATCGCGCCGCCCGGCCAGTCGGACAGCATCTCCTCCGCGGTGCCGGCGCCGACCAGCAGCTCCGATCCGGATGCGTAGATCGACAGGATGACATCCGCCGACTGCATGGCGGGTTCGGCGCCGATCTCCCGCAGCGCGTCGTCGAGGGCCGCCTTCGCCTCCGAGACCGCGTACGGAAACGGCGTCCCTTCCCTTCGCCGGATGTGCACCGCGGTCCGCCTGCCCGCGAACCGGCCGGACCGTCCGCGGACGAAGCCGGCGAGCGCCCCGAGATCCTCCGGACCGCCCGCGATCGGCAGCGCGAGATCGACGGGCTGGATGTGGCGGAGGAAGATCGGCTCGTCCCGCCGGATGCGCGCCAGCACCTCGTCCCGTCCGCCGTCCGCCGTCAGCTCGAACACCGCGCCCGGTTCGATCATCCGGAACGAGGCGCCCGGGATCAGCCGGCGCAGCTCTTCGACCGCGTACGGCGCGAACCCGTGGTTCGACGTGCAGACGAAGCGCGTCATGTCCGGTCCCCGGCTCCCCGCGTCCGGATCCACGGTCTGTCGTACGCCCATTCAACCTCGACCGGAAGCTCGTAAGCGCGGCTCAGCGCCTCGCCGGTCAGCACCTCGCGCTTCGGCCCCGCGGCCGCGATCCGCCCGTCGTGCACGATCGCCGCGTGGGTGAACAGCGGGATGACCTCCTCGATGTGGTGCGTCACGTAGAGCACCGTCTTCGCCATGCCGCCGAGCCGGTTCAGGTCGGCCAGCAGCCTCTCCCGCTCGTACAGGTCGAGCCCCGCGCAGGGTTCGTCCATGATGAGCAGCTCGGGTTCGGCCATCAGCGCCCGGGCGAGCAGCACCTTCTTGCGCTCGCCCTGCGACAGCGTCCCGAACGGCTGATTTCCGAGATGCGCGATGCGGAGCCGTTCCAGCATGTCGTGCGCCTTGCGGACGACGGCCGGATCGATCGTCTGATAGAACCGCAGGAACGCGTATTCCCCCGTCGCGACGACTTCCCACACGGGGTCCGAGAGGCTCATTTTGTCGACGAGCGACTGGCTGATATAGCCGATCCGTTTCCGCACCTCCCGCACGTCGACCCGGCCGTAGCGGTGACCGAGCACTTCGACCGTTCCCGAAGTCGGGAACAGGTAGCCGTTGATCATTTCGAGAATGGTCGTCTTGCCGCTGCCGTTGCGGCCGAGGATGACCCAATGCTCGCCCGGACGGATGTCGAGATCCACGCCCTTCAGGATGTCGCGGTTCTCGCGCCGCCAGGTGACCTGCTGCATCTTGATCATGAAACCTGCTCCTTCCCGTTGCCTTGAGAACCGGCGCTACGCCCGCCCGCCGGCCGCTTCGGCCGCCACGTCGTCCGGCATCGGCGTGTGCGACAGATGGACGTCCGGCGGCAGCGCCGACCGCAACATCTCGTACATCCGCATGCGGCCCGACGGGCTTGAGGAATGCATGTAGATCCGGCGCGGATACCGTCCGCTCTCCGCGATGTACCGCGCCACTTCCAGTCCGGTCGGCCTGCCCCAGCCGAGATCGTAGTCGAGGGACAGGATGTCCACCTCTTCCGCTTCGAGGAGCAGGATGCACTCCTCCGCCGATCGCGCGGCCACGAACCCCGGCGGGCAGGTCCGGTGGTCGTCCAGATAGACGTGAATCATTCATCTTCACCCAACCATTCGCGGAGCAGCCGCATCTGCCGCGCGTGCGGCAGATCGCCGGTCTCCGGCGTCTCGATGATGGCCGGCAGGCGCCGGAATTCGGGCGCGCCCAGCAGCCGGCGGAAGCCGTCCGCCCCGATTCTGCCCGTTCCGAGCGGCGCGTGGCGGTCCCTGCGGAGCCCGCTTGCGTACGCGGAATCGTTCGCGTGGACGGCGGCCAGATGGTCGAAAAAACCGAGCTCCCTTGCGCGCCGGATCCAATCCGCCGCGTTCCGGCCGTCCCATTCGCCGCTCGCGAACAGATGGCAGGTGTCGAGGCAGAAGCCGACGCGTTCCGGACGGGAGCACAAGGCCCGGATCCGGACGAGCTCTTCGGGCGTCGTCCCCATCGGCGCCCGGTCGCCGGCCTGGTTCTCGATGAGCAGCTTCGCGCTGCCGTCCCAGCAAGCCAGCACCGCGTCCAGCGCCCCGATGACGAGCCGGTAGCCGGCGAGCGGATCCGCGCCGTTGTAGGTGCCGAAATGGACGACGACGCCGATCGAGCCGCAGGCCTCGGCGATCTCGAGGTCGTTCAGGAGCGACGCGATCACACGCCCGCGCGCCTCCGGACGTTCCGCCGCCAGGTTGGCCGGATATGGCGCGTGCGCGACCGAGACGATGCCGTGCTCGCGGCAATATGCGGCGCAGCGGCGGGCGTCCGCGCGATCGAACGCCTTCACGTCCAGGGAACGGGGATTCTTCGGGAAATACTGGAACGCGGCGCATCCGAGCCCGGCCGCCCGGACGGCGGCGGCCAGATATCCGCCGCGGATGCTGACGTGGCAGCCGACGCGCATCGCTCAGGCCCCGGTCTGGCACGCCGGGCAGAAGAACGTCTTCCGTCCGGACAGCTCGGTCTTCACGATGACGCCGCCGCATTTCGGGCACGGCTCGCCTTCGCGGTCGTACACCTGAAGGAGCGCCGCGGCCCGTCCCGTCTGCGTGTCGCCCCGGTAGAGCGGCGTACCCATGCATCCGCCGTTCGCCGCGGCTTCCTCCAGCACCGACCGCATCGCGCCGTGCAGCCGGCGCCAGCCTTCCGCGTCGACCAGCGGAACCGGCACGTCCGGCCGGATGCCCGCCTTGTGGAGCATCTCGTCGGCGTAGCAGTTGCCGATCCCCGCAACGGCGGTCTGGTCGGTGAGCGCGGGCTTCAGCATGCCGCGCTTGCCCGCGAACCGCGCCGCGAACGCCTTGGCGTCCAGACGGCGATCCATCGGGTCGGGGCCGAGCTCCTGAAGCCGCTCGTTCGCCTCCCGAACCGACAGGAGATGCAGATAGCCGAACCGGAGCCCGAGAAAATACAGATTTCCTTCGGAAAAGCGGATCGTGATTTGCGCCGGCCGTTCCGGCTTCTCGTCATCGGCGCCGACGAACAGCGAGCCGCCCGCAGCGAGATGGAGCAGCAGCCGCTTGCCGTTGTCGAGATGGAAGAGGAGATGCTTGCCCCGGCGCTCGACGTACCAGACGACCGCACCGACCGTTCCGCGCTCGAACGCGTCCGGATCGGCGTTGACCGCCTGCGGGCGCGCGATCTCGACGCCGATGATCCGGCGCCCGCCGATCCGCTCCATGAGCAGTCTGCGAACATGTTCCATTTCCGGCCATTCCGGCATGTCCATTCCTCTTTCGTGTGCGATGGTTCTTCGGGATGAATCGTCAGAACAGGGTCTGTTCCCGTGCCAGGGTCCGCTCCGCCTTCTTCGCCAGGCGCTCGATCCTCCGCCGGATCGCCTCCTGCTCCGCGCGCCGCTTCGCGTCGAAGCGGCCGAGGGTAGCCCGCCTCGTCGCCAGCTCGAGCGCGGCGGATGCGTAGCGGAGCGCGAGTTCGTAGTCCTTCGCCCGGTGTTCGTAGTACATCGACAGCTCGATGTGGGCCTCGCCGGACGCCCATCCCTGGCGTTCGGCGGCCTGCGCCGCCCTCTGCCACAATAGCACAGCGCGCCGCCAATTTCCACATTTCTTGTCCCTCGCGGCCAGCAGCAGGCACCAGTCGCCCGCCGTCTCCCGGCCCGCGAGCGTCTCGTACAGCGCCTCCGCCTCGTCGGTCCGCCCCATCCGCTCGAGCCACAGCCCGGTGCGCAGGAGCTCCTCCTCCTCTTCCGGCAGCGGCACGTGGCGGCCGAGACCGCCGGAGAGCAGCCGGCCGAAGCGGATCGAAAGGCAGGCGAGCGAAAGCATGTCCAGCTCGTTGTGGCGGAAGACGTCCGCGAGCGGCGCCGGATCGCCGTCCCTCAAATAACGGAAATAGATCGCCGGCGCCATCGAGCCCGGCACGTCGTCCCCGCGGGCGATGCCGAGCCGCTCCTCCTCGACGTGGCTCAGCCGGAGCGACGCGAGCGTGTTCCGCCAGATGCTGCGCGACGGATGGAGAAAATCGAGATGCCACGGCTCGACCGGGGCGTCCCGCCCGAACCCGTTCAGGATGAACCGGCTCCTGAGGAGCGGCCAGTCGAACGTCCGGCCGTTGTAGGTCGCAAGATACGGCCGGTTCCGCAGCCTCCCCCGGAGATGCTCGAGCATCGCCCGCTCTTCGGCCGGATGGCGGATCAGCGCCTGCTCGATGACGTAGCCGTCCCCTTCGAAGTACGCGATGCCGGCCATGAACGGCACGTTGCCGGCGCCGACGCCGAGGCCGGTCGTCTCGAGGTCGAGGAACAGGATCCGCTCCGCCTCCGGCGCGGGCGCGTCGCCTTCGCCGCCGCTGCACAGCGCGGCCAGCGCGCCGGCGCATTCGCCGAGCTCGCCGAGCCGGTGATGGCCGTGCCGGTAATCGAGGGGGTAGACGACCCGGCGGACGAGGCATTCGCCGGCGTCGTTCGCAAGCCGCGTCACGCCGAGCGCGGTCCAGGCCGGCCCGGGCGGTTCGGCGGCCTCGTTCCGTTCCGGTCCGCCGCGGCCCGGCTCGTCCAGTCCTTCCGGCGCGCGCGTCCCGCGCAGCCGGTTCATCCGCTCGCGCAGGCTGCTCACGGCGCCGTCACCGCCGCTTCCTCGAGCAGCTGCAGCGCCTGGCTCTTGCCGAGGAGGCCGACTTCCTCGATCGGCCCGACGCAGGCCGGGCAGCCGCTCAGGCAGGTGCAGCCGCGGATGAGCCGCTTCGCCTCCTCGATGAGCTCATCATGCAGCTCGAATAGCCGCTCGGCGAGCCCGATGCCGCCGGGGTAGCGGTCGTAGAAATAAATCGTCGGCCGCTTCATGTGCACGGACTTCACCTGCGGATAGACGCGGATGTCCAGCGGATCGCACATCAGGTAGAGCGGCGCGATGTGGATCAGCACGTTCGCGATGCCGAGCAGCGCGCTCTGCATCGCGTTCGCCCCGAGCCTTGCCGCCGTCTCCTCGCTGAACGAGAACCAGTAGCCGCTCGTATGCAGTTCCTCCTCGGGCAGGTGGATCGGTCCCGAGCCGATGTTCTCGTGCGTGCGGAGACGGATTTTTTTGAAAATGGTCGGCCGCGCGTTCACCGCGACTTCCCCGAACTGCCGCACGATGCCGCCCGATTCGGCCTCGCGGTCGACATGGAGCACCTTCAGTTCCACGGCCAGGTTCGCGTCGGTGAAGTAGTCGACGTTCACTTCCCGGACGTAGGCCTTTTTCTCGTGGTAGTCGAGCTTCTCCACCTGGTACTGGACGCCCTCGTGGATGTAGATCGCTTCCTCGTGGATGAGCGTCGGCGCGCTGAACCGGTCGACCTCGCCGATGACGCGGCTGCCGTTCGTGATGTCGATGATGACGAAGTTCTCCTGCGCCGCCGAGCGGAGCGAGATGTTGTTCGCCGGAAAAGACTGCGCCATCCAGTACCAGCGGTCCTTCACGCGGTGCAGCACCTGCTCCTCGACGAGAAATTCGAGCATGTCCTCGAGCCGTTCGCCGCCGAATGTCTCGCCCTTCTCGAACGGCAGCTCGTAGGCCGCGCATTTCACGTGGTCGATCAGGATGAGCAGGTTGTCGGGATGGATGAGGGCGCGCTCCGGCGGCCGGTTGAAGAAGAAGTCCGGATTCCGGATCACGTACTGGTCGAGCGGATTGCTGCTCGCGACAAGGATCGTCACGGACGTGCCGTGCCGCCGGCCGGCCCGGCCCGACTGCTGCCAGGTGCTCGCGATCGTGCCCGGATAGCCGTTGATGACGCACGCCCGGAGCTGGCCGATGTCGATGCCGAGCTCGAGCGCGTTCGTGCTGACGACGCCGAGGATCTCGCCGTTGCGCAATCCCCGCTCGATCTCGCGGCGCTGCTTCGGCAGGTAGCCGCCGCGGTAGCCCCGGATCTGCTTGCCTCCGGGCAGCTGCCTGATCGCATCCTGCAGATACGTCAGCAGAATCTCGACCCGGACGCGGCTGCGGGCGAAGACGATCGTCTGCACGCTCTGGCGGAGCAGCATCGCGGCGATCCGCTGCGTCTCGAGCACGCTGCTCTTCCGGATGCCGAGCTGCGGATTGACGACGGGCGGATTGTAGAAAATGAAATGCTTCTCGCCCGACGGCGCGCCGTTGTTGTCGATCACCTGCACCTTGTCCCCGATCAGCCGTTCCGCGTGTTCGCCGGGATTGGCGATCGTCGCGGACGCGCAGAGAAAGAGCGGGTTCGAGCCGTAGAAACGGCAGATCCGCCTGAGCCGACGGATGACGTTCGCGACGTGGCTGCCGAAGACGCCGCGGTAGGCGTGGAGCTCGTCCAGCACGACGAACCGCAGGTTCTCGAACAGCCTCACCCACTTCGTATGGTGCGGCAGAATCGCGGCGTGCAGCATGTCCGGATTCGTCACGACGATGTGCCCCGCGTTCCGGATCGCCTGGCGCACCGTCGGCGGCGTGTCGCCGTCGTAGGTGTGCGTCTTGATGTCGGCTTCCATCAGCTCCACGAGCTGCTGCAGCTCGGCGACCTGGTCCTGGGCGAGCGCCTTCGTCGGGAACATGTACAGCGCCCGGCCGCTCGGATCTTCCAGCAGCGACTGCAGCACGGGCAGATTGTAACAAAGCGTCTTGCCGGAGGCGGTCGGCGTGACCGCCACGATGTTCCGGCCGGCCCGCACCGCCTCGAAGGCCGACGCCTGATGGGAATAGAGCCGGTCGATGCCCTTCGCGCGGAGCGCCGCTTCCAATTTCGGATGAAGGCCTCGCGGCAGCGGCGCGTACACCGCCTCGCGCGCCGGAATCGTCTCCCAGTGGGTGACATGGCGCATGAATTCGGGACGGCTGCGGAGTTCGTTCAGCCATTCTTCCAGCGAGTCCGCCTTGCCGGTTAGGCGATTCATGGCATCCGCTCCCTGCCTGACTGCATTTATTCCATTGTACAGAATATATGTTCGCCCTGCAACGGATCCCCGCGCCGGCACGCCCGTCCGCCGGACTTCCTTCCGCGATCCGGTGCGGCCCGCGCGTCATAATCGGCCGGATGCCGGACCATCCTATCCGCGTGGGGCCGCCGGTCCGTACGGCTTTCCGTACGGTCGGCGGAAGACGGAAAAGGAGAAAAGGAGGTGACGACCGCCGTGGCCAAGCCCGACAACCGCGAGGACAACGTGCCCAAATTGCAGCGGATGATCACGAACACGATCCGCAACCTGCGGGAAGCGGAGGAATATCTCGACGAGCACGCGGACGAGATCGGCGCCGAAGAGCGGAGCCGGATCGAGGCGAAGAACGAGCGCCGGCGCCAAAGCCTCGAGAATCTGCGCGCCGAAATCCGGGACGAGGCGCTGGACCAACGCCGTCGCGGCGAATGACGCAGGCCCCGTTCCCTGCGTGATCTCATGACCGCCGCTTGTGCGGCAAATGAACCGTCAGGAAGTCGCGCGCGGCGCAGGTAGCCGGGAACACTTCGCGGGCTTCCGCCTCGAGGCGCGGCAGGTCCTCGTCCTCGTAACGGCCGCTGAAGTGCGTGATCAAGAGCCGCGCGGCACCCGCGTCGCGCGCCGTGCGCGCCGCCTCTTCGGTCGTGCTGTGGCCGTATTCGGCGGCCTTGTCGGCCATCGACGCCTCGAACGTCGCTTCGTGCACGACGAGATCGGCGCCTTCCGACAGCCGGACCGCGGCGTCGCACGGCGTCGTATCGCCGAGGATGGCGACCACCCGCCCGGGGATGGGCGGACCGGTGACCTCGGCGGCGCGGATGATGCGACCGTCCTCGAGCTCCACGTCCTCGCCCGCCTTGAGCCGGGCGTACACCGGTCCCGGCGGCACGCCGAGCTCCTGGAGCTTCGCGGCGTTGAGCGTGCCCGGCCGCGCCCGCTCCGCGACCCGGTAGCCGTAGCAGGCGATCCGGTGGTTCAGGGGGGCGGCCGTAACCGTAAAGTCGCCGTCCTCGTGGACGACCCCGCCTTCGCCCTCGATCTCGCGGATCTCGAGCTCGTAGTGGATGTGGGAGCCCGTGACGCTGAACGTCGTCTCGAGCCATTGGCGTATGCCGCGCGGTCCGACCACCTTGAGCGGCGCTTCGCAGCCCATCGAAGAGCGGCTGCCGAGCAGGCCCGGAAGCCCGAACAGATGGTCTCCGTGCAGATGGGTGACGAACACGGCCTCCAGCTTCCCGAGCTTGAGACCGGTGCGAAGCAGTTGGTGCTGCGTGCCTTCGCCGCAGTCGAACAGCCAGAACGTGCCCCGCTGGGGCGGCAGCACGAGCGCCGCCGCCGACACGTTCCGCCCCGCCGCCGGCCTTCCGGCGGCCGTTCCGAGCATGACGAGTTCCAACCGACCCGCCTCCTTTCCACATCAGGCCGTTTGCCGCCCCGCCCGGCGCCGGCGGAGCCCCGCAATCGCGGCCATCCCCCGCACGGCCGCGTGCGGGGGATGGCCCGTCATTTGTCCACGTTGAAATATTGCGCTTCCGGATGCGCGAACACCATCGCGCTGACCGAGGCCTCCGGTTCCATCATGTACCCTTCCGTCAGCTCTACGCCTATTGTCTCCGGATTCATGAGCCGGAACAACTTCGCCTGATCCTCCAGGTTCGGGCAGGCCGGATAGCCGAACGACACCCGGATGCCCTGGTAACGGGCGGCGAACCGCTGCTTCATCGTCATCTCCGGCGGATCCGGGAAGCCCCAGACGTCGCGCATGATCTGGTGGACGCGCTCCGCCAGCCCCTCCGCCGTCTCGAGCGCGAGCGCCTGCAGGGCATGCGAGCGGAAATAATCGCCCCGCGCCTTCGCCTCCTCCGCCAGCTCCCGGATTCCCCGCCCGGCTGTTACGACGAGGAAGCCGACGACATCCATCACGCCGCTCTCCAACGGTTTCAGGAAATCGGCGAGGCACAGGTACGGCTCGGTCCGCTGGCGCGGGAACGTGAACCGCTCGATGATTTCCCCGCTGCCCGAGGGATCGTAGATCAGGATGTCGTTGCCGTCCGCCTGCGCCGGGAAGAACCGGTACATCGCGTCCAGCCTGAGCATCTTCCGCTCCGCCGCCTCGCGGATCAGCGCGTCGACCGCTTCCTTCAGCCGCACCGCCTTCTCGTCCCCCGCGGCGAGCAGCTCCTCGACGTTGCCGCGCAGGCCGAGATGATGACCGAGGAGCATCTGCATGTTGATGTACGGCACGATCTGGGCGATCGGGATGTCGCGCAGCACGTGCCGCTCGAAGTCCGGCGGCGTGAACACCGGCGCATCCTGCGACACGTTCGAGCGGATCCGCACCGGAGCCTCCCCTTCCGGTGCGCGTTCCACCGCCCCGGCCTGCGAAGCCTTCCGTTCGCGGTGCTCCTCCTCCAGCTGGCGCCGGCCGTCGGGATCCATCAGTTTGTTCGCCAGCTCGAGGCCGTGCATCGCGTCCTTTGCGTACAACACGATCCCGTCGTATTCCGGAGCGATGCGCGTTCGCGTGAACTTGCGCGTGAGCGCCGCGCCGCCGACGAGCACCGGCGTGTCGATGCCGGCCGCCTTGAGATCCTGCACCGTCGTCACCATCTGCTGCGCCGATTTGACGAGCAGGCCGGACAGGCCGATGATGTCGGCGTTCTCGCGCCGCTGCGCCTCGATGATCGCTTCCGGAGGCACCTTGATGCCGAGGTTGACGACCTCGTATCCGTTGTTGGACAGGATGATCTCGACGAGGTTTTTGCCGATGTCGTGCACGTCGCCCTTGACGGTCGCGAGGATGATTTTGCCCTTCACGCTCGTCTCGGTCTTTTCCATGTGCGGCTCGAGATACGCGACCGACGCCTTCATGACTTCGGCGCTCTGCAGCACCTCGGCGACGATCAGCTCGTTGTTGTTGAAGAGCCTTCCGACTTCCTCCATGCCGCGCATGAGCGGTCCGTTGATGATGTCGAGCGGCGCGTACTTCTTCAGCGCCTCGTCCAGATCGGCGAACAGGCCGTCCTTGGAGCCTTCGACGACGTAGTTCGCGAGCCGCTCCTCGAGCGTGAGGTGTTCGGCCTTCTTCTCCTTCTTCTCCACGGTTCTGTCGCGGAACGCGGCGACGAATGCGGCGAGCGTCTCGTCGTTCGTGTCGTAGATGAGCGCTTCGGCAAGCCTGCGCTCGTGCTCCGGAATCGAAGCGTACCGCTCCAGGCGCTCCGTGTTCACGATCGCGAAATCGAGCCCCGCCTTCGTGCACTCGTACAGGAAAACGGAATTCAGCACTTCCCGGCCCGCGGGCGGCAGCCCGAACGAGACGTTGCTGATGCCGAGGATCGTTTGGCAGCGCGGCAGTTCCCGCTTGATGAGCCGGAGCGCTTCGATCGTCTCCCTCGCGGAGCCGATGTACTGCTCGTCGCCGGTGCCGACCGGGAAGACGAGCGGGTCGAAGATGATGTCCTCGGGCGGAAGGCCGTATTTGTTCACGAGCAGGTCATATGACCGCCGTGCCACCTCCAGCTTCGCCTCGCGCGTGATCGCCTGCCCCCGCTCGTCGATCGTGCCGACGACGACCGCGGCGCCGAACGTTCTCGCGAGCGGCGCGACCCGGCGGAATTTCTCCTCGCCGTCCTCGAGGTTGATCGAGTTGATGATCGCCTTCCCCTGCGAGAACTTGAGCGCCGCCTCGATGACCGCGGGGTCCGTCGAATCGATGACGAGCGGCACCTTCACCTTTTTCACGAGTTGCTCGAGGAAACGGGTCATGTCGGCCAGCTCGTCGCGGTCCGGGTCCTGCAGGCAGACGTCGATGACGTGCGCGCCGCTTTTCACCTGGGCGCGGGCGATCTCCGCCGCCTCTTCGTATCGGCCTTCCGCGATCAGCCGCTTGAACTTGCGCGAGCCGAGCACGTTCGTCCGTTCGCCGACGAGGTACGGCCGGTTTTCCGGCTCGATGTACACGGTCTCGATGCCGGATACGGCCGGCGGATGGCTGCCCGTCTCCGTTCGCGGCTTGAAGGGCGCGAGCGCTTCGGCGAGCGCGCGGATGTGCGCCGGCGTCGTGCCGCAGCAGCCGCCCGCGATGTTGAGCCACCCTTCCCGCGCGAATTCCGTCATCTTTTTCGCGAGTGATTCGGGCGTCTCATGGTAATGGCCGTTCTCGTCGGGCAGACCGGCGTTCGGATAGCAGCTGATCGCGGTCTTCGCGATCGACGCGAGGCTGCGGATGTGGTCGCGCATGAATTCCGGTCCGGTCGCGCAGTTGAGCCCGACCGAGATCGGTTCGAGATGTTCGAGGGAAATATAGAACGATTCGATCGTTTGTCCCGCCAGCGTCGTGCCCATCGGCTCGATCGTGCCGGAGATCATGACCGGCAGCTTCCTTCCGAGCTCTTCGAACGCGCGGCGAACGCCGACGCCCGCCGCCTTCACGTTGAGCGCGTCCTGGCAGGTCTCGATCAGCAGCGCGTCCACGCCGCCTTCGATGAGCGCCTTCGCCTGGACGTAATAGCTGTCGGCCAGCTCGTCGAACGTGACGCCGCCGGTGACGGACAGCGTCTTCGTCGTCGGACCCATCGAGCCGGCGACATAGCGCGGCTTGTCCGGCGTCGAATGCTTCGCGGCCGCTTCCACCGCCAGCCGGGCAGCCGCGAGGTTGATCTCGCGCGCCCTGTCGGCAATGCCGTATTCGGCGAGCACGACGCTCGTCGCGCCGAACGTGTTCGTCTCGATGATGTCCGCGCCGGCCTCCAGGTACGCCTCGTGGATGCCGCGGATCACGTCCGGGCGGGTCAGGACGAGCATCTCGTTGCAGCCCTCGAGCGCTTCCCCGCCGAAATCGGCCGCCGTCAGGTTCGACTGCTGGATCATCGTACCCATCGCGCCGTCCAGTATGAGAATGCGATGCTTCATCGCTTCCTGAAGGGTCGGTTTCGACATGGGCACACCTTCCGCCAAAAAAAGTTAACCTTTATTCTAACAGAATGAAAACCGCATGAAAAGCCCGGGTCCGACCGGCGCCGGGCGTTTTCGCTCCCGCCGGCTTCGTGCCGCCGTCACGGCATCAAAGATGGTGGATCATTGCGTTGGTCCCATCGACAATCGGGCGGAGATGGTGTATAATCGAATCAATCGTTGATAAATCCTATTGGAAATGAGGGATTAAGATGGCCGAGATTCGCATCCGCAACACTGGCGAGAGGATCACCGGCGAGGAGAACGTGCGCGAATTCCTGAACGGGCAGGGCGTGCTCTACGAGCATTGGGACACGTCCAAGCTGCCCGGGCATCTGCGGGACAAATACGTGCTGAGCGACGAGGAGAAGAACGAGATTCTCCGGGCGTACGACGCGGAGATTCGCGATCTTGCCGGCCGCCGCGGCTATCAGACGTGGGACGTCGTCGCCCTGTCCGACGCGACGCCGAACCTGGAAGAATTGCTGAAGAAGTTCGAGCAGGTGCATACGCACACGGAGGACGAAGTCCGCGCGATCGTGGCGGGAGAAGGCATCTTCGTCATCAAGGGAAAACCCGAAACCGGTTATTTTGACGTCAAACTGAACGCGGGCGATGTCATCTCCGTTCCCGAAGGCAATCCGCATTTCTTCACGCTGACGGACCTCCGCCGTGTCGTCGCGGTCCGGCTGTTCATCGAACCTTCGGGCTGGGTCGCCCATCCGTACGAAGATCCGGAATTCCAGAAGGCCTGAATTCGCCGCAAAACCGTGAAGCCTTCCGCTTCGGGCCGTCTCCGGCGCGATGCGGAAGGCTTCCATCGTTGTCTAGAGCCGCTCGAGCAGCGACGGGAGCTCCCGGAGCGAGCGGATCTCGTAGGACGGCACGATCTCGCCCGAACGTTCAAGGCCGTGCCGGTTGATCCAGATCGAGTCGATGCCGGTCCGGTTCGCGCCGAGGATGTCGGTCGTCAGCTTGTCGCCGACCATGACGGCGTCTTCCGGCCCGACGCCGAGCAGCGACAGCGCGTGGCGGAAGATCGACACCGCCGGCTTGCCTTCGCCGAACTCGCCCGAAATGACGATGTGGTCGAAATACGGCGCGAGCTTCGGCACGCCCGCAAGCTTCTCGCGTTGCAGGTCGGGCGAGCCGTTCGTCAGGAGCAGCAGCCGGTAGCGGCCGCGCAGCCGGTCCAGCACCTCGAACGTCTCGTCATACACGAGCGGCCGCGCCCGGCGCTCCGCCGGGAACCGCTCGGCCAATTCCGCGCCGAGCGCCTCGTCGTCGACGCCGATCGCCCGGAGGCCGCGGATCCAGGATTCACGGCGGTATGCCGGCGCAAGCGCTCGGAGTTTGCGGAACTCCTCCTGCTCCCCCTCGCGGAACTCCGCCCACAGCCCTTCGAACGGGTTGATGCCGATCCGCTGCGTGAACGGATACGTTTCGTACGATTCATAAAGCGCGCGCGCCTCGCGGCGCACCGCCGCTTCCAGCGCTTCCGGATCGGCGCCGGTCCGCTCCCCCGCGTACCGGCACACCGCCCCGAACGCCTCCTTCACGCTGCGCTCGTCCCAGAGCAGCGTGTCGTCAAGATCGAACAGCACCGCTTGTTTGGCCATCCGGTTTCGCTCCCGTCATTTCTTTTTTGTCTCTTCATAAAAGGGGATCCGGTTGTCCTGCGCAAACTTTCGCAGCCGGTCCGCCATTTCGTCGATCGGATACCGGTTCAGCATGCGCGAGAACACCCAGTTGCCGCCCTTCTTCGGCTCGATGACGATGTATCCCGGACGCAGGACGGTGATCGATTTGATCGCGTCGGCCGTCAGCGTCTTCGGTCCCGTGAACTTGCGCGTGCCGACATAATCCTTTCCGACCAGCAGATAGGGCCGCCTGAACCAGAACAGCGCCGCGAGCGCCAGGTAACCGGCGACCGTCAGCCAGAAGATCGGCGTCTCGAACGGGGCCGGACCGTCGGGGTCGACCGGGGTCCACGTCATCGTATAGACATAGAAGCCGATGAACAGAAGCAGAAACAGCGGCAGGATGATGCTGCGCCCCCGGTAGCGGTCCGTCGCCGCACCCGGGGAGGCGATGGCCTGAAGCCCGGCCTTCTTCCTCCGCTTGTTCAACTGTTCCATGTTCTTGCGGACTTTCCGTTCCCAGGATCGGGACATGCCGGCTCCTCCTTCCGTGCCGCCTGGTCGCCATGCCGGCTTCATCCGCCCGGCATGCCAACCCTTACTTTGACATCCCGGCCCGACCGTTGTCAAGCGGAAGGTGCCGCCGCCGCGCGAAAAGGCCATCCGGAATGACCGGATGGCCGGAAATGCGCCATGTATGCGATGGCCCGACTGGCCGGATTGCCGGACGACCCCGGCATGCCGAAGCGGCGGTTCAACGGTCCGACCAATCGGGAATAATGAGCCGTTGTCCCGCCCGGAGCGCGCTTCCTTCGAGACCGTTGCGCTTCCGGATCTCGTACACCGCGCGGCGCGTGTCCATGCCCTCCGCCTTGTGCGCCGCGGCAATCTCCCAGAGCGTCTCGCCGGCCGACACGATGACGACGGATTCCGACGGAGACGGTGCGGCGGGTTCCCGTCCCGTCGCGCCGGTGCCCACGGTCATGAACCCGGCGCCGACCAGCACAAGGATCAGCACGGCCGCGGCATACCGCATGATCGCGAAGACGTCCCCGTACCGCGCGGGCTTCCGCTTGCCGGCTACCGGACGGCGTTCAAGGATGGATCGGTATCCCCGGCATTCGCTCACGTACATCATGGCCGACACCCCAAACATCCGTTCTCGTTTCGCGCTTCCATCTTAACACGAACACCTGTTTGCCGTCAACGATTTTTCGAGCGTTTGTTCCGCGAACTTCCGTTCCCGTCTTCCGCCGCGGTTCCTACACATGCGAACCTGTGTTTTCGGGAACGAATGTTTGTGCTGCCGTCGTTTCTGTGTTATAATTTGGAGCAACGATACCGATCGATGGAGTGAATGCCGTGTCCAGAATTTCCAACCGTCAGCAAGCCATACTGGAATTCATCAAGAAGGAAGTACGGGAGAAGGGCTATCCGCCCTCCGTCCGGGAGATCGGCGAAGCCGTAGGGCTTGCTTCCAGTTCGACCGTCCACGGCCATCTGGATCGGCTGGAGAAGAAGGGGCTCATTCGCCGCGATCCGACCAAGCCGCGCGCGATCGAAGTCCTCGATCACGACCACGAAGATTCGCCATATCCGCTCGCGGTCACCCGCGTCCCGGTCGTCGGCAAGGTGACGGCCGGCGTGCCGATCACGGCGACGGAGAACATCGAGGAATACTTTCCGCTTCCCGCCCATTTCACCGGCGACCATGAAGTGTTCATGCTCACGGTCAAGGGGGACAGCATGATCGAGGCCGGCATCCATGACGGCGACTATGTCATCGTGCGCCAGCAGCAGACGGCGCAGAACGGCGACATCGTCGTCGCGATGACGGAGGACAACGAAGCGACCGTGAAGCGGTTCTTCAAGGAACGCGATCATATCCGGCTGCAACCCGAGAACCCGACGATGGAGCCGCTCCGGCTGAAGCACGTCACGATTCTCGGGAAGGTCATCGGCCTGTTCCGCGCCATCCGTTAAACCGGATCATCTGATCACCACCGACAAGCCCCCCGCCATCGGCCTGACGCCGAAGGCGGAGGGCTGTTTTTTTGGACATCGGGAGGGCTGCCGGCAATATGACTTCGTTCAAAAAAAATGAGGCCCGGTGAGAACCGTCATGTCACCGGAAACCCCGAAGCGAAAAATCATGCGTATAAAAATCTTGCGTATAAGGATCAATACATCGTCAGATATTGATCGCGCTCCCACTGGTGAACCTGCATCCGGTACATGTCCCATTCGATTTCCTTCAGCTCGTAGAAATGGGACAGTGCGTGATCGCCCAGCGCCTCGCAGATGACCTCGTCGCGGAGCAGCTCGTCCAACGCCTCGCGCAGGCTCGTGGGCAGCATCTGGATGCCTTCCTCGATCCGCTCTTCCTCCGTCATCACGTAGATGTTCCGGTTTACCGGCGCCGGCAGCTTCATCCGTTTCTTGATGCCGTCAAGACCGGCTTTGAGGATGACCGCGAGCGCAAGGTACGGGTTGGCCGCCGGGTCCGGGCTGCGAATCTCGATCCGCGTGCTGAGGCCCCGCGACGCCGGAATGCGCACCATCGGGCTGCGATTGCTCGCCGACCAGGCGACGTAGTTCGGCGCTTCGTAGCCGGGAACGAGCCGCTTGTAGGAGTTGACCGTCGGGTTCGTGATTGCCGCGAACCCCCTGGCGTGATGCAGCACACCGGCCATGAACCAGCGCGCGACCTCGCTCAGGCCGAGCGGGTCGTCCGGGTCATAGAACGCGTTCTCGTTGCCGCGGAACAGCGAGACGTGGCAGTGCATGCCCGATCCGTTCACGCCGTACAGCGGTTTCGGCATGAACGTCGCGTGCAGGCCGTGCTGCCGGGCGACCGTCTTGACAACGAGCTTGAACGTCTGGATCCGGTCGGCGGCCGTCACCGCGTCGGAATATTTGAAGTCGATCTCGTGCTGGCCGGGCGCGACCTCGTGGTGCGACGCCTCGATCTCGAAGCCCATCTCCTCGAGCGTGAGCACGATCTCCCGGCGGCAGTTCTCGCCGAGATCGGTCGGCGCCAGGTCGAAATAGCCGCCCTGGTCGTTCACCTCGTTCGTCGGATTGCCGCGCTCGTCGGTCTTGAACAGGAAAAATTCCGGCTCCGGACCGACGTTCATCGTCGAGAAGCCGAGCTCCTCCGCTTCCTTCAGCACCCGCTTCAGGATGCCGCGCGGGTCACCCGCGAACGGCGTGCCGTCCGGCATGTAGACGTCGCAGATCAGCCGCGCGACCCTGTCTTCCGTCACCCACGGGAAGATGACCCACGAATTGAGATCGGGATACAGATACATGTCGGATTCCTCGATCCGGACGTAGCCTTCGATCGAGGAACCGTCGAACATCATCTTGTTGTCGAGCGCCTTCTCGAGCTGGCTCAACGGAATCTCCACATTCTTGATCGTCCCGAGCAGATCCGTGAATTGCAGCCGGATGAACCGGACGTTCTGCTCCCGCGCGATGCGCAGGATGTCCTCCTTGGTATAACCCATCCTATCCTCTCCTTGCAAAAATCAGGGTCTGTTGTTGTAGAACCTGGACAGCTGCCCCTGGATGAGCGAAGTCTTGCCGGGACGGCGCTCGAGCAGTTGCTGCTTCAGCAACCGGTGGAGCTGCATGTCCGTCAGCTCGCGGCGCTTGCTTTCGGTCTGCGGCGTGATGACCGTCGCTTCCTCCGAATCCTTTGAAACCGGATTCAAGACCTGCTTGATACCGGCAATGTTGACGCCCTTTTCGATCAGGGCCTTGATCTCGAGCAGCCGCTCGACATCGTTGAACGAGAACAGCCGCTGGTTTCCCTGGGTGCGGGCCGGGCAGATCAGACCGTGCTGCTCGTAGTAACGGATCTGGCGCGCGGTCAAATCCGTCAGTTTCATGACGATGCCGATCGGAAAGAGCGCCATGTTTCGGCGGATCTCGTCACCCATGACGCATCAACCTTCCCGTTTCGAATATGGTTTGGTCTTGCGGACACAACAAAACGTGTCAAGACATGTTAGGTTTAATTACAATGTTAGACCGTTCGGCAAGCCGTGTCAAGGCTGCCAATATCCCAAGTTTGGCATGCGCGTACGTGAGGCCGCCCTGCACATACGCGATGTACGGCTCCCGGATCGGCGCGTCGGCCGACAGTTCCAGGCTGCCGCCCTGCACGAACGCGCCGGCCGCCATGATGACCGGATGATCGTAACCCGGCATGTCGCCGGGCTCCGGCAAAGCGTGCGCGTCGACGGCCGCCGCCTGCTGGATGCCCTGGACGAAGGCGATGAGCGCCTCGGCCGAATCGAACCGGATGGCCTGGATCAGATCGGTTCTCGGCTCGTTCCAGCGCGGCTTCGTCTCGAAGCCCAGTTCCTCGAGCATCGCGGCGGCGAAGATGCTCCCCTTCACCGCCTGGCCCACCATGTGCGGCGCGAGGAAAAAGCCCTGGAACATCCAGCGCTGCATCCCGAAGGTCGCGCCGACTTCTCCGCCGATCCCGGGCGCGGTGAGCCTGCCGGCCGCCTTCTCCACGAGATCCGCGCGGCCGCAGACGTATCCGCCGGACAGCGCCAATCCGCCGCCGGGATTTTTGATCAGCGATCCGGCCATCAGATCGGCGCCGGCTTCGGTCGGCTCCGTCTCCTCGGTGAATTCGCCGTAGCAGTTGTCGACGAACACGACGCAATCGGGCTTGACCGCCTTCACCCGGCGCACCATTTCGCCGATCTCGGAGACGGTGAACGACGCGCGCCAGTCGTAGCCGCGCGATCGCTGGATCGCGACGACGCGCGTCCGCTCGCCGATCGCGGCCCGAACGGCCTCCCAATCGACGCCGCCGTCCGGAAGCAGCGGCACTTCCCGGTATCCGATGCCGAAATCGCGCAGCGACCCCTTGCCGTCTCCGGGCTCGCCGATCACGTTGTGCAGGGTATCGTACGGCCTGCCGGTGATGTAGAGCAGCTCGTCACCGGGCCTGAGCACGCCGAACAGCGCGCAGCAGATCGCATGCGTGCCGGAAGCGAAATGCGGCCGCACGAGCGCCGCCTCCGCGCCGAACACGTCGGCGTAGATCCGCTCGAGGATTTCGCGGCCGCTGTCATGGTAACCGTAACCGGTCGAACCGTTCAGATGGAAATCGCTCACCCGGTGGCGCTGGAAGGCGCGGATCACCTTCCACTGGTTCCGTTCCGCGATCCGGTCCGCCTCGCGCAGCCGCGAAGCGATCCGCTCCTCCACCTTTTCCGCCAATGCGAGCCATTCCTTGCTGATGCCGTGAATCATTCCGGATTCCTTCCCGTCATCTTCTGGTTTGCCGAATGCCGGCGGCGGTTGCCCGCCGTGTCCCATTAAAACACATTCCGGTTCGGCGAATCAAACACGAAAAACGTGCGGGGCGCGGTGCGGGAAAACCGGACAAACGAAGGGCCGGACCCGTCACGCGGATCCGGCTCCGTCGTGCAGCGCATAGGGCTTCAGCTTGTAGCCGTTCGTTTCGTATTCGCGCCGGTTCAGCCGTACCGCGATCCGCATCGTCTCGCCGCCATCCGCGGGCGACCGGTCGACGACCTCGCCCATCCGGTGGGCCAGCGCGATCAGATCCCCCCGGGCGCAGGGAATCGCGAACACGCGGATCTCCCCGGACAGCTTGTCCTGCACGGCGCGGCCGATCGCCGCCCGGTCCTCCGGCGAAAACGCGCAGACGAGCAGCGCGTCGTCGTCCCGCCTGAGCAATGGCCGCTCTTCTTCCGGGCACAGATCGATTTTGTTGTACAGCACGATCCTGGGCTTGTCCCCCGCGCCGAGCTCGGTCAGGATCCGGTCGACGACCGCCATCTGTTCTTCCCGGTACGGCGACGAGCTGTCCACCACATGGAGGATGAGATCCGCCTCCGCCGCCTCCTCGAGCGTCGAACGGAAAGCGGCAACGAGCTCGTGCGGCAGGTTCTGGATGAAACCGACCGTATCTGTCAGGACGACCTGCGTGCCGTCCGGCAGGGTCCAGGCGCGGGACGTCGGATCCAGCGTCGCGAACAGCTGATTCTCGACGTATACGTCCGCGTTCGTCAGCTCGCGGAGCAGCGTCGACTTGCCGGCGTTCGTGTATCCGACGAGCGCGACCTGCGTGACTCCCGTCTTGCGCCGCCGCTCCCGCTGCACGCCGCGATGGCGCATCACTTCGGCGAGCTGCCGCTTCAGATCCGCGATCCGCTCGCGGATGTGGCGCCGGTCCGTCTCCAGCTTCGTCTCGCCCGGACCGCGCGTGCCGATGCCGCCGCCGAGCCGTGACAGGTTCCTGCCGTGCCCCGACAGGCGCGGCAGCAGATAGCTGAGCTGGGCGAGCTCGACCTGGATGATGCCTTCCCGCGTTCTGGCCCGCTGCGCGAAAATGTCCAGAATGAGCTGCGTCCGGTCGATGATCTTGAGATCCAGCCCTTCCTCCAGGTTGCGCACCTGCGCGCCGGACAGCTCCTGGTCGAAGATCGCCATCGTCGCGCCGAGCTCCTGCCCGACCGCGCGCAGCTCCTCCACCTTCCCCTTGCCGATGAAATACTTCGGATCCGGCGCTTCCCGGTGCTGCGTCACCGCCGTGAGCACCTCGACGCCGGCCGTCTCGGCCAGCGCGACGAGCTCGCGCAGCGAATAATCCGGGTCGACGCCGGCGCGCTTCATCGCGTCCGTGACCAGGCTGACCAGAATCGCCCGCTCGCGGACGGACGCCGTCGTCTCGTGCAGTGTCGTCATGCCGCCCACGCTCCTCCGATGCTCCCCATAGGATGCTCTCCGTACCGGCCGCGCGCGGGTATCATGCGTCCTCCGCGTCCCAGCGCAGATCCTCCGCCCGGATCGTCATCAGCTCCTGCCGGCCGGGCTGGCCGGTGCCGTACAGGTTGAGCAGCCGCACCGCCTGGTGGCGGATCGCCTTCTCGATCGTGTTCCGCACGTACCGCGCGTTGCTGAACGGAAGCAGCGAATTCCGCTTCCGCTCGGCAAGATGCTGGCGCAGCTTCTCGATCGCCTGCGGCTGCAGCTCGTAATCCCGCTCCTTCGCCATCAGCTCGGCGATCCGGACGAGCTGATCCACCGTGTAATCCGGAAAATCGATCCGGATCGGGAAGCGCGAAGGCAGTCCGGGATTGGAGAGCAGGAACATGTCGATCTCGTTCGGGTAACCGGCGAGGATGAGCACGAACTGGTTCTTGTAGTCCTCCATCGCCTTGACCAGCGTGTCGATCGCTTCCTTGCCGAAATCCTTCTCGCCTCCGCGCGCGAGGCTGTACGCCTCGTCCACGAACAGGACGCCGCCGAGCGCCTTGCGCACCATCTCCCGGGTCTTCTGCGCCGTATGCCCGATGTATTCGCCGACGAGATCGGCGCGCTCCACCTCGATCAGGTGCCCCTTCGGCAGCACGCCCATCTTCTGGAACAGCTTCGCGACGATGCGCGCGACCGTCGTCTTGCCCGTGCCCGGGTTGCCGCTGAAAATCATGTGGTACACCTGCGGGCCGACCGCCAGCCCCGCCGCCGACCGAAGGCCGGAAATGTGGAGCAGCGCGTAGATCTCGTAAATGAGCGCCTTCACCTTCTCCAGGCCGACCATCGCGTCCAGCTCGCGCTGGATTTCGGCGAAGGGCGAACCCGGATCCGCCGGTCCCCTCACAGGTTCGCGGGCCGGCGGTTCGGCCGGCGGCGCGGCCTGGTCGGCGGGCCGGAGGACGATGCTGATTTGCCGCGAAGGCCTCGGAGCGCCCGTACCGCCCGCCGCTATAGCGCGTCCGCTCATCTGCCCCATCCCATCCTTCTTCCGTGTGTGATCCGGACGACGTCTACGGTCCGCCTGATGCATGATCCATCTTATTCGCCAGCACGGCGGGATATTAGCAGATTCGGACGGTCCGGACGCGCCTACAGACCGGGGCGGTCGGGGATCTGCAGCCCGAAGCGCAGGAGCAGGCTGTCCAGTTTCCATTTCGTCCAGGCCAGCACTTCGCGGGCGTGCTTCTGCGACGCGGGCAGCACCTTCGATTCCGCCGTGGCGAATCCCGGCCGGTCGTAGCCGAGCCGGAGCGCCACGTCCCGCGCCCGCGCCGCGTGAAAGTCGTGCGTCACGATGAGCGCCGTGCGCAGGCCCTCCCGTTCCATGATTCCGCGGCTGAACAGCAGATTCTCGTAGGTGCTCCGCGCCTCGTTCTCGAGCAGCATCCGGTCCTCCGGCACGCCGCGCGCGGCCAGGTAATGCCGCATCCCTTCGGCTTCCGAGAGCCTTGATCCGGGATGGTCGTAGCCGCCGGTCAGGATCAACACGCGGAAGCGGCCTTCCCTGTACAGCTCAAGCGCCTTGTCCAGCCGTTCCCTGAGCCCCGGGCTCGGCTCGCCGTCCCAAAGGGCGGCCCCGAGCACGATGCCGGCGTCGTAAACGGCAAGCTCCGGCTCCGGCCGGAACGATTCGATCTTCCAGAGCACCCACGCGACCCAGGCCGCGCAGGCCAACGCGGCAGCCAAAGCGGCGACCAGCGCGGCTCTGGCGAGCCTGACCGCCGGCCGCATGCGGCGCTTCCGCACAGCATGCGGCGCTTCCGCACGCGCGCGGCCGGGACGCCCGCCGGCCTCACTTCGGATCTTTCCCGACGGCCCGTTCCGCGAGCTGCTTGCGGTGCCTCAGGCTGAGCGTGAAATAGCGGAACCGGCCGTTCCGGATCATCGAGAGCAGCCGTTCGGCGGTCCGGCGCGCCATTTCCGCGTCGCGCTTCGAGATTTCGCCCTTCTTCACCGCTTCTTCCAGTTCGTCTTCGTCGAGCAGATACACTTCGCCCGTCGGCAGCACGACGATGTCCAGGTACAGATCGTCAAACCAGGGCACCTTCTGGTCGGTCATGCCCTGGTTCTTGCAGATGTCGATGTACCATTGCACGACCCTGCCCTTGTCGTCGAACATCGTCGTGACGACGAAGTGCTCGCCCTTCGGAAAATGCTGCATCCACAGATAGCCCTTGTTCGCGAGGCAGAGCCTCCGTCCGTTGTATTCCTTCCAGAGCGGTTCGCGCAGCTCGTGAATCCGGTAGAACGTGACCAGGCCGCGGTAATCGTCCCCGTCCAACGCCAGACAGCTGTAGCTTCTTCGCAGGATGCGTCTCCAGTTGGCCCGATCCGAAAATTTCCGTTTCATGGCACGATACCTTTCCGCATGGTAATGAAACTCCGTATGAAAAAAGATTACCACAACTGTCCGCTCATCACCAGTTCACCGCGAAACAATCCACCATCGTCATGGATCCGGTCCGGCGGCGCCGCGCTGCCGATGCGGCCGGAACGTGCCGCCCGCACACGTGCGGCCCGCCGGGCGGAGCGTCAGCCGGCCGGCGCGACGCCCGCGGGCACCGGTTCCGCCGTTCCGTCGCCCTCGAACCTGCCGGTTCCGGGCCAGGGCGGCTGCTCCCCGGTACCGCCGCCGGGAGCAGCGCCGTCGCCGCCGGCGCCCGGAACGGCGCCGTCAGGCTGTCCGCCGCCCTCGCCGCCTTCCGTTGTTCCGTTCCAGCCTCCGTTCACGCCGTCATCCGTTCCGCCGTCCGTGCCGCCGTTCGCACCGCCGTTCGTCCCGCCGTTCGCACCGCCGTTCGTCCCGCCGTCCGTTCCGCCGTCGTCCTGCCCGCCGTCCTCCGCCTCTTCACCGGGATCGAACAGGTCGCCGGGCAGCGGCCATTCGAAGCCGTTTTCGCCGTCGGGTCCGTCGTCCGTCGGGCCGTCCGGCGGTTCGGGCTCGATGCCGGCCGTCTCCGGCACCCGGACGCCGCGCACCGTCGACGGATCGCCCTCGATCGCGTGCTTCTTGTCATAGGCGGTCACGTAATATTCGTACGCGACGCCCGGTTCCACCGCGAAGTCGAGCGCCGTCACGGACTCCGTAACCGTGATCAGCTCGAACGCGTCCTCGCCTTCCGCCTTCCGGTAGACGCGGTATAGGAGATCCCCCTGCTGCCGCGACCAGGACAGCCGGACGCCGAGCTCCGCCTCGCTCCAGACGACGGAGAACCCGCCCACGGTCGGCGGCTTGGTGACCGTCTTTACGCCCTCCGGCTTCACGAAGGACGTGACCGGCACATCCTTCAACGCTTCTCCCATCACCTTCGCGAACAGCGCCGCCGCCATCGAGCTGCCGCGCTTCAGCACGTGCCGCTCGTCCGTCCGGTCGTAGCCCATCCAGACGGCGGCCGTCCATTCCGGCGTGTAACCGACGAACCAGACGTCGCGGTTGCCGCTGGATTTGAATCCCGGAATGCCGTGCTCGGTCGTGCCGGTCTTGCCCGCGACCGGACGGTTGATCCGCGCCTTCGTGCCCGTGCCGCCGCTTTCGAGCACCGCCTGAAGCATTTCCGTCATGTACCAGGCCGTCTCCGCCTTGATGAGCCGCTTCTCCTCCGGCGCCTTGTACCGGTAGATGACCTTGCCGTCCCGGTCCTCGATGCGCACGATCGCGTGCGGATCGACCGAGAGGCCGCCGCTGGCGAACACGCTGTACGCGGTCGCCATTTCGAGCGGCGTCACCCCGCGCGTGAGGCCCCCGAGGGCGATCGCCAGGTTGCGGTCCTGCGCATCCAGCTCGATGCCGAGCCGCTTCGCGAATTCGATGCCTCGGTCCAAGCCGATTTCGTTCAGCAGCCAGACCGTCGAGGCGTTGCGCGATTCCTTGAGCGCCTGGCGCATCGTGATCGAGCCCGCGTATTTGCCGCCCGGATTGGTCGGGCAATAATCGCCGTAGCAGCGCTTTTCGTCCTTCAGGACGGACCAGGGGAACCAGTCACCCGTCTCGAGCGCCGGCCCGTACACCGCGATCGGCTTGAACGCCGAGCCGGGCTGGCGCGGCTGCACCGCGCGGTTCAACCCCTTGTTCTGGTACTCGCGCCCGCCGGCCATCGCCTCGATCTCGCCGGTCCGGTGGTCGATGATCACCATCGCGCCCTGGACGATCCGGTCGTCCGGACTTTCCTCGAAATTGGCCGGATCGGCGAACGCCCGCTCGACGATCCGCTGCGCGTTCGTGTTGAGCGTCGTGTAGATCCGGTATCCGCCGACGCGCAGCTCCTCCTCCGTCAGGCCGGTCACCCGTTCCGCCTCGCCGGTGACGTAGTCCACGAACGCCGGATAGCGCGCCGCCGCCGCTCCCGCGTACGCGCCCTCCGGCGGCTCGTATTCGGCCGCCTTCCGCTTCGCCTCCTCCGCCTGCTCCGCCGTGATGAGCCCCTGCTCCCGCATCAGCGAGAGCACGACCGCCATCCGCTCGAGCGCCCGGTCGAGGTTGCTGACCGGATTGTAGACGTTCGGCGCCTTCGGAATGCCGGCCAGCATCGCGATCTCCCAGATCTCGAGATCGTTCAGGTCGTTTTTGCCGAAATAGAGCTTCGAAGCCGCGAGAATGCCGTGCGCGCCCCTGCCGAAATAGATCCGGTTCAGGTACAGCTCCAGAATCTGGTCCTTGGACAGGTTGTTCTCGAGCGCCAGCGCGATGGAAGCTTCCGTGGCCTTGCGGAAAAAGGTTTTCTCGTGGCTGAGGAACATGTTCTTCGCGAGCTGCTGCGTGATCGTGCTCCCGCCTTCCACCATCCTCCGCGCCAGGATGTCCTTCACGAGCGCGCGGCCGATCGCCCAGAAGTCGACGCCTTCATGCTCGTAGAACCGCTTGTCCTCCACCGCGATGAACGCGCGGTAGACCATCTCCGGTATATCCTTGAATGCCACGTACTCCCGGTTTTCGACCGTCGCCAGCGCGGCCGCCTCACGGCCGTCCTTGTCGTAGATGATCGTCGTCTCGGCGAAGACGAACGCGTTCCGGTTCGCCGCGAGGATCCGCTCGCCGTTCAGCATGATCAGGAGATAGCCGACCACCGCGCAGACAACCATGAGGGTCCCGCCGGCCAGCATCCAGCCGAGCCAGCCCCCGCGACTTCTTTTGCGCGCTCGGCGCGCCTTGCCTTGCGCGCCGAACGCGGACGGACGCTTCGGTTTACGATCCGCCGCCACAGCAGACTCCCCTCCTCCTCCGTATCGCCTGTCTCTCTATTTTCTCCGGAAACAAAAGAACAACCCACGGCCGGCCGCCCGGGCGCCTGCTGCGCTCCGCCGCGGCTCGAAGGGGCGGGTTGCTCCTTGTCGATCCGTTATTTCAATTGACGATGCGCAAGGTTGAAAAGTTTCGCCTGCGTTCAGGATTCCGGATTCGGATCCGGAACGAGGGACACGCTGCGCTGCGGGGTAAAGGTCGAGATCGCATGCTTGTAGATCATTTGCTGACGGCCGTCGCTCTCGATCACGATCGTGAAGTTGTCGAATGCCCGGACGACGCCCCGGATCTGGAAGCCGTTCGTGAGGTAGACCGTCACGGGAACGCTGTCCTTGCGAAGATGGTTGAGGAACGTGTCCTGAATGTTGATGGATTTGCTCATGGGCCGTTACCCCCGTCGAAAAGATTGGATACTCATCTTATTCCGCCTCATCCTTGAATTTCCCTGCTATTATAGCATGAATGGCTTCCAGATGGGCGATAAAATTTCCTTCGTCCGTCACATCCACCCATTTGATCCCGTTCATCCGCCTGAACCAGGACAATTGTCGCTTCGCGTATCGCCGCGTATTCCGCTTCAGCCGTTCGATGCACTCCACGAGCGGCAGTCCTTCGGTGAGGTGCGGCACGATCTCCTTGTAACCGATCGCCTGCATCGCGGTCGCCTCCGGCGGCACGCCGCGGGCGAGCAGCCTCCGCACCTCGTCGACAAGGCCCGCCTCGATCATCGCGTCGACGCGCCTGTCGATGCGATCATACAGAATGTTCCGGTCCATCGTCAACCCGATCAGGCAGAAGTCGTACGGCGATTCGCGGGGCTCGCGGAACCCGGAGATTTTCGCCGACATCGCCTCTCCGGTTCCGATCGCGATCTCGAGGGCGCGGACGACGCGCTTCACGTCGTTCGGATGGAGGCGCGCCGCGGATGCGGGGTCGACCTCGCGGAGCCGCTCGTGGAGCGCCTCGGCGCCGTGCTGCTCCGCAAACCGCTGCAGCTCGGCCCGAATCCGGTTGTCCGCGGGAGCCTCGGGAAAATCGAACCCGTACAGCAGCGACTCGATGTACAGCCCCGTGCCGCCGACGATGAACGGGAGCCGGCCGCGCGCGGCGATTTCGCCGATGAGCCCCCGGGCCAGCTGCTGGAACTCGCCGGCGGCGAACGGCTCCTCCGGATCGCGGATGTCGATCAGATGGTGCGGAATGCCGCTCGTTTCTTCGGGGCGGATCTTGGCGGTGCCGATGTCCATGCCGCAGTACACCTGCATCGAGTCACCCGAGATGATCTCCGCGTTCCACCGGCGCGCGATCTCGATGCTGTAACGCGTCTTGCCGACCGCCGTCGGGCCGACGAGGACGAGCAGCCGCACCTTTCCCGTGCGGGGGTCACGGACGTTCAACGTGAATCACTCCGTAGGCGACGGCGGACGGATTTTTCGCGGTGACGCGGGTAAAGCCGAGGCGCTCGAATTCGCCGCTCTCCCGGTTCTCCTTCATCATGACGGTGCGGCGCGCGACGCGCATCGCCTCGCGCACGGCCTCCGGCGAGAGCGGCGCCGGATTGGCGATGCCCCTGAGCGGCAGCATGGAAGACGATTCGAGCACCGGAATGCGGAACATCGGATCGAAATAGACGATGTCGAAGCTGTCGTCCGGAAGGGAACGCAGATAGTCGAGGTGATCGGTCCGGATCAGCTCGATCCGGCGCAGGGCGGCGTTGAGATCGGCCAGTCCCGTGTCGTAGGTGCGGAGGCCTTCGCGGACGATCACGTACAACACCGCCTCGCTCTCGAGCGCGACGACGCGGCCGGACGGCCCGACGGTCCAGGCGAACACGAACGCGTCCCCCGCCAGTCCGGCGGTGCAGTCCAGGACGCTGTCTCCCGGCCGCGCGCCGCTGATTTCGACGAGCGGATCGGTGCCGCCGTCGCGCAGCCGCCTGGCGCGGACGAGCCCCATGCCCGGATGGTAGCGCAGCGGCAGCCCGCCGTCGTCCGCATGCAGCCGGAGTCCGTCCGGACCGGTGACGAGCACCCGGTCGTCCTGGTGCCGTCTGCGGATCGCGGAGAGCGTCTGGCGGTTCCGCGGCACGAACCGGCCGCCCAGCTCGGCGGCCAGCGCCTTCGCGAGCGCCGTCTCCTCCTCCGTCGGCTTCATGCCGGTCGTCACGATCATGGCGTCACATCACCCGCTTGAACATTTTCTCGAGCTGGTAGGTCGGGATGTGGACGACGATCGGCCTTCCGTGCGGGCAGGTGTACGGCTGTTCACAGGCGGCCAGACGGGCGATGAGGGCCTCGCCCTCCTCGCGGGTCATCCGGTCGTTCGCCCGGATCGACGCCTTGCAGGCGGTCATCATCGCCGCCTTCTCCCGCAGCTTGCCGATGTCGATCGCCTTCTTCTCGGCGAGGATCCACTCGGCCATCTCCTCGATGATCTCCCGCTCGCGGCCCGGCGGCAGCCATTCGGGACAGGCGCGGACGAGGAACGCGTTCGGGCCGAACGGCTCGAGCTCCACCCCGGCCGCGGCGAACGCGTCGAGCCGGGTGCGGACGATCTCCGCCTCGCCGGGCGTGAACTCGAGCGTGATCGGCACGAGCAGCGCCTGGCTCAGCTTCGGCGGTTCGGCGAACTTGCGCAGATAGTATTCGTAGTTGATCCGCTCGTGGGCCGCATGCTGGTCGATCAGGTACAACCCGTCCTCTCCCTGGGCGAGGATGTAGGTGCCGTGCAGCTGGCCGATCCAGGACAGCTCGGGAAACGGACGGCGCGCGGCGCCGCCGTCAGCCGGCCCGTCCGCGCCGGACATGCCGGGGGCCTCCGTCATCCGCTCCGAATCCGGGGCGAATCCGGCCGCCGCCTCGCGGACGGCCGCCCCGTCCAGCCTGTCGGACGGCCGGTACAGCCGCTCCGCCGCGTCCCGCGGCAAACGGGGCGCGGGTCGCCCGTCCTTGAGGCCGGGGGCCGTGTTTCCGGCGCCGGACCGCCCCGGCGCGACCCGCGGCGCGCGGGGATCGCCGGCGGTGATTCCCGCGCCGCTCCGTTCCGGCGTCCCCAGCCGGACCCGGACCTCGCCGGCGAACTCCCCCGCTCCTTCCCGTCCCGGCGCATCCTGCCGGGCGCGGAGAGCGTCCGCCGGGCCCGCGGTATCGGACCGTTGCGCGGAAGACGGGGCATGGCGCCGCTCTCCGGTGTCCGCCGCCGGTCTTCCGGCATCCGGAGCCGGCGGGAACGACAGCCGCTCCTGGATGACGGCCTGCTTCATCCCGGCGGCGGGCGCCGACGGAATGTGCGGCGTCCGCCCGAGCGCCCCGCGCAGCGCCGATGTGACCAGCTCCTTCAGCTCCGCCTCCTTGCTGAACCGCACGTCCAGCTTGGACGGATGGACGTTGACGTCGACGAGGCCGGGATGCATGCCGACCTCCAGCACGACGAGCGGATAGCGCCCGACCGGCAGCCACGTGTGGTACGCGTCCAGGATCGCCTGCTGGAGCGCGAAGCTGCGGACATGGCGTCCGTTCACGATCGTCGTGATGCCGCTCCGGTTCGCGCGGGTCAGCTCCGGCTTCGACAGCCACGCGTCCAGCCGGTAGTCCGGATCCTCGGTGGTCGCGCGGAGCATCTTACGGGCGGCGGACGTGCCGTAAATCGCGGCGATCACCTGCAGCCGGTCGCCGCCGCCGGTCGTGCGGAGCAGCGTGTTCCCGTTGTGCGTCAGCGAGAACGCGATGCCGGGATGGGCCAGCGCCAGCCGGTTCACGCAGTCGGAGATGTGGCCGAGCTCGGTCTGGATCGTCTTCATGTATTTCAGTCTTGCCGGCGTGTTGTAAAACAGATCCCGGACGGTGATGTCCGTGCCCCTGGGGGACGCGGTCTGCTCGATCGACAGCACGCGGCCGCCTTCGAGCACGATTTTGCGCCCGAGCCCGGAATCGTCCGCCGCGCTCGTACAGACGACGCGCGAGACGGCCGCGATGCTCGGCAGCGCCTCGCCGCGGAAACCGAGCGTCGCGATCCGGAACAGATCCCGGTCCGAGCGGATTTTGCTCGTCGCGTGCCGCTGGAACGCGAGCTCCAGATCATCGGGCGTGATCCCGGTCCCGTTGTCCCGCACGCGGATGGAGGCGAGCCCGCCTTCCTCGACCGCGATGTCGATCTCGGTCGCTCCCGCGTCGATCGCGTTCTCCGCCAGCTCCTTCACGACCGAAGCCGGACGTTCCACGACTTCGCCCGCTGCGATCCGGTTCGCGAGCTGTTCGTCCATCACCCGGATGATTCCCATTGCGCACCTCCGCTTTCCGCCGCCCCGTCCCGCAGATTTGCGCGGCTACTCGTTGAGCTTCATTTTCATCTCGTGGATCCACTGCATCGCCATGAGCGGCGTCATGTTCATCAGGTCGACCTTGCGCAGCTGCTCCAGCACGTGCGTCTCGGCGGCGCTGCGCTTCGGCCTGGACGGCGCCGCCGGTTCCTCGAACAGCGCGAGCTGGATCGGCTCCTCCTTCGCGGGCGCCGCCTCGCGCGCGGAGGAACCTTCCGCCGCTCCGCGAACGGAGGAAATTCCGGTCCCGGAAGCATCGGGACGGGCGGGTCCGGCGGGCTGCGCGTTCCCCCGGGATTCGTCCCGTTCCGCCTGATGCAGCAGCTCGTAGGCGCGCGCGATGATCGATGCCGGAAGTCCCGCGAGCTGCGCGCAGTAGATGCCGTAGCTGGTCCCCGCGGCGCCCGGCACGAGCTTGCGCAGGAACGTCACGGTGCCCTCCTCTTCCGCCACCGCCATGCAGCCGTTCCGGAGGCCGGGGAGCGTCTCCTCGAGCCGGGCGAGCTCATGGAAGTGCGTCGATACGAGCGCCTTGCATCCGATCCGGTCGTGAACGTATTCGATGACCGCCTGGGCGATCGCCATCCCTTCCGACGTCGACGTGCCGCGTCCCAGCTCGTCGATGATGACGAGGCTGCGCCGCGTCGCCCGCTCGGTCATGACCTGGATCTCCTTCATTTCGACCATGAACGTGCTCCGTCCGCCCGCGAGGTCGTCCGCCGCGCCGATCCGCGTGAAGATCCGGTCGGTCAGCGGAATCTCGGCCCGCTTCGCCGGCACGAAGCAGCCGATCTGCGCCATGATGCAAATGAGCGCGGCCTGGCGCATGTACGTGCTCTTGCCGGCCATGTTCGGACCGGTGATGAGCAGCATCGGCGCCTCCGCGGTCAGGTGCGTGCCGTTCGCGATGAACGGCTCGCCGTCCGTCATCGTCTCGACGACCGGATGCCGGCCGTCCTCGATGACGAGGTCGAACCCTTCCGTGATCACCGGTCTGACATAGCGGCGCTCCGCGCTGACGTGCGCGAACGACTGCAGCGCGTCGATCGCGGCGATCGCGCCGGCCAGCTTCTGCAGCCGGTCGATCTCGCCGGCGATCCGGTCCCGGAGCTCGCAAAACTTCCGGTACTCGAGCTCGACCATCTTCTCCTCGGCTTCGAGGATGAGCTGCTCCTTCTCCTTCAGCTCCGGTGTGACGAACCGCTCCGCGTTGGCCAGCGTCTGCTTCCGCTCGTAACGGCCCTCCGGCACCAGCGGGAGGTTCGGTTTGGACACCTCGATGTAATAACCGAACACCTTGTTGTAGCCGACCTTGAGCGACTTGATGCCGGTCGCCTCGCGCTCGGCGCGCTCGAGCTCGGCGATCCACCGCTTGCCGTTCACGCTAGCCTCGCGCAGCCTGTCCAGATATTCGTCGCATCCGCTCTTGATGAGTCCGCCCTCCCGCACCGACACCGGCGGATCGTCGACGATGATCGCTTCGATCCAATCCGCGATGTCGGAGCAGGTATCGAGGTTGTCCACGAGCCGGGCGAGCGCCGGAGACTGCGACGAGGCGCACAATTCGGCGATGCGCGGCGCCTGGCGGAGCGAGGTCTTCAGCGCGATCAGGTCGCGCGCGTTCGCGCTGCCGTACGCGATCCGGCCGACCAGGCGCTCGAGGTCGTAGATGTCGTTCAGCGCGGCGCGCAGTTCCTCGCGCAGCATGAGGTCGGCGACCAGCCTGTCCACCGCATCCAGCCGCTCCTCGATCGCGGCGCGGCTGAGCAGCGGCTTGTCGATCCACCGGCGAAGCGTCCGCGCGCCCATCGCCGTGCACGTCCGGTCGAGCAGCCAGAGCAGCGAGCCGCGGCGGCTGCGCTCGTGCACCGTCTCGGTCAGCTCCAGGTTGCGCCGCGTATGCTGGTCGAGCACCATGAACTGGTTCGGTTCGTATTCGCGGAAGCGGTTGAGGTGAACGAGCGCGCGGCGCTGCGTCTCCTCGAGATAGCCGGTCAGCACGCCGATCGCCCGGCGCCTCGCGGGAGCGAGCCCCGCGAGCGCGTCCGCGCCGAACCGTTCGGCGAGCCGCGCCTCGTCGAACGTCTCCCGCGGCGTGTACACGACGTTCCTGCCGGCCATCGCCGGCGTTTCCTTCAGCTTCGCGAGGAGCTCGCCGGCGCCGACGATCTCGCGCGGCTGGTACACGCCCGTCTCGTCGGCGACCGCCTCGATCGCCGCGGGAAACGACGTCACATACAGTTCGCCCGTCGACAGATCGCAGACCGCGAGCCCGCAGACGCCGTCCTCCTCCGCGAGGCCCGCGATGAAATTGTTGCCGCGCTCCTCGAGCGAGCGGGTCTCCATGATCGTCCCGGGCGTCACGATGCGGACGATCTCGCGGCGGACGACGCCCTTCGCGGACTTCGGGTCTTCCACCTGCTCGCAGATCGCGACCTTGTAGCCCTTGTCGATCAGCTTCGCTATGTAGCTCTCGGCGGAATGATACGGAACGCCGCACATCGGAATGCGTTCTTCGGCGCCGCCGTCCCGTCCGGTGAGCGTGATTTCCAGTTCGCGGGCGGCCAGGATCGCGTCGTCGAAGAAGAGTTCGTAGAAATCGCCGAGGCGGAAGAAGAGGAACGCGTCCTTCACCTGTTCCTTGATCGCCAGATATTGCTGAATCATCGGCGTGTATTGTGCCGTCATGCCGCCCCTCCCAAGGTCAGCGGCCGCCTGTCCCGGCGGCCGGACATCATTGGTCATTATACCAGAAAGCCGACCGCTCGTGGAGCAAAGGAAGGCGGAGGAGACCGCAACCCCCGCCTGCCCGTACGATGCGCCGGACCGCCTACTCCGCCGGCGATCCCGCATCGTCCCGCACGCTCTTGTCCGCTTCCCCGGCCGGAGATGCCGCGGCCTTACCGCCGGGCCGCCCGCTTCCCGCCGGAATCCCCCATTTCGGCCGGATGTCGTCGTCTTCGCGCCACACCGCGCCCCGCTCGAGCGCGGCGAAGAACGGCGCGATCCACCGCCTGTACATCGCATAGCCGGGCACGCGGCGCATCGCGTCGTGCACCCTAAGGGCCAGCCTGCGCAGCGTCTCCCGGTCGCCCGCGTAATAGGCCCGCCGGCCTTCCGGCGTCTCGCTCGGGAGCCCCGTCAGCACGGCCAGCAAATCGGTATGCCGCGCGGCGAGCAGCGCGGAGGCGAACGCCGCCCGGGCGGCGACCGGCGACACGAGCCAGCTCGGCGGCGTCCGGTATTCGAAGCCGTACGGCTTCGCGCGGAAATCGCCGAGCGCGCCGTACCGCGGGCGCCGCGCGAGCCCGCGCGCATCCTCCGCCGCGGCCAGCGGAAGCGCGACGCAGCTGTCGAGCACCCGCAGCAGCCGGGCGCTCGGCGGCACGTTCAGATGCAGATGGCCGCCGAGCGCGAAGCCGGGCACCGGCATCCCGCCCGCGAGCCAGCGGAGCGGACCTGCCGCTCTCGTCATCGCCTCCGCCCGCCGCATCAGCGTGCGGAGGCCGCGCGCGAGGGCGTCCGGATCTCCCGCCGGATCGGGCCTGAGTTCCGCCACCGGACAGCGGAGCCGCCCGCGCACGCGCATCGCATCGCTCCCGGCCGCCCCGTCGCGCGGAAAGAAGCGCGAGGCGGGGATGACGCGGCCGTCCGGTCCGACGAGCAGAAATTCGGGATCGGCTCCGATCAGAAGCTCCCGTCGGCCGTCCGGTTCCGCCTCCGCCGCCAGCTCCGCGCGGAACGCGTCGATGGCTTCGAGCCAGAGCGGCAAATCCCGCTCCGCGGGCGCGCCGAACGGCCCGGCCAGCCGCACCGCGCCGTTGTCGGACGCGGCAAGCCTCACCGTGCCGAAATCCCGCCCCGCCGCGTACAGCGCCTTGACGGCCGCCGCCTCCAGCCGGAGCCGCAGGGGATGCGGCCCGTCCCAGTCGGACGGCAGATGGGCCGCTCCCGGCCCGACGCGCCGGACCGAGAGCGCCTTCAAATGAAAAACCGGCACCTCGAACAGGCGCCCGCTCCCGGACGGCGCCGCGCAGCCGGACGTTCCCGCCGCCCGGAACGAACCGGACATCCACACCCGCTGCGGGCGGCCGTCCGTCTTCCCGCCCCGCGCCGATCCCGCGCGGCGAGCCGCCATCCGCGCGCCGGCGGGTTCCGTGCGGCCGAACGCACCGCCCGCATCGTCCAGGGCCTCATCCCCGTCATCCGCGCACAAGACCGGATCCAGCTTCACGCCCGCCAGGCGCAGCTGTTCGATGTCCTCCCGATCGAGGCCCGGCCTCCCGTCCAACAGCCAGACCCCGGCCCCGTACCCGTCCTCCGCCGGCGCGTTCGCCCGGCGTTCGCGCCGAAATCCGATCACCGTATCCCCCGGCTCCGGCCGCCCGTCCCGGCCGGCGCGCGGCAGCGCGAGCCTCGCGGCGATCCGCGCCATGACGCCGCCATCGGACGCCTTCCCGTCCATCCACAGCCTGCCTGCCATCCGACCCGCCCCCGTCCGACCGTGTAACCCGTTTCCGGCGACGCAGCCCGCGCACCGACGGACGATGAACGCCCCGCGGTCCGCCGGTTTCACGCCGCCGCATCTTACGGCCGCCGCAGCATGATCCGGCGCATGCGGCGCTGCAGACCGGACATGCACATTTCCCGCCCAATCAACAAAAAAAGGGCATCCGCCCTCGAACGCCTGCACCCGTCCGCATATCCTGCATATGTGAACCGGCCATTGCAGATCCGGAAAACGGCGCGACCCACCCGCCAGCCGCCCGCCGGCTTACAGTTCGTCGTCCAACAGTTCCGGATCCAGATCCTCGTAACCGCCGTCGTCGAAGCCGTCGTACGCCTTGTCTTCGCCGCCGCATCCGCCCGGGCATACGGCAACGCACACCTTCGTCTCCGCGATCATCTCGACGGCGAATTCGCGTTCGACGCGCACGACGACGTCCGCGCCGTTCGCGGCGATGTTCGCCTCCACGCAGCTCGGCTCCTGCGTCGCCACGGCGGACACTTCCTCGGTCGAAGCCCGGTGCTTGGGGTCGACGTAGGACAGCGGCACGAGTTCGGAATACGTAATCGTCTCTTTGGCCACGTCGGTCTCGGAATTGCGGTTGTAGGAATACCAGATGTTGATGTCGTAGGAGCCGATCACCTCGATCCCGTCGCCCGACCGGACCGCTTCGTACTGATGATTGATGATCCAGGCCCCCAATATGCTGGACGGCCGGTGGGGCGGCGTGACGGTGTGGGTGACGGTGGAGAACTTTCGACCTTTTCCGCAGACAGCCTTCGTGATTATCTCTCTGCACTTCAGCTGTTTATCTGCAATTGCCATTCGGTTAAACCTCCTCCATGCGATCATTCAGTTAAAGTCTATGCAGGACATGGGCGAATGTTGATCGGGCCGCGGCATCTTCAGCTTTATGTTTATGCGCCGAAAGTCTTGCATTAGAATCGACATCCGCGAAAAATCTCCCGCCGTCCGCATCCGCCCGTCCCGCATGCGCAGCCGGACAAGCCCGCGACTTCGGCCGCGGTTCCGGCCGCGCCCGTGAACCGGCCGCCTTCCCCTCACCGCACCCGATAGCCCGGCGACATCCGCGCCTCGACGAGCGAGACCAGCCCGTACATGAGGGCGGCGACCACGCCGATCACGATGAGCGAAGACAGCACCAGCGTGAAGTTGAACACCTGAAAACCGTAGATGATGAGATACCCGAGCCCGCGCTTCGCCGTCAGAAATTCGCCGACGATGACGCCCACCCACGACAGGCCGACGTTCACTTTGAGCGCCGACACGATCGTCGGCAGCGATGCGGGCAGAACCGCGAGGCGGAACACCTGCCAGCGCGTGCCGCCGAACAGCCGCACGACCTTCAGATAGTTCGCGTCGATCTCGCGGAAGCGGCCGTAGATGGTCAGCGTCGTGATGATGATCGTCACCGCCACCGCCGTCATGATGATCGCGAGATACCCCGGCCCGAAGCCGACGATGAAGATCGGGCCGAGCGCGACCTTCGGCAGACTGTTCAGCACGACCAGGTACGGGTCCAGCACGCGCGCGGCGACCGGAAACCACCAGAGCAGCGCGGCCAGCAGCGTCCCGCCCAGCGTGCCGAGCACGAAGCCCGCGGTCGTCTCGATGACCGTCGTCATCACGTGCGGCAGCAGCGTCCCGGAGGCGGCGAGATCCGCGAGCGTCCGCGCGATTTTGGTCGGATGGCTGAACAGGAGCTCGTCGAGCCAGCCGTACCGGACGGCCGCCTCCCACAGGACGAGAAAAGCGGCGAGCAGCACGGCCTGCAGGATTCCGACCAGCAGCGAGACGCGCGCGGCCTTCGCGCGGTACCTGCGCTCGAGTTCGCGCATCCAGCCCGTATCCCGCCTATCCGGCATGGCCTGCATTCCCTCCTTCCGGTTCCCGGATCAGGCTCCGCAGCCGTTGGAACAGCGGGCCGAAATCCGGATCCCATCGCGCTTCCGAAGGCAGCCTCGTGCGGATCGACGCCGGCACGTCCAGCACGGACCGGATGCGGCCGGGCGAAGCTTCCAGAATGACGACGCGGTCGCTCATCGCGGCGGCCTCCTCCAGATCGTGCGTCACGAGCACGGCCGTCACGCCGCGCCTGCGCACCGTCTCCCACACGAGATCCTCGAGCTGCAGCCGGATGAGCAGATCGAGCGACGAGAACGGCTCGTCAAGCAGCAGCACCTCCGGCTCCCGGGCGAGCGTGCGCACGAGCGCGGCGCGCTGCCGCATGCCGCCGGACAGCTCGTGCGGATAGCGGCGCGCGGTGCCGGCGAGGCCGAATTCGGCGAGCAGCCGGTCGATCCGCCGTTCCGCTTCCGGACTGCGCTCGCCCGCGATTTCGAACCCGATCAGGGCGTTGTCCCGGATGTTCCGCCACGGGAACAGATAGTCCTGCTGGAGCATGTAGCCGATGCGCGGATCCGGGCCCGTGACCGCCTCTCCGGCGATCTCCACCCGGCCCCGCGAAGGACGGATCAGGCCGGCCATCAGATTCAGGATCGTCGTCTTGCCGCAGCCGCTCGGGCCGACCAGGCTCACGAATTCGCCCGTGGCGACATCAAGATTGAGGCCGTCCACCGCCAGCAACGCTCCCGCGGGTCCGACATAGGCGTGCGAAACGCCGGACAGCCGAAGCATGACGTCCATCCGCGTCCCACCTCCGCTCTCCGCCTTGCGTCCGCGCGCCGGTCATCGGCCGAGCGCCTTCCCCGCGAACGAATTGTCGACGATCGCTTCCAGCGGCGTCCGCTCCGTGATCTCGCCGGCCTGCTCCATGATGTCCAGCAGGTTGTTCCATTCCTCCTCGTCGATCATGCCGCCGACGGCGTACGATTGCTGCGCCTTGTACCGCTCGATGACGCTGACCGCGATGTCCCGTTCCGTTCCTTCGAAATACCCGAGCACCGCGTCCGCGATCTCTTCGGCCGGCCGTTCCTCGACCCATCGCTGCGCCTTCGTGATCGCGTTCGTGAACTTCTGGATGGTCTCCCGGTTGCGCTCGATGTAGCTCTTCTTCGCCATGAACACCGTGTACGGCAGCCGGCCGCTCTCCACGCCGAACGACGCGATGACGTAGCCCTTTCCTTCCTTCTCGAAGATCGATGCCTGCGGTTCAAACAGCTGGACGTATTCGCCCGTGCCCGATGCGAAGGCCGCCGGAATGTTCGCGAATTCGACGTTCTGGATCAGCGTGAGATCCCGATGGGGATCGATGCCGTGCTTGCGCAGCGTGTACTCGCCGGCCATCTGCGGCATGCCGCCCTTGCGCTGGCCGAGGAACACGGCCCCCTTCAGGTCGTCCCATTCGAAGTCGTCCCTTCTTTCGCGGGCCACGAGGAACGTACCGTCGGTCTGCGTCAGTTGCGCGAAGTTGATGACCGGATCGTCCGCTCCCTGCTGATAGACGTAGATCGACGTCTCCGAGCCGACCAGCGCGATGTCGATGGCGCCGGACAAGAGCGCCGTCATCGTCTTGTCGCCGCCGGCCGTCGTCTGCAGGTCCACCTCCAGCCCCTCTTCCGCGAAAAATCCCTGGTTCAGCGCAACATACAGCGGAGCGTAGAAAAGCGAGCGCGTCACCTCGCCCACTCGCACCTTCTCCGTCCCCTTCGAACCATCGCTGCATCCCGCCGGCAGCGCGGCGATCAGCGCGGCCGCAAGAAGCCATCCGAATCGCGATCGCTTGAACATGCATGTTCACCGCCTTTGCCTACCGGATTGAAACGGGTGTGCTACAGCCTATTCTCCAGGCGGAAGGTTGGTGTATCGCGGAAAGGCTTTCGCAGCGAAAAAAACCGGCCGCTCCGCCGGCGTGAAGCCGGCGCCGCGGCCGGGTCATGCGCCCGGATTACAGCCGGTAGATGTCGCGGTATTTCCGTTCGAGATAATCGGTCAGATGCTGCGGATCGAGCGGGCCGCCCGTGACGCGCCGCACGATCTCGCCGGGCGTCTCGAGCTTGCCGTACCGGTAGATGCGCTCCGCGAGCCAGTCCAAGATCGGATGCAGCCGGCCGGTTCCGACGAGCTCCCACATCTCCGGCATGTCGCGCTCCATCGCGGCGGCGAACTGCGCGGCGTACATGTTGCCGAGCGCATACGACGGGAAATAGCCGAACGCGCCGCCCGACCAGTGGACGTCCTGCAGCACGCCTTCGGCGTCGTTCTTCGGTTCGACGCCGAGATATTCCCGGTACTTCGCGTTCCAGATTTCCGGAAGATCCGCCGCCCTGAGGCCCCCGTCGAACAGCATCTTCTCGATCTCGTACCGGATCACGATGTGCAGATTGTACGTCAGCTCGTCGGCCTCGATGCGGATGAGCGACGGCTCGACGATGTTGATCGCCCGGTAGAACGTCTCCGCGTCGGTATCCAGCCGTCCGGGGAAATGCGCCTTGAGGTCGCCGAAATAGCGCCTCCAGAACGGCCGGCTCCGGCCGATGATGTTCTCCCAGAAGCGCGACTGCGACTCGTGGATGCCCATCGACGTGCCGGTGTAAAGCGTCGTACCCGCGAGTTCGGGATCGATGTTTTGCTCATAGAGCGCATGGCCGCCCTCGTGTATCGTGCCGAACAGCGCGCTCGCCACATCATCCTCGAGGTAGCGCGTCGTGATGCGGACGTCGCCGGGCCCGAGCCCCGTCGCGAACGGATGGACGCTCTCGTCCAGCCGGCCGGCCTCGAAATCGAAGCCCATCTCCTTCAGGATGAAGAGGCTGAACCGGCGCTGCGCCTCCGGCTCGAACGTGCCCCCGAGGACCGACCGGTCCGGCTTCGCGGGCGATTCGGCGATCGCCGCCGCGAGCGGGACGAGCTTGTCCCGCAAGGATCCGAACAGCCGGTCGAGCTCGTCGGTCGTCATGCCCGGTTCGTACTGGTCGAGCAGCGTGTCGTAGCGCGTCCCCTTCACGCCCCAGAGGTCGATGAACCGGTTCGTGTAGTCGATGATCTTCTCGAGGTACGGCCGGAAACCGGGAAAATCGCTCCGCGCCTTCGCTTCCTCCCAGAACGCTTCCGCCTGCGAGGTCAACACGACGTATTCGCGGTACAGCTCCGGCGGAATCCGCCGGTTCCGCTCGTATTCCTTCGCCGTCTCGTCGACCAGGCGGCGGTCGATGCGGGACAGGTTCCCGTACGTTTCCGGCTCGCGGAGGCGCGCCAGCAGCTCTCCCATCTCGTCGGAGACGGCCAGCCTGAACGATTCCTCCGAGAGCACGCCGACCGCCTCCGAACGGGCTTCGATGCCCTTGCGGGGCGCGCCGGTCCGCATGTCCCAATAGGCGAGCCCGATCACTTCCTCGTAGCTCTTGATTTTCCGTATCAGCCCGCGGAATCTGGCAAGCGCTTCCTCGCCGGTCATACGATCAACCGCCTTTCCGGATTTCGGTTCTCCACTTGATGATACGTCCGCGCCCGACGTATAATCAACCTTGATTTTTGCCGGCTCCCGGCCGGGAAAGGAGCTTGCCGATGCGCGTCGACGTGACGCCGGAAGCCGCCGCGCTGCTGTCCGCGATGCCGGGCGTCGGACGGCGGCTGAGGCTGGTATATGATACGGAAGGCTGCGGCTGCGCGGTAAACGGCGTTCCCGCCCTGCTGGCGGTGGACGGGCCGGAGCCCGGGGACATGGAGGCGGAGACGGACGGGCCGTTCGCGATCGGATACGATCCGCGGCACGAAGTGTTTTTCGAAGACCGGCTCGTCATCGACCGCGCCCCGGACGGCGAAGGCCTCGTGCTGCGCGGCGAAGGCCAGATTTACACCCCGCATCTCAGGATCGGTGTTCCGGTCCGCCAAATGGAAGGGTGAGCCCATGAACCGACTGGAATCCATTCTCGAGCACAACCGCCGGTTCGTGGAGAACCGAGAATACGAAGCGTACCGGACGGACCGCTGGCCGGACAAGAAGATGGTCGTCGTCACCTGCATGGACACGCGGCTGACGGAACTGCTGCCGCGCGCGATGAATCTGCGCAACGGCGACGCGAAGATCATCAAGAACGCCGGCGGCATCGTCACGCAGCCGTTCGGCAACATCATGCGCAGCATTCTGATCGCGCTCTACGAATTGCGGGCGAGCGAAGTGTTCATCGTCGGACATCACGATTGCGGCATGACCGGCCTCGATCCGCAGACGGTGCTTCGTCACATGCGCGAGCGGGGCATTCCCGACTCGACGATCGGGATGCTGGAAAACGCGGGCATCCGGCTCGACCGCTGGCTGACGGGCTTCGACAACGTGCGCGAAAGCGTCGAGCAAAGCGTCCGCATCGTCAGCCGCCATCCCCTGCTGCCGCCGGGAACGGCCGTGCACGGCCTGATCGTGCACCCCGATACCGGCAAGCTCGACCTCGTCGTGGACGGCTATGCCGGGCGGACGACGTAGGATACGGGCTTTTCGGAAGCCGGATCGCGCCGCGTGTCCGGGCGGAACGGGCGGATCGACGGGACCGTTCCGAATGCCCGGCCGCGGTTCGATTCCGCCGTTCTTTCCTCCGCCGTCCTTCCGCGGCTTCAGCGCCGCCCGCCGCGCGCGGCTGCCCGCTCTTCGGCCGCCCTCGCCCGCGCTTCGATGACGTCCGACCGGTCGCGCAGCGCGTGCCTCCGGACGATCGCGTCCTCGAGCGGATCGTCCGCCCCCCAGGCGAGCCCCCGGCGCAAGGCCCGTTCCTTCAGTTCCTTGAGCAGCGCCTCGTCCCGGATCGGCAGATTGACCGCCCGGTAGGCGGCGCCGGCGCCTTCCGCCTCCAGCCGCCGCGCCGATCCGGCGGCGATCTCCCGAACCGCTTCGCCGTCCAGCCCGAGCCGGTCGAGCGCCTCCGGACGAAGCTTCGCCGCCGCGCCGCGGTACATCTTGAGCGCGCCGGACGCGTTGCCGCGCCGGTGATGGTACAGCGCGACCGCAAGCTGGATCAGCCCGACCCACACCTCCCGGTCCGGATCGCCGGCGGGAAGGGATTTCCAGTAGGCTTCCAGCACCTCGTGGCACTCGAAATAATCGCGCGTTGCATGAAATTCGAACAGATAATCCCGGTATGCTTCCGGATAGGTTGCCATGGCCGATCACCTGCCGGGTTCCGGCTTCGCGCCGGAACCGGAATTGGATGAAACCCGGGACCCGTCCCGGACGTATACGAACATGATACCAGAAGCAAGCGAATGACGGGGAGGCACCACACACCGATGAAGGCTTCATTCTGGACAAAAGCGTTGCTCACGCTGACCGTATTCGCCGTGTTCTTCGCCGCGGCGGCCGACGACGCGGACGCGCGCCGCGGCCGGTTCGTCGCGCCGAAGAAGACGTACACCGAACAGCCGAAGAAGGCGCAGGAGCCCGCCGGCACGGTAAACCGCGCCGATTCCGGGACGAACCCCGGCGCGAAGGCGGGCGCGCATCCGACCGGCGCCGCCGGCACCGCCGGAACGAAGCGCGGTTCCTTCGGCGACGGCGGCTTCCTGAAGGGGCTCATGATCGGCGGCCTCGCCGGCTTCCTGTTCGGCAGCCTGTTCGCACACATGGGATTCCTGGGCGAACTGCTCGGGCTGATGATCAACCTGCTCGCGATTTACTTCCTGTTCGTGCTGGTCCGCGCCGCGTACCGCCATTTCCGCGACCGCAGGCCCCCGCGGCCGCACGAGACGGGGAGACGGTACTGAGTCATGCGGCTGTCGATGGACGAGATCGTCAACGCGGTCTGCCTTCATTTCGCCGAGCGCAAGGGCGTGAAGCCGACCGACGTCGAAGTGCAGCTCCAGTGGGACGAGGATTACGGCTATACGGCCGAGGTGTGGGTGCTCGGCCGCAGCCAGTACATCGTCGAGGCGAATCTGCTCGAGGCGATCGAGCGCTACCTGTTCACGGAATACGGCATGCGGGTGTATCGCGACCAGATCCGGCTCGGGCTGGACGAAGAGATCTACGCCGACATCACGGAGTGACGCCGGCCGCGATCCCGCCGCCCGGCGACGGCCGTCCGGTTCATCGGAAGAGGACCGGGCGGTCCTTTTTTTTCTTTTTTATCGTGCTCGAAGCACAAAAGAAACCGCGGGGACCTGTCTTCGCCAGCGCAATCTTGCGCCCCGTGTTCCCTCCTTCGGCTCCCGCAGCTCGCAAGAAAGAACATTTTCCACAGCAACATTCCTTCTCCAACCGCGTTTAACTTGTCAGATTCCCAAACGGCCGGAAAAAGGATGGTGAACCGGGATTGGCACTTCGCGTCCTGAAGGCGGTCCTCGCGCTGCTCGTGATGCCGTCGCTCGGCCTGCAGGCTGCGCATGCGGCCCATGCGGCGGCGAGCGCGGCCAACATCACGAAATATCGCGTCTACCAGAACGACAAGCCGCTCATGGAATTCGCCTCCGAATCGCAGGCGATCGCCTATGCGAAGCAGTACGCGTACAGCCGCATCGAGAAGATCGCCGACCGCACCTGGATATGGCACAACTACCCGCGATTCGCGGTCTATGTCGACGGCGTGCTCGAGCCGGGCATGCTGTTCCGCACGTACGACGAGGCGAAGCGGGCGGCCGCCGGCAGGCTCGACGTCGCGATCCGCGATCTCGAGAAGCCCGGCTGGGTCGAGTCGAATTTCGCGCGTTACCGCGTCTACCAGGGGCACAAGACGTTCCCCGGCTGGACCTTCGCGACGCTTGCGGAAGCGAAGAAGCTGGCCAACCGCTACAAGAACGCGCACATCATCGACCTGGACACGAACGACTGGATATGGGACAACCTGACGGAGGAGGAAGAAGCGGCCGAACGGAAGAAGGTGCCCGCCTACGCGGTGATCCTGAACGGCGAAACCGTCGGCGAACCGTACGGCTTTCTGCGCGACGCGATCCGGGCGGCGAACGGCATCGCGGGCAGCGAGGTCGTCCACCTCGGCACGGGGGCGGTCGTCCATTCGACCGTGCCGCCGTACGCCGTCTTCCAGAACGGCAAGGAGCGGAAACGGTTCTTCTCCATCCGTGAAGCCGTCGTCTACGCGAAGACGCTGGCCGGAGCCGAGGTGATCCGGGACGGCAAGGTGTACTGGACGAACGTCCCGTACTACCGCGTCTGGCAGGGCGAGCGCGAAGTCTGGCGGTTCCACGGGCTGGACGAAGCCGTCCGGAACGCCCGGAAGCTCGCGAACGCGTCGATCCGAACGGAGGAAGGCAAGGTGCTCTGGAGCAACGCGAGCCGGCTGCTCTATCTCGGATGGAACGGTTCGTCGAATAAGGACACGATCCTGGCCCAGGTCGCCAACACGCAGGGGCTCGACATCGATTCGCCGACCTGGTTCCAGCTCGCCTCGGCGGACGGCGCCCTGGAGGACCGGTCGGACGCCGCCCTCGCGAAGGAGCTGAAGTCCCGCGGCATCCAGGTCATGCCGCTCGTGCACAACGGGTTCGACCGGAAGATGACGAGCGCGTTCCTCGCCAACGAAGCGGCGCAGCGGACATTCATCGACGCGCTGGTCAAACGGCTGGCCGAACTCGGCGCCTACGGCGTCAACGTCGATTTCGAGGAAGTGGCCGCGGCGGACCGCGACCGGTTCACCGCCTTCGTGCGGAAGCTGGCGGATGCCGTCCACGCCCGGGGCATGAAAATCTCCATCGATCTGATCCGCGGCGACAGGGCGTGGAACCACCTGACCGCCTATGACCAGGAGAAGATCGGGAAAGCCGTCGACTACATCGTGATCATGGCCTACGACCAGTACTGGCGCGGCAGCGCAAAGCCCGGTTCCGTGTCCGGGCTGGCCTGGACCGAACAGGGCATCCTCGACTACCTGTCGTACGGGATTCCCCGCTCGAAGCTGTTCCTCGGCGTGCCGCTCTATGTGCGGGAATGGAAGGTCGACGCCTCGGGCAACGTGCTCGATTCGCGGGCGATTTTCATGAAGGACATCCCCGCCCTGCTGGCGGAGGTCGACGCGCGGGTGGTCTACGATCCCGCGTTCGGACAGATGAAGGTGACGTACGTCAGGAACGGACAGACCTACGTGTTCTGGATGGAGACGGAAGAGACGATCAAAGCGCGGGTCGATCTCGCGAAGAAATACGATCTGGCCGGCGTCGCGTTCTGGCGCCTCGGCTACGAACCGCGGGAGCTTTGGACGAAGCTGCTCCGGCAGAAATGACGGACAAGTACATGCCCGCACCCTTTCCGTGCGCGTCGGCGCCGCCGCCGTTCGCCGGTCCCGGCCGCGCCGCGCCATGATGGCATCGGGCGGAACCGGCCGTGGTGCGCGCCGCCCGTCCCGTCGGCACCATACGGAGGGCCGTCATATCCGTCAAAAAATGGGCCCGCGGTCATCCGCGGGCCCGCGCCGTATCGGGCGGCTTACGATTTGAAAAATTCGATCCGTTTCTTCAGGTCGGTCGAATGCTTCTGCAGCTGCTCGGACGCCGATGTGATCTCCTCCATGAGCGCGTACTGCTCCTGCGTCGACGCGAACACTTCCTGCGCCCCGTCCCGGATCTTCTCCGCGATTTCGACGACCGACCGCGCCTCGGCGAGCGTGCTGTTCATCTGCTCCGCCTGCATCACGGCCCGCTTCGACGCCTCGATGACGATCTGCCGCACCCTTTCCGCTTCTTCGGCGATCAGGCGCAGCGCCTCCGCGGACTTCTCGCCGTGCTCGGATTCCTGCTCCGCCACTTCGTACTGTTCGGAGATCTGTTCGACGACCCGCCGGATATCCTGCTGGATTTGCTCGATCAGTCCGCGGATGTCCTGCACCGACTCGGCGCTTTGCTGCGCCAGCTTGCGCACGGCCTCGGCGACGACCGCAAACCCCCGCCCTTCTTCGCCGGCCCGCGCCGCCTCGATCGACGCGTTCAGCGAGAGCATGTGCGTCTGGTCGGCGATCCCGGCGACGACCTCGGAGATGTTGCCGATCCGATTCGCCTGCTCGTCCAGCCGGCGGACGGTCTCGATCGACTCGCGGTTGAGCCGGGCCATCTTCCGCATCCCTTCCACGAGCGATTCGATCGCCTCGCCGTTCTCGCGGATCGTCCGGTCCATCTCCTGCACCGAACGCTGCGCCTCTTCGGCCATCCCGCTGATCTCGTTCGCGGCCTGCGACGCCAGTTCCACCGACCGGAACATGACGGACGTCGAACGGGACTGGTGTTCCGCGCCTTCGGACATCTGCTCCACGCGTTCCGTGATGTTCTGGATGTGACGGGTCGCCTGCTCGATCGCGTTCCCGAGCTCGCGGACATGCAGGTGGGTTGACCTGTAGTTTTCCGAAATTCCCTCGACGATCGTGCGGAGCTGCGTGACCATCTTGTCGAAGGCGAGGGCAAGCGCGCGAAGCTCGTCGTCGGAACGCGGCGGCACCACCTCGACATTCAGCCAGCCCTCCGCCACCCGGTTGGCCGACTCCATGAGCGCCCGGAGCGGCTTGATCAGGTACCTCGCGGCCATCCAACCCAGAAACCCGGTCCAGAAAATACCGAGGAGCAGCGTGATGACGACGAACCAGAATTCGGATATGTATTCATCGAAATAGTCCATCAGCACCAGGATGAAGAACGCGCTGGTTCCGTACGTTACCGCCGATACTGCCGTGATGCCGAGCACGACTTTTTTCATGATCCCGAATCTGAATTTCATGCAGACTCCTCCCGATGACGCTTTTCACTAACGGTACCACTATCTGTTTTATTCGTCGAAAACGGTCGAAACCCTCTTGATGCCGTCACGAAAAAACGGATCTTTTGTCCGACGCGGATTGCGGCTTTCGGCATATTGCGCCATCCTGAGGCCGTTTGGGCTGCCGGGAAGCGCGCTTTCCGGCCGCCGGCTGCATCCGGTTCCCGGGGGAGCGGATTTGCCGGGAATGCGCCGCGATTGTCCCCGCCCGCGCCGATCCGCTATAATAATGCCATTGCGAAGCGCGCGGGAGGCCGGGCGGCGGATGCCGCCCGGCCTGCCAGCGGCGAATAACTTACGGAACCCGGGGATGATCAACCCGATGTACATCGCGGATCAATGGAAGGATTACGAAGTGATTGACGCCGGAGGCGGCGAGAAGCTCGAACGGTGGGGAACGGTCATCCTGCGCCGGCCGGACCCGCAAATCATTTGGCCGATCGAACGGGAAACGGACGAGTGGCTGCATCCGCACGCCCGCTACCACCGCAGCTCATCCGGCGGCGGGCATTGGGAATTCCGGCGCGCACTGCCGGAGCACTGGAACATCCGGTACGGCAGGCTGACGTTTCTGATCCGGCCGACCGGCTTCAAGCATACCGGCCTCTTTCCCGAGCAGGCGGTGAACTGGAACTGGATCATGGACAAGATCCGAAGCGCCGGCCGCCCGATCCGGCTGCTCAACCTGTTTGCCTACACGGGCGGCGCCACCCTGGCTGCCGCCGCGGCGGGCGCCGCCGAGGTCGTCCACGTGGACGCGGCGAAGGGGATGGTGCAGTGGGCGAAGGAGAACGCCGTCCTCTCCGGGCTTGCGGATCGTCCGATCCGCTACATCACGGACGACGTGTTCAAATTCGTCCGCCGGGAAGAACGGCGCGGGCGCAGGTATGACGCGATCGTGATGGATCCGCCGTCCTACGGGCGCGGCCCCGGGGGCGAGATGTGGAAGCTCGAGACGAGCCTCCACCCGCTCCTGGAATCGTGCCTCCGGATTCTGTCGGACGAGCCGCTGTTCGTCCTCGTCAACGCCTACACGGCCGGCCTGTCTCCCGCCGTGCTCGACAATCTGCTGCGCATGACCATCGGCCGCAAATTCGGCGGCAGCATCAGCACCGGCGAGATCGGACTGCCGATCACCCGCTCCGGCCTCGTGCTGCCGTGCGGCATCCTCGGCCGCTGGGAGGCGTCATGACGGCCGCGGGAGGCGGCGCGCCCGCGATCGAGGTGCTGTACGAGGACAAACACCTGATCGCGGTCGTCAAGCCGCCCGGCATGCTGTCGCAGGCGGACGGGAGCGGCGCCCCGGACATCCTGACGGCCGTCAAGGCCGACCTGAAGGCGCGCTACGGCAAGCCGGGCAACGTCTTCCTCGGGCTCGTGCACCGGCTCGACCGGCCGGCCGGCGGCGCGATGCTGCTCGCGAAGACGTCGAAGGCCGCTTCGCGGCTGTCCGAAGCGGTGCGGAACCGCACGTTCGTGAAAGGCTACATCGCCTGTACGGAAGGCGTGCCTTCCCCGCGCGAGGCGACGCTCGTCCATTATCTGCGCAAAGACCCGAGGACCAACACCGTAACCGCGCATTCCCGGCCGCTTCCGGACGCGAAGGAAGCGTCGCTGTCCTATTCGGTCGTCGCCGCTTCGGGCGGCCGCGCGCTCGTCGCCGTCCATCTGCACACCGGGCGTCCCCACCAGATCCGGGTGCAGATGGCCGCGATCGGCTGCCCGCTCGCCGGCGACCGGAAATACGGAGCTCCCGGAAGCGCCTGGGCCCACGACACCGCGGCGCTCTGGTCGGCCTACATCGGCGTCGTCCATCCGGTGGCGAAGGAATGGCTCGAGATCCGGTCCCTTCCCCCGCGCGAAGGCGTCTGGGCCTCCTGGCCCGATTCGGCGTGGGCCGCCGCGGCCGGCGCGTTCCCGCCCGAAGGGGCGGGCATGCGATGAGCAGGCGCGGTCTGGCGTTTCTCTGGCTGACGATGTCGCTCGCCGGTTTGGCGCTCATCCTCGCGCTGGCCGTATGGCTCGGTCCCGCCGACCGGCCGGAAGCCGACGGCACGGCGAACCGCCCGCCCGGTGAAGAAACGAACGGCGCGGTCGGCGATTCGACCGGGACCGGGCAGGCGGATGCACCGCAGGAGCCGGACACGGTTCCCCCGCCCGGCCTGCCGGGTTCGGAAACGCCGGCGGAAGGCCTGCTCGCCGCGGTCGGCGACATCATGATGCACATGCCGCAGCTTCCGGCGTATTACGATCCGGACACCAACCGGTACGACTTCTCCCCCTTTTTCACCGAAGTGAAGGCGCTGATCGCGGAAGCCGACTGGGCGATGGCCAACCTCGAGACGACGCTGTCGGCCGATGGCGACTATTCGGGCTATCCCCGTTTCAGCTCGCCGCACGAGCTGGCGGCTGCGCTGAAAGATGCCGGCTTCGACATCGTCACGACCGCGAACAACCACGCGCTGGACCGCGGCGTGCCCGGCGTGATGCGGACGCTGGAGTTTCTGCGCGCTCAGGGCCTCGTCACGCGCGGCACGTACCGCTCGCCGGAGGAAGCGGCCGAACCGACGATCATCGAACGCAACGCGATCCGCCTCGGCCTCCTCGCCTACACCTACGGCACGAACGGCATTCCGGTGCCGAAGGATATGCCCTGGCTCATCGATCTGATCGACGAGGAGCGCATTGCGCGGGACATCGCGGCGCTCCGGGAAGCGGGCGCCGACTATATCGCGATCGCGCTGCATTTCGGCACGGAATATCAGACGGAACCGTCCAAAGAGCAGAAACGACTGGCGCGCAGACTGATCGCGGCCGGAGCCGACCTGATCGCCGGCTCGCATCCGCACGTCATCCAGCCTTACGAGATCGTGGAAGCGACGGACGCGGACGGTTCCGTGCGGCAAGGCGTCATTCTCTATTCCATGGGGAATTTCATCTCGAACCAGCGCGGGGATACGAAGGAATACGGCGTGCTGTACCGAATCAGGCTTCGCAAGGAAGAAGGCGTGACGCGGGCGACGGACGTGGAACCGGTCATCACGTGGGTGCATCGTTACAAAGCGGAAGGCCGCAATCATTACCGGATCCTGCCCGTCGAGCGCGTGCTTGAGGAGCGGAACGATCCGCTGCTGACCGGGGCCGACTATGAACGGTTGGCGAACGATCTCGGGGCGATCCGGAAACGGTTGCCCGTCCCGGACGGAACGCAGGGAAACGGAACATTCAGGGGGACGGAACACGAAGGGTGACGGAACGGCGCTTCCTACCTGCCCTCGCCCGCGGCGGCCGGCCGCATCACCGGCTCGTCGGCGATCTTGCCGAGCAGGTAGATGAGCAGCTGCTGGTTGTGGGCGGAGATCCGGTCCAGCGCCTGCTGGATGTAGCGCTCGCGGATTTCCACGCCGCGCCGCGCCTCCCGCTCGCCCCGTTCGGTCGCGGTCACCCACACGATGCGCCGATCGTGCTCGTCCCGCTTCCGCGCGATGAGGCCGCCCCGTTCCATCCGATCGAGCAGCGTCGTGATGGCGGCGGGCGTCGTGGACAGGTATTGCAGCATGTCCGACGGTTTCATCGGCTGATGCTCGAGGAGCAGTTCCAGCACGTTGAGCTGGCTTTCGGTCAGGGCGGGCGCGAGCGCCTCGTCGAGATATGCCTTCCAGTCTTTCGTGATTTTCATCCACAGACGGGCAAATTCCGCGGCGAACATCCCCATCCCTCCCAATATCCGCCTCGATTCCATTATAACAGCCGCCCATGTCGAATTAAAGGTTAACGGGCTTAATAATTTACGCCGTAAATCGTCTCACCTCCCCTTCCGACGACATCCGGCGACAGGTTGTTCGTCCGCCGGACGTCGAACGGCGCCGGCGAATTGGCGAATACCGGGACCTGGACGATGCAGGCGGGCGCAAGCGCAAAAAAACCCGCGATCCGGATGCGGAAGGCTCCGGATGCGCGGGTGATCGCCGGCGGACCCGGACCGGTTCAAGCTTCCCGGCCGATCCGTTCAGGCCGGCGGAAGCAGACGACCGCGGGATCCTTCGCGTCGATCGCGGCGATGCGCTTGCCGTTCGAACGCAGGAGCTCGATCGGCGCATCCTCCGAACGGAACGTGAAGGTTGCGCCCGATGACGAGGCCAGCGTATAGCGCGCCTCCTCCTTGCAATGGAACGCCGCGATCAGCCGGCTGCCGTTCGATTGGACGCGCTTGCCCTCGCGGAATACGAACGTCGCGAGCCCGCGGCCTCCCCTGCCCTGCACCGGGTAGTCCAGGAGCAGCGACCGCTTCGCCCAGCCGAGGTCGGTGACGACGACAATTTCGCCCTCGTCCCCTTCCACGAGCAGCGCCGCCGCGACCTCGTCGCCTTCCTTGAGCGCGATGCCGCGCACGCCGGCGGCGACGCGCCCCATCGCGCTCACCTCCGCTTCCTCGAAGCGGATGCTCATGCCGAGCTTCGTGACGAGCAGGAGCTGCCGTTTTCCGTCGCTCGGCAGCACCTGGACGACTTCGTCGCCGTCCGCGAGCCTGATTGCCGCGATCGGTCCCGTGCGGGTCGTCTGGTATTCTTTCAGCGGGGTCCGCTTCACCTGTCCGCGCTTCGTCACGAACAGGAGCGACACATCCTCCCGTCCGAAGTCCCGCACCGTCACAATCCCCGCGATGCCGTCGTCCTTCGGGATCGGCACGACGTTGACGAGCGCCGTCCCCGTGTCCTTCCATTTGAACTCCGGAATCTGGTGAACCGGCAGCAGGAAATACGAGCCCCTGCGCGTGAACAGCAGCAGCTGGTCGAGCGTGTTCACTTCGAGCACGTGGCGGACGACATCGCCCTCCTTGACGCCGGAACTGTCGATGTCGCCGCCGGACCGGGTGAAGGAGAGCAGGTTCGTCCGCTTGATGTAGCCTTCCTGCGACAGCGTCACGAGCACGTCCTCGGAGGCGACCATCACCTCGAGACCGACCTTGAGCTCCTCGACTTCGCGGCGGATTTCGGAGCGCCGGTCGACACCGTACTTCTCGCGGATTTCCAGCAGCTCTTCCTTGATGACGCCGAGCAGCTTCTTCTCGCTCGCGAGGATCGATTTCAGATACGCGATGCGCTTCTCGGTCTCGCGCAGCTCCTTCGTGAGCTGCGTGATCTCGAGATTGGTGAGTCGGTACAGTTGGAGCGTCAGGATCGCGTCCGCCTGCCGCTCGGTGAACCCGAACTTCGCGATCAGGTTCTGCTGCGCGTCCTGACGGTTCTTCGACGCCTTGATCGTCGCGATCACGTCGTCGACGATGTTCAGCGCCTTCACGAGCCCCTCGAGCACTTCCCGGCGGTCTTCCGCCTTCTCGAGCTCGAACCGGCTGCGGTTCGTGACGACTTCCTTCTGGTGGTCGATGTACGCCGTCAGCATCTCCCGGAGGCCGAGCTGGCGCGGCGCCTTCCGGACGATCGCCACCATGTTGAAGTTGTACGTGATCTGGAGATCCGTCTTCTTGAGCAGATAGGCGAGGATGCCTTCGGCGTCCGCGTCCTTCTTGAGCTCGACGACGATGCGCAAGCCGTCCCGTCCGCTCTCGTCGCGCACCTCCGCGATGCCGTCCACCTTCTTCTCGAGGCGGATCGACTCCATCGCCGTGACGAGCCGGGATTTGACGACCTGGTACGGAATCTCGGTGATCACGATCTGCTTGCGCCCGCCGCGCAGCTCCTCGATCGCCGTCCGCGCCCTGATGTAGATGCGACCCCGGCCCGTCTCGTAGGCTTCGCGGATGCCGTCTTCGCCCATGATGATGCCGCCCGTCGGGAAATCCGGCCCCTTCACGATTTCGATCAGCCGGTCCAGCGAAAGGTCCGGATTTTCCATGAGCGCGATGCAGGCGTCGATCACTTCGCGCAGATTGTGCGGCGGAATCTCGGTCGCGAAGCCCGACGAGATGCCGCTCACGCCGTTCACCAGCAGATTCGGGAAGCGCGACGGCAGCACGACCGGCTCCTTCGCCGTGTTGTCGAAGTTGTCCCTGAACGGCACCGTCCGCTTGTCGATGTCGCGCAGCATCTCCATCGCAATCGGCGAGAGCCGCGCCTCCGTGTATCGCATCGCGGCGGGCGGGTCGTCGTCGAGCGAGCCCCAGTTGCCGTGGCCGTCGATCAGCACGTGTCCCATCTTCCACGACTGCGCCATCCGCACCATGCCTTCGTATATCGAGGCGTCGCCGTGCGGATGGTAGTTGCCCATCACGTCGCCGACCGTCTTCGCCGACTTGCGGTACGGTTTGTCGGGCGTGTTGCCCGCTTCGTACATCGCATAGAGGATGCGGCGCTGCACCGGCTTCAGCCCGTCGCGGACGTCGGGGATCGCCCGGTCCTGGATGATGTATTTCGAATACCGGCCGAAGCGGTCGCTCACGACCTCTTCGAGGAAGGCCGGGAGAAATTGTTCAGGCATGCCCATGCCGTCTCTCTCCCTCATTCATCGAACTCGGTGAAATCGACGTTCTCGATGATCCACTTCTTGCGCGGATCGACCTTGTCGCCCATCAGCGTCGAGACGCGCCGCTCCGCCTTCGCGGCGTCCTCGATCCGGACCTGGATCAGCGTCCGCGTCTCGGGGTTCATCGTCGTCTCCCAGAGCTGCTCCGGATTCATCTCGCCCAGGCCCTTGTACCGCTGGAGTTCGCAGTTTTTGCCGAATTCCTTGAGATAATTCTGCAGCTGCTCTTCCGTCCACGCGTACCGCACCGTCTCGAGTTTGCCGGTCCGGCGGGTGATTTTGTACAGCGGCGGCTGCGCGATGTACACCCGGCCCAGATCGATGAGCGGCTTCATGTACCGGTAGAAGAAGGTGAGCAGCAGGCACTGGATGTGCGCGCCGTCCGAGTCGGCGTCGGTCATGATGATGATCTTGCTGTAGTTCGCCTCGTCGGGATCGAAATCCGGCCCGACGCCGGCGCCGATCGCGTTGATGATCGTCCGGTACTCCTCGTTCTTCAGGATATCGGACAGCTTCGCCTTCTCCGGGTTCATCGGCTTGCCGCGGAGCGGCAGAATCGCCTGATAGCGCGAGTCGCGCCCCTGCTTTGCCGAACCGCCCGCGGAATCGCCCTCGACGATGAACAGCTCGTTGCGCAGATAATCCTTCGACTGGGCCGGCGTCAGCTTGCCGCTCAGGTTGGACGCCTCGCTCCGCTTCTTGCCCGAGCGGACTTCCTCGCGCGCCTTCCGCGCCGCCTCGCGCGCCTTCGCCGCCAGGATCGCCTTCCGGATCAGCTGCTGCGCGACCTGCGGATTCTCCTCGAGGAAGACGGACATTTTGTCGGAGACGACCGCGTCGACCGCGCTGCGCGCCGAAGCGCTGCCGAGCTGGTCCTTCGTCTGCCCGACGAATTCGACGTCGGACATCTTCACGTTGATGACGGCGATCATCCCTTCGCGCAGGTCGGCGCCGTCGAGATTTTTGTCCTTCTCCTTCAGGAGGCCGCATTTGCGCGCGTATTCGTTCATGACCCGCGTGTAGGCCGTCTTGAATCCGGTCTCGTGGGTGCCGCCGCCGCGGGTCGGGATCGAGTTCACGAACGATGCGATCGTCTCGGTGTAGCCGTCGTTGTACTGCAGCGCCACCTCGACCTCGATGTCGTCGCGCTCCGCATAGAAATGGATGACGTCCGTGAGCACGTTCTTTCCTTCGTTGAGGAACGCGACGAACTGGCTCGCGCCGCCTTCGTACAGGAAGACGTCCTCGCGGCCGGTCCGCTCGTCCTTCAGCGTCACCTTCAGGCCGGCGTTCAGGAACGCGATCTCCTGCAGCCGCTCGGCCAGCGTCTCGTAGTTCAGCGAGATGTTGCCGTGGAACACGCGCGCATCCGGCTTGAACGTCACCTTCGTGCCGGTCTTCTTCGTCGTGCCGATCACTTCAAGGCCGGTGACCGGTTCGCCGACGTGCTCCTTCCCGTCGGCGTCAACCCAGTATTCGAAACGCTGGCGGTGAATCTTGCCGTCGCGGTATATCTCGACCTCGAGCCATTCGGACAGCGCGTTCGTCACGGAGGCGCCGACGCCGTGCAGGCCGCCGGTCTTCTTGTAACCGTTTCCGCCAAACTTGCCGCCTGCGTGCAGCACCGTGAACACGACCTGGGGGGTCGGCACGCCCAACTTGTGCATGCCGGTCGGGATGCCGCGGCCGTTGTCGATGACCGTCACCGAATTGTCGGGATGAATGATGACGTTGATCTCGGTCGCGGACTTCGCCAAATGCTCGTCGACGGCGTTGTCCACGATCTCCCAGACGAGATGATGCAGGCCGGAGCTGGACGTGCTGCCGATGTACATGCCCGGACGTTTCCGGACCGCCGCCAGGCCCTCCAGCACCTGGATGTCGTCCGCATCGTAACGGCGTTCCCGTCCGGAGCCCGCATCCGCGAACAGTTCCAGTTGTTCCGCCATGCGCGCCCTCCTTCGCCAATCTGCGGCCCGGCGGATGTCGCTGCGCCTGCGGCCGCTTGCGCGCCGCGAACCCGTGCGCGGCAAACAAGCTTTATTGTAATTCATTATATCCGGTTTCGTAAAGCCGGACAGCCCGTGGCGCACTTCCCGGCAGAGGCGGACACCGTTTGCCGCGGGCGTCCGAAGGGCATCCGAATGACGAGCCATTGTCAGAAAATTAGTTTACATAATATGCATTATGTCATCCATAAGATGGGTTCCACGCATAAAAAAAGCCGCCCCGCGGACGCGCGGACGTCCGCAAGACGGCCCGATCCCGTTCCCGACGGGCGGAACGGCGCCTCATGCCGACAGAAAACGGTACTGCGCCTCGATCAATCCGAAGTAGACTCCCCGCTTCCGCATCAGCTCGTCGTGGGTTCCCTGCTCGACGATGCGCCCGTGATCGAGCACGATGATGTTGTCCGCGTGGCGGATCGTCGACAGCCGGTGCGCGATGATGAACGACGTGCGGCCCGTCAGCAGCGTTTTCAGCGCCTCCTGGATTTTCCGCTCCGTCTCCGTGTCGATGCTCGCCGTCGCCTCGTCGAGGATGAGGATGCGCGGATCGGCCAGCAGCGCGCGGGCGAACGAGATCAGTTGGCGCTGTCCCATCGAGAGGGCGCTGCCGCGCTCCTGCACCTCGGTGTCGTACCCCTGCGGCAGCTTCATGATGAAATCGTGGGCGTGCACCGCCCGCGCCGCCATTTCGACCTCCTCGTCCGTCGCGTCCGGACGGCCGTAGCGGATGTTGTCGCGGATCGTGCCGGAGAAAATGAACGTGTCCTGCAGCACGATGCCGATCTGCGAACGCAGGCTATCAAGCGTCACGTCCCGGATGTCGACACCGTCGATGAGCACGCGGCCCCGCACCGGATCATAGAAGCGGCAGAGCAGGTTGATGATCGTGCTCTTGCCCGAACCGGTGTGGCCGACGAGCGCGATCGTCTGCCCCGCCTTCGCCCCGAGGCTTACGCCGCGCAACGCCGGACGGCCGGTTTCGTATTCGAAGAAGACGTCCTCGAACGTCACGTCGCCGCGGATCTCCGGCATCCGCCGCGCGTTCGGCCGTTCCGCGACCGCCGGCTTCTCGTCGAGCAGCTCGAAGATCCGCTCGGAGGATGCCATCGCGATCAGGAGCTGCGAATACATGAGGCCGAGCCGGTTGATCGGCTCCCAGAAATTGCCGATGTAGTTCGCAAAGCCCACGAGCAGCCCGACCGTGATCGCGCCGGTCTGCACGAGCCAGGAGCCGTACAGGACCAGGATCAGCGTGCCGACGGCGGCCGTCACCTCGATGACCGGACCGAAGGTCTGGTTCAGCGCGGACGCCTTGTTCCAGGCCAGCCGGTTCTTCGTGTTCATCTGTTCGAAATAGTCGATGTTCGCCTTCTCCTGCACATAGGCCTGCGTGACGCGGATGCCCTGGATGCACTCGTTCAGGTGCGCGTTCAGCCGCGACTGCTTGATCCGGACGTCCTGCCAGGCGAAGCGGATCCGCCTGCGCAGCGAGGACGACACGATGAACATGAGCGGCACCGTGATCATGACGGCGAGGCCGAGTTTGAAATGCAGTACGAGCAGCATGACGGCGATGCCGGCGAGCTGGACGCAGTCCATGACCAGATTGACGACGCCGTTCGTGAACAGCTCCTGCAGCGCGTTGATATCGTTCGTCACCCGGACGAGCACGGAGCCGACCGGCCGCTGATCGAAGAAGCGGAACGACAGCTTCTGGATGTGGGTGAACAGATCGCGCCGCAGGTCGAAAATGACGCGCTGCCCGATCATGTTCGTGTATCGGATCCGGTATACGTTCGTCGCCCACTGGATCAGGTACAGGGCGAGCGCCGCGGCGCCGAACAGATACAGCTTCCCGAGGCTCGGCTCGCCGCTTGCGGGCGCGATCGCCTCGTCGATCGCGAAGGCGATGAGCGACGGAATGGTCAGCCTCGTCAGCGTGCCGAGCAGCATCGTGACGAGCATGACCGGAAGCAGCTGTTTCCGGTACGGCTTCATGTATCCGAGAAGCCGCACGAGCTGCGGCCAGTTGAACGGCTTCTCGATCAGCACGTCGTCCTGGTAGACGAACCGTTCGTGCCGGGCCCCGGCCGCATCCGTCCGGTCGCCCGGCCGTCCGCGGTCCGCGCCGGGCGCCGCCGCGCGGCCGCTTCCGCTTCGACTGTCGTTCACTTCGCGACCCTTCTTTCCGCCCCGACCGGATCGATGTCCGGCCGGTCGGCGTATTGGATGTCGTACATATCGCGATAGGGGCCGGGAACGGCGATCAGCTCGTCGTGGGTCCCCCGCTGGACGATCCGGCCCTGGTCGAGCACGAGGATCTCGTCCGCATGGCGGAGCGACGCGATGCGGTGCGCGATGATGAACGTCGTCCTCCCCGCCATCGCTTCCCTCAGATTCTCTTGGATCTTACGCTCGGTCTCCATGTCGACGGCGCTCGTCGCGTCGTCCAGGATGAGAATGCGCGGATTCCGGACGAGCGCCCGCGCGATCGCGATCCGCTGTTTTTGTCCGCCGGACAGGCCGAGCCCGCGCTCGCCGACGACGGTGTCGTACCCTTGCGGCAGCTCCATGATGAAATCGTGCGCCTTCGCCAGCTTCGCGGCCCGGACGATGTCGTCCATCGTGCATTCCGGCGCGCCGTATGCGATGTTGTCCCGGATCGACGCGGAGAAGAGGAAGGTTTCCTGGAAGACCGCCGCGATCAGGGAACGGAGGCTTTCGAGCCGGATGTTGCGGATGTCGACGCCGTCGAGCAGAATCTCGCCCTGTTTCACGTCGTACGCCCGCATCAGGAGCTGGACGACCGTCGACTTGCCCGAACCGGTTCCGCCGAGCAGGCCGATCACCGATCCGGGCTTCGCGTCGAGGTTGAAATCAAGAATCGCCGGCGCCTTGTCCGGATAGCGGAACGTGACGTTCCGGAACTGCACGCGTCCCTGCACCGCCGCGGGATCCAGCTCGATCGCGTCCTCGGCGTCCTTCACTTGGACGGGCTGGTTCAAAATCTCGAGCACCCGTTCGCCGGACGCCTTCGACTGGGTATAGTTGTTGATGTGGAAGCCGAGTCCCCACAGCGGGCCGATGATGTACCAGACCATGCTGAAAAATTGAACCAGCTTGCCGAGCGTCATGTCTTCCCGGATGACCAGCGATCCGCCGTAGACGAGCAGGATGACGACGCAGACGTTCGCCAGCACTTCCATCACCGGGAAGTACCGGCCCCACAGGGACGCAACCCTCAGCTGCTTATCCCGCCAAGAGCCGTTGAGCTCCGTGAATTTCCCGATTTCATACGGTTCGCGGGCGAACGACTTGACCGTCCGCACGCCGGCGATGTTCTCCTGGACCGCCGTCGTCATCCGGCTCATCGCGAGCCGGATGTCGCGGAATCCGGGATGGACGGCCCGCTCGAACCGGAGCGCGACGATGGCAAGCAGCGGCATCGAGACGAGCGTGACGAGCGTGAGCTGCCAGTGGATCGACAGCAGCATCGCGCCGCCGAAGCCGACCATCAGGAACATGTTGAGGAGCTGCGCGAAGCCGAAGCCGACGAAATGGCGGATCGCGTCGAGATCACCGGTCAGCCGCGACATCAGGTCTCCGGTCCTGGCCGTATCGTAGTACTGGAAGGGCAAATATTGCAGCTTCCTGTACAGCGCGTTCCGCAGGTTGTAGGCCACGCGGTTCCCGAGCCTTCCGCCCGCAAAGCCGTGCAGAAACTGCATGGACGCCTTCACGATGACAACGCCGACGATCGCCAGCGCCAGGGTCGGCGCCAGTTCGAATTCGCCGGCCATGATGATGTCGTCGATCAGCACCCGCATCAGATACGGCTGGACGAGGCCGAGCGCCGTGACGCACACCAGCGCGCCGATCGACACGAACAGCAGCGCGCGGTGCGGCCAGTAATATGCTTTCAATTGCCTGAAGACGTCCAACTGGTCAGGTTCCCCGCCTTCGTTCAAGTTGCAAGTATGAAAGCATCTTACCAGCCGGTTCCGCGGGGTGGCAAACATGGTGTCGAGCGAAATTCCGGGTTTACCCCCTGAATCCCGGTATATGGGTGAACCGTTGCGCCCCAATCTTCCGAAACGCGCCGGAAAAGTGCGCCGTTCTCCCGTTAGCTCCCGCAACAGGAAAAACCGGCGCCCGTTCGCACGGGTGCCGGTTTTAAACATGTAAGAATAGGTTCAAATTTTGATAAATGCCGCCTCTTCGTTCCGCAGCACTTCGAGCCGTTCCAGCATCGCGCGCAGTTCTTCCGGCCGCGCCTCGCCGGCCAGGGCCGCTTCCGATCCGGCGGCGAAGGCGCCGAGCTCTTGCGCGAGATGCTCCGCGGCCGCCGCGACCGCCGCGCGCCAGGCCGCCTCGTAGGCTCCGGCCCAGGCGTCGGCCCGCTCCTCCATCCAGCGCCGGATTTCCGGCTCCAGCCGGCGCTCAAGCTCGGCCCTCAGCTCTTCCCTGCCGCCCTGCTCGAAAAATTTCCGCGGGCTCCGGAACAGGCTCCAGAGCCGCTTCGGATCGACCGCATCCGTCGTCCAGCCGCCGTCGTCCGGCACGGGGGTCTCACGGTTCCATTCGAACGGTCCCGGGTTGAAGCCGTCCAGCTCCCGCTTGAGCCGGTCCGCCTCCGCTTCGTGGAACCGCGCCGACAACGCGCGCAGCGCGTTGTCCATGCGCAGCGACGTCGCCTGCAGCTCCTGCCTGAGCTCGATGCCGATCGCGTGGCGCAGCTCCTCCCAGCACGAGGCGAACGCGCGCTTCAGGTCGCGGCCGTCGTCCCGGAGCGCGGACGGATGGAACGCAAGTCCGAACATCTCGCCGAACCGGAACATGACGCGGCGCTCCACATGATGGAGCAGCTCGCCGAGTTCCTGGCGCAGCGGCTCGAACGGCGCGCGCGCCGCCGCGCCGCGGACGGCTTCGGCCGCTTCGGCGACGCGCACCTGCAGCGCCTCGAGCCGGCTGCGCCGCACCGCTTCGCTCTGCCGCGCCTCGTCCAGCCAACGCCGGAGCGTGCCCGCCGCCCGCTCCAGCTCCGATTCGGCCGCGCGCAGCGCCATCCCGCCGAGCTCTTCCGCGGCGAAGGCATGCAGCGCCCGCTCGAACGCGGGCATGCCGGACGATTCGTCCGATTCTCCGCGAAGCTTCGCGTCCAGCGCCGCGAGGCTCGACACCGGGAACAGCCGGGGATTCCGGATGCCGTGCTTCAGCAGGTTCTCCCCGACGTGCGCGAGGACGCCCCGGAGCTCCGCCTCGTCGGCGGCCAGATCGGCCGCGTTGACGATGAAGAACATTTTGTCGAGCTCGAACTGGTCCTTCATCCGTCCGAGCTGCGTCAGGAACCGCCGGTCCGCCTGGGAGAAGGCGTGGTTGTAATAGGTCACGAACAGGATCGCGTCCGCGTTCCGGATGTAGTGGAAGGCGACGTCGGTGTGCCGCGCGTTCACCGAATCGGCGCCCGGCGTATCGACCAGCACGATGCCCTGCGCCGTAAGCGGGCTGTCGACATGCAGGTCGATCTCCTGCACGAAGCAGGACAGCGTCTCGTCCGCCGCGTATTCGCGGTACGTCCCGGCGTCGACGCGCAGCCGCTGTCCGAGCAGCGGCCCGCACCGTTTGATTCCCGTACGGGCCGCTTTCAGGAACGCGAAATGCGGCCTTCCGCCGGGATGAAGCCGGTCCGGATCGAGACGCTTCGCCAGTTCGAGCAGTTCGTCGAGCTCGCGGGCGTCTCCGGCCTCGTCGCCGAGGCCGAGCATCGCCAGCGAATGGCGCACGTCCTCCGTCATCCGCTCGCGCGTCTTCATCGTGACGAGCGCGGTGCCGTCCGGATCGCCCGGTCCGGGCGCAACGATCCGGTTGATCGCCGCCGTCGTCGGGTTCGGCGAGACCGGCAGCACCGGACGGCCGATCAGCGCGTTCGCAAGCGACGATTTGCCGGCGCTGAACGCGCCGAACAGCGCGATCGTGAACCTGCCTCCGGCGAGCCGCTCCGCCTTGGCCGACAGCGCCTGCGCCGCGCCCTCGAGCGGCTTGAACGATCCGAGGATCGCCGCCGCTTCGCGCAGCCGGGCGGCCGCGCGGCGCTGCGGCCCGAGCGCGCCGTCGTCAGCGCCCGGCATGCCGGCCGGCCGCGGCCGATGATCCGCCGGTCCGGGCGCGGTTTCGCCCCCGGCGCCCGCGGCGGACAAATCCACTCCCGGGCGCAGCGGCGCCCGCTCCGCCGCCGGAGCCGGCACCGCGTGCGGCGGTTCCACCTTCGGCAGCTCCGGACGCGCGGGCGTCTCCGGCAGCAGCGCTTCCAGCCGGGCGATCGCCCCGAGCCGCTCCGCCTCGAGCGCTTCGAGTTCCCGAACCGCGCGCGCCTGAACCTCGAGTTCCTTGAGCCGTCCGGCTGCGGCGGCCGCCGCCTGTTCCGCGCGCACGGCGGCGGCTTCCGCGAGCCGGTCGACGGCCGCCCAGGTCCGCTCGCGGTACGCGGCCCTCACCGCGTCCGCCACATCCCGGCTGTACGTCATCGTGTACTCGTCGCCGAACACCGCGCCCGGCTTGATCAGCGCTTCCGCCTGTGCCTCCGTCAGTTCGTATCCGACCGGATCGATCAGTTCGCGCTCGACCGCTTCGCCCCGCCAGCCGAGCCGTTCGGCCGCCTGGCGCAGCATCGCCTTGAGGTGCCATTCCGCCGCCTTCGCGTGGGCGTTCACCTCTTCGACGAACCGCCGCATCCGATTCGCCTTCTCCGCCGCGGTCTTCGCGCCCGTGAACAGAAAACCGGCGCGGAACCCCGGCTTCCTGCTTTCCAGCATCGCCGCGGCAAGTTCCCGCACCGCCGCGGGCATTAGGTGCGCATGGTCCAGCAACGACTGCGCTTCCCGGCGGAGCCTGAGCCTGAGCGCCTCCGGTTCCTGCCGAAGCGCCTCCAGCTCCCGCTGAAGCGCCTCCAGTCCGGCCCGCGCCCGTTGCATCGCTTCTTCGCCGCCCGCCGCTTCGATGAGCCGCCTCCGCTCCCCTTCGGATCGCTCCTCCAGCCAGCGGCCGTGTTCGGCGATCAGGTGCCGGGCCGAGCTCAGGACGCCGTAGATGCGAAGCGCATCCTTCATGCCGGCGATGCCGGCCAGCAATGTCTTGAGCGCTTCGAACTGGTCCAGGGGATGATCCGGACGGCGGTTGGAAATGTACAGGATCGCGTCCGGTTTCAGGTTCCAGTCGTTGAACGCCGCCTCGACGCTTTCGCGGTAGGTCGCGAACGGCAGTTCCGCCTCGCGGTGCTTGTCCACCTGGCTGACGATCATCACGAGCGGCTTGCCGCGCTCGGCCAGCCGCTTCGCGAATTCGAAGTTGATCTCCGACAGCACATGGTTGTAGTCCATCACATAGAAGACGACGTCGGCGAGATGCAGCGCCGACTCCGTCGCCCGCTTGTGCGCCTCGTCCGTCGAGTCGATGCCCGGCGTGTCAAGCAGCGCGAGGCCGCCTTCCAGCGTCGCGGCCGGATACGTGATGTCGACCGATTCGACGCCTTCGCCGTCCCGGCAATACGCCTCCAATTCTTCAATCGGCACGATCCGCTCTTCGCGCCTGCCGTCCCGCACCGCACGGACGACCGCCTTCGGCTCCCCGTGCCGGATCGTGACGACGTTCGCGCTTGTCGGAATCGGGTTGGACGGCAGCAGCCGGGCGCCGCACAGCCGGTTGACCAGCGTCGATTTGCCGGCCGAGAAATGGCCGCAGAACGCCGCCAGCGCAAGCGGTTCCGACAGCCTGCCGATCAGGTCGCCGATCCGCTCCGCGTGCACGGCGTCTCCGGCCTCGAGCATCCGTTCCCGAATGTCCGCAATCGCGCCTTCGATCCGCGACAAAAACTCCGTCTGTTTCCCCACGTTTGTCTCCTCTCCGATCGCTTGCAGCCCCGTTCAGGGCAGACAAATCTCGAACAGGCCGCCATGCTGCAGAATCGTCGCGCCGCGCTCCCGTTCCCGCATGACGACCACGTCGGGACGGCCCCGTAGCCGCTCGATGTAGCCTTCGGGGACATCGCCCGCACCGCTCACCGTAATGCCCTCCAACTCGATTTCCTCGTCCTCGGCCGGCGGCGATGCGACGATCCGCTCATAAAGGTCCGAGAACGATCCGAAATCCCGCGTATAGACGGATATGCAGCGCATGGTGCCCTCCCTCCAGTACCGGTCGTTGACATCGGATGCGCGCATCTCCGTCTAGTATGCCGTCAGCCGGACGCCTTCATGCGCTGCCGGCCTTCCTTGCACAGATCGATCAGCGGACATTCCGGGCAGTTCGGCCGCTGCGCCTTGCAGTGGTACCGCCCGAAGAAAATGAGCCGGTGGTGCGTGATCGTCCACTCGTCGCGCGGCACGAGGCGCATCAGCTTCTTCTCGACCTCCAGCACCGAGTCGTCGGGCTTTGCGATGCCGAGCCGCTTCGACACCCGTTCCACATGCGTGTCGACCGCGATCGCCGGCACGCCGAAGGCGTTGGAGATGACGACGTTCGCCGTCTTGCGCCCGACGCCGGGCAGCCCGACGAGCGACTCGTAATCCCGCGGCACCTCGCCGCCGTGCTTCTCAATCAGGATGCGGCACAGCTTCCGGATGTTGGCCGCCTTGTTCCGGTAGAGGCCGATCCGGCGGATATCCTGCTCCAGCTCCTCGACCGGTACGGCCAGATAATCCTCCGGCCGTTTGTATTTTTTGAACAGATCCGCCGTCACCTTGTTCACCGTCTGGTCGGTGCACTGCGCGGAGAGCAGCACCGCGATCGTCAGCTCGAACGGATTGCTGTGGTTCAGTTCGCACCGGGCGTCGGGAAACATCCCGGCGATCGTGTCCAAAATTCTGCGCATCGCTTCCCGTTTCATCGCTCTCCCACCCCGCCGTATCCGTATCCGCGGGCCGCCTGGGTCCGCCGTCAGCGTTCGTCCCGAGTGTACCGAAAAAAGTCCGCCGCCGCAACCGCCGGATCCGCATTCCGTTCGGTCCTTCGCCACCCGAGGCCGCCCGCCTGCACGCGGCATGCCGCCGCCTCCGTCGCCCGTCCCGCATGACCCGGGCGTCTCCCGCAACGAAAACCGCCCCGGCACCCTTCCGGATGCGCGGGGCGGAGTCCGCCGATTGCCTCATTGCAACTTCTCGACTTCGATCAACTTGCCGTCCACGATATACAGGACGATCCGGTCGTTCTCCTTCAGCGAGCTGACCGCGATCGGCTGACCGCCGGACGTGACGAGCGTGTCGGCCGAGAGACTGAACCGGTTCTGCTCGTTGAGGGTGGAGATTTTCACGACGATTTCGTTCGCCGCCGAGTCGTAACGCCAGAACGACTTCTGCAGGCCGGCGATCACCTTCACGACATATTCGCCCGACTCGTTCGTGCGGATTTCGACGCGGTCGTTCTCGGCCAGCACCGAAGTGGAGGTCGCCGTCTGACCGTTCTTCACGATGCTGAACCGCTCGCCGAGCGCGATGTCCTGGACCGAACCGCCGTATTCCGCGAACGTGACGGTGGCGGGCGCGACCGAGACGACCCTGCCGTATTTCACGACGACGAGCTGCAGGCCGACGAGGTCGGTGCCGGCGAATTCGGCGTTCACCGTGCGTCCGGCCGCGAGCTGCGACAGCGTGATGGCCTGCCCCTTCTCGTCCCGGAGGCGGACGGAGGACGAAATCGTGTGCTCGCTCGTGGTTCCCGTCTCGGATGCGAGCCGCACCCGGGAAGTGGACGTGAAGACGCTGGCGATCTTCATTTGGACGATGCGATGCACCTTGATGGCGCTCGCGTTTTCCAGGTTCTGGTCGAGTGCCACCGTGATCCGGTCGCCGGCCTTCAGATCCGACAGCGAAGCGTTGGACTTGCCGTAAATCTGCACGGTCGGCGACTGATACGGGATGGTGAACGTGCTGCCGTCATCCAGCTTCAGCACGATCCGCCGGCTTGCCGCATCCAGCGTCTCGAGCGTGCCGGTATGCTGGTATGCGAACCGGATGACGATCGCCAGTTCGTCCGAATAGCTGATCATGATCTTGCGTCCCTTGACGAACAGCGGCTTCGCCAGTTCCAGCGTCATGGCCGACTCGTTCATTTCGATTCGCGTGCTGTCGGTGAGCTTGACCACCGCGGGTCTGTCATGGGGATCCAGGAACGTCAACAGGTTTCGGTCCGTGTCCAGGTTGACGATCGTCGCGCCGTTGACGGTCGTGATGTTCCGGTTGACGACCTTGACCGCGATCACCTTGTCGCTGCCGTCAAGCGTCAGCTCGATCTGGTCGTCCTTGTACAGATCGTTCCAGGTTGCGCCCGGCAATCCCGGAATTTCCAGCTTGGCGCCCGTCGCAAGGTCGCTGATTTCCTTCCGGTTGTTCACGACATAGATGATCGAGCTGCGGTCGGCGCTGAACCCGTCGAACCGCCCGGTGATCGTCCGGGAAGCGGCCGCTTCGACTTCGATTTGCGTGATCATGCCGTTTTCCACCGCATAGGAGACGACGTCACCGACGCGAAGTTCGGCCAGCGAGACCTGCGCGCCCTGCCGCGAGACGGTCGCGGCGGCCGCCACGCGCCACTTCTCCGGCTGTTCCGCGCCTTCGTCGAGGATTTCGACCGCCCGGGACTCGATGCCCACGATCTTGCCGCGTCCCTGCTTGTTGACCGTCGCGGATTTCAGTTCGATTCGGACCGCCTGTTTCTCCTCGCTGAACGTCTCGCGGTAGATGTCGACCTCGCTGTCCCTGGCGAGCGCGGACAGGCCGACTTCGGCGCCGCTCCGGTCCAGCACGCTGACGCCGTCCGGATACCGGACGGGCAGCACGCGCGATCCCACCTGGACATACAGCACGCGCTCCTCGCTGTCGACGCTCACGACGACGCCGCTCGTCCGCTCGAGCCGCTCGTCATCGTCCATCTGCTCGACATAGCGGGCCCGTCCGTCCTCGACGAGCACGATCACCCGCGTATACGGCTTCAGGCCCGTCGGCAGCGATTCGCTTTCCGAATCGTAGCGATAGAACAGCGTATGCCGGTCGATCGTAAACGTCTTCGTCGCGCCGTCCTCGCCCGCGATCGTCAGCCGCGAATCGGTCAGCCCCGTCAGAATGCCTTCCTGCTGCCCTTCGTAGGCGACGGCATACAGTTGCTGCGCGCGGCTCAGCATCGTCGCGAATTCGGCCCGCGTGACGGTGTTTTTCGGCGCGAACCGGTTGCCCGAGAAGCCGCGCACGATTCCGAGTTCGACCGCGGCATTCACGTAGCCGACATACATGTCGGCGATCATCGATGCGTCGGAAAATCCGGGCATGCGGCCGGCCTGTTCCTCCGCCCGCGCCGTCTCGCCGATCGCCCGGATGATGAGCTTCGTCACCCATTCGCGCGTGGCCGGCTTCGTGCCCCAGGCCCGATCCGGTTCGGATTCGGCCAGCCGGAACTCGACGTTCTCTTCAATCAGCCCTTCGGAGATCGCCTGCATGACGTACGGCTTCGCGTAGTCCGACACGATGAACGTGTCCGGGAACAGCACCTGGGTGTTCGGATCGACCTTGTTCGCCGCGCCGATGAAGCGGAGCGCCATCAGCACCGCGTCCTGCTGCGAGACGTTGCCGGAAGGGTTGAACCTTCCCTGGCCCGTTCCCTGGATGATGCCCTGCAGGCGGAGCTTCGTGATGTGCTTCTTGGCCCAGTGATTGTCCGCCACGTCGACGAAACCGGATCCGGCTCCCCCGGACTGACCGGCGCCGTCCGGCTCCGTCTCCGCCGCGACCGGTTCGGACGCGCCGGAACCGTTCTCCGCATGGACCGCGTTTCCACCCGCCAGCATTGCGCAGACGAGCGCCGCGGACAACCATTTTTTCCACTTATGTACCGACATGGATGTATGTTCCCCTCCCATTGCATTAACCGGCGGACCGGCCCGGGCGCCGGTCCGCGGCACGATTACGACTGTTCCCGCGCGGTCCGCTCCGGCCCGGAATCCGGAACGAACGGATCGGCGTTTCGCGGAATCGGATGGGCGAGCTCCACATGCCCCATCAGGCTGTCGACCCGCTCGCCGTCAACCAGAATGTCGAGCGCTTCCACCTCATCGAACTGGAAAGCGGTCCGGGTGATCGCTTCCAACGCGAGCGCTTCTCCCATCGAACCGAGCCGCGCTTCGTCGGGCAGCGCAAGATCCACGGTCAGCACGCCGTCCTTCATCTCCACCCGGCGAAATTCCGCGTGCTTCCACAGCGAATATTCCCCCGCCGCTTCATCCTCGAGCCTGAGCGCCTCGATCGCCAGCCGGTAGACCTCTCCGGGACCGGCGGGCAGGACGGTCGTCTGCTTCTCGATCAGATCGCGCATTTCTTCATTCGTGACGTAATATTTCACCGGCACCGGCTGCGGCGCCGGATCGGATCCGTCCGCTCCGTTTCCCGTTTCGGTCGCCGCGTCCGTGCCGCCGGAGGCGGGCGCCGCCGGCTCCGTCCCCCTTCCGCAGGACGCGACCAGCAGCAGCACGGCCAAAAGCGGCGCCAACCGCATCAAGGTCCGCACGCGATCACTTCCCCCCGTAGGCTGTCAGATATTCCTTGATGCCGGCGACAATCTCCGCGGCGATCCGGTCCTGCACCGACTCCGTGAACAGCAGCTTCGCGTCGTTCGCGTTGGACAGATAACCGCATTCGAGCAGAACCGCCGGCATGGTCGTTTCCCGGATCACGACGAAATTGGCCGTGCGCACGCTGCGGTCCGCAAGCCCGGTCGCCTTCAGCAGGCGCCTGTGCATCACGTCCGCAAGCGTCTTGCTTTCCGGACGATTGTAATAGGTCTCGACTCCGGTGACCGAGGATTTCGTGATCCGGTTGGCATGGATCGAGATGAAGAGATCCGCGCCGATCCGGTTCGCATAGCGGGCACGCTCGTAGAGGTCCACGAACACGTCTTCGCTCCGGGTCAGGTACGGCGTGACCAGCTCGTCCTGCTCGAGCAGCTTGTACACCTTGAGCGCGACGGCGAGATTGAATTCCTTCTCGTAACGCCCGTTCACGCTCGGCGCACCGGGATCCTTGCCGCCGTGTCCGGCATCGATGACGACCTTGAATTTTTGCGGCCGCTCCGTCTCCGGCGGCGGATCGAGGCTCGCGAACACGACGTGCAGCGCGCCTTCCTCGCGCAGGATCTCGTAATCCAGCCTGGCCTTCAGGTCGAACACGACCCGCACGGTGGACGGATTGTTGCTGTAGTACGAATAGCGGATGCGTTCGAATGCCTTGAAATCGACGGCGATTTCCGCCTGTGACGCCTTCTGCGCGGCGAGCTTCGCCATGATGTCCGGCGAAAGCGACGCGTAGGGAATGTCGATGACGAGCTTCGTACCCGACCAGAACGGCTCGTTCGGCTCGGCGTCGCCCTCGTACAGCACCGAGACGCCCGTCCACCCGTCATACCGGATCTCCTTCACGACGGCCCGGGCGTCGGCCGGGACCTCGGGCGGCAGCGGAGGATGCCCGTCATCCGGAGACGCCCCTTCTCCGTCACCCGTTCCGTTACCTTCGCCATCCCCCGCTCCGATTCCTTCCCCTGCGGGCGGATTTTCCGCAGCGGGCGGTTCGGGTGATGCCGGACGCTCGAGAAATACCGATTTCGTGCCCTGGTCCCATCGGACCGTAAGCCCGAGCTGTTCGCCGACGAACCGGAGCGGCACGAAGGTCACGCCCTTGTCGATGAGCGGCGGCCGGGCAAGAGGCTGCTCCTCTCCGTTCACGACGGCGGCGTCCCGATCCACGGTCAGTTCGATGAGCGCAAAGCCGTTGCTGATGCGGACCTGTTTCGTCTCGTGCACCCACAGGACGTCGTAGCCGATCTCTTCGGCGATCAGGCGGACGGGAACCATCGTGAAACCCGACACGATGCGGGGTTCCGCGCCTTCCCCGATCCGCGCGCCGTCCAGATAGATGCTCGGCGAAACGGCCGCCCGCGATTCGGCCGGATGGAAGACGCACAGGGCAAACAGCACGAACAGCAGCGCACCAACTTTCTTCATGGGTCCACCTCTGGCTGCGGATTGCTGCAAACGCTTGAGCCTGAAAACAGCCGAACGCTTGTCCGAACATTTAGACGCCCGAAGCCGGAAAAAGTTGCGAACTGTCGAAAAGAAGCCCGCGATTCTTCCTGCCGGCCCCGATCATGCGAAATCTTGCGGTTTCGTGCGTTTTCTCGCGTTTTCTCAACCGGGCTCCCGAAAAAAAACGAAAGCCGTCCCGGAAAAGCCCGGAACGGCTTGCCTTCGGGAAACGACTCAGAACGGCTGCGCAGCACGCATCGCTTCGTACGCCGCGATCTTGTCCTCGTGCTGCAGCGTCAGCGCGATGTCATCGAGCCCGAGCAGCAGGAACTGGCGGCGGTGCTCGTCGAGGTCGAAGTCATATTCCAGTCCGAGATCATCGGTGATTTTCTTCGCTTCCAGGTCGACCGTAAGCTTGTAGCCCTCGTTCGCATAGGTGCGCCGGAACAGCTCGTCGACCTGTTCTTCGCTGAGCCTGACCGGCAGGATGCCGTTCTTGAAGCAGTTGTTGTAGAAGATGTCGGCGAACGACGGCGCGATCACGACCCTGAAGCCGTAGTCGAGGATCGCCCACGGTGCGTGCTCGCGGGACGAACCGCAGCCGAAGTTCGCGCGCGCGATCAGGATCGACGCTCCCTGGTAGCGCGGCTTGTTCAGATCGAAATCCGGATTCGGGTTGCCGTTCTCGTCGAACCGCCATTCGTAGAACAGGAACTGGCCGAAGCCGCTCCGCTCGATCCGCTTCAGGAACTGCTTCGGGACGATCGCGTCCGTGTCGACGTTCACGCGGTCAACCGGCGCGACGATGCCCGTATGTCGGATGAAAGGTTCCATCGCTTTCGCTCCTCCCCGTTCTTTCCCTGGCGGTCAGACCGCCACTTCGGACTTGATCTTCCACTCGCGCACATCGACGAAGCGGCCCATGATCGCCGCCGCGGCCGCCATCGCCGGCGAGACGAGGTGCGTCCGGCCTCCGCGGCCCTGGCGGCCTTCGAAGTTCCGGTTGGACGTCGAGGCGCAGCGTTGGCCCGGCTGCAGCACGTCGGGATTCATCGCGAGGCACATCGAGCAGCCGGCGTCGCGCCACTCGAAGCCCGCTTCCTTGAAAATCTTGTCGAGGCCTTCCTTCTCCGCCTGCATCTTCACGCGGCCCGAGCCCGGCACGACGATCGCCGTCACGCGCGGATGGACCTTGTAGCCGCGCACGATCTCGGCGGCGGCGCGCAGGTCCTCGATCCGGCCGTTCGTGCAGGAACCGATGAACACGTAATCGATCTCGATATCCGTCATCGGCGTGCCCGGCTTGAGGCCCATGTATTCGAGCGCCCGGCGGGCCGCCTTCCGCTCGTCCTCCGTCGGGAAACTGTCCGGATCCGGCACGCATCCCGTGATGTCCGCGCCCATGCCCGGGCTCGTGCCCCAGGTGACCTGCGGAACGAGCGATTCGACGTCGAACTCGACGACCTTGTCGAAGACGGCGCCTTCATCGGTGCGCAGCGTCTTCCAGTACTCGACCGCCCGGTCGAAATCTTCGCCCTTCGGCGCGTATTCGCGGCCGCGCAGATACTCGAACGTCTTCTCGTCCGGCGCGATCATGCCGGCGCGGGCGCCCGCTTCGATCGACATGTTGCAGATCGTCATCCGCCCTTCCATCGACAGGTCGCGGATCGCTTCGCCCGTATATTCGATGACGTAACCGGTCGCGAAGTCGGTGCCGTACTTCGCGATCAGGCCGAGGATCATGTCCTTCGCCGTGATGCCCGGCTTGAGCTTGCCGACGAAGCGCACTTCCATCGTCTTCGATTTCGCCTGCTGCAGGCACTGCGTCGCGAGCACGTGCTCGACCTCGCTCGTGCCGATGCCGAACGCGAGCGCGCCGAAGGCGCCGTGCGTCGACGTGTGGCTGTCGCCGCACACGATCGTCTTGCCCGGCTGCGTCAGCCCGAGCTCCGGCCCGATGATGTGCACGATGCCCTGGTCGACGTCCTGCAGGTCGAACAGCCGGATGCCGAAATCCTGGCAGTTCTTCCGCAGCGTCTCGATCTGCTGCCGCGAGATCGGGTCGGCGATGTTGAACCGGTCCTTCGTCGGCACGTTGTGGTCCATCGTCGCGAACGTCAGGTCCGGACGGCGCACCTTGCGACCGGCCATGCGCAGGCCTTCGAACGCCTGCGGGCTCGTCACCTCGTGCACGAGATGAAGGTCGATGTACAGAATGTCCGGCTTGCCCGGCTCGGAATGGATGACATGCTTCTCCCAGATTTTCTCGTACATGGTCTTCGGCATGCGATCACCCCATCGTCGGTTGCGCGGGAAGCCCTTCCCGCCCGTGCTGTAGTGCTTCTATCTTATCATGTTCTTGATAATCGAACAAAGATATAATATCTATAACTTTAATAGGTTGCACCTATAAATCGTTGCGCCGACGTGCCGCGGTCGGAAGAACGCACCGCGGTTCCGCGGCGCCCCCGAAGAGGAGCGTGCGCACCCCATGGATTTGCGGCAGATGCAATACGTCGTGCAGCTCGCGAAGGAGCGGAATTTCTCCCGCGCCGCGGAGAAGCTGCATATCGCCCAGCCGTCGCTCAGCCAGCAGCTCTCGAAGCTCGAGAGCGAGCTCGGCGTCCTGCTGTTCAGCCGCACGACCAACAGCGTCGAGCCGACCCACGCCGGCACCATTTTCATCGAGAAGGCGGCGGCGATACTCGACGCCGTCGAGCAGCTTCGCCAGGAGATGGACGATATCGCCCAGATGCGGAAAGGCAGGCTCGTCGTCGGCAGCCTGCCGATCACCGGCTCGCATGTGCTGCCGCATGTGCTGCCCGTCTTCCGCGCGCGTTATCCCGAGATCGACGTGACGCTCGTCGAAGACACGACGTCCCGGCTCGAGCAATTGACGGCGGTCGGCCAGACCGACCTGTCGCTGCTGTCGCTGCCGCTCGGGGATCCTTCGCTGACCTGGGAACCGCTGATCGAGGAGGAGATTCTCCTCGCGGTGCCGCCGAAGCACCGGCTGGCGGAACGGACGGGGGGCCCGGGCGTCGAGGTGCGGGAGCTGGCCGGCGAACCGTTCATCGTGCTGAAGAAGGGCCAGGGATTCCGGACCATCGCGTTCGACCTGTGCCGCAACGCCGGCTTCGAGCCGCGCGTCGTGTTCGAGAGCGGCAACATCGAGACGGTGCAGTCGCTCGTCGCGGCCGGCATGGGGCTGGCCTTCGTGCCGCAGATGGTCGCCCGCCCCGCCGGAACGCCGCTCTCCCCCGTTTATCTGCGGCTCGCCTCCGCCCCGACGCGCACGCTCGTGATCGCGACCCGCACCGACCGCTACCGCTCCAAGGCGGCGCGGGCGTTCATCGAGACGCTGCGCGAGACGGCGCCGGCGGCGATCGCCTCCCCCGACGGCCGCGGCGGCCGTTGAACGGTACGTGGCATACCGGGCGATCCCGCGGACTTACGGCAAATCCCGGCTGTATCTCCGGCTCATGCCATCGAGCCGCGGCGTCCTTCCCCGCCGGATTTTCCCGCGCCGGTCCCGGAGCTCACCGGCGAGCTCACCGCTCACCGGCCGGAGACGGCCTGCTTGCGTCCGCGTCCATGCGCCTTCGCCGCCTTCACGAGGCCCCGGACCGTCGCGAGCGCGGCGAGGGCGGCGGCGATGCCCGCGACGGCGGCCCACGGGTTCCAGCGCAGCTCACGGATCGCGTGGAGCCAGCACGCAAGCCCCGTGAGCGTCGCAAGCAGCGTCGGCACGGTGAGGATGACGCCGGCCTTCACATCATAACCCCAGCCGATGGCGGAGACAGGGACGGTGCGCGGACATTCCTTCGTTCTTTCGGCATGGTTTCACCGGGCTTGCGCTGCCGCCGGGATTCCCGGAATCCTTCCGTCATCGTCCGCCGCCGAACCCCGGCGCCCGTGCGTTCGGGGCTCAACCGGCCCCCTCATCCAGCCGGTACAAGGACGGCCTCCGGTCCTCGAACACCGGGATGCGCCGGCGTACGTCGTCCACGAGATCCAAGTCGATCTCCGCGGTCAGAATCGTCTCTTCCCCGCCCGCTTCCGCGACGATTTCGCCCCATGGATCGATGATCATCGAATGGCCGAAGAATTCCGTGCCGTTGCTCGTTCCGACCCGGTTGCAGGCCGCGACGAACACCTGGTTCTCGATCGCCCGTGCGCGAAGCAGCGTCCGCCAGTGCTCCAGCCTCGGATGCGGCCACTCCGCCGGCACGACCAGAATCTTCGCCCCCGCGAGCACAAGCGTCCGGGCCAGTTCCGGAAAGCGGATGTCGTAGCAGATCATCGCGCCGACCCGCACGCCGTCGAGCTCGGCCAGTCCGATCCTGCGCCCGGGCTTCAGATGCTTCTCCTCGTCCATCAGCCGGAAGAGATGGATCTTGTCGTATTCGCCGGCCGGCTCCCCGTCCCGGCCGAAGATCCGGACCGTGTTGTAGACGCCGTCCTCCCTGAGTTCCGCAATCGAGCCGGCGACCACGTTCACGCCGTGCTTCCGGGCGAATCCCGACGCGAAAGCCCGCGTCCGGTCGCCTCCGGGGTCGGCGATCGAACCGATGATCTTAAGCGCGTACCCGGTGTTCCACATCTCGGGCAGGACGATCAGATCCGGCCGTTCCGCCGCCGCCCGTTCCATCCGTCCGGCCGCCCGTGCGAAGTTGGCCTCCGGATCGCCCGCCTCGACGTGCATCTGCACGAGCGAAATCCGCCATCTGCGCCCCATGCTCCGCGCCCCCCCGTCACCGAAAATTTGCGCTTCTCCCATCTTACTCCGACATGCCGGCATGTCAAGTTGGCAACACTACAGGCAACATGCTTCCGACACTTTTCCACCCGAGGAGCTGATCGCGTGAAGAGACTGCTGCCCGCCGTACTGTCCGCATTATGCCTGTTATGCCTGGCGCCGGCCGTGTGCCGGTCCGCGCCATCCGGCCCGGCCGGCATGCCCGCCGCCGCAACGGACGCATCGGCGTCCGCCGGCGCGGCTTCGTCCCGCGCAGCCGGCGCCGCGCCCGCCCGGGAACAGATGCCCTTGAAGCCGGTGCAGGTGTTCGACGTGAAGGCCGGCAAAGTCGTCCGCACCGTTCCGAACGACGAGGAATTCCAGGCGATGGCGCGGGAATGGCTGCGCTCGGTGACCGGACTGTCACCGAGGCTCAGGCCGTCCGAAGATTGCGGATTCGTCTACCGCGTGCCGCTCGCCGGAACCGCAGCCGTGCGGATCGGGGGAACGGCCATCGCCGTCCGCGACATCTTCCTGTTCCAATGCGAGCGGGAGCGCCCGCTGCTCCTGGTCTTCGATCCGGACAACCGGCCGTACCTGCTCCAGTTCGAAGCCGACCTGCGTCCTTTCCTGCGCAAGCTCGCCGCTCCGGAAGCGCCGCCTCCGGATGACCGGAAGGACCGCCCGCGATTTCGGGGTATTCCGACCGGTACAGACTAAAATTTTTCTCGACATGCCTGCCATTCCGTGCTAGAGTTATGTATCATGCCTCGCCCGCGCCCCGAAGCGGATTCCCGCCGGGCGCGGGCGGATGCCGGAGTGGTGTGGTGACATGAAGCGACCGATCGCCCCTGTCCGCGTTGAACCGGCCGCACGGCTGAAGGAGCTGCCGGTGCAGTTCTTCGCCGGGCTGTCGGCCCGCGCCGCCGCCCGGATCGCCGAAGGCCGCGACGTCATCAACCTCGGTCAGGGCAACCCGGACCGCCCGACGCCGCAGCCGATCGTCGAGCGCCTGAGGGAGGCGGCCGGCAACCCGCTGTACCACAAATATCCGCCGTTCAGCGGCTTCCGGTTCCTGAAGGAAGCGGTGGCGAAGCGCTACGAGGAAGACTACGGCGTCAGGCTGGACCCGGAGACGGAAGTCGCGATCCTGTTCGGCGGCAAGACCGGGCTCGTCGAGATCAGCCAGTGCCTGCTCGATCCCGGCGATGTCTGCCTCGTGCCGGATCCCGGCTATCCGGACTACTGGTCGGGCATCGCGCTGGCCGGCGCGCGGATGGTGTTCATGCCGCTTTCCGAAGCGAACGGCTTCCTGCCCGACTACGGCGCGCTGAAACCCGAAGATCTGCGGCGCGCGAAGCTGATGTTCGTCAACTACCCGAACAACCCGACGGGCGCCGTCGCCGACGCCGCCTTCTATGAAGAGACGGTCGCATTCGCCGCGCGGCACGGCATCGTCGTCGCGAGCGACTTCGCCTACGGCGCGATCGGCTTCGACGGCAGGCGCCCGGTCAGTTTCCTGCAGATACCGGGCGCGAAGGAGGTCGGCGTCGAGTTCTACACGCTCTCGAAGAGCTACAACATGGCCGGCTGGCGCGTCGGTTTTGCCCTCGGGAACGCCGACGTGATCCGGCTGATCAACCTGATCCAGGATCACTACTACTGCAGCCTGTTCGGCGCCATCCAGGAGGCGGCGGCCTTCGCGCTGACCGGCCCGCAGGATTCCGTGCGCGAGCTTGCGGCGATGTACGAACGGCGCCGGGACACGCTCTTCCGCGCGCTGGACCGCATCGGCTGGAAGGCCCGCAAACCGGGCGGATCGTTCTTCTGCTGGCTTCCCGTCCCCGCCGGTTACACGTCCGAATCGTTCGCCGATCTCGTCCTCGAGCGGGCGGACGTCGTGCTCGCCCCGGGCGTCGGCTTCGGCCGGAACGGCGAGGGCTACGTGCGGCTCGGCCTGCTGGCCGACGAGGCGCGGCTCGAGGAAGCCGTCGAACGGATCGGCCGCCTCGGACTGTTCGGCTGACCGATGCGAAGCCCGTCCGCTTCCGGCGGCCGCCGGCTTTACAGCGGTGCCGTTTCATGATAAGGTAATAGCATACAAACGAAAACGCGAAACGTCATGACGGGACCAGTAAGCATGCTGCAGGCGCGTTCAGAGAGCGGAATCCGTGGGCGCCGGAGGACGAAGGTCAACCGGACGGCCTGAGGCTGCGAGAATCCGCCGCGCTCCGTGCTGAACCCACCCCTGAACGGCCGGCGACGAGCCGGACAGCCTCCTGCTGTTATCGGGAACAGAGCGGACGGCGCCCGTGCGCCGTCAATAAAGGTGGTACCGCGGAAGCGCAGACTTTCGTCCTTTAACGGGGCGAAGGTCTTTTCTTTTTGACCCCAACACAGCATCAGACGGCAAGGAAGGATCGGAATGGGCGAACGCATCGTCGTCAAAATCGGTTCCAGCTCGCTGACTTCCGCCGAAGGCGGCCTGAACCGCTCCCGCATCGAGTATTTCGCCGGCGAGCTCGCCTCCCTGCACCGGTCCGGGCGGCAGGTGCTGCTCGTCACGTCGGGAGCCGTGGCGGCCGGCTTCCGGAGAATTGGCTATCCCGCGCGGCCAAAGCAGCTCCACGAGAAGCAGGCGGCGGCAGCCGTCGGCCAGGCGCTGCTCATGCAGGCCTATCAGGAAGCGTTCGGCCGAAGCGGCATCGTCGTCGCGCAGATTCTGCTCACCCGGCACGATTTCTCGAACCGGCAGCGCATCCACAACGCGCTGATGACGATCGAGGAGCTGCTCCGCCGGAACGTCATCCCGATCATCAACGAGAACGACACCGTCACGGTGGAAGGGCTCAAATTCGGCGACAACGACAACCTGTCGGCGCTCGTCGCCAACCTCGTCAAGGCGAAGAAGCTGATCATCCTGACCGACACGGACGGCCTGTACACCGGCGATCCGCGCCGCAACCCCGACGCGAAACGCATCGACCGGGTGACCGAGATCGACGAGCGGATCATGGCCGTCGCGGGCGGTGCGGGCAGCTCCGTCGGCACCGGCGGGATGCGCTCGAAGATCGAGGCGGCGCGCGTCGCGACGCGCGGCGGCGTGCAGGCGTTCGTCGGCCGGGCGATCGGACCCGGCGATCTGCTGGCGGCGGTCGAGGGCCGCGGCCGGGGCACCTACTTCGATACCGACTACGACAACCTGTCCGTGAAAAAGCAGTGGATCGGCTTCCATTCGACGCCGAACGGCCGGATCACCGTCGACGAGGGCGCGGTCCGGGCGCTTGTCAGCGAAGGACGCAGCCTGCTCCCCGCCGGCATCATCGGAGCGGAGGGCGAATTCAACCCGGGCGACGTCGTTGAGGTCGCCGGACCGGACGGCGTGCCGATCGGGCGCGGCGTCGTCAACTACGCTTCGTGGCAGGTGCAGGCGACCGCCGGCCTCAGCACCGAGGAAGTGCGCAAGCGCGTCGACGTCGTCCGCATCGAGGTGATCCACCGGGACGAATGGGTCTCGTTCCCGCGCTGAAGCGCGATCGAAACCGTCGGAACCAGAAATGCAATGGAGGGATCGAAACATGAGCCGGCAAACGACGATTGACGAAGTGAGGGAGAAGGCGCTGGCGGCCCGCGAAGCGCTCAAGGCGATGAACCGGCTGACGACGGAGCAGAAAAACCGGGCGCTCCTCGCCATGGCCGACGCGCTCATCCGCGAGCGGGACGCGATCATCGCCGCCAACCGGGAGGATCTTCAACGGGGCGAGGCGAACGGCACGTCCCGTTCCCTGCTGGACAGGCTGAAGCTGGACGAAAGCCGGATCGCCGGCATCGCGGATGGATTGCGGCAGATCGTCGAACTGCCCGACCCGGTCGGTGAAGTGCTCGAGTCGTTCGAGCGGCCGAACGGGCTGCGCATCGAGAAGGTGCGCGTGCCGCTCGGCGTCATCGGCATGATCTACGAGGCGCGGCCGAACGTGACCGTCGATGCGGCGGGACTCTGCCTCAAGACCGGGAATACCGTCGTGCTGCGCGGCGGATCGGCGGCGATCGATTCGAACCGGCGGATCGTCGAGGTGCTGCGCGGGGCCCTCGCCTCCACCGACGTGCCGCCCGACGCGCTGCAGCTCATCGAGGATTCCGACCGCCGGTCGGTCGACGCGATGCTGAAGCTGAACGGCCTGCTCGACGTCATCATCCCGCGCGGCGGCGCATCGCTCATCCGCAACGTCGTCGAGAACGCGACCGTGCCGGTCATCGAGACGGGCGCGGGCATCTGCCACACCTTCGTGGACGAAAGCGCCGATCCGGAAATGGCCTCGCGCATCGCCTTCAACGCGAAGGTGCAGCGCCCGTCGGTCTGCAACGCGATGGAGACGCTGCTCGTCCACCGCAAATTCGCGGAGGCGCATCTCGACCGGCTGCTTAAGCCGATGGCCGAAGCGGGCGTCGAACTGCGCGGCTGCGAGGAGACGCGCCGCCTCTTCCCCGGCGCGCTCGCCGCGACGGACGAAGATTACGCGACCGAGTACAACGATTACATCCTCAACGTGAAAATCGTCGGCAATCTGGATGAAGCGCTGGCCCACATCGCGAAATTCGGCACGAAGCACTCCGAATGCATCGTGACCGAAGATCGCCGCAACGCCGAGCGGTTCCTGCAGGAGGTGGATGCCGCGGCCGTCTACCACAACGCGTCCACGCGCTTCACGGACGGCTTCGAGTTCGGCTTCGGCGCCGAGATCGGCATCAGCACGCAGAAGCTGCACGCGCGCGGTCCGATGGGACTGCCTGCGCTCACGTCGACGAAATACCGGATCTACGGCAACGGCCAGATCCGCGGCTGAGGGGTGCGGCGGACCATGACGACGAACGGCCGATCCCTCACCCCGCCGCAAGGCCCGATCGGCCTGAAGCTCTGCTTCTTCGGAGCGGGCTCGATGGCCGAAGCGATCGTGCGCGGCCTCCTCTCCGCCGGACTGGCGGAGCCGTCCGGCATCACGATGCTGAACCGCTCGAACGCGGCCCGGCTGGCCGAACTCGGGGAACGCTACGGCGTCCGCACCGCCGCGGACGAGGCGGCGAAAGAGCAGGCGCTCCGCGGCGCGGACGTCATTTTCCTGTGCATGAAGCCGAAGGACGCGGCGGAGGCGCTCCGGCGCCTCTCCCCCCTCCTCCGGGACGGACAGCTCCTCGTCTCCGTCATCGCGGGGCTGTCCATCGCCGCGATCGAGCGGCTGGTCGGCCGCCGGCTGCCGGTCGCGCGCACGATGCCGAACACGTCGAGCACGATCGGCCTCGGGGCGACCGGCATCAGCTTCAACGACGCGGCGTCGGACGGGCAACGCGGGCTCGTGCTGCGGATATTCCGCGCCGTCGGCACGGCGCACGTCGTCGACGAATCGCTGATCGACGCCGTGACGGCGCTGTCGGGCAGCGGCCCCGCCTACCTGTACTACATGATGGAAGCGATGACCGACGCCGCCGTCTCGCTCGGACTTCCCGCGGACACGGCGCGGGCGCTGACCGTGCAGACCGTGCTCGGCGCGGCGAACATGGTGCTCGAGACCGGCGAGGAGCCGGCCGATCTGCGCCGCAAGGTAACCTCGCCCGGCGGCACGACGCAGGCGGCGATCGAGACATTCGAGCGGCAGGATTTCCGCGGCCTGGTCGAACGGGCGATGCGGCGCGCGGCGGAGCGTGCCGCCGAACTGGGCGCGGAACTGGAAAGGAGCGTCACCTGACATGGGCGGATATTGCCGTGCAACCTACCGGCTCTATGACGAAAAGGCCGATTTCGAGAAGAAGGCGCAAAGCATCGCCGTCGGCCTCACCGTCGGCAGCTGGACCGACCTGCCGCAGGCGCGCAAGGCCGAGATGGAGAAGCATCTCGGACGGGTCGTGTCCGTCACCGAAGTGCCGGCGGCGGATTCCCCGACCGGCGAGCGGTACGCCGACATCGTCATTGACTACCCGGACATCAATTTCAGCCGCGACATCCCGGCGCTGCTCGTCACCGTGTTCGGCAAGCTCTCGATGGACGGCCGGATCAAACTGCTCGACATCGGCTTCTCGGACGACTTCCTCTCCGCCTTCCCGGGACCGAAATTCGGCATCGAGGGCGTCCGCCGGCTGCTCGGGGTGCACGACCGGCCGCTCCTCATGAGCATCTTCAAATCGGTCATCGGACACGATCTCGCGAACCTGCGGGAGCAGTTCCTCCTGCAGGCGCTCGGCGGCGTCGACCTCGTCAAGGACGACGAGATTCTGTTCGAAAATCCCCTGACACCGCTCGAGAAGCGCGTCGAAACCTGCATGGCCGCGGCGGAGGAAGCGAAGCGCGCGACCGGACAGGAGCTGCTGTACGCCGTGAATCTGACCGGTCCGACGTTCAAGCTTGCGGAGAACGCGAAGCGGGCGATCCGGGCCGGCGCGAACGCGCTGCTCTTCAACGTGCTCGCCTACGGCTTCGACGCGCTCGCGGAGCTCGCGCGCGATCCGGAGATCAACGTGCCGATCGCGGCGCATCCCGCGATCTCCGGCGCGATCTATCCGTCCAGGCATTACGGCATCGCAGCCCCGCTCCTGCTCGGCAAACTGATGCGGCTCGCGGGCGCCGACCTCGTCCTGTTCCCCTCCCCCTACGGCTCGGTCGTCATGCCGAAGGAGGACACAAAAGCGGTCAAGAACGCGCTGACCACGGGCGAGCTTCCGCTCCGCAGCAGCTTCCCGGTTCCGTCGGCGGGCATTCATCCCGGCCTCGTGCCGCTCCTCCACCGCGACTTCGGCCCCGACGTCGTCGTGAACGCGGGCGGCGGCATCCACGGCCATCCGCTCGGCACGTCCGCCGGCGGCCGCGCGTTCCGGCAGGCGATCGACGCGGTGATGGCCGGCGTGCCCCTGGTCGAAGCCGCGAAGCGGCATGACGAGCTGCGGGCGGCCGTCGAGGCGTGGGGGATCCGGGAATGACGCAAGGCAAGGAACGGATCATTTTCTGCGACTTCGACGGCACCATCACGATGAGCGACAACATCGTCGCGGTCATCCGCCATTTCGATCCGCCCGGCTGGCGCCGGATCGTGGACGACGTCCTCGCCGAACGAAAATCGATCCGCCAGGGCGTCGGCGAATTGTTCCGGCTGCTGCCGAGCTCGAAGAAGGACGAAATGATCGACTTCGCCGTGAACAACGCGGTCATTCGCGAGGGATTCGCCGAACTGCTCCGCTTCTGCCGGTACGAGGGGATCGAATTCTATGTGACGAGCGGCGGCATCGACTTTTTCGTCTATCCGATTCTCGCGAAATTCGACATCCCGCGCGACCACATCTTCTGCAACGGCAGCGACTTTTCCGGCGAGCGCGTCGAGATCACGTGGCCGCATCCGTGTGAGCCGCCCTGCACGAACGACTGCGGCATGTGCAAAACGACGATCATGCGCCGCTTCCCGCCCGGGCGGTACGAGCGGATCGTGATCGGCGACAGCGTGACCGATTTCGAGGCGGCCAAGATGGCCGACGCGGTGTTCGCGCGGTCGCATCTGACCGAGAAATGCAGGGCGCTCGGCGTGCCGTACACGCCGTTCGAGACGTTCTACGACGTCATCGACGGGCTCGAAGAGAGGGTGATGTCATGAGCGGCAGCGCCTTTGCGGCCATCGCGGCCGAGGAAAAACAGCGCGTGCTGGCCGAACTCGGGGAGCTGAAGGCGCATCTCGCTTCCCGCGGTCTGTTCCCGGGCACGAGCGGCAACCTGTCCGCCCGCGTCGGCGGGTTCCAACCGGATCGCTTCCACTTCGCGATCACGGCGAGCGGCAGGGACAAATCCCGGTCGACTCCCGAGGATTTCCTGTTCGTCGACCAGGACGGCAAGCCGGTCGAGACGACGGCGCTCAAGCCGTCCGCCGAAACGCTCATCCATTGCGAGATCTACCGGCTGACGGGCTGCGGCGCGATCGCCCACGTCCACACCGTGTTCAACAACGTCGTCTCGGAATGGTTCTGGGAGCGGCGCGCGGTGCCGGTCTGCGGCGTCGAGCTGATCAAGGCGTTCAACATCTGGGAGGAAGAGGCGTCGATCGACATTCCGATCGTGCCGAACTACGCCGACATTCCGCGCATCGTGCCCGAGGTGACGGCGCGGCTTGATCCGCGCGTGCCCGGCATCCTGCTGCGCAAGCACGGCATCTACGCCTGGGGCCGCGACATCGCGGAAGCGAAGAAGCATCTCGAGGCGTTCGAGTTCCTGTTCGAATATGTCTACCGCTGGGAACTGCTCCGGAGCGGACGGCGATAAAACAGAAAGGCGCGAGCCTTGCGCAGGCCGCGCCATTTTTGTGCGGTTGCATACGTTCGGGCGATTCCGCGCGTTCGTGTTGTCCGATCTCATCCGCATCAGCCGGAACCCGCCAACCGTCAGGCTTTACGCACGCCCGCGGAACTGCCGCGCGCGGAGCCGCGCCTCCTCCTCGCTCGTGATCCGGTTCCGGCTCCATTCGAGCAAAATGCGGTCGATATACCGGAAGCTCAGCTTTCCCGCGAACACCGCTTCCTTCAGCGCGAAGCGGATCAGCTCCTCCGGATAGCGGTCCTGGTCCAGCCAGGCCGAGATCGTCTCGAGTTCCATCGGCGACAGGGGCCGGCCGAATTCCCGCTCGAACACGGCAAACAGCTCCGCCGCCCGCCCGTCCTCCGCGGGGACGGCGGCGCCGCGGGGGGGCTCCCGGCGCTCCGGCGACGACGGCCGTGCCGCCGCGCCGCCGGACGGTTCGTGCGCGGCCGCATGCGCAGCGGCCTGCTCGTACCAGCCGGTCCAGCGGTAGGCTTCCGACCGGACGCCCGTCTCCGGATCGATGCGCTCGTCGATCGCGAGGAAGCCGCGTCGGATCAGGTCGCCGATCAAACCGGCGACGCGGTCCGGACCGATCCCCATCCGCGTGCCGATCTCGTCCGGCGTCGGAAACGGATTGCCTTCCGCGAGCCGGAAACCGGCGATCTGGAGGAGCAGCACGAATTCCTCGTCGCTGAGCCCGAGCGCGCGGTAGGTGCGCAGCACGAACTGCGGCACGAACACGCCGCCTTCCGCGAGGAATTCGGCGGCGGCTCCCGCCGGATCATCCCGTCCGATGTCCGTCATCCGCATCCTCCTCCTGCCGCGCATCCGCGTCCGCTTACGATTCCAGGGCGGCCGCCGTCTCGCCGGCCCTCTTCCGCTCCGTCACGAGGCGGTACGTATCCCGCGCAATGATCAGCTCCTCGTTCGTCGGCACGACGAGCACCTTCACGCGCGAATCCGGCGCCGAGATGAAGCGCGCCTCCTTCGCGGCATCGAAGTTCGCCGCCTCGTCGAGCTTCACGCCGAGGAACGAGAGTCCCTCGCACACCGCCTTGCGCACGTGCGGAGAATTCTCGCCGATGCCGGCCGTGAAGACGATCGCGTCCAGCCCGTTCATCGCCGCCGCGTAGGCGCCCACATATTTGCGCAGGCGGTAGCAGAACATGTCGAACGCAAGCTTCGCGTTCCGGTCCCCCTCCTCCATCGCCTCGATGATCTCGCGCATGTCGCCGCTGGATCCCGAGATTGCGAGCAGGCCCGAATGCTTGTTCAGCATCGAATTCACTTCGCCGAGCGTCAGCTCTTCCTTGCTCATGACGAACGGCACGACGGCCGGATCGATATCGCCGCTTCTCGTGCCCATCATGAGCCCTTCGAGCGGCGTCAGCCCCATGCTCGTGTCGACCGACTGCCCGCCCAGAATCGCCGCGCAGCTCGAGCCGTTGCCGATGTGGCAGGTGACCATCTTGAGTTCTTCGATCGGCCTGCCGATCAGTTCGGCCGCCCGCCGGCTGACATAGAAATGGGAGGTGCCGTGGAACCCGTAGCGCCGGATCCGGTGCCGCCGGTACAGCGCCATCGGAATCGGATACAGATAGGCGTGGCGAGGCATCGTCTGATGGAACGCCGTGTCGAACACGACCGCCTGCGGCACGTCCGGCATGTTCTGCTCGACCGCGTTGATGCCCGTCAACGCGGCCGGATTGTGCAGCGGCGCGAGGTCGAACAGGTCGCGGATGCTGCGCTTCACCTCGTCATCGACGAGCACCGATTCCTTGAACGTCTCCCCGCCGTGCACGACCCGGTGGCCGACCGCCTCGATCTCGGCGATGGAGCCGACGACGCCGTGCTCCCGGTGTTGCAGCAGGTCGAGGACGCGCCGGACCGCCGTCACGTGATCGAGGATTTCGCTCACCTCGCGGACGCCCGGCTTGTCCTTCGGCTCGTGCGTCACGATCGCCGATTCCGTGCCGATCCGCTCGACCCGTCCCTTCGCCAGCACCGACTCGTCCTTCATGTCGTACAGCTGATATTTGAGCGACGAGCTGCCTGCGTTGATGACCAAAACCTTCATATCCGATCCCCGTCCTCGTCGTATCGGAAGAATCCCTCACCCGTCTTCACGCCGAGCTGGCCGGCGCGGACCATCTTCTTCAGCACGACGGACGGCCGGTACTTCAGCTCGCCGTACTCCCTGAACATCTGCTCGAGCGCCGCCACGACCGAATCGAGGCCGAACCGGTCCGCCATCTCGAACGGGCCGTACTTGAACGAGTAGCCGATCCGCATCGCCTTGTCGATGTCCTCGGCCGTCGCGACGCCCTCCTGCAGCAGATTCGCCGCCTCGTTGATGAACAGGCAGATGAGCCGGCTCGTCACGAACCCCGGCGATTCGTAAACCATGATTCCCTGCTTGTTCAGCGTGTCCTCGACGAACTTCCGCACCGTCTCGAACGTCTCGTCGGACGTCTTCAGGCCGCGGATCAGTTCGACGACATCCACCTTGAACGCGGGATAGATGAAATGAAGCCCGATGACCCGCTCCGGATGCGCCGTCACGCCGGCCAGCTCCGTCAGGCTGAGCGTCGACGTGTTGCTCGCGAGAATGATGTGCGGCGCGCAGATCCGGTCCAGCTCCGCAAACACCTGCTTCTTCGTGTTCAGATCCTCCGACACCGTCTCGATGACCATGCCGCATTCGGCCATCGCTTCCAGCGATGTGACCGTCCGGATCCGTCCGAGGATCAGCTTCTTCTCGGCCTGCGTCAGCGCCCATTTCTCGATCTGCTTGTCCAGGCTCTGCTCGATCTGGCGCAGGCCGTGGGCGGCATGCTGCTCCGTGCGGTCGGCGAGCAGCACGTCCAGCCCCTTCGCGGCCAGCATCTCCGAGATGCCCTGGCCCATCGTCCCCGCTCCGACCACTCCAACTTTGCGTATCGTCAAGCCGATCACCTGCTTTGTCCCTTAGTGCGACACGCTACAATTATACCGTAAGCCGGACACAAAAAAGAAGGCGTCCGGACGGACGCCTCCCCAATGTTCACACAACCTTCGGAAATTCGGACGGCCTCCCTTTTCGACATGGACCGGCATGGCCCGAAGGGAACCCGGCCATGCTTCCGCGCGCCGGACTTCGGCCGCGTTCAGGCGCCCGCCTGGACGGGCCCGCGCAGAAACTCGCGGAACCTGTCCCCGCTCAGCGTCTCCTCGCGCATGAGCAGCTCGAGCGACCGTTCAAACACGTCCCGGTGCTCCCTCAGGCACGCCTTCGTCTTCTCCATCAGCCGGTCCAGCAGATCCCGCGCGACGCGGGAGAACGTCTCGGGCGTCAGCATGCCCGGATCGACGATGCCGAGCTCGGTCAGGCCCGATTCGACCATCGTGCGCACGATGCCGAGCGCCTGCTCGAAATCGCTCCGCGAACCGGTGCTGCGGCCGCCGAAGAACAGCTCCTCCGCCGCCGCGCCCGCCAGCGCGACCATGATCTGCCCTTCCAGATACTCGGCCGTATAGAGATAGCGGTCCTGCTGCGGATTGTGGCGCACGTAACCGAGCGCCTGCCCGCGCGGCGACAGCGCGACCGTCGAGACGCTGCCCGGGCGGACGAGCTCGGCCATGATCGCGTGGCCCAGCTCGTGGAGCGCCACCCGCTCCCGCTCTTCCCGCGTCGCCTCGCGGTCCGTTTTCTCGCCCATCATCACCTTGTCGATCGCCATCGTCAAATGGTGCATTTCAATGGTGTCGGACTCTTCGCGCATCGCGTAGATCGCCGCCTCGTTCAGGACGCTTTCGAGCTGGGCGCCCGAGAAGCCGAACGTCTCCTCCGCGACTTTGTCCAGATCGGCCGTCTTGCCGAGCGGTTTGCCCGCGGCGTGGATGGACAGGATGTGCCGGCGGCCCTTCTTGTCCGGCAGATCGACCGCGATGTGCCGGTCGAATCGTCCCGGGCGAAGCAGCGCGCTGTCAAGCATGTCCTTGCGGTTCGTGGCGGCGATGAGCAGAATGCGGGGGGATTCGTTCGCCTGGATGCCGTCCATTTCGGTCAGCAGCTGGTTCAGCGTCTGGTCGTACTCGCGATGCTGGCCGCCGTCGCGCCGGCCGCCGATGACGTCGATTTCGTCGATGAAGATGATCGCGCTGTTCTTGCCCGCCTTCCGCGCCTTCTGCCGCGCCTCGCGGAACAGCTCGCGGATCCGGCTCGCGCCGACGCCGACGTACATCTCGACGAATTCGCTGCCCGAAGCCGCGACGAACACCGAGTCCGTATGGTGCGCGGCCGCCTTCGCGAGCAGCGTCTTGCCGGTGCCCGGCGGACCGGTCAACAGGATCCCCTTCAGCGGACGGATGCCGAAGCGCGCGATCTCGTCCGGCCGGATCAGAAACTCCAGCGCCTCCATCAGCTCCTGCTTGGCCCGCTCCTGTCCGCCGATCTCGTCGAACGTGAGCGCGGCCGGCTGCTTCCTCGGGGCCTTGCCGCCGCCCGGCACGGGAAGCTGACCCCGCGTCCGGACCGCAAACAGCAGGAGACCGGCGACGGCCCCCGCCAGCAGGATCGGCACGACGTTCACGCCGACGTACCAGAGGAACAGGAGCAGCACCGGAACGGAACCGGTCAGCATTTCCTTCCAATATTTAAGCATCCGGCCACACCCCCAGGACGGCGGGCTGACGCGGAAGCACGACGTACTTGACCGCTTCTTCCAGCTTCAGGGTGATGTAGACGTTGGATTCGTCCATCTCCGCCTTCGCTTCGAGACCGGGATGGACGGCCTCCAGCCCGGCCAGGGTTTCCGGAATGTCGGCGTATCGCCGGGTTTCCATTGCCTGCGCGATCGCGAACAGCGCCGACGACCAGATCGTTTCAAGTTTCTCGTTCCGCTCCTGGCGGATGACCAGTTCGAGCTTGCGGCCTCCGAGAACGTCCGCCGCGCGCTCGCGGATATTCCGGTGGACTTCGGCGAGGCTCGCCGTGCCGTCCAGCTTGATTTCCACGGTTACGCGATCGTCCGTGACGACCGGATTGGAGGCCTCCGCCCCTTCGATGTCCGAAAACGTAACGGCGAGCGGCTGCTCGACCGCATAGTGGCGATACACGAACCATCCGCCGAAAAGCAAGGCGCCCGAGACGAGCGCCGACAGCAGCACGGGGACCATGCGTATGCTCGTCATCCGGATGCCTCCTTCCCATGCGATGCTGTATGCCTTAAAAGTATAGCATACAAGAAGCGCCGCATGGGCCGGCAATAACAGGCAAGCGCCCTTCCGCCGCATGCCGCGCGCGGGGGCGCTTCCGTCTCGTCAACCGGTTGCCTTCGCGGGAAGACGGTAAGTCCTGAACGGTCTGCCGTCCTCGAACGCGTAAAATCCGTAGAAATGGCGCTCCACGCCGTTCTCGTTCCTGGTGTACCAGACTTCCCAGATGCGCCGGCCTTCCGCATATCCCGGGCGGATCCGGAGGATCGCGGCGTCGGGATGTTCGCGCAGCACATCCCGCCGGAGCGCGTCGGCGTCGTAGGCTTCGCCGGCGTCCGTGATCTCGACGCGATCCGCGAACACCCAGACATATGCGTCCGATCCGTCCTCCCGCTCGCCGCGCACGACCCAGACCACCTCGTCCCAGACGAACTTGACCGCCGACTCCGCCTTCCGGAGGCCGGCTTCGGCGACCGCGCGTTGCACCGCTTCCCGCTCTTCGCGCGCATAATCGCTCCGCGCCCACTGGAGATACAGCAGGATGAGCGCCAGCACCAGCCCGAGCGAGAGCAGGACGATGACGGCCCAGCGACGGGGCGTCATGAAACGTTCCGCTGGCTCGCGCCGCCTCATGTCTTCGCTTTCAGCCTTTCGAAGCGTGCGGCCGCCTCCGCCCGGATCCGCTCCTCGTCCAGCCGCGTGCAGACGCGGTCCCGCACAACCTGCACGCCGTCGACCCAGACGTGCTTCACATCCCGGCCGCTGCCCGCGTAGACCAGGTGCGAGACGAGATCCGTGCGCGGGAAATATTGCGGCTGGTCAATGTCGATCGCGATGATGTCCGCGCGCATGCCGGGCTTGAGCATGCCGATCTCGTCCGCCTGCCGGATCGCCCGCGCCCCGTACACCGTACCGAGCTTGAGCGCTTCCCGGGCGGGCACGGCCGTCGGATCGCCGGAGACTCCCTTGTGGATGAGCGCCGCAAGCCGGATTTCATCGAAGATGTCCAGATTGTTGTTGCTCGCCGCGCCGTCCGTGCCGAGCGACACGGTCACGCCCGCGCGGAGCATCTCCGGCACCCGCGCGACGCCGCTCGCGAGCTTCAGGTTGCTCGCCGGATTGTGGGAGACCGCGACGCCCCGTTCGGCGAGCAGCGCGATCTCGTCGTCGGTGAGATGCACGGCGTGCGCCACGAGCGCCGGGCGGCTGAACACGCCGAGCCGGTCCAGATGCTCGACCGGCCGCGCGCCGTACTCGCGGACATTCTGCTCGACCTCGGCCGCCGTCTCCGACATGTGCGTGTGGATCGGCAGATCGAGATCGTGGGCGGCCTGCACGAACCGCCCGATGAAGGCCGGCGGGCAGGTATACGGCGCGTGGGGGGCCATCATGACGCGGATGCGGCCGTCCGCCTTGCCGTGCCAGTCGCGCGCGAACCGGACCGCATCCTCGAATTTCGCGCGCTGCTCCGCTTCGGAGCAGAGGCCGATGACGCCCCGGGCGAGAACGGCCCTCAGTCCCGCCTGCTCGACCACCCGCGCCACCTCGTCCATATGGTCGTACATGTCGACGAACGCCGTCGTCCCGCTCTTCAGCATCTCGACGACCGCAAGCTGCGCGCCGGCGCGCACGTCCTCCGCCGCAAAGCGCGCTTCCATCGGCCAGATTTTGTCCCGAAGCCATGCCTGCAGCGCCATGTCGTCCGCATATCCGCGCAGCAGCGTCATCGCCGCGTGGCCGTGCGTGTTCACGAGGCCCGGCATGAAGAGGAGCCCGCTGCCCGCGATCCGCTCGGCACCCTCCGCGAGCGCTCCGGGATGCGCTTCGTCCAGGTAGACGATCCGGTTCCCTTCCGCCACGAGATGGCCTTCCACCAACGGTCGATCGTCGTCCATCGTCAGGAAGATGCCGCCGTCAATCCACCACTTCGTCGTCGTCATCGCCATCCTCCGCATTTCTCTCCAGATAATAGGCCAGGCTGAGCAGTTCGGTCGTGAAATCGGCATGATGCACCCGCACGTTCGGCGGCACCTTCAGAATCGCGGGAGCGAAATTGAGGATCCCCTCGACGCCCGCCTCCGCCAGTTGATCGGCCACCGTCTGCGCCGCGGAGGCCGGCACCGTGATGATGCCGATCCGGATTTGCAGCGCTTCGACGGTCTGCTTCAGCTCTTCCATCGGCTGGACGCGCATCGTGTTGATCATCATGCCGATCTTGTCCGGATGGGCGTCGAACACCGCGACGATCTTCATGTTGTCGCGGCTGTAACGGTTGTAGTTGCAGAGCGCCTGGCCGAGATTGCCCGCGCCGACCAGCGCAACGTTGATGTTCCGGTCCAGCTTCAGGATGTGCCGGATCTTGCCGATCAGATACGAGACGTCGTAGCCGATGCCCTTGCGGCCGAACTCGCCGAAGTACGCAAGATCCTTGCGGATCTGCGCGGGATTCAGATCGAGCTTGCGTCCGAGCTCCTGCGACGAGACGGTCTGCACGTCGCTGCGCAGCAGCTCGTTCAGCGCCTGGAGATAGAGCGGCAGCCGGCGCACGACCGCCTCGGAGATTTTGGCCTGCTTCATCACGCGGATCCTCCCTGCTTCGCCCCGGTCTCCCCGAGCCACTCCCGGATGCGCGGCACGATTCGCTCGACGTTCATCGTCTCGATCCTGGGTCCCGGAAGCGAGTGCAGAAAATATTTGCCGTAGCTGGTGTCGATGACGCGCGTGTCGTACAGGATGACGATGCCCCTGTCCCGCGCCGTGCGGACGAGGCGGCCGAACCCCTGCTTGAAGCGGATGACCGCCTGCGGAATCGACAGCTTCATGAACGGGTTCTTCTTCTCCGCCGCGAGTTGCTCCGACTTCGCCTCGAGCAGCGGATGGTTCGGCGGCGAGAACGGCAGCCGCACGATCGCGAGGCACGTCAGCATCTCGCCGGGCAGATCGACGCCTTCCCAGAAGCTGCTCGTGCCGAGCAGCACCGAAGCCTGCGACTGCCGGAAACGGCGGACCAGCTTCGTCCTTCCCCCTCCGTCGACGCCCTGGGCGATGACGGAGATCCCCGCTTCGGAGAGCCGCTCCTTGAGCGGTTCATAGACCTGCTTCAGCATCTTGTAGGAAGTGAACAGGACGAGCATCCGGCCCGACGTCTCGCGCGCCACGTCCGCCAGCGAATCGACGAGCGCCGCCAGGAACGCCGGATCGGCGTTCGCGCCGCGGATCGGCGGCAGATTCCGCGGAATGACGACGAGCGCCTGGTCGCGGTAATTGAACGGCGACGGGAGTTGGACGGTCTGGAGCCGCCCGTCCTCTTCGAACCCCGTCAGCCCGAGCTGCTCGGTCGCATATTCGAACGACTGGTGCACGCTGAGCGTGGCCGACGTCAAAATGACGCTGCGCTTCGCGTCGAAGAAATATTGCTTGAGCAGCCCGCTTACATCGGCCGGCACGGCGAACAGATGGACCGACCGGAATTTGAGGAACGCATTCGTCTCAATCCAGTAAACGGTGCCGTGTTCTTCCAGTCGGACAAAACGTCTCAGCTCGTCGCGCACGCGCGCAAGATCCTTCACGCGGCCCGCGATGTCGGCGGCGGCCGCCTCGACTCCGGCGTCGTCGCAATGTTCCCGGAGCTCCGCCATCAGCCTGTCATACGCGCGCACGATTTCGCTGATCGAGGCGAACACGTTCGCTTCGGCCGACCGCACCGCTTCCCATTCGGCCGGCGGCCGGTCGCCCCGGACGCGCAGGACGCCCTGCCCGTCGTCGTCGGCACCGGGCTGCGCCAGGCGGTACAGGAGCTCGAACAGCTCGTCCCATTGGAGGCGCAGCTCGCCGAATGTCGGGACGGTGCCGTCGATCGTCTCGATCCATCCCTCGGCCCGTGCGTGGCCGGTGTCGGCGATTTTCTGCCGGAGCTGGAAGATGAGCCCGGAACGGGCGTCCTTGCACAGCCGGATCAGCGGATGCATGCCGCTGTTGTAGGAAATCTGGGCACCGAGATGCTTGCCCGCCGCCTCCTCCAGATGATGGGCTTCGTCGACGATGAGATGGTCATAGGCGGGCAGCAGCCGGTATTCGGCGCGGATGTCGGTGAACAGCAGCGAATGGTTCGTGATGACGAGATCCGCGTGGGAAGCCTCCTGCTTTGCCCGGTGGTAGAAACAGTGCCGGAACCAGGGGCAGGCGCGATTCAGACACGAATCGGCATCGCTCGCGACGGTCTGCCAGTATTCGGCGCCGCGTCCGCCGAAGTTCAGCTCCTCCTGGTCTCCGTGCTCCGTCTCGGAGAGCCAGACCAGCATCTGCGCCGTCGTCAGCCGGTCGTCCGAGGGCGCGAAGTAGTCCCGCGCCGCCAGCTTGCCTTCGAATTTTCGCAGGCACAGATAGTTGCTCCGCCCCTTGAACACGGACGCCTTGAACGGCACGGGCAGCACCTTCGCAAGCAGCGGCACGTCCCGCTCGCGAATCTGCTCCTGCAGGTTGATCGTGTGCGTGCTTACGACTATTTTCTCGTCATGGCGGATACCATAATAGAGAGCCGGAATGAGATAGCCGAGCGATTTGCCCGTTCCCGTGCCGGCCTCGATCATCAGGTGGCGGCCGGATTCGAGCGCGTCGTGCACTTCACGGATCATGCGGACTTGCGCATCGCGCGGTTCGTAATCCGGGACATGTTCCCGCAGCCGCTCGAGCGTCTCGGCGAGGAACGTCTCGAAGTCCGTGTTCCGCAGCCGTTCGGCCGCGTCCGGATCGTGGAGGCGCGGCGGCTCCTCTTCGGTCCATTCTCCGACCCGGAGCGCGAAGCCGCGGTGGTAACGCCAGGCGTCCGTGTCGATCGCCTTCTGACGCCGCCTGCGCTCCAGCGCGTCATGCACGATCCAGCCGAGGTCGTCGCCGTCCCCGAGCTGCGCGGCCATCCGCTCGAGCGTGAGCAACGGCAGATTGCGCAGCTTTTTCATGCACGCCCTGAACACGAGCGCGGTCGCCATCGCGTCGCTGTCGGCCCGGTGATGGCGCTCGTGCTCGATGCCGAACGCCTCGGTGACGGCTCCAAGCTGGTACGACGGCTGGGTCGGATACAGGATGCGCAGGAGCTGGAGCGTATCAAGCACCCTTCCCGTGAACGGCAGGTAACCGCATCGGTCCAGCGTATCGTTCAGAAAGCCGACGTCGAATCCCGCGTTGTGCGCGACCAGCACCGCATCGCTGATCAGCGGGATGACCTCGGCCATCACGTCTTCCGGTTCGGGCGCGTCGCGCACGTCTTCATCCGTGATGCCGGTCAGCTCGGTGATGAATGCGGGGACCGGGACCCTGGGACGCACATAGGACGCGTAGCTCCCGGTCACGCCGCATTCCTCGTCGAGCAGCACGATGCCGATTTGGATGATGTCGTCCGTATCGCTGTGGTTTCCGGTTGTTTCCAGATCGAGAACCGCAAATTTCATCCGGTTGTCGGACTCCCCATGTGTCAGACGAACCCGGGCCCCCCGAAATGCAGCTCCAAGGGTCCGTCGTTCGCCATGCAGATTGCCAGGTTGCGCGCGGCGCCCGCAAATTCGGGATCCGCTTCGCAGGCCTGCCTGAAATAGTGCGCCGCTTCCCGGGGATTCGCTTTGACGGCCTGGATGCAGCCGAGCGCATTCAGTCCGAGCGCCTTCAGCTTCCGATTCGGAGCCTTCCGCACGACGAGCCGGAAATGGCGCTCCGCTTCCTCCCAATCGCCGAGATGGAGGTTCGACATCGCGAGGTACAGGCGCGCCGCCAGCGATTCGGGGCGAAGCTCCACCGCCCTCCGGAACGCGGCCGCCGCTTCCCGGTACATCGCCAGCTCGAAGTAACCGCGCCCCGCGGTCAGCTGCCGGTCCGCTTCTTCCGCCGGCGCAACCGGCGCGCCGTCCGCCGCGTCATCCGGGCCGGTCCATGCCCCGCCCATATCGGACGACGCATCACCCGCGCCTTCCGGCGCGTTCCGGACATCCTGTCCGCTCCCGTCGTGCGCCGCATCCGGCGCGGCGGGCGCGGCGTCGCAGGCGGCGGCCATTTCGCGCAGCTTCGCCAGCCTCTCCTCCACCTTGAGCCAGCCGTCGATGACCGCGTCGCTCATGACCTGGATCCTGCGCATCTTCCCCTCGATCGCGGACCGCTGCGCGGCGTCCGCGGCGGGATAGCGGGCCAGCCATTCGTCGAGCATGCCGCATACGGCGGCAAACCATTGCCTGAACACCTTCGCCGCCCCCTTCGCCCTGGCCTACCGGCCGGCTGCCGGCCGGTAGGCTCATTCTGCGCCGGGCCGGGGGCGGACTATACCGCGGACGGAGCGTCATATCCCGCAACCGGATCCGGTATGCGGGCGGCATGGCGGTTTTAAGGGATGGACGCGTGCTCTTCCCTGCCGATGAAGGCCGCCGGCCGGTTCGCGTCGTCCGCCAGCACGACGCGCGGGCGGTAAGTCCGCGCTTCCTCCTCGGTCATGAGCGCGTACGAGATGATGATGACCCTGTCCCCGGGTTGGGCATGCCGGGCGGCGGCGCCGTTCAGGCAAATGACGCCCGAACCGCGCGGGCCCGGAATCACGTACGTCTCCAGACGGGCGCCGTTGTTGATGTTCACCACCTGCACCTTCTCGTTCTCCCACAGGTCGGCGGCTTCCATCAGCTCCGCGTCGATCGTGATGCTGCCCACGTAGTTCAGGTTGGCTTCCGTTACCGTCGCGCGGTGGATCTTCGATTTCATCATGTTCCGCATCATCGCGTCCTCACTCCTTTCCGGCCGGCGTCCGAATCTCGAGCAGCCGGTTGTCGATGAGCCGCGTGCGGCCGAACCGGACGGCCAGCGCCGCGATGAACCGGCTGCCCGGCGGCATCGCGTCGAACGGCCTCTCCTCCGGAAGCCGGAGGTCCGGCCAGGTCAGCACTTCCGCATAGTCCGTCACGGCGAGCGGCGCCCGCCGGATCGATTCGCGCATCGCCTCGGCCAGCTTCCCGGGCGTCATGCCGGGTTCGAGGAATTTCTCCTCCGCCAGCTGCAGCGTCTCGTACAGGATGACGGCCTGGCGGCGTTCCTCCGCGTTCAGATAGACGTTCCGCGAGCTCATCGCGAGCCCGTCCGGCTCGCGGACCGTCTCGCACGGCACGATGCGGACGGGGAAGTTCAGATCCTCGACCATCCGCTCGATGACCGCGACCTGCTGCGCGTCCTTCATGCCGAAGTAGGCGTGGTCCGGCATGACGATGTGGAGCAGCTTCGCGACGACGGTGCCGACGCCGTCGAAATGCCCGGGCCTCGAAGCGCCGCACAGCCGTTCGGTCAGTCCGGAGATGACGACGCGCGTCGCCGTCGGCCGCGGATACATCTCGTCCACGGAGGGCATGAATAGGAGGTCGCAGCCCGCCGCCTCCGCCACCCTCCGGTCCCGTCCGGGATCGCGCGGATACCGGTCAAAATCCTCGTTCGGTCCGAACTGCAGCGGGTTGACGAAGACGCTGACGACGGTCAACCCGTTCTCCGCCGCCGAGCGGCGGATCAGGCTCGCATGCCCTTCGTGCAGATACCCCATCGTCGGCACAAATCCGACCGTGCCGCCGGGATGCGCCCGGCGCCAATCGGCAACGGCGGCGCGGAGCTCGGCGATCGACTCAATCGTCCGCATCCCGCTTCGCCTCCCCGCCTCCGTACGGCTGCGCGGCCGGCTCCGGCTCGCCCTCGAAGCTGTGCTCGGGCCCCGGGAACGCCCTCGCCTTCACGTCGCGCACGTAAGCGGCGATCGCTTCGCGGATGACGGTGCCGACATCGGCGTAGGTTTTCACGAATCGCTTGCTCCGATACGGCGACGCGTACCGGATCATGTCGTGGAAGACGAGCACCTGGCCGTCGCAGCCCGCGCCGGCGCCGATGCCGATCGTCGGAATGCCGAGCGACTTCGTGACGGCTTCCGCCGCGTCGTTCGTCATGAGTTCGAGCACGACGGCGAACGCGCCGGCCTGTTCGAGCGCCTTCGCATCGTCGACGAGCCGGCGGATGTCCTCCTCCCGGCGGCCCTGCACCCGGTAGCCGCCGACCTGATGGACCGACTGCGGCTGAAGCCCGATGTGGCCCATGACCGGAATGCCGGCCGCCGTCAGGGCGGCCACCTCGTGCGCGATGTCCGCGCCCCCTTCCAGCTTGACCGCCTGCGCGCCGGTCTCCTGCATCAGTCTGCCCGCGTTGCGGAGCGTCGACTCTGGTCCGAGCCGGTAGGTCAGAAACGGCATGTCAACCACGACGAAGGTATCGGGAGCGCCGCGCCGGACGGCGCGGGCGTGATGGATCATGTCGTCCAGCGTGACGGGCAGCGTCGTGTCGTAGCCGAGCACGACATTGCCGAGCGAATCGCCGACGAGGATGGCGTCCACGCCCGCCTCCTGGGCCAGCCTGGCCGACGGGTAGTCGTACGCGGTCACCATCGAAATCGGGATGCCGTCACGCTTCATTTTTCGCCATTTCGTCACGGTAAGTGCCTGCATGACGCGAGGTCCCTCCCTGTTCCGCCGAACGTTCCGCCTTCGCGGCGCCTTGAGGTCCGGAAAAAGCAAAAAATCCTCCGGCGTCGAAGCCGCAGGCCAATCCGGAGACAGCGGGAAACATTACGGCCGCGCGTGCCTCCTTCTGTCCCGGGCCTGACGGCTCAGAGCAGCATGCGCCAACCCGGATGAACGTTCCGCGTCCGTCTGCATGATGCGTGGAGAAACAAGTCGATGCCGAGTGCGATTCGCGAAAGCGATACCGCCTCTTGCCGACAGTATAGCATGACGGGCCCCGAAAGGAAAGCGGCGGACGTTCCCGGCGCCGGTCCCCCCCATGGCCTCATGATCCTCATGAGACGAACTCCGCCGAGAAAATCTCGCGCTCCGACCCGTCCGCCGTCCGGACGCGCAGCGCGCCGTGCGCCGTCAGCCCCAGCGCGACACCCTCCACCATCCCGTCGGGCGTCTTCAGCACCGCCGGCCTTCCGAGCGTCACGCTGTACGCCTCCCAGAGCAGCCGGATCGGCCCGAACCCGTCCCTGCGGTAAATGCCGTACAGTTCCTCGAGGGATTCGAGGAACAGCGCCGCCGTCTCCGTCCGGTCGAAGGACCGGCCGGCGGCCATCCGGAGCGAGACGGCCTTGTCCTTCAGCTCGGGCGGGTAGTCGTCCGGTTCAAGGTTGACGCTGACGCCGACGCCGGCGATCACATGGCGCAGCCGCTCCTCCTCCGCACTCGATTCGAGCAGGATGCCGCTGATCTTCCTGCCGCCCACGAGCAGATCGTTCGGCCACTTGATGCCGATGTCGAGCCCGGTCTGCCGGCGCAGCGAGCGGCAAAGCGCGGCGGCGACGAGCAGCGTGAGCTGCGGCGTGCAGAGGACCGGCACGTCCGGCCGCAGCACGAGGCTCATCCAGAGGCCCTTGCCCTTCGGCGACAGCCAGCTTCTCCCCATCCGGCCGCGTCCGCTCGTCTGGAGCTCGGCGATGACGAGCGTCCCCTCGGGCGCCCCTTCCTCGGCCAGCCGCTTCGCGATATCCTGCGTCGAGCCGACCTCGTCGAACAGGTGCAGCGTCCGGCCGAACGACGTCGTGCGCAGGCGAGACAGAAGCCCCGCCGCGGTCAGCCGGTCGGGCGATCCGGCCAGCCGGTAGCCGCGGTTGCGGCACGCCTCGATCGTGTAGCCCTCTTCCATGAGCCGCCGGATCTGCTTCCAGACCGCCGTCCGGCTCACGCCGAGCAGGCGGCTCGCCTCCTCTCCCGAGACGAACGCCCCTTCGCGTTCGGCGAGCATCTTCAGCAGTTGTTCCTTCATGTTCCGTCCTTTCCGTCCCGTTCGTCTTCCGCAAGTTCCAGCGCCCGCTCCAGCAGCGCCCGGCGTTCGTTCGGCAGGCGGCCGGCGGCGGTTTCCCGGAGCAGGCGGTCCATCGTCCGCCGGATCCAGGGACCCGGTCTGCGGCCCGCCGCCGCGGCGAGGGTGCGCCCGTCGAGTTCGAGCTCCGCCGCCGTGAATGCGGGCATCGCTTCCAGCCAGTCCGCCCACCGCCCGATCGTATCCGGCGGAACGGGGCTCAGGGCGGGAAAGGCCCGCATGACGGCCAGCCAGTCCTCCGACGCCTTGCGTCCGTGCCTGAGCGCCAGCTCCGCCCAAGCCTCGCGCGAATCGGGCATGCCGGAAGCCTCCGCGTGCAGATCGAGCGGCCCGAAGATGCCGTCCAGCCGCCGCTTGCCGTACGCGAAGCCCGACATCCAGCGCTTCGCGCTGTCGCGCGGCACGTTCGAAGCCGCCCAGAGCGCGATCCAGCGCCGATCGCCGGCTTCCAGCGCGCCGAGCCGCATGCCGTCCGCGCACGCCGGCTCGCCGGGCGCCTCGAGCGGCGCCTTCGTCTCCCGCCAGAGCCCGGAGCGGACGAACAGCCGGACCGCCCGGTCCGGATCGGAGCCGAGCACCATCTTGTCCAGCTCGGCGCCGATGCGCTCCGTCGCGATGTGGCGCAGCAGGCCGGCGTTCCGCCTGAGCGCGCGCCAGGTCGAAGGCGCCAGGCGGAATCCCAGCTCGGCCGCGAACCGGACGGCCCGCACCATGCGGAGCGCGTCCTCGCGGAACCGTTCGTCCGGGTCGCCGACGCAGCGGATGACGCCGCGCTCGAGATCCGCGCGTCCGCCGAACGGGTCCATCAGCCGCCCTTCCGCGTCCATCGCCATCGCGTTGACCGTGAAATCGCGCCGGCCGAGATCGTCGCGGATGTCGTCGACGAACGCGACTTCGGCCGGCCTGCGGAAGTCTTCGTACGCCGATTCCGTACGGAAGGTCGTCACCTCGTACGCGCGGCCGTCCAGGAACACGGTCACCGTGCCGTGCCGGATGCCGGTCGGCGCATGCTTCGGGAAGAGCGCCATCACCGCCTCGGGCCGCGCGGACGTCGCGATGTCCACATCGCCGACCGGCCGGCCGAGCAGCGCATCACGGACGCAGCCGCCGACGAACCAGGCCTGGTATCCGGCCTCGGCGAGCCGCCGGAGCACCGGCAGCGCTTCCTTCAGCTTCGCTTCCATGCCGCAGCACCCCCTCCCGGAACGCCGTGCCCGCTTACCCGCGCTCCGCCACCGGAGCCCCGGCTTCGATGCCGAGCACGCGGTAATAAATGCGCTCGTATTCGGCGGTGATCCGGTCGCTGTCGAAGACCGTGCGGGCGCGCTCCAGGCACGCCGCCCGGAACCGGGCGTACAGTTCCCCGTCCTCCAGCAGCCGGATCGCGTATCCGGCCATTGCCTCCGTATCGCCGACCGGTGCCAGGAAGCCGGTCGTTCCGTGCGCGACGAGCTCCGGTATGCCGCCGGCCGACGAGCCGACCGTCGGCACGCCGCATGCCATCGCCTCCAGCGCGACGAGGCCGAAGCTCTCCTTCTCCGACGGCAGGAGCAGGAGATCCGCGACGGAGATGACCTGCGCCACGTCGTCCTGCTTGCCGAGGAACGTGACGCGGTCCGAAAGGCCCGTCGATTCGACCTGCCATTGCACCTTCGACAGCTCCGGCCCTTCGCCGACCAGCAGCAGGCGCGACGGAATCTTCGCGTTCACGCGCGCGAAGATGTCGATGACGTCGCCGACCCTTTTCACCGGCCGGAAATTCGAAATGTGCATCAGCACCTTCTCGCCGGGAGACGCGTATTCGGCGCGGAGCGCAGCGCACTCCCGGGGATAATACACGCGCCTGTCGACGAAGTTGTACGTCAGCTCGATCGGCGTCTCGATGTCGAGACGTTCCCGGGTTTCCCGGATCAGATCGCGCGAGACGGCCGTCACCGCATCGCTCTGATGGATCGCAAGCCGGATCAGGTCGCGCAGCGACGCGTCCTGGGCGAGCACCGTGATGTCGGTGCCGTGCAGCGTCGTCACCGTCTTGATGGCGCCGCCGAGCATCTGCTTCGCGAGATACGCGCAGATTGCGTGCGGCACGGCATAGTGGACATGCAGCAGATCGAGCTTCTGCATCCGCGCGACCTGCGCCATCTTGCTGGCCAGCGACAGGTCGTACGGCGGATAACGGAAGACATAGTAGTTGTTCACTTCGACTTCGTGATAATAAATGTTCCGCTGGAACTTGCCGAGGCGGAACGGAACGCTGTGCGTGATGAAATGGATCTCGTGCCCCTTCTCGGCGAGCAGCTTGCCGAGCTCGGTCGCGACGACGCCGGAGCCGCCAAGCGTCGGATAACAGGTGATGCCGATCCTGAGCGGTCTTGCCATGGATGCTCCTCCTCTCGCCCGGGGCGTCAGAACAGCTTCACTTCGAACGGACGCTTCGCCGCGAAGCCTTCGGCGTAATCCCAGCCGCGCTGGCCCCCGAGCAGCCGGTCGCGGGCTTCCACGCGCTCGACATAGCGGTTGTTGAGCGGCGTCGCCACCGCGTCCGGCCCCGGCTCGAACTGCGAGCGGTAGGCCGACAGCGCGCGGCGCTTCGCCTCGTACCATTCCGAGACGTTGACGACCAGGCCGACATCCGCGACGTCATTGATATAGTAGTAAAAAATCTGCTCCACCTCGACCGGCTCCAGCTCGGGCAGGTATCGGCGCAGCTTCGCGCTGAAGACCGCCTCCTCGACGATCCGGCTTGCGGCGTTGTGATCGGGATGGCGGTCGTTCCAGTACGGCGCGAACACGATCCGGGGACGGAGCCTGCGGATTTCGCGGACGACGGCCGCGATCTGCTCCGGCGATCCCGTAAGGCCCCGGTCGGGCAGGCCGAGACAGGAGCGATGGGCCAGTCCCATCGCCTTCGCGGCTTCCGCCGCTTCCCGCTGCCGAAGCTCGACGGTTCCGTTCGACGACATCTCCGCGAAGGTCAGATCGCAGACGCCGAACCGGACGCCGGCCTGCACGTGCTTGGCGATCGTCGCGGCCATGCCGATCTCGACGTCGTCCGGATGGGCGCCGAACGCCAGCATGTCGACCCGTTCGGTCATGGACGCCAGTCCTCCGGCTTGTACTTGTGGACGAGCTCCCGCCACGCGAATTCACCGCGTTCGAGCGCCCTGACGAGCAGCTCGGCCGTCGCGATGTTCGTCGCGACCGGGATGCCGTACACGTCGCACAGGCGCAGCAGCGCGTTGATGTCCGGCTCGTGCGGCTGCGCCATCAGCGGGTCGCGCAGGAAAATGATCAGATCCATGATGTTCTGCGCGACGAGCGCACCGATCTGCTGGTCGCCGCCGAGCGGCCCGGACATAAACCGGTGCACCTTCAGCCCCGTCTGCTCCATGATCCGCTGGCCGGTCGTGCCCGTGGCGTACAGGTCGTGGTGGCGGAACACGTGCTCATAGGCGATGACGAAATTGACCATCTCGTCCTTCTTCCGGTCGTGCGCGATGAACGCCACCTGCATCCGCGTGCTCATGGGCGTCTCTCCTCTTCCGCGCCGTCCATGAGATGCTCGAAACCGTATACGAGCCCCGTGTAGGTCATCACTTTCCGCACGGCGGTCTTGACGCCCGGCATGTATCCGGCGCGATCGTATGAATCATGACGGATGCGCAGCGTCTGCCCGAAGGCGCCGAAGATCACTTCCTGCTGCGCGAAAATGCCGGGCAGCCGCACGCTGTGGATGCGAAAGCCGTTGTAGTACCCGCCGCGCGCGCCCTCCAGCTTCTCTTCCTCGTCGGGATGACCCTGCCTCAGTTCGCCGCGCACCGCCGAGATCAGCTCCGCCGTCTTGAGCGAAGTGCCGGACGGCGCGTCGAGCTTCCGATCCCCGTGATATTCGATGATTTCGAGATGCGGGAAATATTTGGCCGCCTCCTGCGCGAACTTCATCATCAGGATGGCGCCGATCGAGAAATTGGGCGCGACCAGACCGCCGATGCCCCGGCTTCTGCACAGCTTGTCCAGCTCATCAATCTGGTCCGGCGCAAGGCCGGTCGTACCGACGACCGGCCGCACCCCGTATGTAATGGCCGTCATCGCGTTGCCGTAGGCCGACTGCGGCACCGTGAAGTCGACGAGCACGTCGACGCCGCCGCCGCGCAGCGCCTCTTCCAGATCGCCGGCGATCGTGACGCCGCAAGCGGGAAGTCCCGCCGCGACGCCCGCGTCTTGTCCGACCGTCGAGCGTCCGATGGCGGCCGCCAGTTCGAACGTCGGTTCCTCCAGCACCATCTTGACCACTTCGCGTCCCATTTTGCCGCTTGCGCCCGCGACCGCGACGCGTATCTTGTCCGTCATGCGTTCCATCTCCCATTTCCAATCCTGGATGAATATAATTATTGATGCGTTTTGCGTCCGCGCATCCGTCTGTCACGGCGGCGGTAATCGGCGAACAGCCGCTTCGCTTCGCCGTGCGCCGGATTGAGCCGGAGCGCTTCCCTGGCCGCCCGCGCGGCCTCGCCGTACCGGCCAAGCGCCCCGTACGCCGCCGCCAGGAGCAGCCAGGCTTCGTCGAGAAGCGGATCGAGCTCCAGCGCCAGCCGAAGCCCCGCGATCACGGAGTCGTAATCGGGATCGGCCGAGGCCAGTCCGCTTTTCGCCTCTTCCACGGCGATCCTCGCCCGGACCGCCGCGAGATGGTAACGGTATTCCGCCTGATCCGGCGCCAGCCGGACCGCTTCCTCCGCATGCATCAGCGCCTTCGCCCACAGGGCGCTGCGCATGCAGGTAATCGAGCATTTGTGATGATGGGCGGGATTTTCGGGCTCGGCGGCGATGGCCCGCTCGAACGCCCGGATCGCCTGCTCGTAATCGCCCGACAGAATCGAGGCGTACGCCTGTCTGACATGCTCTTCCCCGTCCACCCCAGACGCCCCCTCGCGCATCCTGATATCGATCAGCATATGCGCAAGGCGGACGCCGGGCATGGGCGGCGCCGCTATCCGGACGTCTGTTCGATGCGCGTCCAGCGGTCTTTGTCGCGCGTCGCGAACTTCGCCATCACCTTGTCGTGCGCCGCCGTCAGATCGATGCCGAGCGAATTGGCGAAGCAGATGAGAATGAACAGCAGATCCCCGAGCTCCATCTCGATCGAGCCTTCCGGCTCGTCAGGTTTCTTCGGCTTCGGCCCGTACAGATGGTTCACTTCCCGCGCCAGTTCCCCGGCTTCCTCGGTGAGCCGGGCCATCAGCGCGAGCGGGCTGAAATAGCCTTCCTTGAATTGCGAGATATAGGCGTCGACTTCGCGCTGCATGTCGGCAAGCGTTTTACCCAACACTACACACGATCCTTTCCTTGTGCGAAGGTTCTTTCCTTATGTTAGCGCAAAGGACATGGGAACACAATGCTCGCACTTCTTCGGGGTTCCGCGGGAAAGAGGTGGATGCGAATGTCGCGAACGTCGGCCGGCGGATGGCGCGTTCTCGTCCCCGTGGCGGCGGGAACGGCGATCTACGCGTTCGGCCTGCACTATTTCGTCCTTCCGAACACGCTGATGGAAGGCGGCGTCACCGGTATCGGACTGCTGCTGTACTACATCTTCGGATGGCCGCTCTCCGTCACGACGCTGCTGCTCAACGTTCCGCTCTTTCTGGCGGGCTGGCGGATGCTCGGCTGGCGGGCCATGGCGATGACGCTCTACGGAACCGCCTGCCTGATCGTCTCGCTCTGGCTGATGGAACGCGCGGTGGCCGCGGGGCTCATCGTGCCGCTCGCCGGACGGGGCGACCTGATCCTGCCCGCGCTGTACGCCGGCGTGACACTCGGGGCCGGGCTCGGCATCGTCTTCCGCTTCGGAGCGACGACCGGCGGCATGGACATCGCCGCCCGCATCCTCGTGCGGCGATACGGCTGGAGCATGGGCCAGACCATCCTCTGCATCGACGCCGCCGTGATCGGCTCCTCGCTCCTTTTCGTGCCGGTCGAACGCGTCCTTTATACGCTCGTCGTCGTGTTCATCACCTCGAAGGTGATCGATTTCGTGCAGGAAGGCGCCTACGCGGGCAAAGCGTTCATGATCATTACGGACCGTGGCGAAGCGATCGCCGAAGCCGTCACGCGCAGGCTCGACCGGAGCGCGACGATTCTCCCGGCGAGGGGCGGCTATACGAAGGCGGCGAAGGATGTCGTCTACTGCATCGTCGGCCGGTCGGAAGCCCGGGCGCTGCGGCAGCTCGTGCACGAGATCGATCCGAAGGCGTTCTTCGCGATCAGCGACGCGCACGACGTCATCGGTGAAGGATTCCGCGAACATAATTGAAGCGCCTGCGTCACGGCAGGCGCTTTACGGTGTGGATGCCCCAACGGTCATGGGCGTATTTGCGCCAGCCCGCGTAACCGAGGGCCGCGAGCAGAATCGCGGTCACCGCGGCGATCCACGCGGGCGCCGGGTCGCGGCGGGCGCTTGCCGGCATCTTCGCCGCCGGTCCGAACAGCTCTTCCGCCGCCCGTTCCATGTCGTCGAACGACCGCTCGATCAGCAGTTGATTCGCCGCGCCCCGCTCCGCCGCCCCGAGCAGCCGCTCGGCATAGCGGATCCGCTCCCTGAACCGTTCAACGGCCGGCAGCGGGCGGGCCAGCGCGGCGGCGGCCTCCAGCCGGTCCACCCGCTCCTTCATGATCCGGAGCGATGCGGCGGCCGCTGCCGCTCCTTCCTGTCCGCCCAACCCCCAGCTTCGACGAACCCGATCCAGATCCTCGCCGATCAGGCGGCCGTATGCTTGCCATAGCGAACGGCGGCCGGGCGCCAGCGCGTCGACGGCCAGCAGCAGGCGGGATGCCTCCTCCCGCCAGACGGAAGCGTCGCGTCCGCGGGCGATCGCCCTGTCGGCGGCGGCCAGGCGTTCGTCGAACCGGCTCCAGCCGGACGGCTCGCCGAGGGCGCGAAGGTCGGGCGATGCGGCCGCTTGCTTCATCTTTTGCAGACTGGCCCATGCCAATTGGCGGTTGCCTTCCACGGCCGCGAGATAGAAGCTTCGCGTCAGCATTTCCAGCCGGTCGAGGCGCTCCCCGTCCCCGTCCGATGCGTTCGCGGAAATCGGCGGCACGCCGGCGGCCAGCAGCAACGCGAACGCCAGCAGCGCTGTCAGGCGAACGGACATGGACAATCCCTCCCGCCTACAGTCTATGAGCGGATCGTCCGGATCAGAACCGCCCCGTGCCGGCCGTCACCGCCCCGGACGGAACCTATGCCCTTTCCGGCGCGCGATCGCCCGCCTCACCGCCTGTCCTGAACTGCATTGCGATCAGCGCCAGAAAATAGCTGAGCACGGACAGCGCGAAGGTGAACGCCGCGATGACCGTGAGATCGTCATCCAACACCCGCGGCAGCCACGGATGGATGCCGACGCCGTAATCCATCGCGTCGTTCAGCAGCATCCATCCGAGGGCGAGCAGCGCCGCGATTTTCCCGAAACGCATGAACCGCACATACAGCAGCCCTTCCACCGCCATCGCCGCGTGCGACGCGATCAGCATCCAGTTCTGCCAGTCGAGGGGATCACCCTGCAATCCCTGCGCGGCGTTCATGACGACCGCCCAAATGCCGTATTTCACGAGCGTCAGGACGGCAAGCGCTTCCACCGCGATCCGGAAGATCCGGTACGCGCGGCCCGAACCGTCCGGCCGGACGAGCAGGAGCAGCAGCCAGATCGTGAAGAACAGGCTCGCGGTGGGACTGTCCGGTACGAACACGATGCGCCATGCCGGATGGCGATCGAGCGTCCAGCGAAGCTGCTCTCCGTACCACACATAACCGTACGCCGTGCCGAGCCCGTTGCAGACGAACAGCAGCCAGAGTAGCCGGCGGTCCGTCAGGAACGCGCGGCTGAAGAACCATGAGAACGACATGTGCACCTCCCCTTCCCTTGCTCCGCCTCACGCACGCTCCGTTTTGTCGACAAATACAAAACCTGACCGCCGGATGGCGATCAGGTTCACCGGTTGTTCCGCGGCCTGAGGGTCGGCCGGCCGCGGATGTGCGCACATGCTTCTATTCGGTCGCCGCTTTCTGCTTCGCGAGCCATTCCGCGATCTGGTCGATCTCTTCGGCGCTGAGCCGATCGCCGAACGCGGGCATTTGCCCCCGGCCGTTCGTCACGATGTCGGCCAGCTCTTCCTTCGAGAACTTGTCGCCCACGCCGGCCAGCGCCGGGACGGGGCCGTTGCCCTGATAGTCCGAACCGTGGCAGGCGAGGCAGTTCGCCTGAATCACCGACGTGATCGGATCGTTCGCGTCGACAATGGCGATCTGCTTCTCTTCGGCGCCGCCCGGTTTCTGCGGGCTTTCTCCGCGCTCGGCCGCACGGCGGGCCTCCTGTTCGCGCTGGATATGCTCCGGAACGATGCCCATTTCTTCCAGCTGATCCTGATAGTGATCCCATGCGACATAGGTCAGATAGACGCAGGAGATGATCGCCAGGAACATCAGCGTCGAAGCGATCGGCCGCTTGTAGAAGCGGCGTTCCGGGCCCCGGTCGAGGAACGGCGCGCACAGCAGGGCGCCGAACATGATGAGCGGCACGCCGACCGTGCCGAGCACGACGTAATCGCCGGACACATAGGGCATTTTCAGGAACTGGTACAGGAACAGGAAGTACCAGTCCGGCATCGGGATGAACGACGTGTTGTTCGGGTCGGCCGGATAGCCGAGCGGTGCCGGATGGGATACGACCAGCACGAGAAAACCGACCAGCACGACGACGCCGACCATCCACTCTTTTAGCAGGAAGTTCGGGACAAACGCCTCCGACTTTCCTGGAAACGCCGAATAATCGGGCGGAATGTTCGGCCTTCTCCCGGACTTCTTGACCCGGGAGTCGCCGACGTATACCACTTTCTCCTTGGAATCGTTGGAGTGTTGGGCCATCGGTCTTAACTCCCTTCCATCACAGCGGTCCGGAGATGCCTTGTCTGCGAATCATGATGAAGTGCACCGCCAGAAGCGCGAGCAGAGCGCCGGGCAGGAAGAAGACGTGGATCGCGAAGAAGCGCGTCAGCGTCTGCGCCCCGACGATGTCGCCGCCCCTGAGCAGTTCGGCGATGAACGGTCCGATGTACGGCACCGATTCCGCGATCTGGATGCCGACCTGCGTCGCAAAGTACGCCTTGTTGTCCCACGGCAGCAGATAGCCCGTGAAACCGAGGCCGAGCATGACGAAGAAGATGAGCATGCCGACGACCCAGTTCATCTCGCGCGGATGCTTGTAGGCGCCGGTGAAGAAGACGCGGAGCGTGTGCAGGAACATCATGACGATGACCAGGCTCGCGCCCCAGTGATGCATGCCGCGCACGATCGCGCCGAACGCGACCTTGTGCTGCAGGTAGTCGACGCTCGCGTACGCGTTGATGATATCCGGCACGTAGTACATCGTCAGGAACATGCCGGACAGGATCTGGATGACCGTTATGAAAAACGTCAGGCCGCCGAAGCAATATACGAAAGCGGAGAAGTGATGCGCCGGGTTGACATGTTCGGGCACCTCGTGGTCCGCGACGTCTCTCCACATCGGCGTAATGTCCAGACGCTCGTCTATCCAGTTGTATATGGCTTTAAACATCGGATATTGCGCCTCCCAATCAGACTCGCGAATTCGGTTTGACCGGACCGAGGTACACCCAGCCGTCCCTCAACTCCACTTCGTATTCGTCGAGCGGCGCGGGAGCCACTTTCAGGTTTTTGCCGTCAATCGAATATTTCGCTTCGTGGCACGGGCAGAAATATTGGTTGTCGTTGTGGGTGTTCCAGTTCACGGTGCACCCGAGATGCTTGCAGATCGGCGACAGCGCGAAAATGACGCCGTTTTGGTCGCGCGCGATCCACGCGGTGCGCACCGGATCGCTCTCGTACCAGCCGTCCACCTGATGGATCTGGTATTTGAATTCCTTCGGCTCCGTCGTAATTTCGCTTTCCTGGGCCACTTTGACGAACGTGCCGCCCGTCTTCTTCTGCAGAACCGGGTCGATCGCAAAGCGGATCATTGGCAGCGCGACTCCGCCGACCATGAACGCGCCCGCACCGCCGAGTGTATACGACAAAAATTGGCGCCGGGACATCGTCTTTTTCTTCGCGGACGAATGGGACTGCTCGTGCTGCTCGCGGTTGCTCATCTCCTGCTCTACCCCCTTTGCCAGCCGAAAATGCGGGTCATGTCAGGCCGTCCACTGCCATGACGAACCAAAAACCATAACCTATAATAGCCCAGGCCCTATTGAGCGTCAAGAACGAGGCCTTGAAAATGAAAGCGCGCCAAAAATCGTTCTGAATTTTGTTGAAGATTTGTCACAATTGCCGCATCTCGACACATTTTTCCCCCGCGGGAAGCATCCTATTCCCCGGCCGGCGACGCGGCGTCCCGGCGGTTCCGCCACATCGCCTGGACGGCCTCGGACACCGATCGGGCATCCGGCGTCCCGCCGTCCGGCTCCGGCACGATCCAGAGGTCGATCGCCCCGCCGTCCGCCGCGAGCGAACGGTCGAGGGCGACGACGATGACGCGCCGGAACCCGGCCGCCTTGAGCCCCGAGGCGATCCGGCCGATCGCCTCCGCTCCGTCGGTCAGGTAATGCAGGGCGGGATAGGTGACGGTTCTTCCCCTGAACGGCGTTTCGACCAGCTCGAGCAGATCGCGCAGACGCTCGAGCGCCGCCGTCGCTTCATCCGGCGTCTCGGTTCCCTTGAGGCCGGTGACCGGCAGGATCGCGGTGTCGAAATAAAGCTGCATTTCCGCCCAGCGTTCGCTGCTGAAGTCGCTGAATTTCATCGGGATTTCGGGCCTCCGCTTCCGGTCGGTTGGTCTCCCCGGACATCTTACCATATTCGGGGGCGGGCCGGAAACCGCCGGCGGCAAACAAAACCCGCCCGTAACCGGGCGGGTTTCGGTCATATGGTCCGCAATTCTTCCGCAAGCCTCCGGAATCCGTCCGCGTCGCGGTTGTCCAGCGCCTTGTCGATCTCGGCGTAGAGCTTTTCCCTGCGATAGACGCGCAGCGCCTCGTCCAGCACCATCTCCGCGGCAAGCGAAAGCATCGCCTCGTAGGCTTTCATTTTGTCCACGGAACACACCTCCAGAAAAAGCGGTGTTGGATTCCACCGGATGGCTGTCCATCCCTGCCGACGTCTTACTCAAGCATATTCCGGCAGCGAACGCCCTGCCGCGGACGAATGCCCCGCACGGGCGCCATGTTCCGCCGCCTCTCAGATCGGGATCGGCTCGGCATCGCGGATCCTGACTCCCGCGACCAGCTTTCGTCCGGCGTTCGTCATCCGGAGCGCCGCCCGACCGCCGTCGTCCTCTCCGATCCGGATCAAACCGAGATGGAGCATCATCTTGAAGACGCGCTTGTCGAGCACGGCGTCCGGATCGTCGTAATAGAACGGCCGGACGAACGGCCGGAGCACCCCGCGCAGCGAATCGACCGTCACCCAGCGGTCCGCCAGCCGGTCGATCAGCCGGACGAGTGCGGGCAAGTTCGGGATTGCCGCGCGGTAAAGCCGGATCCAGAACCGGTACATCTCCGCCGGATCCTCCGGTTCGCGGCTCGCCAGCCGCGCGGCGCCCTCACCGGTCAGCCGGAGCTCGCCGTCCTGTTCCGCGAGATACCCTTTTGAATGGCAATAATCGTACAGCAGCGCCAGCCGGTCCGGATAATCCTTGAAGCGCCTGCCGTATCCGAACCGCCAGCTTCCCGGCGTCGGAAGCTCTTCCCGCACGGCCAGCGCCTCGAGCAGCCGGAGCAGATTCCGCTTGTACATCGCGCCTTCCCGGGTGAGCGGCACCGCATGGCGCGCCGCGTAATCGAGCAGGACGAGCACGTCTTCCGCGAGCAGTTCCTGCTCGTCCCGGTACGCGCGCGGCTCTTCCGTGTAGACGAGCCGTCTCGCGAGACGCTGCGCCAGCACGTCGCGGAACCGCCCCTTCAGATCCTCGGGCATGCGGAACAGATACCGGCTCGTGCCGTTCGTGCCGTTGAACAGCCAACCGTATTGCTTGAAGCGCGAGATCGTCTCGCGCAAGCCGGAAGCGGACGGTCCGCCGTCCCGTGCGGATTCGGCGCGCGCCTCCGCCCTGCTCCGCTTCTTCTTCGGCTTCTTCTCCGGGGCGGGCTCGGCCGGTTCCATTTCGAGCCGCACGGCCGCGACCTCCTCGGGGGTGCCGGGCTTCCGCTCCGCGTCGAACCGGCTGCTCCGCACGCGCGCGAGCAACTCCTCCAGGCTGAACGCGTCGCGGTCGTCGAAGAGCAGCGAATGGAGGAACCGCTCGTCCTCGAGCGAGAGACCGTCGAGGAGCGCCTCGAACCGGCCCTTCTCGCAGACGGCCGCCATGATCGACTGCATCAGCTCGTGCTTCGAATGCCCGTCGCACTCCAGGCGGTACGTCTCGGCGATCCGCAACAGCTGCGAAATGTCCGCGTAACCCAGCATTTCGGCCAGCAGCATGCCGTCCCCTCCGTTCTGCGGGTCTATTCCCATTATGGGAAGAAGGGGAAGAAAACAAACGTGACGCCGGGCCCGAACCGGACCGGCCGATCCGCCGGAAGGCGCGCGAGGCGAAAAAAAGAAGCCGACCCTTCGGATCCCTCCAGGGTCAGCTTCGCTTCTCCAACCGATCCAGATGCTTCGAACAGTTGTGCAGGATGACGCGCCATCCCGCGCCGTCCGATTCGAGGATGGACAGCGACATGTTGCCGATGCGCCGGTCCTCCAGGTCCTTGCACAGCGCGCGCAGCAGCACGGCGAGAACGCTGCCGTGGGATACGACGAGCAGCCGGATGCCCGGCCTTGCGGCCCGCCATTCCTCGATGAACGCAAGGCATCGCCTCCGCACTTCCTCGTCGCTCTCCTGCCCGATGTCCAGGGAGCGCCAGTCCGGTCCCCAGCGCGCCAGCCGCTCCTCTTCGGTCGTACCCTCGGCAAGTCCGAAGGAACGTTCCCGGATCCGCGGATCGGGCGGAAGCAGCGGCAGGCCGAGCTCGTCGGCCAATATCCGCGCCGTCTCCCGGGCGCGCTTCAGGTCGCTCGAGATGACGGCGTCCCAGCTTCTTCCTTCCGATTTCAGCCGGGCCGCCAAAGCGTATGCCTGCCGGACGCCGGCTTCGCTGAGCGAAATGTCGGTTTGTCCCTGAATGCGGCCGGCGGCGTTCCATTCCGTCTCGCCGTGCCGGATGAGTCCGATGATCAACGCCCAACCTCCCGGGAAAGCGGCCGTCACGTCAACTGCGCGTGCGCGAGAACCAGTTGATCGTCAGCAGCGTCATGATCATGCCGAGAATCGAAAGCGCGATCCAGTAATGGGGATACGTGGGTACGACGGTGAGCACGACGGGTCCGCTGATGCTTGCCACGGGCATATCCTGATAGAACTCGATGCTGATGGGCGCGGCGCCCTCGATCGAACTGATCGTGTCGATCATGCCGGTCAGCCTCGCGATCTGCTCGTCGGCGGCCGGCTTCTCGGGACGGCCGATCGCCATGTAGACGAATGCGCAGGTGAACATTGCGAGGAAGAAAGCCATGGCGGCCGACACGCCGCGGCGGAACGATTCGGACCAACGGTACGTCCGGTCCTTGACCGGAATCAGCCAGAAATCTTCCCGGTAAATCCGCTCCATGACGGAACGGGTGATGCTCTCGCCCGTCTCTTCCCCGGCCTCCTCGTAAGGCAGCCGGCGGAGCATCGACTCGCTTTCTTCCCAAATCCGGAATTCTTCCGCACACCGTTCGCATTCGGCCAGATGGGCCTCGAATGCCAGCCGTTCCGGATCGTCTCCGGGCAGATCCCAGACGAGAGCGAACCATTGCTGCGCCTGTTCGCAATTCATCGTGCTTTCATCTCCTCGTACTCCACGTAAGACGGATTGAAATACGGCTCCAGTTGGGATTTCACGCTGGCCCGCGCGCGGAACAGCAGCGATTTGACCGCGCTGACGGACTGACCGAGCACCGCCGCGATCTCCTGGTAATCCAGCTGGTCGTATTCGCGCAGGATCAGCGCGGAACGCTGCTTCTCCGGCAGCCGGTTGATCGCTTCGCGCACGAGGTTCATCCGCTCCTGCTGCAACAGACGCTGTTCCGGCGCCGCTTCCGGCGGCGCGAGCGGCACCAGGCCGGATTCGTCGAGCGAGACGTTGCCGCTCTTCTGCTTGCGCAGCTCGCTGAGCACCGTGTTGCGCGCGATCGTGTAGAGCCAGGTGGAGAACGATGCGTCGCCTTCGCGGAACGAATGGAGGCTGCGGTAGGCTTTGTAGAACGTCTCGGAGCACAGGTCCTCGGCCAACAGGTCGAGGCCGGCTCCCTTCAGCATATGGTGGATGAATGCCAGAATTTTGCGCTGATAGCGCCGCATCAGTTCCGAATATGCCTGGACGTTGCCGTCCTTGATTTCACGGATCAGTTGGGAGTCGGTCATGGGCAGTGCCCCTCCTTGGGCTGCGGTGATCGCCCTCCCGGATCCGCGTCAATACATTGTACCGGTCCGGAAGGCAAAAGTTGCGCCGCCCGGAAGCTTCATGCCGGGCCGCGCGTACGGGCGATGTCCCGCCGGCCGCCGCGGGAGCGTTCCCCGCCGGCGGCAACCATGAGTTTTCAATTCGAGCCGGAATGTCGAAATCCTTCCGTTTGTGCCGAATCGGAGACGATCCCCAGCATTTTACAAGGCACATACCGTCATTGTATCACAGATTCACATTTTGGGAAGTTCCCGGTTCTTTCCGCGCCCGCCGCACCATGTATATAGACGAACGAATGCCGCATTTGGTGCAGGGAAACGGGATTTTTATCAAAAAAAATGACCACCCGCAAGGGTGGCTGCACGAAACAGGTGCAAATGATTTGGATAGGAGTGGAGAGAAACCATACTGTAATTCAAAGTATATGTATCCGTTTTCAATTTGTCAAGTATGCGTTTACAAATTGGCCCTCCGGCCCATGCGGCCGCGGAAGGCAGGCCGAGCCGCACGGGGCCCGGCGCCCGCGCTACACGTTGACTTCGAATCCCATGCCGGCGAGCTTCCGCACCGCGCGGTCGAAGTCTTCCTGCGTCCGGAACGACAGCCGCAGGATGCCCGGCACGTCCTCCCGGCTCTCGATGATCTGCAGATTGCTGATGTTGATCCGATCGTTGCCGAGCTCCGTCGCGATTTTGCCGATGATGCCCGGATGGTCCGGCACGTCGATGTAGCATTCGTAGAGCGGCTCGATGACGCCGCGCCGGCGTTCCGGCAGGCTGCTGCGGAACTCGCCGGCCGTGCGGAACGCCTCCTCCACCCCGGGGCCGTCCATCCGCTCCAGCATGCCGATGAAATCGCCGATGCCCACCTGCCACTCCCGGAGCAGCCGGATCACGACTTCCCGATTGTTGATCAGGATGTCGCGCCAGATGACGGGATCGCTCGAGGCGATGCGCGTGATGTCGCGGAAGCCGCCCGCGGCGAGCGCGGAATAAAGCGGATTCGTCTCGTTGTACAACCGGATCTGGTTCACGAGCTGCACCGCGATGACGTGCGGCAGATGGCTGATCGCGCCGACGATCGCGTCGTGCTCCTCGGGATCGACATACACGATGTTCGCCTTCGTGTGGCGGATCAGCGCCGCCAGCCGCTCGACGGCCTCCTTCGGCGTGTCCGGATCCGGCGTCAGCACGTAATAGGCGTTCTCGAACAGCAGCGAGGTGGCGGCTTCGACGCCGGATTTCTCCTTGCCCGCCATCGGATGGCCGCCGATGAACACCGCTTCGCCGAAATCGAGCGAGCGCGCGCAGGCGGCGATCGACGCCTTCGTGCTGCCGACGTCCGTGATGATGCATCCGGGCTTCAGCTTCATCGCGGCCAGCCGGCGCAGGTAATCCTCGAGGTTGCCGACCGGCACGCACAGGAAAATGAAATCCGCGTCCCGCGCCGCCTCTTCCATCGAAGTCGTCGCCGCGTCGACGACGCCCCGCGCGAGATACCGCCCGATCGACGACTCCCGGTACGAATGCCCGATGACGCGGAAGCCGGGCTTGCCCTTGAAGCAGAGCGCAAGCGAACCGCCGATGAGTCCGACGCCGAAGATCGCGATCGTGGTCATGGGAATCAGACCTCAACCGCCAGTTCCTGCAGCGCCTGCTCCAGCGCTTCGATGAACTTGCGGTTCTGCTCGGCGCTTCCGACCGTGATGCGGATGTGCGTCGGATAATGCTTCCAGCGCGCCCGCGCGATGATGCCCCTGCGCAACAGCGCCTCGAACACCGCCTGCGACGGCCTGCACGCGTCGAACATGACGAAATTGCCGTACGGCTCGAAATATTTCAGGCCGAGGCGGTCGAACTCGGCTTTCAGATAGGCGAGCCCTTCGGCGTTCTTCCGCCTGCTCTCCTCGACGAACGCCCGGTCCCCGAGCGCGGCCTTCGCGGCCGCCTGGGCGAAGCGCGTCGTATTGAACGGCTCCCGCACCTGGTTCACGGTGCGGATGACGTCCGGCCGGCCGATGCCGTAGCCGATCCGGAGCGACGCAAGACCGTGGATCTTCGAGAACGTGCGGAGCGCGATCAGGTTCGGATAGCGTCTCACATATTCGACGCCGTCCGGGTAGGACGGATCGTCGATGTATTCGAAGTACGCTTCGTCGAGCACGACGAGCACGTGCGGCGGCACCTTCGCCATGAACGCGTCGAGCTCGTCCCTCGTCACGATCGTGCCGGTCGGGTTGTTCGGATTGCAGATCCAGACGATCTTCGTCCGATCCGTCACTTTTGCGAGCATCGCCTCGAGATCGTGGCGGCCGTCCTTGAGCGGCACCTCGATGATCTTCGCGCCCTCGATCTCCGCGTTGTGCCGGTACTGCGGGAACGTCTCGTCGGCCATGATCGTCTCGTCTCCCGGCAGGAGATAGGCGCGGGCGATCATCAGGATCACTTCGTCCGATCCCGCCCCGAAGATGAGCTGATCCGTTCCCACGCCGAGATGCGCGGCGAGCGCCTCCGTCAGCTCGACGGCCGCGCCGTCCGGATACAGGCTCGTGTTGGCGATCTCGCGGATGACGGCCTGCTTCACCGCTTCGGAACAGCCGAACGGATTCTCGTTCGACGCAAGCTTGATCACTTCGGTCAGGCCGAGCTCACGCTTCACTTCCTCGATCGGTTTTCCCGGCTGATAGACCGGCAGATGAACGATTTGGGGTTTGGGCTGCACAGCGGTTCACCTCGAACATTCGGATCGCGCGAGCGGACACGTGAAGATGCGGCGCCGTCCGGCAACGCGGGGACGCCGCTTCGCGCGCTTGTCACAGATCAAATTGTCGCACATCCGCCGGCATTCGGCAAGGGATCAGACGCGCAAAGACCGGATGAAATCCTCCACCCGCCGCACGCCTTCGGCCCGCGTGGCGGGATCGCGGAGCAGCGGCAGGACCTCCTCGATCTTGCGCACGATCGCGCTGCCGACGATGACGCCGTCCGTCTTCCCGCGGAACCCGAGCACCTGCTCCCGGTTCGAAATGCCGAATCCGACGCATATCGGCACCGGCGACGCTTCCGCCACGTCCGCGAGAAACGCGTCGATCGACGCATGAAATGCCGAGCGCATGCCCGTCACGCCGAGCGAAGATACGCAGTAGACGAATCCCCTTGCCCGCGCGACGATCCGGGAGATCCGCTCGCGGGACGTCGGCGCGACGAGCGGAATGAGATGAATGCCGGCTTCCTCCGTCCTGGCGCGCAGCTCCCCGTCCTCTTCCATCGGCAGGTCCGGCACGATGATGCCGCTGATGCCGTGTTCGTTCAGCAGCCCGATGAACCGGTCGAACCCGTACTGGAGAATCGGATTATAATAGGAAAACAAAATGTACGGGATATCCGCCCCGAGCCCGCGCGCCTCCGCCGCCGTGCGGACGACGTCCTCCAGCGTCACGCGGTTTGCGAGCGCGCGCTCGGACGCGCGCTGGATGACCGGGCCGTCCGCGAGCGGATCGGAATACGGCACGCCGAGCTCGATCATGTCGGCACCGGCCCGGGCGCATGCGGCGATCAGTTCCGCCGACGTCGCCGGATCCGGGTCGCCGATCGTGAGAAACGGGATGAGGGCGGACTTCCCTTCCCGGCGCAGCCCTTCGAATGTCGCGTCGATCCGGTTCACCGGCCATCCCCCTCCAGATACGCCATGATCGATTCCACGTCCTTGTCTCCCCGGCCGGACAGATTGACGACGACAATCGCATCCTTCGGGAGCGTCGGCGCCAGCTTGAGCGCGTGCGCGACCGCATGCGCCGACTCGAGCGCGGGGATGATTCCTTCGGTCGCCGCCAGCACCTGCACCGCCTCGACCGCTTCGGCGTCGGTGATCGGCACGTACTCGGCGCGACCGGTTTCCTTCAGCCAGGCGTGTTCCGGCCCGATGCCGGGATAGTCGAGACCCGCCGAAATCGAGTGCGCCGGCAGCACCTGGCCGTATTCATCCTGCAGCACATAGCTGAACGACCCCTGGAACACGCCCCGGCGACCCTTCGTAAGCGTCGCCGCATGCTCGTCCGTGTCGAGCCCGCGGCCGCCCGCCTCGACGCCGACCAGCTTCACCTCCCGGTCTTCCAGGAACGGATGGAACATGCCGATCGCGTTGCTCCCGCCGCCGACCGCCGCCACGATGACATCCGGCAGGCGGCCCTCCGCCCGAAGCATCTGTTCCCGCGCCTCGACGCCGATCACGCGCTGGAAGTCACGCACCATCATCGGGTACGGATGCGGGCCGGTGGCGGATCCGAGGATGTAATAGGTATCTTCGACATGGCTGACCCAATAGCGCAGCGTCTCGTTGCAGGCATCCTTGAGCGTGCGCGTGCCGCTCGTGACCGGCACCACCTCGGCGCCGAGCAAGCGCATCCGGAAGACGTTCAGCTCCTGCCGCTTCATGTCCTCCTCGCCCATGAACACCTTGCACTCGAGGCCGAGCAGCGCGGCGACCGTCGCCGACGCGACGCCGTGCTGGCCGGCGCCCGTCTCCGCGATCACCTTCGTCTTGCCCATCCGCTTCGCGAGCAGCCCCTGGCCGAGCGCGTTGTTGATCTTGTGCGCGCCCGTATGGTTCAGGTCTTCGCGCTTGAGATAGATTTTGGCCCCGCCGAGGCGCTCCGTCAGCCGCGCGGCGAAATAGAGCGGCGTCGGCCGGCCCGAATATTGCCGGAGCAGTTCGTCCAGCTCGGCCTGGAAATCGGGATCCCGTGAAAATTTCAGATAGGCTTCTTCCAGTTCGAACAATGCGTTCATCAACGTCTCCGGCACATAGCGGCCGCCGAATCGGCCGAAGCGGCCGTGTTCGTCCGGCATCCGGTTCATCCTTCCGCCACCCTTCCGACGAAGCTTCTGATTTTGTCCGGGTCCTTCACGCCGTCCGTCTCGACGCCGCTGGACACGTCGACGCCGTCCGGCGCGTGGACGTCGACCAGTTCCCTTACGTTGTGCTCGTTCAGGCCGCCCGCGACATAGAGCGGCACCCCGATGGCATGCGCCGCCGCCTTGTAGTCGGCGATCACCCGCCAGTCGAACGCCGTGCCGGTGCCGCCGCCGGCGGTGTCGATCAGCGCGGCGTCGATGGCGCCCCCGAAGGGCGCGATCCGCTCGCCGGCCGGAGCATCACCGCCACGGATCGGGAACACCTTCCATACTTGGACGCCGAGCTCCGAGCGGATCCGCCGGCAGATCTCCGGCGTCTCCGAGCCGTGAAGCTGCACGATGTCGAGCGGCGCGATCCGCAGCACCCCGGCAAGCGACTCCGGCGAGGCGTCGACGAAGACGCCGACCGCGCGCGGCGGACGCCCTTCCGCGCAGCGCAGCGACCGCGCCGCGCGGATCAGCTCCGCCGCTTCCTCCGGCGTGACCTGCCGCCGGCTCTTCGCGAAGACGAAGCCGATCTCGTGGATCGGCAGGCCGTCCAGGGCGAGGATCGTGTCCGGGTTGCGGATCCCGCAGATTTTGATGCGCACGCTCATCGCCGGACCGGGCCCATGAGCTGGAGGACCGCCTCTCCGACGTCAGGTTGCCGCATGAAATGTTCGCCGATCAGCACGGCGCGCGCGCCCGCCTCCCGCACGCGGCGGATGTCGTCCGGCGACGCGATGCCGCTCTCGCTGACCAGGATCGCATGGTCCGGCGCGAGGCCGGCCAGCTCCTCCGTCGTCTTCAGATCCGTCACAAACGTACGCAGATCGCGGTTGTTGATGCCGACGAGCTCGTCGATGCCGAGTTCCAGCACCGTCTCCATTTCCCGCCGGTCATGCACTTCGACGAGCGCGTCCATGCCGAGATCCTTCGCCAGCCGGTGAAGGCTCGCGAGCTCATCCGGCTTGAGGATCGCGGCGATGAGCAGAATCGCGTCGGCGCCGATCAGCCGCGCTTCATAGATCTGCAACGGGTCGATCGTGAAATCCTTGCGCAGGAGCGGAAGCCCGACGGCATCGCGGATCCGGGTGAGATACTCGTTCGCGCCCTGGAAAAACTCGCGGTCCGTCAGGACGGACAGGCAGTCCGCGCCGGCCGCCTCGTACCCGCGGGCGAGCTCGACCGGATGGAAATCGTCCCGGATCAGCCCCTTGGAAGGCGACGCCTTCTTCACCTCCGCGATCAGGCCGATCTCCCTCCGCCGACCCTCCGCGAGCACTCGCAGGAAGCCGCGGCACGGCGGGAGCTCCGCGATGCGGCGTTCCGCCCCGGCCGGATCCAGCCGTTCTCTCAGTTCCTCAACCTCGCGGCGCTTCACGGCCACGATGCGATCAAGATACATCGGCGAATTCCCCCGTCTTCCGGATCAGTTCCTCGAGTTTCGCCTCGGCGGCGCCCGAATCGATGACGGCCGCGGCCGCCTCGACGCCCGCCTTCAGCGTCTCCGCCTTGCCCCCGAGGTAAATGCAGGCGCCGGCGTTCGCGAGCACGAAGTCCCGGTAGGCGCCGCGCTCCTCGCCTCGGAACACGCGGCGGACGATCGCCGCGTTCTCCTCCGGCGTCCCTCCGGCGACGGCCTCGAGCGGGCGGCGCTCCAGGCCGAGATCCTCCGGCTTCAGTACGTAGGTCCGGATTTCGCCGTCCTTCAGCTCCGACACCTGCGTCTCCCGCGAGATGCTGATCTCGTCCAGGCCGTCGAAGCTGCCGGCGACGATCGCCCTCCGGATGCCGAGCTCGCGCAGCACCTCGGCGATCGTCTCCGTCTTCGTCCGGTCGTACAGTCCGAGCAGCTGCCGGTCGGCGCCGGCCGGGTTCGTCAGCGGACCGAGCAGATTGAAGATCGTCCGGACGCCCAGCTCCCGACGCGGACCCGCCGCGTGCTTCATCGACGGATGGTAGATCTGCGCAAACAGGAAGCAGATGCCCGTCTCGGCGAGGCATTCCGCCGCCTGCTCGGGCGTCAGCCGGATGTTGACGCCGAGCGCCTCCAGCACGTCGGCGCTTCCGGCCTTCCCGGACATCGCCCGGTTGCCGTGCTTGGCGACGCGGATGCCGGCCGCCGCCGCGATGATGGCGGACGATGTGGAGACGTTGAACTTGCGGATGCCCGATCCTCCGGTGCCGCACGTATCGAGCAGGCCTTCCTGCACCGTCCTCACCCGGTGCGATTTCTCGCGCATGACCTTCGCGAACCCCGCGATTTCGTCCACCGTTTCGCCCTTCATCCGGAGCGCCGTGAGCACGCCCGCGATCTGCGCCGGCGTCGCCTCGCCGTCCATGATCCGGGCCATCACTTCCTCCGCCTGCACGCGCGACAGATCCTTGCCCGCGATCAGATGCGCGAGCGCTTCCTGCATCGTCATCCCCTTGACCGCCTGTTCCATGCTCCACCTCTCCCTTCGTGCGCATCATCCGTGAAATGTTCAGTAGTCGAGATTCGGCGCGGCCTGCAGAACCCGCTTTTTGCGCTCCGCCGGGAACGCGGCCTCCGCCGTGCGGATCGCCTTCAGCAGCGCCATCGCCTTGTTCACCGTCTCCTGATACTCCTTCTCCGGCACCGAATCCCAGACGATGCCGGCGCCGGCCTGCACGTAAGCCTTGCCGTTCTTGAACACGATCGTCCGGATCGTGATGCACGTGTTCAGGCTGCCGGCAAAGCCGAGATAGCCGATCGCGCCCGCGTAGGCGCCGCGCGCCTCCCGCTCGAGCTCGGCGATGATCGCCATCGCCCTGAGCTTCGGCGCCCCCGAGACGGTCCCCGCCGGCATGCAGGAGACGAGCGCGTCGAAGAAATCCTTGTCTTCCCGGAGCGTGCCGGACACGTTCGAGACGATGTGCATGACGTGCGAATACCGCTCGATCTCCATGTACGCGTCCACCTTGACCGTGCCGAACTCGGCGACGCGCCCGATGTCGTTGCGGCCGAGATCGACGAGCATCACGTGCTCCGCCCGTTCCTTCTCGTCGGCAAGCAGCTCGCGCTCGAGCGCAAGGTCTTCCTCCGGCGTCCTGCCGCGCGGACGCGTGCCCGCGATCGGACGCGTCTCGACCCTGCGGCCGTCCACCTTCACGAGCACCTCCGGCGAAGCGCCGACGATCACCTCATCGTCAAACTTCAGGTAATACAGGTAAGGAGACGGGTTCATCGTGCGCAGCACCCGGTAGACGTGAAGCGGATCGACATCGGTCTCGATGCTGAACCGCTGCGACAGCACGACCTGGAAAATGTCGCCCGCCCGGATGTATTCCTTCGCCCGCTCCACGTTCGCCATGAATGCCTCCTTCGTCACGTTGGAGCGGACATCCCCGAGATCGGGGCTTTCCGGCGCCGCCATGCCGGCCAGGACCGGCTCCGGCAGCGGCTTCCTGATGCGCTCGATGAGCGCGTCGATCTTCCGGCACGCGTCCCGGTAAGCCGCCTCGATGTCCCGGTCGGTCGCGCCTTCCGGCACGTGAACGTTCGCGATGACCTGCACCTGCTGCTTGAAATGGTCGAATACGATAAGCCGGTCGCAGAACAGGAAATGGATGTCGTCCATCTGCAGATCGTCGATCCGGTGCGCGGGCAGCCGCTCGTAATACCGGAGCAGATCGTAGGCGAAGAATCCGATCGCGCCGCCGGTGAACGCCGGCAGACCATCAAGCGCCGGGCTGCGGTACGACCGGAGGTGCGCCTTCAGCAGCTCGAGCGGCTTGCCCTCGCATGCTTCGATCCGGCCGTCCCGCTCGATCGTCATGCGCCCGTTCTTGCCGCGGATGATCATGAACGGATCGGTGCCGATGTACGAGTAGCGGGCCCATTTCATGCCTCCCTCGACGCTCTCGAGCAGGAACGCGCGCCGGTCGTTCGCGAAATGCTGGAACAGCCGGATCGGCGTCTCCGTGTCCGCCATGATGCTGCGCGCGATCGGAATCAGGTTGTAGCTGGAAGCCAGGCGGATGACTTGTTCAAGCTCCCGGGACATGCTGCATCCTCCTCCTGCAGAGCGTCCGACCGGACACGCGTCCGACCGGAGCCCGGACGATCCGGACGATCGCATCAAAAAAGGCTCCCGCCGACGGCAGGAGCCTGGAATGCGCATGTATGACGATGCTTGCGCGGCCGCATCCGGCAGTCTCCGGAGCATGCCGCATCCCGGCCGTCTGCAGCGCAGCGGCCGCGAAACCGCCTCGTCTCGTCTCGTCTCATCCACGCTCTGCTCGTCTCGTCTCGCCCGCGCCGGCCCTCCGGCCGCGCGGAAGAATACTTACACTATAACGGATCCGGCGGAAATCGTCAACCCGAAGTCTTCCATTCCGGCGAAACTTCATATTTCCTTGAACGCTTATCCCACGTCAGAATCAGCTGCCTCCCGTCGGCCGATCCGACCACCATCCGCGCTTCGTCCATAACTTCGATGCAGGTATCGACGGGAACGCCATCCGTTCTTCGTTCGCGATCTCCGGCATCCGCCCGTCCCCCCGGAAGCATCAACCATTCAAGGATAAAAGGCCAGCCCGACATCCCGGCTGGCCCGTTGAATCGATGAAGCCGATTACGGCGTGTTGTCCGCGTCGCCGGCGAGATCCGGACGAAGTTCCCGGGCCCGGCCCAGGAAGATGTGGCGAATCTCGTCCTGCCGCTTGTCCGTGTTGACGTGCACCATCAGCCGGATGCATTTCTCCAGGCTGCCTTTTACCGGCACTTCCAGCGCGCACATGAGCGGCACCAGCTCCCAGCCCGGAAGCTGGCGGATGGCGCGGGCCGGAAATATCGCGTCCAGATCGTGCGTCACCGTGACGATGATGCTGGCGATGTCCTCCGGCACGATCCCGTTGGCCTCGACAATCCGCTTCAGAAGCTCCGACGTCGCCTCGAGGATCACCCGCTCCTCGTTCGCCTCGACGGTCGTCGCTCCGCGGATTCCCCGCACGGTCATGACACCTGCTCCTCCTCTTTCAGCTCTTCCAGGACGCGCCGCACCCGCTCCGCGGACATGTTCCGCTCGATGTAGACCTCGCCGATCGCCTTCGGCACGATGTACACCATGCGGCCTTCCCTGAACTTCTTGTCGTGGCTCATCGCGTCCATGATCGCGTCGATGTCGTAATGGGCGGGAAGCCGGACCGGAAGCCCGCACTTCAGGAGCACCCGCTTCGTCACCTCGTAGACTTCCCGCGGCGCCCCGAGTTCCACGCCGATGCGCGCCGCGCCCACCATGCCGATCGCGACCGCCTCGCCGTGCAGGAGCTCCCCATATCCTCCCGCCGCTTCGAGCGCGTGTCCGATCGTGTGTCCCAGGTTGAGGACCGCGCGCAGATCGTTCTCCCGCTCATCCTGCGAGACGATCTCCGCCTTCACCTTGCAGCCGAAATAGAGCGCGTATCCGAGCGCGTCCGGATCGAGCGCGCGCAGCCGGTCCGCGTTCGCGTCGATCCAGGCGACGAATTCGGCGCTTCGGATCAGCCCGTGTTTCACGACCTCCGCCAGGCCGTTGCTCACCTCGCGCGGCGGCAGCGTGCGGAGCGTCCCGAGGTCGTACAGCACCATCACCGGCTGATGGAATGCGCCGATGATGTTCTTCGCGAGCGGATGGTTCACCGCGACCTTGCCGCCGACGCTGCTGTCGTGGGCGAGAATCGTCGTCGGCACCTGGATGTACCGGATCCCGCGCATGTACGCGGCCGCCGCATAGCCGGCCAGATCGCCGACGACGCCGCCGCCGAGCGCGACGATCGCCGAATTCCTGTCAAGCCCGGCGTTCAGCGCGGCCGTGATCAACGCTTCGAACTGCGCCAGCGATTTCGCCCGTTCGCCCGCGGGAACGACGGCGACGGCCGTGCGGTATCCGGCCTCCCGAAGCCCGGACTCCAGCTTGTCCAGATAGAGCGGGCCCACCCGTTCGTCCGTCACGATGAGCAGCGGCGACTGCCTGCCGACGCCGTGCCTGTCGAAATAGAAGGCCGCCCGCTCCAGCAGGCCTTCCCCGATGTAGATCGGGTAGGACCGCTCGCCGAGCTGCACCGCAAGTTCCCGCATCAATAAGCCTCCAGTTGCTTCAGGTAGTTGTTCAGGTTGGCGCGGATTTCCTCGACGGAATCGCCGCCGAATTTCTCGAGGAACGCCTTCGCGACTTCCCAGGCCACCACGTGCTCCATGACGACGCACGCGGCGGGAACGGCGCAGGTGTCGGAGCGCTCGACCTGGGCGGTGAACGGTTCCTTCGTGTCGATGTCGACGCTGCGCAGCGGCTTGTAGAGCGTCGGAATCGGCTTCATGACGCCGCGCACGACGATCGCCTCGCCGGTCGTCATGCCGCCCTCGATGCCCCCCGCCCGGTTCGTCGCCCGGTAGAAGCCGCGGCCCTTCTCGTACAGAATTTCGTCATGAACCTGCGAGCCGCGCAATTTCGCCGCCTCGAAACCGATGCCGATCTCGCATCCCTTGAACGCGTTGATCGAGAGCACCGCCTGCGCGATCCGTCCGTCAAGCTTCCGGTCCCATTGCACGTGGCTGCCGAGGCCGACCGGCACGCCTTCGACGATGCACTCGACGATGCCGCCGAGGGTGTCGCCCTCCTGCCGGACCTGGTCGATGTGGGCCATCATTTTCGCCTCGGTCTCCTTGTCGACGACGCGGACCGGCGATTCCTCCGTCAGCCGGATGATCTCGTCGAGCGGCAGATTGTGCTTCGGCGCCTCGATCTCGCCGATGCGGATCACCTGTCCGCCGATCTTGATGCCGAATTCGGCCAGGAGCTGCCGGGCCAAGGCGCCGCAGGCGACGCGCGCCGCCGTCTCGCGGGCGCTCGACCGCTCGAGCACGTCGCGCAGGTCGCGCAGATTGTACTTCAGCCCGCCGTTCAGGTCGGCATGACCGGGACGCGGGCGGTGGACCCGGCGCTTCGTCTCGTCGGTGCCCTCGACCGGCTCGACGCTCATGACGGTCGTCCAATGCTTCCAGTCCTTGTTCTCGATGACGATCGCGACCGGCGCGCCGGTCGTGCGGCCGTGGCGCACGCCGCCGACGATCTTCGCCGTATCCTGCTCGATCTGCATGCGCCGTCCCCGGCCGTGGCCCTTCTGGCGGCGCTGCAGCTGGTAGTTCAGTTCGTCGAAATCGATCTTCAGATTGCTCGGCAGTCCTTCGACGATGGCCGTCAGCTGCGGCCCGTGCGTCTCGCCTGCCGTCAGATACCTGAGCGTCATCCGCAATTCCCCCCGGCGGCCTTGAGGCCGCGCTTCGCTGTCATTTCCGTCCGGTTTTGTTGCCCCGTTGCCTTCGCTCATTATAGTATAGCGTCCGTTCGTTTGACAAGGAATCGCAGAGGTGCGCCCGCAAGTTGCCGAAGAGGCGCCGGCCGGGGACTCCGTTTGATCGGAGGGATCGGAGGCGAGAAGGCTGCAAGGAGTATGAACGGGGATGGCGATCTGGTTGACCGAAGGGGACAAGAACGCGGGGAGGGAGCGGAGATGGCGATTTCGCTTACCGAAAGGGCCGGATCGGCATGCGCTCCGGGAAGCCGGACGTCCCGGCGCCGGATGCATCCATCCCGAACCGGCACGGGCACCGGAGATTCCGCGCGAGAAAGGCCGGCTCTTCCAAAGCCGGCCCTTGGGATTGCGATGTCATCAGCCGTGGGCATGGCGCTTCCTCCGCCGGCCGCCGGTTTCCCGGTCGGCCTTCAGGAGACCCGTCACCTGCGCGGTGTCCAGCCCGAGGAGCTGCGCGCACTCCCGGATCGTGATCCATCCGCGCCTGTAGGCGGCAATGACCACACGCTTGTCCATTCCACCCCTCCGTCGCAGTCGGGATTCACCGTCAGTATGGGAGGGATTGGCGGCGGTTATGCATGTTCCCGCTTGCGCCGGTAGAAAAACGTCTCCGCCGATTCCAGGCCGTACCGGGAAGGCGTGAAGATCTGCTCGGTGCTGCCGACGAACAGCAGGCCGCCCGGCCGGAGCGCCCGCGCGAATTTGTGATACAGTTCGTGCTTCGCGTCTTCCGTGAAGTAGATCAGGACGTTGCGGCAGATGATGAGGTCGTAATCGGAGCCGAACGGATCATGGAGCAGATTGTGCCGCCGGAACCGGACGGCGCGGATCAGCTTGTCCGAGACACGCCAGCCGCCCTCGGCCTCGGTGAAATACAAGCGGCGGTAATCGGACGGCACTTCTCGGAGCGAACGATCCGGATACAGCCCGATCTTCGCCTTCTCGATCACGTTGGCGTCAATGTCCGTGGCCAGGATGTCCGCCCGCGCGAGCGCGCCGAGCCGGTCGAGGATCATCGCGATCGTGTAGGGTTCTTCCCCCGTCGAACAGGCGGCGCTCCAGATGCGCAAGGTTCCGCCGGCCTTCAGCATCTCCGGGAGAAACCGCTGTTCGAGCGCGGCCCAGCGGTTCGCGTTGCGCCAGAATTCGGACACGTTGATCGTCATCCGGTCGAGGAACTCGTTCATCAGCTTCTCGTCGCGCTGCATCGCCTCCCAGAATTCGGCGAACGTGCCGTATCCGTGCTTCAGGCGAAGCGTCGTCAGCCGCCGCTTCATCTGGGCTTCCTTGTATTGGGACAGATCGATGTTCGTCTTCTGCTTCACCCGCTGGATGAACAGGGCGAAATCCGCGTCCTCCATGGGTCCCTCCCCCGAAAGCGCCACGTCCTTCCGGCGGTCCTCAAATCCAGCGACCGAGGTCGAGCTCGTACTCGACCAGTTCTTCCGGCCGGAAGAAGTTCGCGATCTCGCGCTCCGCGTTCTCGGGCGAGTCCGATCCATGGATGAGGTTGTATCTCGTATGTACCGCGAAATCCGAGCGGATCGTCCCCGGCGCCGCCTCCGCGGGGTTCGTCTTGCCGATCAGCGCGCGGGCCAGCGCGACGGCGTTGTCGCCCTCCCATACCATCGCGAACACCGGTCCCGACGTGATGAACCGGATCAGCGGCTCGTAGAAATCCTTGCCTTGATGCTCGGCGTAATGCTTCGCGGCCAGCTCCTCCGACATCTTCATGAACTTCGCCGCGACGAGCTTCAGTCCCTTGCGCTCGAAGCGCGACACGATCTCCCCGATCAGGCCGCGCTGCACGCCGTCCGGCTTGATCATCAGAAACGTCCGTTCCAATTGCTCTCCTCTCCCGTGCGGCCGGGCGCCGATGCGCCCGGTCTTCAGTAGTTGCGCCTGCCGACGAAACGGGCCAGCTCCGCCAGCGTTCGCCGCGCCGGAATGTCCGGCAGTCCGTCCAGCAGGCCGATCGCCTTGTCGACATAGCGGACGGCCAGCCGTTCCGCCTCTTCGATTCCCCGGCTGGCGCGGATCAGCCCGATGGCGCGCGAGCAGTCCGCCCGTCCGTCCGCGTCGCGGATCTTCGCGATCTCCCCGAGCAGTTCGTCCCGCACCTCCGGATCGCGGAGCGCAAGCAGGACGGGCAGCGTAATGTTGCCCTGGCGGATGTCCGATCCCGGCGGCTTGCCGAGCTGCCGCTCCGTCCCGAGCACATCGAGCAGATCGTCGCGGATCTGGAACGCCATGCCGATGTTGTAGCCGTAGCGGTACAGCCGGTTGTAGAGCGCCGGCGGCGCCCCGGCCGCCGCCGCGCCGAGCTGGCAGCTGATCGCGATGAGCAGCGCGGTCTTCCGCCGGATGCGCAGCAGGTAGTTGCGCACCGTCTGCGCGGTGTTGAAGAAATCGCGGATCTGCTCCATCTCGCCGATGCACATCTGCACGATCGCCCGCGAGAGCGCCTGGTGCAGCAGCGGATCGCTCAGCTCGGCGATGATCGTGAGCGCTTTCGCGTAGATGTAGTCCCCCGTGTACATCGCGACCCGGTTGTCCCACTTCGACTTGACCGTAAGCTGTCCGCGCCGCGTATCCGCGTCGTCGATCACGTCGTCGTGCACGAGGGACGCCATGTGGATCAGCTCCAGCGGAACCGCCACCTTCTTCAGCACGTCGAGGCGGTAGTCCCCGAACTTCCCAGCGAGCAGAACGATGGCGGGACGGATCCGCTTGCCGCCCGCCTTGAGCAGATGGCTCGCCGCCTCGCTCAGCAGCGCGTGGTCGCTTGTCACGCTCCGCTCCAATTCCTGCTCGATGATGTTCAAATCATGCTCCAATCCTGCGTACAAATCGGTCAGTCTCATCCATTCACCCATGCCGCTGCGTGATCCGGCCACGTCGCGGGAGCGACCCGCCGCTCAAGCAGCCCCATCCGGAACGCGCAGTCGTAGTAATGGATCAGCCCTTCCCTTTCCCCCGGGCCGAATCCGTATCGCAGCGTGCGGAAATACCGCTCCCAATAGTCTTCCCCGCCGCCGAACCGTTTTGCCGCCTTGCGCGCAAGTCCGCCGACATCGGCCAGCGTCCGCCGCCTGCTCTCGAGCAGCGCTTCGTGGACGCCCCGGATCGTCTCCGGCGCCTCCCGCCAGGCTTCCCTCCGCACGGCGAAGAGCGCGAAGGTCATGCCGAGCCCGGTCCATTCCTTCCACATGCGCGCCGCGTCGAGCACCTGGAGTTCCGGGCCGGCGTTCCAGGAAGCGCGGATCGCCGGGTCTCCGATGAGCAGCGCGCCGTCCGCCCGCTCCAGCATCGCCCCGAGATCGGGCTCCATCGCAATCAGCTCGGGACAGCGGCCGTAGCGGCCCTGCAGCACGATGCGCAGCAGGTTGACCGACGTCGCGGAAGCCGTCGTCACCGCGATCCGGCCGCGCAGCGCCTCCTCCAGCGGCCGCTTCAGGAAGAGCAGGACGGACATCACCTCGCCGTCCGCGCTGATCGACAGATCGGGCAGCAGCTCGTACTCGTCGAACCGCTGGCCGTAGGCGAACGACGAGATGGCCGACACGTCGATCGTCCCTTCGGACAGCGCGCGGTTCAGTTCCGACGGAACGCCCTTTATGACGCGGACGTTGCAAACGCCCGCCTCGGCCAGGCATTCCTCGAAACGGTCGAAGATCGGCCAGACGTTCGCGTAATCAATCCGGCCCACCGTGATCTCGCGTTCCGCCGCCAAGTCCGTCATCTCCCCATCGTCTGTACAGGTTGTGTCCGATTCCCATGTTGTCCAGCAATTTGCCGACCATGAAGTCGATCATATCACGGATCGTGGCGGGATGGTAGTAAAATGCCGGCATCGCAGGAACGATCCGGACGCCGAGCCGCGCGAGCTTCAGCATGTTCTCGAGATGGATCGCGTGAAGCGGCGTCTCGCGCGGCATGAGGATCAGCCTGCGCCCTTCCTTCAGCGCGACGTCCGCCGCGCGCTCGAGCAGATTGTCCGAAGCGCCGCTTGCGATCGCCGCGAGCGTCCCCATCGAACACGGCGCGATCACCATGCCGTCATGGAGGAACGATCCGCTCGCGATCTTCGCGCCGACGTCGTCCTGCGGATAGTAGCGGATGCGGCCGTCGGTCAGCGCGCCGCCGAACCGGCGGTCCAGCTCTTCCGCTCGCCGGCCCGAATCCCAGCCGGCCTCCTCGCGGAGCACCCGCCATCCCGATTCCGAGATCACGAGATGGACCTCAACCCCCGCGCCGAGCAGCGCCTCGATCAGCCGGATGCCGTAGGCGCAGCCGCTCGCGCCCGTCATGCCGACGACCCACTTCCGTCCGCTCACCACCTGTGCAGCACCACCAGGTCAAACAGCGTGAAGGCGAAGATGACGACGCTCAGCGTGCCGTTCATCGAGAAGAAGGCCATGTTGACGCGGCTCAGGTCCTCCGGTTTGACCAGCGTGTGCTGATACGCCAGGATGCCGAGCGCGATCAGGGCGCCAACCAGATAGCCGAACGACAGGTCCGTCATCCAGAACAGCGCGAGGAAGCCGAAGGCCGGAATGACATGGAAGATCCGGGCGATGACGAGCGCCCTGCGGATGCCGAAGCGGGCCGGAATCGAATGCAGCTTCGCCTCGCGGTCGAATTCCGCGTCCTGGCAGGCGTAGACGATATCGAAGCCCGCGGTCCAGAACGCGACGGACACATAGAGCAGCCAGGCGGCCGGACCGGCCTCGCCGGTGATCGCCAGCCACCCGCCGAGCGGTGCCAGCGCGATCGTAAAGCCGAGGATCACGTGGCAGAGCCAGGTGAAGCGCTTCGTGTAGTGATAGAAGATGAGCGCGAACACGGCGATCGGCAGCAGCCGTACGACCAGCGGGTTCAGATTGAACGCCGCGAGAAACAGCAGCGCGAAGGACACGATGATGAAGACGACGACTTCCGGAATGCCGATCAGCCCGGCCGGAATCGCGCGGTTCGCCGTGCGCGGATTGCGCGCGTCGATCGCCCGGTCGATCAGCCGGTTCAGCGCCATCGCCGCGCTGCGCGCGCCGACCATCGCGACGGTGATCCAACCGATCTCGGCCCAGGACGGAAGCCTGTCCAGCATCATGACGGAGCCGAGGATGGCGCCGACGAACGCGAAGGGAAGCGCGAACAGCGAGTGTTCGAACTTGATCATCTCGAGAATAATGCGAATCTTGCGCATCATGCCCTCCCGCCCCGCTTCACGCCGATGTGCAGCGCCGCCACGCCGCCCGTGAGCGGATGGGCCTCCACGTCCGCAAGGCCGACCTCCCGGAAAATCTCCGCGAGCTCCTCCCTGCCCGGAAAATCGGCCAGCGATTCGGGAAGCCATTTGTACTGCTCGTAGCGGCGGGCGACCCATTTGCCCAACAGGGGCATCAGATGCCGGAAATAGAGATCGTACAAGGCCTTGAACGGCTGCCAGGTCGGCTTCGACACATCGAGGCTCACGACGAGGCCGCCGGGTTTCACGACGCGCGTCATCTCGCGCAGCACCCGGCGCAGATCTGGCACGTTCCGGAGGCCGAAACCGATCGTCGCGTAATCGAACGCGTTGTCCGGATACGGAAGGGACATCGCGTTGCCGTGGCGAAGCTCGATCCGCCCGGCAAGCCCCGCCTGCTCGACCTTCCGCCGTCCAATCTCGAGCATCGCCTCGCTGAAATCGAGCCCGACAACGCGGGAAGCGCCGGCCCGGGCCAGCGCGATCGTCCAGTCGCATGTGCCGCAGCACAGGTCGATGGCCGAAGAGCCGGGTTTCACGTTCATGCGCCGCATCGCGAACGCCCGCCAGGCCTTGTGCCGGCGGAAGCTGATGATGTCGTTCATCCGGTCGTACTTCGGCGCGATGCTCTCGAACACTTCGTGGACGTACCGCTCTTTCCTATTGCCTTCCAAAGCCTTCACCTCGTCTCGTTCGTCACCGCAGGCTGCATGGTGAAGGACGGAAGGAACTTCCCGGCGATCTGGGCCAGCTCCGCGGCCAGTCTGTCCGATTCGAGCATCCGGAGCACGGACTGCACCTGCGCGACCGATTGCCGGAGCAGCTCGGTCAGCCGGGCGGTCAGGTTGTACTTCGCGACGAGCTGCCGGATCAGCCCTTCCTCCCGCGGATGCTGGGTAAGCTTCCGGCGCTCTTCCTCGGTGCCGTCCTGCAGGATCAGCCAATACCCCCAGCTGCCCTCAAATCGGCCGGGGGATTCGATCCGCTTCAGTTCCTCCATCACGACTTCGCAGCGGGTGAATCCGTGCAGCAGGTCCGGATAGATCGCCTGGACGCGTTCGTCTACGAGGTTCTCGAACAGCTCGAACAACCCGGTCCTGAGCCGGGTGTGGATGCCGATGTATTCGTCGGCCGTCACCTTGCGCTGCTTCATGCGCGCATACAGGCTCATCTTCAGCCGGTTGACCTCGCAGACCGCGCTGCTGATCCGCCGGATCATCTCGATCTGTCCGGCCTGCGACAGCAGATGGTAGAAGCGGCTGCTGAAATAGTTGCCGGCCAGCACCAGAAGCTGACGGGCGCGCATCTCGCGCCGGGGCTGCGGTCCGGAACGGTTGTCCACCAGGTCGTGCGTATCGAGTCCGAGCTGCACGAGCCAGACGACCAGCGCATACAGTTCGCTCCGCTCGCGGGGAAGCTTGCCGTCCAAAAGCAGCGTATACAACAAATGAGCCCGGGAATCCGGGAATGCGGGCAGCTCGGTATGATCTCGGATCATGTCGTATTCGACGTACTTCTTCGCGATTTCGGGAATGCGGTAAGCGCTCATCCGTGATGCCTCCGGGCCGCAGCCGGCCCGCTCGGACCGCGCCTCGGCCGTATGAATTCGCCCTCTATTATAGCACATTGTGAAGCCGAACACATCCGCGGGTCACGGAGCCGTCAAGATTCCGGTTCCACGCTCCCGAACCGCTCCTGCCAGAGCCGGGTCGTCACGATCCGGAGCCGTTCGCGCCAGATGCGGTCGCGGCCCGGATCCGCGGCCTTCAGACCGGACCAGTGCGAGGCGATCCACGGGTCGGACCGGCGCACGTCCGCCGCCAGCAGCAGCCGCTCCCTGCCGGACGCGGAATCGTGTTCCCCGAACCGGACCAGCAGGCGCCGGACGTTCGACGTATGCCAGAAAGACAGTGCGATCAGCTCCTTGAGATCCGCATAAACGGCTTCCGCCGAACCGCCGTCCGCGACCGTGAAATCCACGGACAGCACGGAACCCGACCAGCGTACCCGACGGATCCGCTGTCCGAATTCGGTTCCCGCCAGCAGGTCGACCAGATTGTCCGAATCGAGCCGGACGGACCGGTCCTGGCCGAATACCGCCAGATGCCGCCCTCCGTCCGGAACGGATTCGGGCGCGATCGCAATGAGCAGCGCGGCCGCGAGCCCGGCGCAGCAGGCCGCCGCGGACAGCGCCTTCCAGACAGACGATGTCATCCCGATCCCTCCGCGCAATCGGCGTTCATTCAGGATGCCCCGCCTGTATAGTGTACAAACAAAAAAAACAGGCTATGCCTGCCGCGCCCGCCGGCAAGCCGGCCTCCTACTCATCCGTCTCGATCATGCCGTGCTTCGTCAGGATCGTCGCCTTCCCCCGGACCTTGATCGCGGACGTATGCTCGGTGAACTGCGCGATCAGCACCTCGCCCTTGTCCAGCTTCTCGGTATGGTGGAACTTCGTGTCCCGTCCCCGGGTAAGCCCGATGACCGTGACGCCCTGCTCCTTTGCCTTGATCACCACGTATTCGGCCAGGCCCGTGTCCATTCCGATCGCCTCCGGCTGCACACGCGCGGGCACGGGGCCGTGCGCATGCGGATGATACGAATATACAAAGAAAGAAAACTGCTTCCCGCTGTGCCGGAAGCAGTTTCCCTGTGAGAATGGTCGGGTGTACCGGATTTGAACTGGCGACCTCTACCACCCCAAGGTAGCGCTCTACCAAGCTGAGCTAACACCCGACAACGCAACAATCATTCTAATCGATCGCCGGTCCGATGTCAAGAGGCTGCGGATACCGAAAAAACATCGTCCGAACGGACACGCCGTCCGGACGATGCGGGAACGGGGGGATCGCTTCAGTCCCCGACCAGTTCCTTCAGCGACTTGCCAGGTTTGAAGGCGGGCGTCTTGCTGGCGGCGATTTCGATCACTTCGCCCGTCTGCGGGTTGCGTCCCTTGCGCGCAGAACGCTCGCGGACCTCGAAATTGCCGAAGCCGACAAGCTGAACCTTTTCCCCGTTTTGCAGCGCTTCGGCAATCGCGTCGAATACGGCGTCGACCGCCTTGGCGGCGTCTTTCTTGGAAAGTTCCGCAAGTTCGGCTACCTTGTTGACGAGTTCGGATTTGTTCATCGGATTCACCTCCCTGGCCGCGGCTGACCGAGTTCCTATTCATACTGTTTAACCGTTCCATGCCAAATTATACCTGCGATTGCACAGTTTCTATACTAATACAGGAATATCCGAAATTCAAGGACCGAGAGGCCTCGCAAAACGTCGCAAAGCGCGCCCCTCGGGCGCGCTTCCTCCGAATCAGAGAATGATCGCGATCAGGCCGCCGGACCCTTCGTTGATGATGCGGCCGAGCGTCTCCTGCAGCTTGTAGCGCGCGTTGTCCGGCATCATCGCAATTTTGCCCTGGATCCCTTCGCGCACGATCGAATGCAGCGACCGGCCGAAAATGTCCGATTCCCAAATCTTGATCGGATCGTTCTCGAAATCCTGCATCAGATAGCGGACGAGCTCCTCGCTCTGCTTCTCCGTGCCGATGATCGGCGCGAATTCCGACTCGACGTCGACCCGGATCATGTGGATCGACGGCGCCGTCGCCTTGAGACGGACGCCGAACCGGGAACCCTGACGGATGATCTCCGGCTCGTCGAGCGACATTTCGGAAAGCGTCGGCGCGGCGATGCCGTAGCCCGTCGTCTTCACCATCTCGAGCGCCTCCGCAAACCGGTCGTACTCCTTCTTCGCGTGCGCAAACTCCTGCATCAGTTGCAGCAGATGGTCCTTGCCGCGGATCTCGACGCCGACCACCTCCTGGAGAATCCGGTCGTACAGCTCATCCGGCGCGTACAGGTCGATCTCCGCCACGCCCTGGCCCAGGTTCATGCCGCTTAAGCCCGCGCGCGCGATAAAGTCGTATTCATGGAACTGCTGCACGACCCGGTCGACGTCACGCAGCCGGCGGATGTCCTGCACCGTGTCGCGGACCGACTGCTCGAAGCTTTTGCGCAGCCAGTGATCCTCGTTCAGCACCATGACCCAGCTCGGCAGGTTGACGTTGACCTCGTGCACCGGGAATTCGTACAGCGCCTCGCGCAGCACGTTCAGAACGTCCGCTTCCCCCATCGTCGCCGCGCTGAGCGCCATGACCGGGATGTCGTATTTCGCCTGCAGCTCGCTGCGCAGCGCCTCCGTCTCGTAGGAATTCGGCCGCGTCGAGTTCACGACCATGACGAACGGCTTGCCGACTTCCTTCAGTTCCTGCACGATCCGCTCCTCCGCCTCCACGTAGGCGCTGCGCGGAATTTCGGCGATCGTGCCGTCCGTCGTCACGACGATGCCGATCGTGGAATGCTCCTGGATCACCTTGCGCGTACCGATCTCGGCCGCTTCCTGGAACGGAATCGGCTCGTCGAACCAGGGTGTCGTGATCATCCGCGGCCCGTTCTCGTCCTCGTATCCCTTGGCGCCTTCCACCGCGTAACCGACGCAGTCGACGAGCCGGACGTTCACCTCCAGCCCTTCGGAGACGCGGATCTGCACGGCCTGGTTCGGAACGAACTTCGGCTCGGTCGTCATGATCGTCCTCCCGGCGGCGCTCTGGGGCAGCTCGTCGATCGCGCGGATCCGGTCCGCCTCGTTCGTGATGTTCGGCAGCACGACCGTTTCCATGAATCGCTTGATAAAGGTCGATTTGCCGGTGCGGACGGCCCCGACGACGCCGAGGTAGACGTCTCCGCCCGTGCGTTCGGCGATGTCTTTGAAAATATCGACTTTTTCCACTCGTGATCCCCTCCATTCGATTTGACGAGAACCCCGCCGGCGGCGCCATCCGCAGTCCGCCGTCATCGAACCGTATTGGACTGGTATCATCCTATTACGGACCCGTCCCGAATATGACCCCTGTCCGGAATTTGCCGATCCGGCTGAACGCATCACTTCCTCTGCTGGTATATGACGGCATGCCGCCGTCTATGACATCGATCCGCAACATGAAGAAAGGCGGAGCGTTCAAGCTCCGCCTTCGTCGTGCCGATCGGCGCCTGATTCATTTGTCCGGATAACGTGCGGCCGGATCGCCGTCGATCCAGTGATAGACGGGTGATTTGACCGGCACGAACAAGGTTTCGCGCACGAGCAGCTCGCGCAGATCCTCGTCCGGTGCCGGCGCCGTCCCCTTGCCCTCGACCAGCCTGCGGATGTCGGCGGCGTAATCGGCGAACACCTCGCCGCTTTCGTGCACGAGCACGTGGATCGGCTGTCCGCTGAAGACGCTGCGGATGTCCGGTTTGCGTCCGCCCAGCTTGTCGAAGTCCAGCAAGCGGAACGACGGGTAGAGCTCTTCTCCGGCCGGAAGCGCGCCGCCGTGCGACGCCGCGTATTCCTTCACGCGTTTCTCTAGATCGTTCAGCTTCTGGAGAACCGCGATGTTCAGCAGCCGGACGGTCGGCTCGGTCTCCTCGTCCAGCACGAGGAAATAGTAGTTTCCGCCCTTTTCGAAGGCCGCCGCCGGCAAATCCGAAAGATACCCGGTCCTCAGGAGCCTGGCCAAATCGACGACGAATTTCTCGTACCTCGGCGTGTCCGCGTCCGCGTTCCGGATCGGCAGAAGTCCCGTGTCCCGCCGGTATTCCTCCACCGCCGCCTGGACGATCCGGACCGCATCGCGCGGCGGCATCCGGTTCTGGGCCAGTTGCTCCTTCGGGTACAGGCATCCGGTCAGCACCGCGGACAGCAGCAGGACGACCGCCGCCGCGCGCCATGCGGAAGCGGAACGCCTCGCGGCTTGTCCCGTCATGTCCGTCCTTCCGCTCCTTCCCTGCGGCCGTTCGCCGCGGCCGCCAACAGCTCCTCCACGGCCGCAACCGCTTCGGGCGTGAAGCCGCCGGCCGCCGTCAGCGCGCGGAACGCGCGCAGATGCCGGTCCGGATCCGCGGCGATCGCTCCCGAGACCAGCTCCATCCGGTCCCGGCGCCCGCGCAGCCAGTTGAACCACAGCTCGTGCGCGAGCGGGACGATGTCCACGCCGCATCCGCAGGGCGCGAGGACGCGGCGCCCGGCCAGCGGCAGGATCACGTCCCGCACCCGCATCTCGTACCGGCAGCCGCGGTCCGAGACGACGAATCCGCCGACGAGCTCCACCCGGATGCCTTCCACAAGATAATGACTCAGAATCGATTCGTAGCGCTCCGTCACGCTCCGGACCGGACGGTCGACCGCGTAAGGCGCCAGCGCCTCGTGCATCGCCCGCGCGTCGGCCGGATCCGCGTACAGGTCCAGATCGCGCGGCGGCGCGGGAAGCTCCAGGCCGCGCAGCATGAGCCCCGCGCTGCCGCCGACAACCCAGGCGATCCCGGTCCCGGCGATCCGTTCCACGATGCGGCAGAGCGCCCGCTCCAGTCCAGCCTTGCTGTCCATCTCCCTCACTCCGCGCTCAGAAGTACGGGCGGTTCACGACGCGGATATCGCCGGCTCCCGGCCGCACGACGGCCTGGCAGGCAAGCCGGAATCCCTCGTCGAATTCTTCGGGTTCCAGCCTGTCCCACTCGGCGTCCGTGATGTCCTCCAGCCATTCCGCGCCCGCCTCGATCCGGCAGCGGCAGCGGGCGCACGTGCCGCGCGTGCAGGAAAATCCCCAGTCGACGCCGGCCTTCAGCGCATGGTCCAGGATCGTCAGCCCCGCTTCGGCGGGAACGGCCGCTTCCTTCGTTCTTCCCCGCAGATAAATCATGCATCCTACTCCTTCGGCCGTCTAGGCCAGAATCACGATCAGGCCGAGCAGCGAGCCGACCAGCAGCATGAGAACCGCGACGGTCGAAACAAGGATACGCATGAATCCTTTCGTTCTGAGGCGCGCAAACGTGATCGCCACGGCCGACAGCACCATCAGCCCGATGCTGCTCAGCGCAATCCACATCGTGGTCAGGCCATTCATGTCCGTCATCTTCTCCACTTCGCGCAAAGTTCCTGAACATTATACCACCACGGCCGCGTCGCAGGCAAAGCAAAAGCCGGCCCCGACCGGACCGGCTGCGCGCAGGATCAGCGGATCATCGTGCGGATCAGCGCTTCCAGACGCTCCATGTTCATGCCGCTTTTGCGGACCGCCTGGACGATGTCGTTCACCGTATCCTCCGAAACGGGCACGTTCGCGACGGCCGCCACCTGCCGGATCAGGCGGCGCAGTTCCGCTTCGTTCTGGAGCGTCCGCGCCGTCACGGAGCCGGCCAGCTTCTTCACCTGCTGCTCGCTGATCGGCTTGCCCGTCTTTTTCCTGACGACGTTCAGCACATCCTTGGACAAGTTCTTGCCGCTCATGGCACCCCTCCTCCGTCGTGCTGCATGCATCATATGCGGAGGAGGGACAATTGGTGCGGACGGTCGTCCGCCCGTCATCGGCGGCGAGGCGGTTCATTCCGCCTCCAGCCAGGCCTTTGCCACCTCTTCGCTCTCGTGCGTCCGGACGCGGCCCATCAGCGATTCCACCGCCGCCTTCGGCGATTTGCCCTCGAACAGGACGGCGTGCAGCTGCTCCGTGATCGGCATCGAAACGCCGTACCGGCGGCTCAGCTCCCGGGCGGCCCGCGTCGTGCCGATGCCCTCGACGGCCATGCCCATCTTCGCGAGCACCTCGTCGACGCTCATGCCCTGCGCCAGCATCGATCCCGCCCGCCAATTGCGGCTGTGCCGGCTCGTGCACGTCACGACGAGATCCCCGACCCCCGCCAGCCCGGCGAACGTCAGAAGCTGGGCGCCCATCGCCTGCCCGAGGCGCCCGATTTCGGCCAGTCCGCGCGTGATCAGGGCGGCCTTCGCGTTGTCCCCGTAGCCGAGGCCGTCGGACAGGCCCGCGCCGAGCGCGATGATGTTCTTGATCGCACCCGCGACCTCCACGCCGATCACGTCCGGATTCGTGTACACGCGAAAATAGGAATTCATGAAATAGTCCTGCACCGCTTCCGCGGCCCGTTTCGAACGCGACGCGGCGACGACCGTCGTCGGGCAGCGGCGGACGACTTCCTCCGCATGGCTCGGTCCCGACAGCACGGCGATCGTCTCCTCCGGACGCCCGGTTTCCTCGGCGATGATCGTGCTGATCCGCTTGAGCGTGTCCCGCTCAAACCCCTTCACGGCGTGGACAATCCAGGCATTCCGCGGAAGGGCGCCGGCGGCCTTGCGCGCCACCTCCCGGGCGGACGCGGATGTGGCGGCAAACACCACGAGTTCTGCGCCGTCAAGCGCCTCGCCGATGTCGGTCACCGCACGGATCCGTTCGCTCAGCTGGACGCCCGGCAGGTAGGCGCTGTTCGTGCGAAGCCGGTTGATTTCGTCCGCCTGTTCCGCCCGCCTCGTCCACAATGACACGTCGCAGCCGTTGTCGGCCAGCACGCTCGCGAGAGCCGTTCCCCAGCTCCCGGCCACAAGCACGGCAACCCGCTTATTTTCCATGCTGCACTCCTTTCCCGGTCCCGAGTTTGTGCTCCTGCCCCCGGACGAGCTTCACGATATTCGTACGATGACGGATGAATGCGTAAGCCCAGATGAGCAGGCTGGCCCAAAACAGCTCGCGGGGCATGGAGAGCACCAGGATGAAGACCGGCAGCAGGGTGACGAAGATGAGTGAGCCGAGCGAGACATAGCGGGTGAGCGCCACCGCCGCGATCGCGATGACGCCGGCGATGAGGGCCGGCCAGAACGCGATCGTCGCCATGACGCCGATCGTCGTCGCGATGCCCTTGCCGCCCTTGAAGCGGAACCAGATCGGCCAGTTGTGGCCGGTGATCGCGGCGGCTCCGCAGAGGATCGGCACCCACGGCTGGCCGTCGCCCAGCCATTTCCCGAGCAGCACGGCGGCGATCCCCTTGCCCACGTCGAGCAGGAAGACGACGGCGGCCGGCCCCTTGCCGAGCACGCGCAGCGTGTTCGTCGCGCCTGCGTTGCCGCTTCCGTACTTCCGGATGTCGATCCCCTTCACCCAGCGGGCGATCAGGATGCTGAACGATACGGATCCGAGCAGATAGCTCGCCGCGACAGCGATGATCGAAGCAAGCACCGTGGACTCTCCCCTAATCCTCGTCTGACTTCCTGCGCACGATGATGCGGATCGGCGTCCCCTCGAAGGCGAACGCTTCCCGGATCTTGTTCTCCAGATAACGCGAATAGGAGAAATGCATCAATTCGGGGTCGTTCGCGAACAGCACGATCGTCGGCGGCTTGACCGCCACCTGCGTCGCGTAGTGGATGCGCAGCCGCTTCCCCTTGTCCGAGGGCGGCGGATTGACCGCGATGGCGTCCGCGACGATGTCGTTCAGGAGATGCGTCTGAACCCGCATCGCATGCTGCTCGGCCACATGCTCCACGACGGGCAGCAGCTTGTGCAGACGAAGCTTCGTCTTCGCCGACAGGAACACGATCGGCGCGTAGTCCATGAACTGGAAATGGTCGCGGATGCGCAGCTCGAACTGGCGCATCGTCTTGTCGTCCTTCTCGACGGCATCCCACTTGTTCACGACGAGCACCGAGGCCTTGCCCGCCTCGTGGGCATAGCCGGCGATGTGCTTGTCCTGTTCGGTAATGCCCTCGACCGCGTCGATCAGCACAAGCGCGACATCGGCCCGCTCGATCGCCTTGAGCGACCGGAGCACGCTGTATTTCTCCGTCGTCTCGTAAATGCGGCCCCGCTTGCGCATGCCGGCGGTATCGATCAGCACGAACTTCCGTCCGTCCTTCTCGAACGGCGTGTCGATCGCGTCGCGCGTCGTGCCCGCCACATCGCTGACGATGACCCGTTCTTCGCCCAGGATGGCGTTCACGAGCGAAGATTTGCCGACGTTCGGGCGGCCGATGATCGCCACCCGGATCACGTCGTCGTTGTACGCTTCCTCCGTCTGTTCCGGAAGCGACTCGGCCACCCGGTCGAGCAGATCACCGATGCCGGTGCCGTGCACGCCGGAAATCGGAACCGGCTCGCCGAAGCCCAGGCTGTAGAAGTCGTATGCGGCGTCGGCCTTCTTCGGATTGTCCACCTTGTTCACCGCGACGACGACGGGTTTGCCCGAGCGGAACAGCAGGCGCGCCACTTCCTCGTCGGAGGGCGTAAGCCCGGCCTTGCCGTCCACCATGAAGATGATCACGTCGGCTTCGTCGATGGCGAGTTCGGCCTGCGCCCGCACCGACCGCATGATCTCGTCGCCGGCATCGATTTCGATGCCGCCGGTGTCCACGAGGCTGAACGTCTTGCCGCACCATTCGGCCGAACTGTAGATGCGGTCGCGGGTAACGCCGGGCTTGTCTTCCACAATGGCCAGCCGATCCCCGATGATGCGGTTGAAGACCGTGGACTTGCCGACATTGGGCCGCCCGACGATCGCGACTACGGGTCTTGCCATCTTGCCCACTCCTTGACAAACTTTCGACCAGACTGCTGCGATCGGAAACCTTTACTAATATACCACACCCGAGCCATTTCCCGGAAATCGGCCGTTCGGCCCGCCCGTCAGGCCTGCGGCCGCAGGCGTCCGGCCAGCGACGCCCCGCCGCGGGCAAGCAGCGTGACCGTCCGCGCGGCAAGCAGCGAGAGCGTCAGGCCGTCCAGCCAGCCCCAGGCTCCGGCCGGCGCGGGGGCGAACCGGTCCGCCGCGATCGCGGCGAGCGTGACGGCGGCGAACTGCGCGCGGAAACGGCCGGACGCGGCGGCCGCAAGCACCCCCGCCGCCAGCGCCCCGTCCAGACGTTCATCCCAGATGATGAACACCGGATCTTCCGCATATAATTTCCTGAGCCAGCTCCAGACAAAGCCTGCGGACAGGGCTCCGAAGATCGCCTGAAGGCGCTCGCCGGCGCCGGCGCCCCGGAGCAGCGCGCAGGCGCAGATGAGCGCGGCCGTCTTCGGTGCCGCCGCGTGGCCGAATCCGCAGGCGGCAAGCACCGCGGCGGCCAGAACGGCAAGCGGGGCGGACACATCGTCGAGGAGCTGCCTCTTCCATCCGGTCGCCAGCAGGATGCCCGCCACCGCCAGCACCCAGGCCGTCGTGAATCCAGCATTCACCGTCATCCCTCCCCGCCCTATTATGCGTCGGAGGGATGCATCCGTTGCGCTTCGGAAGGAACCGCAGCAAGGGCCGCCCCCGCTCGGATCGGCGATCCGGTGAAGGCGGCCCCTGGTCGGCGTCGGTTTATTTAAGTTTGCTGAGTTTGTCGCCGAAGCGCTCGCCGAGCGTGAAGCTCAGATTTTCCCTCGGAACGGTTTCGATGTGTTCGCGGCCGCCCCTGCCGCGATCCCGTGCCGGCGGTTCCGGCGCTTTCTCGGTTGCCTTGATGCTGAGCGAAATCCGCTTCTCGGCCGGATTGAAGTCCAGCACCTTCGCCTTCACTTCCTGGCCTTCCTTCAGCACTTCGTGCGGCGTCGCGATGTGGCGGTGCGCGATCTGCGAAATGTGGACGAGGCCTTCCACGCCGGGCGCCACTTCAACGAACGCGCCGAAGTTGACGATGCGCTTCACGACGCCGGTGACGATGTCGCCCACATGGAACTTGTCGGCTGCAAGGTCCCACGGACCGGGCTGCGCCGCCTTGATGCTCAGGCTGATTTTGCCCGCCTCGGGATCGACCTTGAGCACCTTGACCTTGACCTTGTCGCCTTCGGAGACGACATCCCGCGGATGGGGAACGTGCGTCCAGGCCATCTCGGACACGTGCACGAGGCCGTCGACCCCGCCGACGTCGACGAACGCGCCGAACGGCGTCAGCCGCTGCACGGTGCCCTCGATGATCTGGCCCGGCTGCAGCGATTCCATGACGCGGCGCTTGTTCGCTTCGTACTCTTCCTCGAGCACTTCCTTCGCCGACAGGATGACCTTGTTCGTCGCCTTGTCGAGCTCCTTGATCTTCACGCGCAGCTTGCGGCCCTTGTAACCGCTGAAGTCTTCGACGTAATGGCGCTCGACCATCGACGCCGGGATGAAGCCGCGCACGCCCACGTCGACGACAAGGCCGCCCTTGACGACGTCGGCGACCGTCACCTCGAGCACTTCACCCTTCTCGAACTGCTCCTGGAGCCGATCCCACGCCTTCTCGGCGTCGACCTGGCGCTTCGAGAGGATGAGGCGCTCCTTGTCGTCGTCGATGCTGATGACCTTGAGTTCTACCTCCTGGCCGACCTGGACGGCGTCCGCCGCGTTCTCGAGCGGAACCGCCGACAGCTCCCGGAGCGGAATGACACCGTCATATTTATATCCAAGGCTCACGTAAGCCTGGTTGTTTTCGATCTTGATGACCGTGCCCTTCACCTTGTCGCCCTTCTTCAGGGTGACCACCTGGTCCAGATCCGGCTCCGTGATGGTCTCCGCCGCGGTACCGGCTTGTTGCTCCGCTGCCGCGGTTTCCAGGTTTTTCGTTTCTTCAGACATGGACACTAACCTCCTCGATTCTGCCCCAACTTTATTTAAACCCGCCGGCCGCGCGTGAAACGGACCGGCGCATTTAAAACGGATGAAAAGTGCATTTGGCTAGCCGACGTTCAATTCGCGGATGCGTTGCATGATGAGCTCGGTCGCGCGATCCAGCGCATCGCCGTCCGTGCTTCCCGCGAACGGCGCGAAATCGATCGGCGGACCGTAAATGACGTGCGTCCTGCGGAACAACCGGTAGCCGGGCACGATCCTGCACGGCACGACCGGCGCTCCGCTCCGGATCGCCAGCAACGCGGCTCCGCGTTTTGCGGAGGAAGCGTCCGAATTGCGTGTCCCTTCCGGGAACATGAGGATCGCATGACCGTCCCGCAGCAGCTGCAGTGACGTCTTGATCGCTTCTTTGCTGACGCCGCCCCGCTTGACGGGGAAAGCTCCGAGCGCGGTGATGAGCGCGGCGAACGGCTTGAAGTTGAACAGCTCGGATTTGGCCATGTAGTGCAGGCGCCTCGGCACATAGATGCCGAGCGTCGGCGGGTCCAGCACGCTGATGTGGTTCGAGCAGAGCAGCACCCCGCCCTCCCGCGGAATGTTCTCCACGCCGTGCGCCTTGAGCCGGAACAACACGGTGAACAGAAACCGCAGCACGACCCGGGCGAACTCGTAGAAATTCATGCTCCGCCCGCCCCCAGGGCCGCCCGTTCGGCAAGCATCGCGATGCGATCCGCGGCCTCCTCGGCCGTCAGGCTCGTCGTGTCGAGGACGATCGCGTCCTCGGCCTTGACGAGCGGCGCAATCTCACGGCTTGCGTCCAGACGGTCCCGTTCGGCGATCTCCCGCTCGAGCATCTCCAGCGTGAGCCCCTGCGCCCGCCCGCTCTCTTCGTAGCGGCGGCGCGCGCGTTCCCGCACGCTGGCCGTCAGGAAGATCTTGAGTTCAGCGTCGGGGAGCACATGCGTGCCGATATCCCGGCCGTCCATGACGACGCCGCCGGCCTTCGCCATCGCGCGCTGCAGCTCCACCAGCCTCGCCCGCACGGCCGGAACGGCCGCATAGGCGGGAACGGCGGCCGTCACTTCGCGCGATCGGATCTCCCCGGTCACGTCCTCCCCGTTCAGAAGGACGCGCTGACCGTTGTCGCCCGTCTCGAGCCGGATGTCGAGTCCGGACACCAGCCGCTCCAGCTCGCCCGAATCTCCGGGTCCGACGCCAGCCCGAAGCGCGGCCAGCGCAACCGCCCGGTACATCGCGCCCGTGTCGATGTACACGTAGCCGAACCGGTCGGCGACCATGCGGGCGACCGTGCTCTTGCCCGCTCCGGCCGGTCCGTCGATGGCGATCGCGATGCGCCGCGGACTTGAGCCCTGCGCAATCTTCGTCAGCGTAAACCCCTCCAGCGACCTTCATGAAAAAAGCAGGCACGGCCTGCCAAACGAGAAAATTATACCACATACCCGACCAGGATGCAAAATTACCCGTCCCCGAGCGGAACGCCTTCGAGACGTTCCGTCCTGGACAGGACCGGCCTCAAGCCGTCGGCATGAAGCGCAACCTGCGCCGCGATGACGAGCGCAAGCAGCGCGGCGACGGCAACGGCCAGCCTCCTGCACATCCTGTCCGCAACGGCCGTCCAGTAGGAACGGCTGCGCCGATCCGCATTTCGCCCGTCCATCCTTCGATCACCCTTTCCCGGAAACATCAGTCTTCCCGGATAACGGGCATCGGATGCGGCCGAAACGATCAACGCTTGCGGAATTCGAGCTGGCGCTCGAAGCAGTATCGGATAATTTTCTGTCGTTCGCTGTCCGAGATTTCGATGAACTTGGCCATGATTTGCTGTCGGCCGGATTCGAGCTTTTTCACCCGGACGACTTCCGGCTTGAAAAACGCATGCTCGATCGTCCCGTTCTTGTAGGGGATGAGCAGCCAGCACTCCATCACGTCGCCGGGCCTGATCGACCACCGCGGGTCCGTGACGAAGGAAATGCCGCCCCCGCCGATGTCTTCCGTGTACGCCAGGAACCGGACCTGGCTCGCAAGTTTGACGGCCAGTTCCAGCACCGCCGGCACGCGGAGGAAGCTGCGCCGCTGCACTTTCCGGATCGAATCGGGATCCGGCTTGCGGATCGCGACCAGCTTGATGACATCGTCACGGAATCCGATCACGTGGGTGTTGAAATGGTGCCTGACGCCGCCTTCCGCGAGAAAATAAGCCGAGAGTTCGTCCCCGAGATTCAACCGTTTGAGCCGGCCGGTATCCTCCTCAAGCGGCACCTCGATGTAGAGGATGTCGTCCTCGACGTCCGCGATGCGCGACTTGTAGACCTTCTCTGCTTCCTCTTCATCCGGAGATGCCGCCTGAAGGAACAGGAGCGTGTTCACCTTCGGCTCCAACTCGGTCTTCCCCCCCATTACAAGAAATTATACCATGGGAGGAAAGACACAACCAGCGGAAATTGCGGCCTGATCGGCGGTTTATCGGGCTTGCGTCCGCTCCCCGGCCGTCTGCGCGTCGTCTGCCGTCCTGTATCGCTCGATTTTTTCCTCGATCCCGGTCGAAGCGTTGATGTAAATCCGATACCGTCCGCCGTTGATCCGCCCGGCGAACTCGTAGCAGAGCACCTCATCGTCCTGTTCGTTCCGGATGTAGGCGAGCTGCGAGCGTTCGACCTCGAAATCGGGATGGAGATGCTTTCTCGCCTCCGCTTCTCCGATCGCCGGCTTGACGGGCTTCCGCTCCCGGCGCTCATAGACGTAATCCGCCGCCTGCAGCCCCACCACTTCGCCGTTGTCGAGTGCCACCTTGACCGTCAGCTTCCGCGGATAGACGACGGCTCCGTCCAGGACGGGCGCGTACGTCAGGTTCACCGCGTTGTCGTACGGATCGGCCGCGATTGCCCGCATCTCGGGATAGCCGCGCTCCTTGAGGAACGCGCGCGCCGCCCGATCCGCCTCGTCCAGGCCGACGGACCGGGATCCCCGGATCTCGCGGGAGTTCATGTACCAGATCAGTTCTCCGCCCCGCTTCGTAAAATCCATTTGAATCCTGACGCCGCTCCCCTTATCCACGACGGCGGAATAGACGGCGTACTCCGTGCCCTGCGCGTTCTCCGTCACCTGCACGGCGGACGGATCGGGAAGGCCCAGCATTTTCGCGGCCCTGCGGCGCACGTCGTCGGCCGTCACGGGCTTGCCCGGCAGAAGGTCGACCGTCCGCTTCCGGTACATGGCCGCAACGGGCCGCCCCCAGTCGATCTGTTCGTACTGGGCGATCTTGCCGTCCACCATCTTGAACCCGTCGATGATCACGTTGTCGCGCGGCGCGTCTTCGGAGGCCAGCGCCAGCTCGACGTCCATCCACCGCAGATTGTCGGCCAGCACCTTCTCCTGGACCGTGCGCAGGTCTTTCGCGATGGTCTCGGCCGATTCATACAGCTTCTTCAACGTGGCGAGCTCCTGCTCGCTGAGCGGCTGCTTCGACAGGTCGCGGATCGCCGTCTTGTAAGAGAAATTGGCGATCTTCGACAGGAATTCCTCCGTCCGGTTGAACGGAAGCAGCGTAAGCGGAAGCTGGCTGATATCGCTCTGCGCTTCGCTCGTGATGCGCCAGATGTTGATCAGACCCTTGCGCTGGACATCGTGGGACGACGGGCTCACGGCAAGCGTGTTGCCCAACTGCTCGTGCAATTCTTCGATATGGTCGCTCAAATCGTGGAACGCGCGCTGGTACTGGTTTTCCGCCTTGATGAGCAGACTGTTCTTCTCCTGGTGCTCCCGGTATCCCCAGAAGGCCGTTCCCGCAAGCAGAACGGCGAACACCGGGAACAAAACGGCGCTGAGACGCGTATACATGCGACAAGCTCCTTTCGCTGGCAAGCTTGGCGTTAGTTTGCTTGCGCGAAAGGAGCTTTATGCACCGCCGACGATCATTCCCAATGCTCTTCGATGTCGAAGTCTTCGGTGTTGTCGCACAGGCATTGGCGGAAGCCGGTCTCGATCCGTCCCTTCTCCCGCCTGCCGCGAAGGATGAATTTCTCGCCGCACCGCCTGCAGCGGATGCGCACTTTCACTCGATTGGATGCCGCCGAGGTCATGGCCGCCGACCGTCCTTTCGTCGTTTCTTGACCCATTATGGACGGATCCGCTGCATTTTAATCTCGTCTTCCCGCGGAATGGAACGGAACGGCGACCGGTCGTTGGCGCGCCGGATCTTCCGGCCTCCCCGGATCCACAGGTAGGCCATGAACGGCGCGATCGGCAGCATCCAGTAATTCCTGAACACGAGCAGAATATAATCGAAGGCGCCATGCCAGAATAACGGAAGCAGGAAGGATGCGGCGAGATATTTCCCGGATTGGCCGGAGGCGAATTTCGCCTTGCCGATGTAGTAGCCCATCACGACCCCGAACAGCGCGTGTCCGGATACGGGCAGCAGCGCCCGCAGGATGAGCGAACCGAACGTAGCCGGCATGAGCAGGGCGTACAACACGTTCTCGACCGTGGCGAACCCGAGCGAGACGGCCGCCGCGTAGACGATGCCGTCGTAAGGCTCGTCGAACTCGGTATGGTTGTAAATCATGTGATACAGCACGAACCATTTTATCGCTTCCTCGATGCCCGCCGAAACCAGGAAAGCCTGCACGAGCGGGGAATCCCCGAGCCCGAGCGTGACGCCGCGCTGGATGACGGCGATCGGCAGCACGATCAGCGCCCCGACGACGAACATCCGCGCGACCATGTGGATCGGTTCGGCGTCGTATCGGTCTTTGAGATAGAAATAGGCAAGCAGCGCGATGCCCGGCGCGATGGCCGCCGTCAGCATCGACAAGAGCCACATGCGGCCATCCTCCTTCCGCGCGGCCCGCATGAATGAGAGAAGCGCTCCCGATGGCCGATCTTCGCCCTCTCGGATGCGCTTCGGCATGGAACGCGATCAGAACCGCTCGTTGATCTCCTTCACGGCATCGGATGCGAAGATGACTTTTCCTTATTCTTCCAGAACGACTTCCGTGACGGACGCCGCCTCGCCGTATTCGGCGAGCACCGCGGTGATCGCCTGATAGCGGGACGGATCGACTTCCGACGCTCCGAACGCCAGCAGATACAGCCCCTTGTAGGCGTAGAGCCTGCCGCCGGACTCCGGCACGGCCGCGGCCAGCCTGCGGCATGCGGCAACGACGTCCTCGAAATCCCGGAACGCGTAGAGTATCGTGTCGCTGATTTCCAGCGTCACTTCCATTTCGTACATGTCCTCGTCATGATCCGGTTCGTCGTCATCCACATCATCATGGTGCTCGACGACATCTCCGCTGCCTCGGGTGACGATGACCACCATCCCTTGTGCCGGGAGACCGATCACTTCGACCGCGAGGGGACCGGTGGCTTCGAATCCCAGTTCGCTGTAGGCCTGATCCATCATCTCGCTGAACAGTTCATGCACCTTGGGAATTTCGCGCCACAAGTCCTCCTTCTGGATTCCCCGTTCCAGGAGGTCGTCCAACGTCAGGAAGATGCGGATCTTGTCCTGACTGAGCCGCTCAATCTTCATGATGGCTCCTCCCCCTCTGCAGCTTCGTACAATTGCACCTTCGATCCCGCCTGACGAACCCATGTCCACAGGCAAGATCTTGCTTCTATGTTATCACGGATGCCGACGAAATGCACTAGGAAACGAGGAAGAAAGCAAACCCATTTCCGGAAAGGGCGCTGCGCGCGGAGGATAGGCGATGCGTCCGCGAATCCGTTGCAACAAGGCTCCGCCCGGCAAGGCAGGCCCGCGGGTTGCAGGATGCCGGCGCCGCTTTCGCCGGTTCCGCGCGGACGATTTGTCGTATGGTGTCTGTCGAATCCGGATATGTATCCGTCAAACGGAGGTATTGCCGCCAGACAGGACGCCGAACGAGCGGCGTTTGCGGATGCAACCGATGCAAAATCGGCTTCGGGAAACGAAAAATTCCGGAGGCCGGGCGGGCACCGTGAGCCGTACCGCGGATCGCGCGCCGGACCGCGGGACAGGGACAACGTCGCGCGATGACCGTCGGACCGCGGGGGTGACCGGAACCGGCCGCGGCCGCGCCGCCCGGTCTCCGGTCAATGCGGTTTGTCGGACGCGGCGTCTCCGGCCTCGGCGAGAATGCGCTCCGCTTCCTGCTTCACGCGTTCGTCCGCGCTGATCATCGAGCGTATCGTGCTCCACGTTCCGGAATCCGACTTGCCGGTTTTCCGCTCTTCCTTCCCTTTCTCGCCGCCGAACCGGAACCTCAGTGCCTGCTCGATCATCATGCGCCTAGCCGCATCCATCATCCGTTCCGCCCTGCGGACGCACCGTTCGATCGCACCCGGATTTTTGCGGGACAGGATGATGCCGGCCGCGAGGCCGAGCAGGCCGCCCGCCACAAAACCGCGCATGCGCATTCGCGGGTCCCTCCTCGTGTGTCGGATGGATTGCGTACCTAGTGTTGCCCGGGCAACCGGCATAAATCCCGGTCAAAATCAGGAAGCCTCCGAATCAGGCAGCATCCGATGATGGATCGGCGGCGCTCCGCCGTGCTACAATGGGGGACGACACGCGGGGGAGGTGATGTCTGTGCGAAAACCGGCCCTTGCGCTTGCGGCTGCCATGCTGGTCCTGACTTCTTGCGGGTCCGGCGCCGCCGGCGGTGACGGCACGGGAATCCGGGAAGACGGCGGCACGGCCGTCGCCTGCGCGGAGCGGGGCTCGAGCCCGTCGGGGGCGGTTGACGATGCGGAACGCGGCGGCGGTGCGCCGGGTGATGCGGACGCATCCGAAACGCCCGAAGAAACGGATGCCGGCCGGACCGCCGGCGGGGCGGAATCCGGCAGCGGCGCCGACGAAGCGAACGCCGGTCCCGGCGTTTCCGGCGGACCGGATGCTGGCGGACAGTCGGAAGCGGCCGACAAGGCGCCGCCGGCGCCGCTCTACCGGATGAACGGCGTCTACAGGTTCGTTCCGATCGACGAAACGGCCGCGCCGGCCAAGGTCGTGCTCCTGACCTTCGACGACGGCCCGAAGGATCGGGAGGTGCTCGAGCGGATGCTCGACGCCCTCGACGGCCACGACGCGAAGGCGGTGTTCTTCGTGAACGGCTACCGCGCGGTGAAGCAGCCCGAACTGCTGCAACTGATCCGCGAGCGGGGCCACATGATCGGCAACCACTCCTGGGATCACATCGATTTGAAACAGCTGGACGACGACGCCGTGCGCGACCAGATCGGCCGCGTCCAGGAGCTCGTCGGGGGGACGGTCGGCGAGGAGCCGAAGCTGTTCCGGCCGCCTTACGGATCGGGCGGCGACCGTGTCAGGAAAATCGCGGAAGAATTCGGGCTGCTCTACACGACGTGGTCGAACGGGTCGCTCGACTGGGACGCGAACGCGAAGGACAAACCGGACGTCGTGATCCGCAACGTGCTCGACCAGCTCCATCCCGGCGCGAACATCCTGATGCACGAGCTGCCCTGGACCGCGGACGCGCTTGACGAACTGCTCGGCAAAATCGAAGCGGAAGGATACGGCTTCCTCGATCCGGCGCTCATCGAGATTCCGACGGCGGATCCGGATGCCGGCGGAGCGAACGGAGCGTGAAGAGGTGGGCTTCCGCCGGCGCCATGAGGCGCAGCGGAAGATGCGACGTGCCGTATCCGCAGCTAACGAACAGCCAGGGGCCGTCCGAGCCCCCGGTTTTCGTGCGCCGCGGCGGGGTCCGCCAGCCGCGCAGATATCGGAGATGTCCCCGGGCCAGCGGTCCGACGAGCGGCAGCACGATTTGGCCGCCGTGCGTATGGCCGGCCAGGATGAGATCCGTCCTGTAGAGATCCCTCGCCGTCATGCGCTCGACGATCAGCGGGTCGTGCGCCAACAGGATCGTGCAGGACGTCTGCCGGTCCGGTATGCCGCGCAGCGCGGCCCGGACGTCATCCCTGCCCGAACTCGGATCGTCGACGCCGGCCAGCCGAATCGATTGTACGCCGCGGCGGATGACGCGCGACTCGTTCCGCAGCAGCGTGACCCGCTCTTCCCGCAGCAGCCTGGCCAGCGCTTCGGCGTCCTCGTCGTAATCGTGGTTGCCGAACACCATGAAGACCGGCGCGATGCCGGCCAGCAGCCTTGCGTTTTCCCGGACCCGGGAGAACGGCACGCCGCGCTCCGTCAGATCGCCGCCGATGAGCACGAGGTCCGCGCCGCCCCCCTCTCCGGCGAGGAGCCCGAGGAGCGGCCGGACGGTCCGCCGGTGCACGTCGCTGATGAAGAGAATGCGGAAGCCGTCGAACGCGGCGGGAAGCCGGGGAAGCGCAACCTCCTCCCGGCGCAGCCGCACGCGGTACGCCTCGCGGACCATGGCGGCCCCGAGTCCCGCGCACGCGGCGGCCGCGGCTGCGGCTATCCACACGATCACGTAACGTTCCTCCTTCCTCCCGCGCGGCCGTCCGGTCATCCGCCGTTTTCGTAAATCCAGTGTCCGTACATGAGCAGCCCTACCATCAGCGCCAGAAACAGCACGATGAGCGAATTGTAGAACCAGCGCGCAATCTGGATCCTGCTGGACGGAAACTTCACCCGGCGCGGCGGCAGCGGAGGCGTCTCCCGATCCGGTCCGTCCGCGCGGTCGTCCGGCGCGAAGCGCGCCGGGGAAGCCGAATCCGGCCCCCTTTTCCCCAACCGGAAATCATCCCGTCTCTCTCTCATGATTCCCTCCGAAACCGAATCATCAGACCGCCCGCCGCGTCGATCAGGAAATGCGCCGTGATCGGCGCCCACAGCGTGCCGGTCTCGATCAGGATCCATCCGAGCCCGTAACTGGTCAGAAAGACAAGGCCCGTCGGAATCCAGTGCTTCAGATAGCGGACATGGATCGCCGCGAACAGAATGCTGGTCCAATAGGTGCCGATATGATGCTGCACCGCGCCGCGGAACAGCAGCTCCTCGCACAGCGCGGCGGTCGCCGCGATGACCAGGATGTGCCAGATCGGCCGGCTGCGGAACAGCCGCTCGTTCACGCCCCCGTCGTCCGCCGCCTCTTCGGGCATCCACCGCTCCGCGATCAGATTGACGGCAAGGGCGGCGGCAGCCAGCAGGACACCCCAATACAGAAAGTTCGGGCCGTCCGGCAGGCCGAGCAGCGCAATCGGGTTCCGGCCCTGAAAAATCAGCCAGCACATTCCGATAATAAACATAAGGGCTTGCGTCGCGTACAGATTGATCAGCAGCATCCGGTCGTCCAGCTCGTCGATGGTGACGCGCCGCATTTTGAAGTCTCGCAGGTTGAATTTTTTCATCGTTCGACCGCCGGTTTCCTTTTTCGTGGTTTTTCCCCTCTACGGGAGGACGCTTATCTCTTATCTCTATCATACATGGTGCGAAGGAGTCTGTCATGGAAAAGCGATTGCCACGGACGGAATTGCTGTTCAGCCTCGTATTCGTGTTCACGTTGGCCGTAGCCGTTGCCGCCTTCTTCCTGGGCATGAAAATCGGCGTGGAACAGACCGAAGCGCGGTATGCGCCGAAGCTGGAAGCAGCGGATCGGCCGGCCGTTACGGACTATCAGCAGCAGGATCTCCTGTCGTATTACTATACGGTCTATCAGCCGTTCCGTTCCTTTGCGGCCGAATGGGTCCGGGAAGCGTCGAAGATGAAAACCGGACAGACGGCGAACCCTTCCGGCCGGCTCAAGGCGATGGCCGACGCCGCGGACGAACGCTACCGGGAAGCGCGGGCTTCGGACATGCCCGCGAACGCGCCGCTGCTCGTCGACGCCCAGACGAACGTGCTGAAGAGCCTGAAGCTCTTCTCCAAGACGTTCAGCCGGTATGCGGGGGAAAGCGGAACCGCGCAGGACATCATCCGCCGGATCGGCGCGGACGAACTCTACCGCGAAGCGCTGGATTACGCGCTCCTCGCGGAGCGGCAATATTATGAAGCCATGGTGCTGTGGGGCGCCTCCCTCGACCCCGACTTCCCGAACCGGATTCCGGACGGTTCGGGTCTTCCGGTCGAGATCTGGAAGAGCCAGCCGCTGCTCGTCAAGAACGCGGTCGCGGCCGGCTATCTCCGGGAGCACCGGATGCTTCGGGATTACCACCCGCACGATTTGACCGCCCGGGTCGACTACTTCTTCGAATCCGGCCAGGCGAACGGGTTCAAGATCGGCACCGTGGACGAAGCCGTGGACATCCTCCTGCGAACCGACGCCGTCCGCAGCGGCGATTTCCTCGAGCGGCGGGCCTCCTACGGCGAGGGCGAACTGCTTCCGCAGCTTCCGATGTTCGGCGGCTGAAGGGCGGCACACTCCCTCCCCGGCTTGTCGCCAAATTTTCAAATTTTGACCCTGCGTTTGTCCCGATGCGAGAATTGCGTTAATTCGTCGTTTAATATAAAATAATGAAAGCCTGCAAACCACAGCATCGTGTGAGCCGAAACTCTCGTCCGGACAGGCAATAGGCGACGGGCGGGGGTTTCCTTGTTTTGCAAATCGTCACGGGAGGTTCTCAGGGGGCATGTTCAAGGTTCTCGTCATGGATTCGATCAGCGATCAGGGCATCCAACTCCTGATCGACGCGGAAGACGTGACCGTCGACAAGAAGTCGGGCCTGAGCGAAGACGAGCTCGTCGCCGTCATCGGCGAATACGACGCATTGCTCGTGCGCAGCCAGACGAAGGTCACCGCCCGGGTGCTGGAGGCCGGAAAGAAGCTGAAGGTGGTCGGCCGTGCCGGCGTCGGCGTCGACAACATCGATCTCGCGGCCGCGACCGAGCGCGGCATCGTCGTCATCAACGCGCCGGACGGCAACACGATCACGACCTGCGAGCACACGTTCGCGATGATGCTGGCGCTGGCCCGCCACATTCCGCAAGCCTACGCCAAGACGATCTCCGGCGTGTGGGACCGCAAGTCGTTCGTCGGCGTCGAGCTGCGCAACAAGAAGCTCGGCATCCTCGGCATGGGCCGGATCGGCAGCGAGGTGGCCATCCGGGCGAAGGCGTTCGGCATGGAAGTGCTGGGCTACGACCCGTACCTGACCGAGGAGCGCGCGGACAAGCTTGGCGTCAAAATCTCCACCATCGAAGAGATCGTCCGCACGGCGGACTTCATCACGGTGCATACCCCGCTCACGCCGGAGACCCGGCACATGATCTCGCGTCCGCAATTCGAGATCATGAAGCCGGGCATGCGCATCATCAACTGCGCGCGCGGCGGCATCATCGACGAGCAGGCGCTCATCGAGGCGATCGACGCCGGCATCGTGGCGGGCGCGGCCTTCGACGTGTTCGAGACCGAACCGCCGTCGCCGGATCATCCGTTCCTTCACCATCCGAAAATCATCGTCACGCCGCACCTCGGCGCGTCGACGGTCGAAGCCCAGGAAAACGTGGCGATCGACGTCTCGGAACAGGTACTGCACATCCTGCGCGGCGAGCCGTTCAAAAACGCGGTGAACATGCCCTCGATCCCGTCCGAAGTGCTGAGCAAGCTGCAGCCCTACTACCCGCTCACCGAGAAGCTCGGCAAGGTCGCGGCCCAGCTCGCGGAGGGCGCGGTGGAAGAAATCAGCATTAGTTATTCGGGCGAAATCGCCGACATCGACACGTCTTCCCTGACCCGCTCGGTCGTCAAGGGCGTGCTGTCGCATCATCTCGGCGACGATCAGGTCAACCTGGTGAACAGCCTGCATCTCGCGAAGACGCGCGGCGTCTCCATCACATCGAACAAATCGTACGCGCACAAGGGCTTTACGAACCTGATCACGGTCAAGCTGCGCACGAAGCGCGAGGAGCGTCTTGTGTCCGGCACGCTGCTGAACGGACTCGGCTCGCGCATCGTCCAGATCGATCAGTTCCCGGTGGACGTCGCGCCGGAAGGCAACCTCGTGCTGATCAGCCACCACGACAAGCCGGGCATCATCGGCCGCGTCGGCACGATCCTCGGCTCGAACGACATCAACATCGCGACGATGCAGGTCGGCCGCAAGCTGGTCGGCGGCGAGGCGATCATGGTGCTGACCGTCGACAAATCCGTGCCGAAGGACGTGCTGGCCGAAATCTCCCGGCTGCCGGATCTGAAGAACGCGAAGGAAATTCACGTCTGACGCCGGAAAGCGAAGGAATGGGTCCCACCCGGCCGCTCCCGGAGCGAAAGGCACCGCCAGGAACGCGGGAAAACGCCTGCGCCGGCCGGAAGCGGAACGAAAGAGGGCCTGAACCGCTCCCCCTGCATCCGGGGGCGGTTCAGGCCCTTCCTGTTCCACGACCAACAAGAATAGGCGCTAATAGGCGCTCCGATTCGACGCGAACCGAAGCATCAGGCTTGCGCCGGTTCGACGGGAAGCAGCATCGTGAACGTCGTGCCCCGCCCGACCTCGCTCTCCACGCCGATCCGGCCGCGGTGCGCCTCGACGATGTTCTTCACGATCGCAAGTCCCAGGCCCGTGCCGCCCGTCTCCCGGCCGGTGCCGCGCCTGCGCGCCTTGTCCGCCTTGTAGAACCGCTCGAACACGTACGGCAGATCTTCCGCCGGAATGCCCTGCCCCTCGTCCCTTACAGCGATGCGCACGTGGCGCCTCCCGTCCGCCGAAGCCGGCTCCGCCCGGATCTCGATCGCCGCTCCGGCCGGCGTATGGCGTATCGCGTTCGAGAGCAGATTCGTCAGCACCTGCTCCAGCCGTCCCTCGTCGGCGGCCATCAGGATCAGCGGCTCGTCCGGAAGCGTGTGGTACAGCCGGATGTCCCGCTCCTTCGCGTACACGACGAATTTCCGGTGGACGCGCCGGATCAGCTCGCCGATGTTCACGACCTGCTGCTTGATCTCGAAGTGACCGCTCTCCATCCGCGCGAGATCGAGCAGATCGTTCACGAGCCGCCCCATCCGCACCGATTCGTCGTGGATGACACGGACGATCTCCCGCTGCTCCTCGGGCGACACCGCGATGCCGTCGAGCAGCGCCTCGCTGTATCCCTGCAGCATCGAAAGCGGCGTGCGGATTTCATGGGAGACGTTCGCGATGAAATCGGTCCTGAGCTTCTCGAGCCGGTGCTCCTCCGTCACGTCGCGCAGCACGGCGACGGCGCCCCGGACGCCGTGCTCCGACATCAGCGGCGCCATGACGACCGACCAGGCCTCGTTCTGGACGTGAACCCTGCCGCTCACGTCGCGGCCTTCCCGCAGCACGGATTCGTAGAGTTCGCGCAGCGGGCCCGGGACGCCGGCATGGCGCGCCTCGCCGTCCGGCTCGTCTTCCCATGCGATGTCCGCCCACCGCTTCAGCATCGCTTCTCCCTGCGGATTGGACTGGATGACCCGCCCTCCGGCATCGAAGGTGATGACCGCGTCCCGCATGCTGCGCAGAATGCCGGCGAGGTGCTCCTTCTCGTGCTGCAGGGCGCGGATCAGCTTGTTCACCTCAGCGGCCATGTGGTTGAACGTACCCGCCAGCTCGCCGATCTCGTCGGTGGAGCGGATCGGCAGCCGCATCCGGTAATCGCCCTGCGCGATCAGATCCGCCGCCCGCTTCATTTCAATCAGCGGCTTGTTGATTTTGAACGAGAGGAAGAACGCGAAGAACGTCGTCAGCAGGAAGCCGATGGCGCCCGTGATGATGAACAGCAACTTGATCTTGCCGGCGTTGTTCGTAAAGGCCAGATCGATGTACTGCAGCAGGAACATGCCGAGGATGACAAGCACGGCCGCCACCAGCAGGATGATCGTCCCCCACAGCTTGAAGACGACGCTCCGCATGAAGCGCGGAATCATCTCACTTCGGCACCTCGAGCTTGTAGCCGACTCCCCACACCGTCGTGATCATCGCCGCCGCTTCCGGCGACACCCGGTTCAACTTTTCGCGGAGCCGCTTCACGTGGGTGTCGACCGTCCGCAGATCGCCGAAAAATTCGTAGTTCCACACATCCTTCAGCAGATCTTCCCGGGTGAACACCTTGTCCGGCGACTTCGCAAGGTAGTAGAGCAGATCGTATTCCTTCGGCGTCAGCTGCACTTCCTGACCGTTCGCCGTCACGCGATGCGCATCATGCTCGATCATGAGATGCGGGAACACGATGTTGTTGCTCGCGTGCGTGTCCCGGGTGAGAAAGGCGGTCGCCGAAGACCGGCGCAGGATCGCCTTCACGCGGTAGATGACCTCGCGCGGGCTGAACGGCTTGACGACATAGTCGTCCGCGCCGGCCTCAAATCCCTGCACCCGGTTCATCTCCTCGCCCTTGGCGGTCAGCATGAGCACCGGCGTCGCCTTCGTCTGGCGCAGCTTCGAGCAGACCTCGATGCCGTCCATTCCCGGCAGCATCAGGTCGAGGATGATGAGGTCGTAGTCGTGCTCGAGCGCCATTTTCAGCGCCTGCTCGCCGTCCTCCGCCTCGTCGATCGCATAGCCCTCTTTCTCGAGATACATGCGGAGCAGCCGCCGGATGCGCTCCTCGTCATCCACGACCAGAATCCGTTCCGTCCGTTCCTCCACCGAATCCACGCTCCTTCGACATCGCTCATGTATCAGCTCACGCCGGCGTACGAATGGAGGCCGGCGATGATCAGATTGACGCCGATCAGTGTGAACATCACGATGAGAAAGCCGATGACCGACAGCCAGGACGATCGGAGGCCGTGCCATCCGTTCGATAACCGGAGATGCAGATAGGCGCTGTAGAAAAGCCAGGTGATGAGCGCCCAGACCTCCTTCGGATCCCAGCCCCAGAACCGTCCCCAGGCCTGTTCGGCCCAGATCATCGCGAAGATGAGGGCGCCCAGCGTGAAGATCGGAAAGCCGATCGCGATCGCACGGTAGCTGATTTCGTCCAGGTCCTCGGGATCGATGCCTTCCAGCAGCGGATGGATGACCGCGCCGAGCGGCCTGCGCGCGGCAAGCCTGAGCAGCCCGTAGAGGATCGTGCCGCTGATGATGGACCAGATCACCGTGTTGAACTTCCGGCCGGCGTTCACGCCCTGCATCCAGGCCGGCGCCTCGAACAGCGGCCGGTCCAGCCCCAGGAACGGCCGGACGGACACGGGCTCGCTGCCGTGGGGTTTCACGATCGGCGGCATCTGGTACTCGATCGTCTCCCGCGTCCACTGCTCGTTGCCGTATGCGTCGATCGTCAGTTCCTCCCGCAGGAACGTCGCTTCATAACCGGCGCCGCGGAACGCGAACACCGTGATGATGAAGCCGGCGACCACGACCAGCACGTACAGCGAGAATTCGAGCCAGAATTGCGATCGCCGCGCGGAAGCGCTCTTGTCGTTATAATCGGTTACGCGCAGCAAATACATGAGACCCGCGGCGAAGCCGACGGCGAAGAACGCTTCGCCGAGCGCGGCGCCCGTCACGTGCAGCCGCAGCCAGTTCGACTGGAGCGACGGCACGAGCGGCTGCACCTCCGAAGGAAATACCGCGGCGTAGGCGATGATCAGGATCGTGAGCGGCAGCGCGAACATGCCGAGCAGCGGCGCGCGGTAGATCGCGTACAGGACCGTGAACGCGATCATGATCATCATGCCGAGCAGCGTCATGAATTCGTACATGTTGCTCGTCGGGATGTGGCCCGCCCCCGCCCACCGGGTGAAGAAGAACGCGAGATGGGCGGCGAGGCCGAGCGACGAGCAGATGAACGCGATCCTGCCCCATTTGCGCAAATGGTGCTGCGGGTCGCGGTTTTTCCATTTTCTCCCGATCACCGCGATCACGTAGAACAGGAACGCGGCGCAATAGAGGACGAACGCGACGAGAAACGCGCCGCTGCTGATGGAAAGCCAGTTCACCGTCTTTTACCTCCGTTGTCCAGCGACTTCGGGTCGGCTTCGAGGCCGGCCGACCGCAAGGCGGCGGCGACTTCGCTCCTCAGGCCGTACCAGTTCTTGTTCGTGTGGGCGCCGAGCGTCAGCCGGCCGTCGTCGATGCGCAGCCAGACCCGCCGGTGCTGCCAGTAGAACCCCATGACGAGCCCGATCAACGAGATGAAGGCGCCGGCGAAGATGTACGGCAGGGCCCGGTCGACGCGGACATTCAGGTAACTGACGTCGCCGAGAAATTCCACGTGCGCCATGTCCGTCACGCGGAAATCGAACCGCTCGGCCAACTCGCCGTTGATCAGGTCCTGTCCGAACCGCTCGCGGTCGGTCGGAATCGGGAAGTAGAAAAACGTCTCGCCGCCCTCCGGCAGGTCCGGCCCCTCGATCAGGAACAGGAACGCCGGCGCGTTCGGCTGCGAGGACTTGTTGCCGGGCACGCCGTCGGCGTTCACCGTGAAGTCGAGGAACCGGGTGATCAGCTTCAGCCGGTAGGGGCCGAGCTCATACTCCGGCTCCGGCTCCAGAATCGACAGTTCGAACGGCCCGTAGGTTTCGCCGCTCTTCAGATCGACGAGCACCGGGCGGATGGTCTTCAGGCGCGGCGTCGTGTCGTAATCGAACTGGTACAGCTTGAGTCCCTTGTACTCGAGCGGGTCGTTGACAACGATGTCGTGCTCCTTCACCTTGCGCAGGACGGGCTCCAGCGCCGTGCTGCCGCAGTTCGCCTCGCACACGTACAGCTCGGCCTTCGTCACGAACCGCTTCGGGCGAAGCGTGCCCTTCAGCCGCTCCGGCAGCTCGTCGTCCGAGTAAAACTCGACCTCGAAATCGAGGTTCTTCACATAATAGTTCGTTTCGGGAATGTGCGCGATCTCGCCTTCCCGGACGCCCACGTACTCGTCCAGCTGCCAGCCCGGAATCGCGCGGGCGAGCACGGCCAGCAGAAAGATGATCAGCCCGACGTGGTTGATATAGGGCCCCCACCGGCTGAAACGGTTTTTCTCGGCGAGCAGCGCGTTGTCCTCGACCCGGACGCGGAACCGCCTCTTCCGGAACTGTTCGGCGAGCTTCCGCATCCATTCCGCGTCGTCGTCTTCCAGATCGGCGGCGTATGTCACCCGCTGGCGCGTCAGGAACTGGATGTGCTTGCGCACCTGCTGCTTGTTCAGCGCGCGGTACAGCGGCACCACCCGGTCCAGGCTGCAGATGACGAGCGACGCGCCGATCATGACGAGCAGCGTGATGAACCACCACGACTCGTAGGTGCGGGAGAAGCCGAGCATGTAATAAATTTTGCCGGCCAGGCCGTAATGCTCCTCGTACCAGGAAGGGTCAAAATTGATGAACGCGTTTTCCTGCGGCAGAATCGTGCCGAAAATCGCGGCGATCAGCGTGATGACGATCAGGACGACGGCCACCTTGACCGAGGAAAAGAAGCTCCAAATCCGGTCCAGCAGGTTCGGATTCGATTTCTGCGACCTGCGCGCCACGCCGTCGTACCGCATCTCGAGCGGACCATCCGTCAGCGCTTCCGTGCCGAGCGGTTTGCCGCACGACTCGCAGAGCGCCGTGTCCGGCGGGTTCTGGTGTCCGCACTCGCACTTCGTGTTCTCCAACAACGAAAGCCTGCTCCTTTCCGGCCGTCACGTCTCCAGCAGTCTCAGGATGTACCGCTCGATTTCCTCATCCGTCATGCCGCCGGTGTCGATATCCAGGATTCGCCCGTCGCGGCCGATGAAGAACGTCGTCGGGTAGGAACGCAGCGCGTATTTCCGTTCGATCATGCGGTTCCTGTCGCGCAGGATCGTGTAGGACAGGTTGAACCGCTTCAGGAAATCGCGCACCGTGATGTCGTCCTCGCTCAGATTGATCGCGAGCACGACGAGCCCCTGATCCTTGTATTTCTGGTATTGCCGCTCGATCGCCGGCATTTCCGCCACACAGGGCGGACAGAACGTTCCCCAGAAGTTGATGATGACGGGCCTTCCCCTGTAATCCGCGAGGCTGTGCAGATTGCCTTCGACATCGGCCACATTTTCGAACGCCGGCGGACGGCCGCCGATCTTCGGTTTCTCGTCCGACTTGAAGAGCGACGTTCCGACGGCGTAGCCGCCGAGCAGCAGAATGCCGATCAGAATGACGACCTGCGTGATCTTGCGCTTCCGGCCCTTCATCCCCTGTCACCCTTCCGCATGTTCCGTCATTCTCCATCCATTATAACGAATCCCGGCGCCTTGGGGCTCCGGGGCCGGATCGCTATTTATGAACTTTGTGTGACCTTTCGGCTTCCTGCAGCAGCGCGCGCACCTCTTCGGGCGAAAGCTCCCGGTACTTCCCGCGGGGGATGCCCTGCAGCGTCAGGCAGCCGAAGCGGACGCGCTTGAGCCGCTTCACCGGGTGACCGATCGCCTCGAACATCCGCCGCACCTGGCGGTTGCGCCCTTCGTACAGCGTGATCTCGATCGTCGCCTCGTTCCGGTCCGGATCGACGTCCCGGTACTCGACCTCCGCCGGCGCCGTCATGCCGTCGTCCAACTCGATGCCGGCCGCCAGCTTTTCCAGCAGCGTCCCGTGCGGAATGCCCTTGACCACGGCGTGGTAGGTCCGCGGAATGTGGCTGGAAGGATGGGTCAGCCGGTTCGCGAAATCGCCGTCGTTCGTGACGATGAGCAGGCCCTCGGTATCGTAATCGAGCCGCCCGACCGGATACACCCGCTCCCGGACATGGCGGAAATAGTCGGTTACGACCTTGCGCCCCTGCGGATCATGCACGCTCGTGATGACTCCCTTCGGCTTGTGGAAGGCAAAATACAGCTTCCGCTCGGGCCGAATGACGCGACCCGCAACGCGGATTTCGTCAACGGCCGGATCGGCTTTCGCGCCGAGCGTGCGGACGACCACGCCGTTCACTTCGACCCGTCCGGCCAGGATCAGCTCCTCGCATTTCCGCCGCGACGCCACTCCCGCGCGGGCCATGATCTTTTGCAGTCGTTCCAATCGCCGTCACCTCTCGACAACATCATACCCGTCCGCCCGCGAAATCACAAGCAACCGGGCAGCGACGAAAGCGGGATCGCCTGCGGTCCTGAAACCCGGCGGTTCCCGCTTTGCTTCCGTTATATGGTATTGCCCGGATCGGTCATCCGAAAACAAGCAGGCAGACGGCGACGGAGGCGACGAACCCGACCAGATCCGAGAAAAGCCCCACTTTCAGCGCGTAGCGCGTGCGGCGGATGCCGACCGCGCCGAAATAGACGGTCAGCACGTACAGCGTCGTGTCCGTGCTGCCCTGAATCGTCGAAGCGATGCGGCCGATCATCGAATCCGGCCCGTGCGTCTTGATGAGGTCGGTCGTGTAGGCAAGCGAACCCGCGCCGGTGATCGGCCGGAGCAGCCCGAGCGGCACGACCTCGCCCGGCACGCCCAGCCGCTCGCACAACGGCCGGATGATCCCGACGACCATGTCCATCGCGCCCGAGGCGCGGAACATGGCGATTGCCGTCAACATGCCGACGAGGTGCGGAATGAGGCCGACCGCGGTTCCGAAGCCGTCCTTTGCGCCTTCGACGAACGATTCGTACACCGGCACCTTGCGGTACGCCGCATACAGCGGAATGAAGGCGATCAGCGCGGGGATCATCCAGGCGGAGATCGCCGTGACGAGTTCGTACACCGCGCCTCACCCGCCTTCCGCGCGCGGCGGACGGACCGGACCGCCTGACTTCCCCGGACGCATCCCCACACGGACGGCCGGGCGTGCTTCCGGCGCCGCGCGCGATGACGGCGGAAACGGATCGGCCGGCCGGCAGCTTGCGGCTTCGCTCCCCGCGCCTCGCACCGAACCGCCGGATGCGGGCGGCGCCGGAACGGTCGTCCCTCCCGCCCCGGCGGCATGCCCGGCTTCCCGGTCCGAATCGTCCGACGCGGCCGGCGGAGGAGCGACGGCCGGACGCCGGGGGCCGGCTGCGCGCCCCGCCGGCGGAACGTCCGCCGGCGGAGCGGACAGGCGCGGCGGACGGCCCGCGCGGCCGCGATACCAACGGTCGGCGAGCAGCGCCGCTCCCGTCGCGATCGCCGTGGCCGCGATCGTCGTGCCGACGATCTCCGCCGGATTCGCGGAACCGTAATTCATCCGGATCGCAATCAGCGTCGTCGGCACGAGGGTGATGCTCGACGTGTTGATCGCAAGCAGCGTGCACATGGCGGGCGTCGCCGTCGTCGGATCGGGATTGAGCTTCTGCAGTTCCTGCATCGCCCGGATGCCCATCGGCGTCGCCGCGTTGCCGAGCCCGAGCAGATTCGCGCTCATGTTCGACATGATATATCCGAGCGCCGGGTGGTCCTTCGGCACGTCGGGAAACAGTCGGCGGACGACCGGGCCGAGCAGCACCGCGAGCTTCCGGAGCAGTCCGGCGTCCTCGCCGACCCGCATGAGCCCCATCCAAAAGACGAGCACGCTGATGAGCCCGAAGCAGACCGTGACGCCGGTCTGCGCGCCGTCGAACGCGGCCTTGGCCAGTTCGTCCATCCGGCCGTTCGCGGCGGCGGCAACGAAGCTGATCGCGATCATGCCGAGCCAGATCCAGTTGACCACGGGCTCACACCTCCCGCAGCAGCAGCGTCAGTCCGACCGTTCGCAGGGCGGAGAGCAGCGTGCGGGATGTCGACTCCTTCGCCCCTCCGGCCGCAGGAGCGGCGGCATTCCCGCCCTCACGGTCCGCGCCGCCGGGCTCCTCCAGCAACCTCAGCGGCACCGCTCCGATCCGCTCGCCGTCCAGCCGGAATTCGAGCTGCCCGACGTCGCCGAGCCGGGTCCTGACGTCGTCCTGCGGATGGACGCGGAGATGCATCGTGATCCGCTCCCGCTCGCCCTCCGCGAGCGGATAGCGGAACGCTCGTTCCGCCGCGAGACGGTAGCCCGCGATTTTGCGCCCCTCCTCCACGACCATCTGCAGCGGGTAATGCCGGAACCCCCAGTCGAGCAGCCGCCGGTGGTCGGCCCAGTCGTCCCCGTCGTTCAGGGTCACGGCCGCGAGCTGCTGCCCTCCCCGCGTGGCCGAACTGACCAGACACCTGCCCGCCTTCTTCGTGTAGCCGGTCTTGACGCCGTCCGCGCCCTCGTACAGATGGAGCATCTTGTTCTTGTTCGTCCACACGTAATCCCATTCGGCGTTCGGATTCGGCGCCCTCCGGACGCGGGTCTTCACGATCTCGCGGAACACCGGATTGCGCAGGGCGTAAGCGGTCAGCTTCGCGAGATCGTTCGCGGATGAATAGTGGTCGTCCTGGTCCAGGCCGTGCGGATTCGCGAAATGCGTATTTTCAAGCCCGAGCTCGCGCGCCTTCTCGTTCATCAGATGGACGAATCCTTCCTCGGAACCGCCGACATGCTCGGCGATCGCGACGGCCGCGTCGTTGCCGGAACGGAGCATGAGCCCGTACAGCAGGTTGATGAGGCTCATCTCCTCCCCGGCCCTGAGATAGATGGACGAACCTTCCTTGCCCGCCGCGCGGCTGCTTGTCCGGACGATGTCGGACAGGTCGCCGTATTCGATCGCGACGATCGCGGTCATGATTTTGGTCAGGCTGGCGATGCGCATCCGCTTGTCGCCGTTGTGGCTGTAGAGCAGCCTGCCCGATTCGACGTCGATCAGCGCGGCGGCTTCCGCGCTCGTCGAGACCGGCGCGGGCGCGGCGGCGGCCGAAGGCGAGACGGCAGCCGCCAGCAGGGCGGCGACGACCGGAATGATCAGCAATCGCAGCTTCATCCTGCGGCTTCCTCCTTCGCTCTCCGGGATGCCGGGCGCGCTGCCCGGCCGGACCCGGTTCCGGACCTTGCTTGTACCATCGTATGACGAGCCCGCCGCCCGAATGCTTCCGCCCGTCCGGGACACAAAAAAAAACTGCCCGCTGGCGGGCAGCCCGGACTCAGACCACCGGCTTGTTCGCCGGCGATTCGGTGATATCCGGTTCCGTTTCCACAACCATGTCCGCGTTCCCCTTGAACATGGCCGACAGCTTGTCGAGCATTTTCGGCGCCGTATCGATGACGCGCTCCCACAGATGGGTATGGTTGTCCAGCGAGACGATTTTGACGCCCTGCGGGCCGACGACCAGGAACGCGATCGGCGTGATCGACACGCCCGCGCCGCTGCCGCCGCCGAAGGGAAGCGCGACGGTCGCGTTATGCTGATCGACCGAGGCGTGCGTCGGTTCGGAATTGCCGTCCAGCCGGATGTCGGAGCCGCCGGCGACGAAGCCGAAGCCGACCTTCGAAATCGGCAGGATCACGCTGCCGTCGGGCGTCTGCACCGGGTCGCCGACGATCGTGTTGACGTCCACCATCTCCCGGATGCTCTCCATGGCGGTTTCCATCAGGCCCTGGATCGGATGGTCGAGCATGATGCATCCTCCTTCGTCGGTTCGTACTGCTCATCACGCATGGTTAGGTTGCCCCGGGCCGGAACGTTTATGCCGCAGCCTGTTCCCGCGGGCTTCGGCCCGTTCCGGTTGCGACAGCAGCTTTAGCCAGTCTTTGATTTCGCCTCCTGCGCGAAGGATTCGGCCGAACAGGACAAGGCCGGCCAGGAGCAGCCAGCCGGCCCGGATCCGGGCGGTGAAGCTGAGGCCGGTCTTGAAGGCGGGCGAACCGAACAGCGGTTCCACGCGAAACGCCGGCCGCGTGCAGAGGCGGACGCGGCGCGACAGGGCGCCGGCGATTCCCGCCTTGAGCGCCCATGCGGCCCCGGTCATCATCGCGGTCCAGAACGCGTCCTTCAGGCCGATTGCCGTGTGCCATTCCCATTCCGTCACCCGGAGCCGCGCGACAAGCCGTCGGACGACGTCGGTCAGCCGGTAGACAAGCCGCAGCATCCGCCTGGTGTTCCGAAAAAACCGCTCCGCTTCTTCCCGTCCGATGCGTGCGACGTTCCGATCCCCGCGCCTTATGAGCCACTGCCAGTCCGTCCAGGACCAGCCGAACGCCTTCACGGTCTTCCGGCTCCGGATCAGGCCGTACAGCGCGCGGATCACCAATTCGCCTTCGTCATTCCCGTCGACGCGCCGGTATCGCCCGACGATGACCACATCCGACAGGCAGACGGCCGCCAACAAGGCGGCTGCGGCGACGGCGAGCCAGAACCAGGCCAACGGCATCCCGATCCCCCGCTTTCCGACGCGTTGCCAGTGATAGTATGCCCTTCCTCCGGAGGGTCATGCCGCAAGTGAAAAAGGCAGCACGGACCGCGCTTCACGGCGGCTCCGGACTGCCTCCGCAGCGGCGGAGACGCAATGGCGCCCCGCCCTGATGTTCAGTTTCCGTCCCCGAATTCGTCCAGCGTCATCTGCATGTCGTCCAGCTTTTCGAACAGGAGCCGGGTCTGCTCGGCCAGCAAGTCCTCGGCGGCCTTCTCCGGCTCGGGAAGCGCGCTCAGATCCGGCAGGCCGAAGTAATCGAGGAACGCCTTCGTCGTGCCGTACAGGATCGGCCGGCCGATCGCGTCCGCGCGTCCGACCTCCTGGATCAGCTCCTTGCTGACGAGCGACTGGATCGCGCGGTCGCTCTTGACGCCGCGGATCTCCTCGATTTCGACGCGCGTGATCGGCTGGCGGTAGGCGATGATCGCCAGCGTCTCAAGCGCGGCCTGCGATAGCCCCTGACGTCCGGGCGCGCAGGCCAGCTTCTCGAAATACGGCGCGTGCTCCGGCACGGTGGTCAGCCGGTAGCCGCCGGCGACTTCGGCGACGCGCAGGCCCCGCCCCTCCCGGATCATGTCCGCCTTCAGCTCCTCGGCGGCGTCCCGCGCGAGGGCCGGATCGCAGCCGAGAATTTCGCCGAGCTGCTTCGCGCTGATGCCCTCGTCGCCGGCCATGAAGAGCAGCCCTTCAATAATCGATTTCAAGGTCTTGTAATCCACTCGCCGACGCGTCTCCTCTCCATTGAATGACGATGTCGTCGAACAGCCGGTGCTGATGGCAGCGCACAAAACCCCGCTTGATCAGTTCCAGGACGGCGAGAAAGGTGGCGACGATCTCCTGGCGGTCCCATTGCCGCCGGATCAGCTTCGAGAACAAGACGGTTCCGTGCTCCCGCAGGATCCCGGCGATGTCGCGGATCCGGTCCTTGACCGATATCTCGTCGCGCCGCACCATGGAGACGATGTTGCGGCGCGCGTACCGCCGCATCGCGCGCAGATAGGCCGCCGCGAGGTCGGCCGGCTTGAGGCCCCGGACGGGATTCTCCGGCTTCGCCGGAAGATAGGGGGTCAGATCCTCGGGCTCCTTCGTGTAGACGAGCCCGCGGGCGGCCTCCAGCTCGCGCAGCTTCGCGGCGAGCTCCTTGTATTTGCGGTATTCGACCAGCCGGCGGATCAGTTCTTCGCGCGAATCGATTTCATGTTCGACGAACTCCTCCGGCCAGTCCTCCTCCTCGACCGGCGGTTTCGGGAGCAGCGTCCGGCTCTTGATCGCGAGCAGCGTCGCGGCCATGACGAGGAACTCGCTCGTGATCTCGAGCTCGAGCTCCTGCATCGCGTTCAGGTACTCCAGATACTGATCCGTGATCTCGCTGATCGAAATCTCGTGGATGTCGATCTCCGCCTTGTCCACCAGATGGAGCAGCAGGTCGAGCGGCCCTTCGAACGTTTCAAGCTTGTAATGGATCGTCACGCTCAGGGTTCCCTTCGCACCGGCCGGCGTTCATCCCCGGAGGGCCCGGGTCAGGTTGGCCATCTCGATGGCCGCGAGGGCGGCTTCCCAGCCCTTGTTGCCCGCCTTCGTGCCGGCCCGCTCCACGGCCTGCTCGATCGTGTCCGTCGTCAGGACTCCGAAGATGACCGGCACTCCCGTCTTCAGCGCGATCGCCGCGACGCCCTTGGAGACCTCGTTCGCGACGTAGTCGAAGTGCGGCGTCGAACCGCGGATGACGGCGCCGAGCGTGATGATCGCGTCGTACTTGCCGCTCTCCGCCATCTTCTGCGCGATGAGCGGGATTTCGAACGCGCCCGGCACCCAGGCGATCTCGATATCCGAATCATCCGCGCCGTGCCGCCGGAGCGCGTCGAGGGCGCCCGACACCAGCTTCGAGACGATGAACTCGTTGAACCTTCCGGCGACGATGCCGTATTTCAGCCCCTGCGAAACCAGTCGGCCTTCGTAGACTTTCACCATCGTGTCCGTCATCCTTTCTCTCCACCCAGTTTGTCGAGATCCAGCAGGTGCCCGAGCTTCGCCTGCTTCGTCCGCAGATAGCGGGCGTTGTCCTCGTTCGCCTCCATCTGAAGCGGCACCCGCTCGACCACTTCGAGACCGTAGCCTTCGAGCCCCTTGATCTTGCGCGGGTTGTTCGTCAAAAGCCGCATCTTCCGCACGCCGAGGTCCTTCAGGATCTGCGCGCCGATGCCGTAATCGCGGAGATCCGGCTTGAAGCCCAATTGAATATTCGCGTCCACCGTGTCAAATCCCTGCTCCTGGAGCTTGTACGCCTTCAGTTTGTTGATCAGGCCGATGCCCCGGCCTTCCTGCCGCATGTAGAGCAGGACGCCGCAGCCGGCCTCCTCGATCCGGCGCAGCGCCGCCTCGAGCTGCGGGCCGCAGTCGCAGCGGTGGGAATGGAACACGTCGCCGGTCAGGCATTCGGAGTGGACGCGCACGAGCACCGGCTGGTTCGGATCGATGTGCCCTTTTACGAGCGCGACATGTTCCTTCGAGTCGACGTCGTTCGTGTAGGCGACCGCGCGGAACACGCCGTAATCGGTCGGCAGCCGCACCTCGACGACACGCTGGACGAGCTTCTCCTTCTCGTTCCGGTACCGGATCAGATCCCGGATCGTGATCAGCCTGAGCCCGTGCTTCCGCTTGAACTCGAAGAGATCCGGCAGGCGCGCCATCGTGCCGTCGTCCTTGATGATCTCGCAGATGACCGCCGCGGGATACGATCCGCACATCCGCGCCAGATCGATCGCCGCCTCGGTGTGGCCGGCCCGCCTGAGCACGCCGCCCTTCTTCGCGATGAGCGGGAAGATGTGGCCCGGCCGGCGGAAATCGGACGGCTTCGCCTTCGGGTCGATCAGCGCCCTCACGGTGCGGGAGCGTTCCACCGCCGAGATGCCCGTCGTCGTCGAGATGTGGTCGACCGAGACGGTGAACGCCGTGCCGTGAAGGTCGGTGTTGTGGGCCACCATCGGCGGAAGGTCCAGCTCCTGCGCCCGTTCCTCCGTAATCGGCACGCAGACGAGGCCGCGCGCCTCCGTGATCATGAAGTTGATCACCTCCGGCGTCGCCTTCTCGGCCAGCGCGATCAGGTCGCCCTCGTTCTCCCGGTCCTCATCGTCGACGACAATGACCGTCTTGCCCATCATGAGATCGTAAATCGCGTCTTCAATCGCATCGAATTCCGGTTTCATCGCACTCCCTCCCTTCGTCCGGCATCAGGCGAACCCGTGCTCGCGGAGAAAGGCCTCCGTCAGGCCGCCGCTTCCCGCATGCATCCCGCGCCCGCTTCCGAAGCGGAGCAGATGCTCCACATATTTGCCCAGGATGTCGCATTCCAGATTGACGCGGTCGCCGGGTTTCCTGTACCGGAGCGCCGTCTTCGCCAGCGTGTGCGGGATGATCGACACGCTGAAGGTGCTTTCCTCCGCGCGGGCGACCGTCAGGCTGATGCCGTCCACCGCGATCGAGCCGCGCGGCACGATGTAACGCATGAGACCGGGATCGTCCGGCCTGAACGTGAACCAGACGGCGTTGCCCTCTTCCTCCCTGGACACGACGACGCCCGTGCCGTCGGCGTGTCCCTGCACGATATGGCCGCCGAAACGCCCGTCCGCCGGCATCGCGCGCTCCAGGTTGACCGGGCTGCCGGGCTTGAGATCCCCCAGCGCCGTATGCCGGTAGGTCTGCGGCGTCACGTCCGCCGTGAAGCACGACCGGCCGAGCGACGTCACGGTCAGGCAGACGCCGCTGACCGCGATGCTGTCGCCGATCTTCGTCCCCTCGAGCACGCGCTCCGCCTCGATCGTCAGCTCCATCGACTCGCCCCGTCTGACGGCCTGGACGAGACGACCGACTTCTTCCACCAGTCCGGTGAACATGTTCACATCCCTCCCGCCGCGGGAAGTTCCGGGTAACCGGTCACGCACCAGTCATCGCCGTAACGCGCGATTTCGATCCCGACGATCCTGACCGCTTCCGCCATCCGTTCGGCGCCGGGCCAGTCGAACAGCGGCGTTCCGGCGCTGCCGACGATCTTCGGCGCGTAGAAGACGGCGATCTTGTCGACGAGTCCCGCCGCGAGCATCGCGCCGTTGAGACCGCCGCCGCCCTCGAGCAGCACCGAGCCGATCCCGCGCTCGCCGAGCTTCCGCATCGCGTCGCGCAGGTCGATGCGTCCGTCCCGCGCATCGCAGGCGATCACCTCGACGCCCGCCGCCTCGAGCGCGCGCCTCCGTCCTTCATCGACGCCGCGCGCCGTGAGCACGATCGTCGGCGCCAGCCCGTCGGTGAAAACCTTCAGGCGGAGCGGCAGCCGGAGCTTCGAATCGACGACGATCCGGATCGGATCGAGGCCGGGAACCGGCGTCCGCGTCGTGAGCGACGGGTCGTCCCGAAGCGCCGTGCCGGCGCCGATCATGATCGCGTCGTGCCGGTGCCGCAGCGTGTGCACGGCCTCCCGGGACGCCTCGCCGGTCACCCACCGGCTGTCGCCCGAAGCGGCGGAGATCCGGCCGTCCATCGTCGCGCCCGCCTTCAGCGTCACGAACGGCAGGCCGGTGCGGATATACTTTTCGAACGCCTCGTTCAGCTTCCGCGATTCCGCCTCGAGCACGCCGACCGTCGTTTCGATGCCGGCCTCGCGCAGTTTCCCGAGACCGCGTCCCGACACCTTCGGATTGGGGTCCGTCGCCGCGGTGACGACGCGGGCGACGCCCGCTTCGATCAGCCGGTCGGCGCAGGGCGGCGTCAGGCCGTGGTGGGAGCACGGCTCGAGCGTCACGTAGACGGTCGCGCCGCGCGCCGCTTCGCCGGCCATGTTCAGCGCGTGGATCTCGGCGTGCGCCTCGCCGCGCCTCAGATGGCTGCCGAGGCCGACGATCCGGCCGTCCTTCACGATGACGCAGCCGACGACCGGGTTGATGCCGGTCTGTCCGCGCGCCTTCGCGGCAAGCTCGAGCGCCAGCCGCATGTAGTATTCGTCATCCAATCTTTCGATCACAACAAGAAAACCTCCGAAGACCGTTCCTTCGGAGGCTCTGGTGCCGGCGGGCGCGGTTGCAGACGGGGCTTCCGGATCACGCGGAGCGGTCCGGACGGCTGCCGGTTCACACGGAAGAGCCCGGCGGCGGCTGCGGATGCCGACCGGCCGCAAACGGACGCGCATGGACGGGAATGCGGCCGCAAGCCCGTTCACGGGACGACACGCGGTTACAAGCCCGTCCGCGCGCGCCATCGCGCGGGTGCGGCGTTGGTCCGGCGGACCTGCGGGTTGCAGTCTTCCCGATCCCGCCTTCCGCGCTTCCGAACACGCGGATGCGAACGTCGATCCGCCGCGCTTACAGCCGACTGCAACGGGCCGATCCCGATTCCGTCCGCTCCGAACGGGAAAGCCGCCTCCATGTGAAAAAAAGAACAATCCTGGCCGCCCCGATGCTGCTTGCGCTTCTGCCCGCTTCCTTCTCCCATCCAGACTGTCACTGTCGGCTCCGGAATCCGCACCGGATCCACCGTGCCGCCGTCCGGCCGTTTCGGCCCGCCGGGCGGCCCGGGTCGCGGGCTGACGCGGGTTCCGCAGCTGTCTGCGGATCGCGATCACCGCCGGTCGGGATTTCCACCCTGCCCCGAAGGAAACGTTCCATACATATTTGGGATTCAGTTTGAATAGTAACACCGATGGCGGGGTTTTGCAAGGAATCTCGTCCGCGCCGCGGCACGGACGAACGACCGGGCGTTTCCCGTTCCCGGCTGCTTTTTCAACAATCACACCCGCGCAAAAAAACATCCCCGAACCGATGCATCGGCCGGGGAATCCGATTCAGTTCGCCGCCGGCGCCTTCTTCAGACGCTCGGGCAGCAGATCGCAGCTTACGATGTCTTCGTACGTCTCGCGCCGGACGACGAGCGACGCCTGGCCGTCTTTGACGAAGACGACCGCCGGACGCGGGATCCGGTTGTAATTGCTGGCCATCGCGTAATTGTAGGCGCCGGTGCAGAACACCGCGAGCAGATCGCCCGGCTTCACGGGCGGCAGTTCGATGTCCCAGATCAGCATGTCGCCGCTCTCGCAACATTTGCCCGCGATCGACACCGTCTCGGTCGCCGGCTCGTTCATCCGGTTTGCGAGCACCGCCTCGTACTTCGAGCCGTACAGCGCCGGACGCGGATTGTCCGTCATACCGCCGTCGACGGCGACGTACTTGCGGATGCCCGGGATTTCCTTGATCGTGCCGACCGTGTAGAGCGTCGTGCCGGCGTCGCCGACGATGCTGCGGCCCGGTTCGATCCAGATTTCGGGAATCGGATATTGCGCCGCGGAGAAATGCGTCCGCACCGCGTCCACGATCGCGTTCACGTACTCCGCGGGAGACAGCGGCCGGTCCTCCGCCGTATAGCGGATGCCGAAGCCGCCGCCCAGATTGATGACGCGCAGCACGATGCCGAGCTCATCCCGCACCCGGATCGCAAACTCCGCCGCCCTGGCCGCCGCGAGCCGGAAGCCTTCCGTCGCGAAAATCTGCGAACCGATGTGCGAATGGATGCCGATGAGCTCGAGATTCGGCTTCGCGTTCGCCCGCTTCACCGCTTCGAACGCGGCGCCGCCGGCCAAATCAAAGCCGAATTTCGAATCCTGCTGTCCGGTCGAAATATATTCATGCGTATGCGCCTCGACGCCGGGCGTGATGCGGAGCAGGATGTTCACGCGTTTGCCCCGCTCGCCGGCGAGGGCGTCGAGCAGATCGAGTTCGACGAAATTGTCGACGACGAAGCATCCGATGTCTGCATCGAGCGCCAGCAGGATCTCTTCCGGCGTCTTGTTGTTGCCGTGGAAATGGATCCGTTTCGCCGGAAAACCGGCCTTCAGCGCGGTGTGCAGCTCGCCGCCGGAGACGACGTCGAGCGACAGCCCCTCCTGCTCGGCCACGGCGCAGATCGCCATCGTGCAGAAAGCCTTGCTCGCGTACGCGACCTGGAACGGAATGCCGGTTGCGCGGAACGCGTTCACGAATTCGCGCATCCGCTGCCGGACGAGCGCTTCGTCGACGATGTAGAGCGGCGTGCCGAATTCGGCCGCGAGATGCCGTACGTCGCAGCCGCCGATTTCCAACCGGCCTTCGGCGTTGATCCTGCTGGTTCCGTGCAAATGCATCCGAGTTTCTCCCCTTGCGCTGGTTCGTCAGATTTGCAGCATATTTATTACTATAACGCAGCCGGAACCGGCGTTAAATGGATTTTCTGTATCAACGTTTGCACTCTATTACCCATTCCCCTGCGCATCCGGGAGCCGGTCCAGTTGCTGCGGCTTGAGCAGCGGGTTGCGCTTCTTGTTCTGCAGCTCCGGCGGCCGCACGAGCAGAGCGGCCATCGACCGGCCGTCGAACGGAATGAACGGCCAGAGATAGGGCCGGTTGAACGACCGGGTGCAGGCGAGCAGTACGATGAACAGCGCCGTGCCGACGACGAATCCCGGGACGCCGAACAGCGCCACGGCGATGATCAGCGCAAGCCGGACGATCCGGTTGGCAAGCCCGAGCTCGTAATTCGGCGTCGCGAACATCCCGATCGCCGCGATCGCCATGTAGAGGATGACCTCGTTGTTGAACAGCCCGGTCTTCACGGCGATGTCGCCGATCAGAATGGCCGCGATCAGGGACATCGCGGTCGAGAGCGGCGTCGGCGTGTGCACGGCGGCCATCCGCATCAGGTCGACCCCGATCTCGGCGAGCAGGAACTGCAGGAAGAGGGGAATGCGCCCCATCTGCCGCGGACCGAGGAAATCCAGCGTCGGCGGCTTCAGCTCCGGTTTCAGCACGAACAGGAACCAGAGCGGCAGCAGAAACAGCGAGAACAGGATGCCGATGTACCGGATCCAGCGCAAATAGGTGCCGATGAACGGCGTCTGCCGGTTCTCCTCCGCGTGCTGCGTCAGGTCGAAGAACGTCGTCGGCAGCATCATGACGGTCGGCGTCGTGTCGGTCATCACCGCGACGCTGCCCTCGAGCAGCTGCGCCGCCACGACGTCCGGCCGCTCCGAGTAGCGGACGAGCGGATACGGATGCCAGCCCAGGTTCACGGTCGTCTCCTCGAGCTGCTTGTCCGCGAGCGGCAGACCGTATACGTTCACCCGGCCGATCTTTCGCTTCACTTCTTCGACCAGTCCGGGGTCGGCGATATCGCGGATATAGGCGATGCAGATGTCCGTCTTCGTCCGCGCGCCGACGCGGATCAGCTCGAACCGGAGCTCCTTGTCGCGCAGCCTGCGGCGGATCAGCGACACGTTCTTCATCAGCGTCTCGACGAATCCGTCGCGCGAACCGCGCACGACGCGCTCGAGCGAGGGCTCCTCCGGCGTCCGGTCCGGAAACATTTTCACGTCGAGGATCAGCGCCGCGCGCTCGCGATCGATGAACAGGGCCGCGTCGCCGGCAAGCACGGCGTCGAGCATGTCGTCGAACGTTTCCGCCTTTGTCACCTGCACCGCAGGGACGTAGGTATCGAAGAAGAGCTTCAGCGCATCCGCGTCGATGTCTTCCGGCGTCAGGTACGACAACCGCACGAGCACTTCCGTCAACACCGACGAATTGACCAGCCCGTTCAGGTAGAACAGGGCCGTCCTTCGACCTCCGAACGTCATCTCGCGCAGCACGACGTCGAAGTTCGCTTTCAGGCCCGCCTCGCGCTCCAGGAGCGGCTTCAGCTCGTCCAGGTTCTCCGGAATCGGCTGCTTGTTCCCGGATGGCGGCTGCCCGTCCTGCGCCCGGGGATGCCCGTTTCGCGCCTGCGGCCGGCCGATCGGCCCCTGCATCTTCTTCATCTGCATTTGCCCGTTCCGGGCCTGCGCCTCCCGTCCCTGCCGCTGCGGCGAACCTTCTCCCCCCGCCTGTTCCGCACGATGGGGCCTGCCGTCGGGCTGCGTATCCCCTTGCCGTACCGGAGCATGTCCGGAGAACCGCGGCGGATGAATGGCCTCAGGCATCACATCCTGCTGCGCATGCCGATCCCGACGCAGCCGACCGGACCCGCCCGCAGGATCGTCTCCGCCCGCCGACTCCCTGCGGAACCAGCGGCTCCGGAACCGTCCGCGTCCCGCTTCGGCAAGTCCGTGCGCCGGCGTCTCTCCGGAGGAAAGACTGCCCGCCTGGGTGTTTCCTTCCCGTGCCTTCCGCGCTTTCCGCCACCGCTTCGTTTTGCCGGCCATGGATCCGTTCGCCGGTTCCGTCCGACCGATCGAAGGAGCGAAGGCTTGCGCGTATGCCGACGTTCCGTTCCCGACCGGATCCGCATCGGCCTGGCCGCGGACCGCTTCCCGTTCGGGAAGTCCGGCGGACGCCTCCCCGCTCCCATCCGAACCCGTGCGGACGCGGCCGGCCCCCGCTTCGTGGCTTCCGTTCGCAAGCTCCGCGGCACCACCGTCCGCGGGTTCCTCCCGTTCCGGACGAATCAGCTTCCTCAGGGGAGGACGCAGGCTCTCCCCAATCCGATCCGAAGGCGGCGAAGGTGGAACGTCGAACGGCTCCGCCCCTTCCTCCCGCATCTCGTTGCGTTCGTCCATGGCGCGATTCGAAACCTCCTCCCGACATGCGCCGGCAAATCCGGCATCAACGCTGGTAGACGAACCAATCGAACAGCGATCCGGCCATCTTGCCCAGGACGAGCGCCCAGATCAGCGCCGGCATGTCCGCTTCGAGCCGGAGCCGCCTCGCCATGATCGGCAGCACGTTGATGACCTCCGTCAGCGCCGCCGCCAGCATGCCGACGAAGAGCCCGCTGAACAGGCCGGCCAGCGCAACGAGCAGATGACCCGCCCCCGTCTGCGGGCTGCGCCAGTCTCCGAAATCGGCCAGCATCCAGAACACGGTCCCGGACAGGACGGCCGTCTCGAACCAGGCCGCCTGCCGGTAGCCCCGCGAGAGCTGCGCCAGCCGCGGAATCAGATCGAGGATGACCAGCAGCGCGATCAGGCCGCTGCCGACCGCAAGGCCTCCGGACAGACCGAGCAGGGCGGCGGCCCCCCGGGGCAGCCATTCAGCCACGGCCGCCGTTCCCCCGGCTTACGCCCCCGCCGCCGTGCAGCTTGCGCATCTCGTCGGCGACGACATAGGCGTCGACATTTTCCTGATACTGATACATTTCCACCTCGAGCGGACTTGGCTCCTCGCTCAGTTTCCGCCGGATCACGCGGTTGAAAAACAATATCATGCCAAGCCCGACGCCGATCGAATACGGAATCTGGAACCAGAGCGGCCGCTCCGCTCTCGTCCCCGTAATCAGTTCCGTCATGCGCCGGTGCACCTCCAGCATGCCGACGTCCGCGTGAAAATTCATGATGGTCAGGCCCGAGCCGAAGAACAGGAGGAGCCACGCCACCACCAGCATGCCGGGGATCGGCTTTTGCGACCGGGCGGTAACCGTGACGAGCGTCTGCGGTTCGCCGACGAACTCGACGTCAAGCCCCGGTTCCGCTTCGGATACGGCGCGGATGACGTGCAGCATGTCGATCACGGCGCGGTCGCCGTCCTCCGGCGAATGCCGATACAGGACCAATCCGGCAAGCCGCCGTTCGCGCTCGTCGTCGGCCAGCAGGCGGGCGACGTCCCCGAGCCGCACGGTGTCGCCGGGCCGGATGACCAGTCGCTTGCGCAACCGGACGTAGAGCGTGTTCGTTCGCACGGTCGTCATGGGCTCATCCTCCCGCGGCGTTCCTGTCAAGTTCTAGTATGAGTGGCCGGCTTGCGGCTTAACCGACGGGCATGCTGACAAATTCGGGAACGGTGTCATCCGGGCGAAACAAAAAAAACCGGACCGCCGCATGGCGATCCGTTCGATCCATCTTCCAAAGGCATTTTCCGAAGGACGTTCGTCCTCCATGCACACGCGGACAGCCGGCAGGAATGGGCCGACGGTCCGGCATGACCGCTAAAGGGCGATCTGGTCCTTGATGGTCTGAAGGATCTTCTTCTCGAGCCTGGATACCTGCACCTGCGATATGCCGAGCCGGCTGGCCACTTCCGACTGCGTCTGGTCGCGAAAGTAGCGGAGGTATACGATCAGCTTCTCCCGTTCGGAGAGCGTCTCGATCGCCTCGCTGAGCGCAAGCCGGTCGAACCAGCGCTCACCCGATTCGTCGGCGATCTGGTCCATCAAGGTGATCGGATCGCCGTCGTTCTCGAATACAGTTTCGTGGATCGACGCCGGCGGCTTGCTCGCCTCCTGTGCGAATACGACTTCCTCGGGCGATATGCCGAGCCTTTCGGCGATTTCGCCGACGGTCGGCTGCCTGCCGAGCCCCTTGGACAATTCGTCCTTCGTCTTCCGCACCCGGTTCGCCAGCTCCTTCAGGGACCGGCTCACCTTCACCGTGCCGTCGTCCCTCAAGAAACGCTGGATCTCGCCGATGATCATCGGCACCGCGTAGGTGGAAAACTTGACGTCATAGGACAGGTCGAACTTGTCAACCGACTTGAGCAGCCCGATGCAGCCGATCTGGAACAGGTCCTCCGGTTCGTATCCGCGGTTCAGGAACCGTTGAACGACCGACCACACGAGCCGGATGTTGGCCTGGACCAGCTTGTCGCGGGCATCCGCGTCCCCGGATTGACTGAGGGCGATAAGCCGTTTCACCTCGGCGTCATCCAGGTGGACTTGCGGCTGCTTGCTCCAATCGACTTCCATGCGGTCCAACCCCTGTGCGCGCCCTAATTGTAGAGCGCCTTTTTCGATTCGATCCGCTTCATCATGCGGATCTCCGTTCCCTTGCCCGGTTCGCTCGATACGTCGAATTCGTCCATGAAGTTCTCCATGATCGTGAAGCCCATGCCGGAACGTTCCAGATCCGGCCTGGAAGTGAACAGCGGCTGCCGCGCCAGTTCCAAATCTTCGATGCCCTTCCCTTCGTCGCGGACGATGATCGAGACGGCGTCGCCCTCGATGCGCGCCTCGATCGTCACCATGCCGTCCGGCTTGCCGTCATAGCCATGGATGATGGCATTCGTCACCGCTTCCGACACGGCCGTCTTCAGGTCGTTCAATTCCTCGACCGTCGGGTCGAGCTGCGACACGAACGCGGCGACGGCGATGCGCGCGAACGCCTCGTTCTCCGACCGGCTGGAAAACGACAGCACCATGCGGTTCGACCCGTTCATGACACGACCTCCAGACTGCCGAGCGCCTCGTGCTCATTCTCGTACAGCGCGAGGATCTTGAGCAGTCCCGATAGCTCGAACAGCCGCCGGACGGCCGGACCCACGCCGCAGACGAGCAGCTTGCCGCCGCGGGCCGTCACCGTTTTGTAGCGCCCGAGGATGACGCCCAGCCCGGAGCTGTCCATGAACGCAAGCCCGCTCAGGTTCAGCAGGACGTGCGTCGCCCGCCCGCGCAACAGCGCATCCTCGAGCCGCTGTTTCAGACCGTCTGCCGTATGGTGATCCAGTTCGCCTTTCAGCCTGACGATCAGCACATTGCGGTATTGCTCCATTTCCTCATGAAGCCGCATTGCCGTTCACTCCCCTCCCAGCTTCGGTTAAGGTCTTCTACGCGTCCGGACGCCGTTCCTGCCCTGCGACAAAACTAGAAGCAGCCGGACAAAACGCGCCACCGGACGCGGCCGGTTTCGCGGTTATGCGAACAATTCCGCGCATGTCCGCTTGAACAGCGTCCACCAGTTCGCACGACCCACGCTTTCCGGCGCCTCGACGTCGAATTCGGCGAGCACGTTTCCGCCCTGATAGACGATGATTTTGCCGATCTTCTGACCGGCCTTCACCGGCGCCCGGACCGGTTCGTCGAGGCGCACCTCGTGGCGGATGTCCTTCATGCTCGCGCCCTTCTTCATCAGCACGCTGTACGGATGCTTCGCCTTGATCGTAAGGCTCGGCACTTCCCCCTTGGCGATCCGCACCGTGCCGATCGTGTCGCCTTGCTTGAAAATCGGGACGTTCGTGTACATGGCGAACGCGTAATCGAACATCTGCGACACCTCGGCGTTGCGCGTCTTCGTGTCCGGCTCGCCCATGACGACGGCGATGACGCGGAAGTTGTCGCGCTTCGCGGTCGCGCTCAGGCAGAACTTCGCCTCGCTCGTATACCCCGTCTTCAGCCCGTCCGCTCCGGGATAGAACCGGACGAGCTTGTTCGTGTTGACGAGCCAGAACGGGCGGTCGGTGTCCTTGCGCAGATAATCCTGGTACAGGCCGGTGTACTTCGTGATCTCGGGATGCTTCAGCAGCTCCCGCGACATGATCGCGATGTCATACGCCGACGTGTAGTGATTTTCCGCCGGAAGCCCGTTCGAGTTCACGAAATGGGTGTTTTTCATGCCGAGCTCGCGCGCCCGTTCGTTCATCATGCGCACGAATTCCTGCTCGGTTCCCGCGATCTTCTCGGCGAGCGCGACCGACGCGTCGTTGCCGGACGCGATGGCGACGCCCTTCAAGAGATCCTCGACCGTCATCTCCTCGCCCGCTTCGAGGAAAATCTGCGACCCGCCCATCGAAGCCGCGTGCTCGCTCGCCGTCACTTTGTCCGTCAGCTTGATGCGGCCTTCGTCGAGCGCCTCCATGACGAGCAGCATCGTCATGATCTTCGTGATGCTCGCCGGCGGCAGGCGGTCGTGGCTGTTTTTCTCAAAGATGATCGTGCCGCTGTCCGCATCCATCAGAATCGCCGAGCGCGCGTTCGGAGCCAGGTCGACCGCTCCGTTCCGGGACGGCGCGGGCGCGCCCTTCGGCTTCTCCTCGGCGGCCGCCGCGGCGGGCAGCGCGACGAGCAGGGATAACGCAACTAGCAGTACGGGGCGTACTCTCCTCACCTTCATGGTCCCTCCTGAATTTGCTGGTGCCGCCAGACGAAAGGGTCAGGCTTCTTCTTTCCAGTATGATCCGCCCCGAGGAAAATTATTCCGCAAGCAAATAGGCCCCGTCCTGCGGACGGAGCCCCGTGGATCGTGCCGTGGCGCGAAGAACGCCCGGAAATCGAAGAGGATTTTTCTCCTGTTTTGGTTCATGCCATGTGGATCGACAAAATGAAAGCGGTATGTTCGCTTGTTCAGCGTTCCTCCGAGTCCATCCGCCGGACGCCTTCCTCCGTCACGACGGACAGGATGAGCGGCCGCATCGCCGGCGGCTCGTCGCCGATCTCGAACGCCTCCGCCGCGAGCCGCAGGGCTTCGGCTTCGGCCTCGCCGCCGCGGGCGGCGTGCAGTTCGGCCAGCGCTTCGCCGGCTTCCACGCGGTCGCCGATCTTGCGGCCGAGCACGATGCCGACCGAATGGTCGATCGGCGCGTCCTTCACCGCGCGCCCCGCGCCGAGCATCATCGCCGCGAGGCCGAGCTTCTCCGCGTCGATGCGGCGCACGCAGCCGGCGCGCTCCGCCTTCACGGCGATCCGGCGCGGCGCCGAAGGCAGCCGGTCCGGATCGTCGACGACCGCCGGATCGCCGCCCTGGGCCGCGATGAGACGGCGGAATTTCTCAAGCGCTTCGCCGGAAGCCAGCTTCCGCTCCAATAGCGGCAGCGCCTCGTCGAGCGAAGCGGCCCTGCCTCCGAGGACCGCCATGTGCGCCGCCAGCGCAAGGCACAGCCGCGTCAGATCCTCCGGCCCCTCGCCGCGCAGCGCGGCGATCGCTTCCCGGACCTCGAGGGCGTTGCCGATCGCCCGGCCGAGCGGCTGGTCCATGTCGCTGATGACGGCCGCGGTCCTGCGGCCGACGAGCCGGCCGATCGCGACCATCGCCAGCGCGAGCCGCTCCGCGTCCTCGAGCGTCTTCATGAACGCGCCGCCGCCCGTCTTCACGTCGAGCACGATCGCGTCCGCTCCGGCGGCGATCTTCTTGCTCATGACGGAGCTCGCGATGAGCGGGATCGACTCGACCGTCGCCGTCACGTCGCGGAGCGCGTACAGCTTCTTGTCCGCCGGTGCGAGATCGCCGCTCTGTCCGGCCACGGCCAGCCCGATCTCGCGAACCTGGCGGATGAATGCCTCCGGCTTCAGCTCCGTGCGGAAGCCCGGAATCGACTCCAGCTTGTCGATCGTGCCGCCGGTGTGGCCGAGCCCGCGGCCGGACATCTTCGCGACGGGCACGCCGGCCGCGGCGGCGAGCGACGCGACGACAAGCGTCGTCTTGTCGCCGACGCCGCCCGTGCTATGCTTGTCCACCTTGACGCCCGGAATCCCGCTCAAATCCAGCTGACTGCCGGACCTCGCCATCGCGAGCGTCAGCTCCGCCGTCTCCGCGTCGGTCATGCCCCGGAACAGCACGGCCATCGCGAACGCGGACATCTGGTAATCCGGGATGTCACCCCGGACGAATCCCTCGATCAGGAACGCGATTTCCCGGGCGGTCAGCTCATGGCCGTCCCGTTTGCGCCTGATGATGTCGACCGCGCGCATGCCCTTCACCCCTGATCGTCAAGCTTTTCGCGCGTTCTGCTCCACTTCAGCAGCTGAACCTGCAGGATCAGTTCATCGAGCGACCGGCTCAGCTCCAGCACCTCCCGGTGCAGCATGTCGTTTCTCGCCCGAAAAGCCGAGTTCATCTGATGGCGCAACCTTTCGACTTGTCCCAGCAACTGCTTGTCCATGGCTGTCTTCCACTACTCTCCTTCTTTCGGATTCCCGGGCCATTATACGACGAAACGGAGGGAGGAGCGTGTCGCACCGGGTCGAGTCGAACGTTGCATTTTGCCGGGCGCCCGTATGCTACAAACGGGGGATGACACCCGTGACCAGAGCCAGAAAACGGGATTTCACCCGCTCGGTCGTCTCCATCACTTCTTCGTGGGACAACGGTTGGTCCAGTATGCCCGCCGCCATGTTGCTGATGCAGGAAATGCCCAGCACGTCCAGCCCGCAGTGGCGCGCCGCGATCACTTCCGCCACCGTCGACATGCCGACGGCATCCGCGCCGAGCGCGCGCAGCATGCGGATCTCGGCGGGCGTCTCGTACGAAGGACCCAACAGGCCCGCGTAGACCCCTTCCCGTAGTTCGAGTCCCTGCTCCCGCGCCGTCTCCCGCGCGATCGCGCGCAGCCGGCGGCTGTAGGCTTCCGACATGTCCGGGAACCTGGGACCCAGCTCGTCGTCGTTCGGACCGACCAGCGGGTTGCGGCCGGTCAGGTTCAGGTGGTCGGTGATCAGCATCAGGTCGCCCGGCCGGTAGGACGTGTTGATGCCGCCCGCCGCATTCGTCACGACGAGCGTCCGCGCGCCGAGCGCCTTCATGACGCGGACCGGAAACGCCGTCAGCTCCGGGCCGTAGCCCTCGTACATATGGAACCTGCCGCGCATGATGACGACGTTCCGGCCGGCCAGCCGGCCGACGACGAGTTCGCCCGCATGGCCCTCCACGGTCGAAAGCGGAAAATGCGGGATGTCCCGGTACGGGATGACGGCGGCGTCTTCGACATGATCGGCGAGCACGCCGAGCCCGGAACCGAGGATCAGCGCGATCTCCGGCACGAGCGCCGCCCTGGACCGGATGAAGTCCGCGGCTTCGCGGATATGTGCAGCCGTCAGCGTCATGAATGCAACCTCCCGATTCGGTTTGAAAAGTTCCCCGTCCGAAGCGCCGGTTTCGCCTCGCCCCGCCGGGCCGGGTTCATCCCCGCCCCAGGCCGAGTTCGGCAAGAAAGCTCGTGCCGTGCGGCGGGTGCTCCACGCCGAACAGCTCGGCGATCGTCGCGGCGAGATCCGCGAACGTCGACCGGGTGCCGAGCGGACGGCCCCCCAGGCGCGGATTGTAGATGAGAAGCGGCACATATTCCCGCGTGTGGTCGGTGCCGTGGTGGACCGGATCGTTGCCGTGGTCGGCCGTGATGATGAGCAGCGCATCGTCCCCGGTCAGCCGCTTCAATTCCGGCACCGCGCGGTCGAATTCCTCCAGCGCCCGCGCGTATCCGTGCGGATCGCGCCGGTGGCCGTACAGCGAATCGAAGTCGACGAGATTCGTGAACACGATGCCGCGGCAAGGCTTCGCCATCAGCTCCAGCGTCCGGCCGATGCCGTCGGCGTTGCTCTTCGTCGGGAACGAGGCCGTAACCCCTTCCCCGCTGAAAATGTCGTTGATCTTGCCCACCGCCCACACGTCATACCCGGCATCCTTCAGCGCGTTCAGCACCGTCGGCCGCGGCGGCTTCACCGCGTAGTCGCGCCGGTTCGGCGTGCGCGTGAACGCGCCGGGCTTCCCGACGTACGGCCGGGCGATGACGCGGCCGACCGTGTACGGCTCCCGGAGCGTCAGCTCGCGCGCGATCTCGCACGCCCGGTACAGCTCGTCCGGCGGGATGACTTCCTCGTGCGCCGCGATCTGGAAGACGCTGTCGGCGGACGTGTAGACGATCCACGCCCCCGTGCGCATTTGCTCTTCACCGAGTTCCTCGATGATCGCGGTGCCGCTCGCCGGCTTGTTGCCGATGACCGGACGGCCCGTCCGTCTCTCGAACTCGCGGATGAGCTCCTCCGGAAAGCCGTCCGGGAACGTGCGGAACGGCACGGGAATGTGCAGGCCGGCGAGCTCCCAATGGCCGGTCATCGTGTCCTTGCCCGCAGACGTCTCGGCCATCTTTCCGTATGCCGCCTCCGGCGCCGGGTGCGGCTCCCAGCCGTCAATCGGCGCGATGTTGGCGAGGCCGAGCCGGCGCAGCTCGGGCAGATCGAAGCCCGGCACCGCCTCGGCAATGTGCCCGAGCGTGTGGGCGCCCGCATCGCCGAACGCGGGCGCATCGGGCAGCTCCCCGATGCCGACGCTGTCAAGCACGATCCAGGTTGCTCTCGTTACGTTCACGGATCCGTGACACTCCCCCGAATGCACGATTGGATTCCGCGGGTCCTTTGGCCGGGCGATCCCCGTCAGCGCGCCCGCGGATGGGCCGATTCGTAGACCGATTTCAGGCTCGGACGCCGGAGCTGCGCGTACATGCGGGTCGCGGCAATGTCCTTGTGCCCGAGCATTTCCTGCACGGCGCGCAGGTCCGCCCCGCCCGCGACGAGATGCGCCGCGAACGCGTGGCGCAAACTGTGCGGGCTCACCCCGTCCAGGCCGGAAGACGCCGCATGCTTCTTCAGCAGCTTCCAGAATCCCTGCCGCGTCAGGCGCCCGCCGCGCCGGCTCAGAAACAGCGCGCGCTCCGGCTTGTCCGGCCGGGCGAGATGCGGCCGGCCTTCGCGCAAATACCGTCCGACCGCCTCCGCGGCCGCCTTGCCGAGCGGAATGAACCGCTCCCTTCCGCCCGGCCCGGCGCAGCGGACAAAGCCGAGCCGGAGGTCGACGTCCTCGACGTCCAGCCCGATCAGCTCGCCCGCGCGGATGCCGGTCGCGTACAGGAGCTCCAGCATCGCCCGGTCGCGCAGCCCGGACGGGTTCCGCTCGTCCGGCGTCTCCAGCAGCCGGGCCGTCTCCTGCTCCGACAGGATGCGCGGCGGTTTGCGCTCCGGCTTCGGCGGCCGGACATGGGCCGCCGGATCCATGCCGATCGCCTTCAGTTCGGAAGCGGCGTACCGGAAGAACGCGCGGATGCCGGACGCCGCGCGGGCGACGCTCGCCGGCGCCCGGCCCGCCTCCCTCAGCCCGGTCAGATACGCCGCGATGTGGCGCGGCTCCACCCGGGCGGCCTCCTCGATGCCCTGCGCCCGCATCGCGGCGACGAACGCCTTCAGATCGCGGGCGTACGATTCCGCCGTCGATCGGGAGAACTGCCGCGCCTCGCCGAGATGCGCGGCGAATCGCTGCGCAAGTTCCGCAAGATCCGGCACGACCCGCTCACCTCCTTCTCGGTCGGGCTCCGGAGCCCGATCCTGGCATGCCTCAACCGCCGGCCAGCCAGAACAGGCGCAGGCGGTCAAGGAAAGACGGCTCCGCACCGCCTTCCGGTTCTCCCGCGAACGCCAGCGCCGGCCTGTCCGGAGACGCACCGGGCGTTTCCGGAAGCCCGATCCAGCCCGCGAAAGGCCGGAGCACCTCCGCGATCGCAAGCGTCAGCGCCAGGAACAACGCGATGAACAGCAATCGGCGCAGCGCACGGCGCAGCGACAGCACCAATGCGCGGATCACCTCCGTGTACCCGCGGGACGGGCCGATGCTGCCAACATTCTATGCCGGGCCCGGGGCAGGCAGTACCGCCGGGCGCACCGGATGAAGGGCGCCGGCACCGTCCGGCGAACAGTTGTCCCTGCCTGACGCAAAAAACTCCCGAACGGCCCGATGGGGTCCCCGTCCGGGAGCTCTGGCTGCGGTCTATTCGTCGGATTCGCGGGATTCGCGGCAGCGGCGGCAGATCCCCTGGAAATCGAGGCGATGGTCGATGACATGGAAGCCGTATTCCTTCTCCAGCCGCTCTTCGAGCGGAATGAGCCAGTCCTCCATGATCTCCTCCATCGAACCGCACTGCACGCAAATCAAATGATGATGGTGGTGCTTGGAGCTGTCCGTCCGCAAATCGTAGCGGGCAACGCCGTCTCCGAAGTTCAGTTTCTCGACGACGTGCAGCTCGCTCAAGAGTTCCAGCGTCCGGTACACGGTCGCAAGACCGATCTCGGGCGCGATCTCCTTCACGAGCAGGAACACTTCTTCCGCGCTGAGATGGTCTTCCTCGTTCTCCAGCAGCACGCGAACGGTCGCCTCCCGCTGCGGGGTCAGTTTGTAGCCCTGCGACTGGAGCTGTTGTTTGATTTTCTCGAGCCGGGCCTCCATGCGCTCCCCTCCGCGTTCGGCAACCTGCGAACCAACAATCATTATCCAATCATTATAAATCATTATAGAAGCAGGCCCGAAAGAAAGTCAAACGAATCCGTCACGCCGTCAACGGTCAGGATGCGATCAGCGGCGCCGCCCAGACGATCAGCTTCGGCGCGGCCCACGCCTCGACGAACGCGCCGCCCGCGCACGCGACCAGCATCGCGAGCGAGAACGACGTGTGGACGACGAGCGGCTCGCGCAGGCTGCCGGACGGCTGCAGGAGCCGGTACCGGAAGACGTGAAGCGCGAACGCGACGGACGAGGCGCCCGCGAGCAGCAACGCCGGGAGCGCCAGCAGATTGCCGGGAACCATCGCCGCGAGGGCGAACAGCATCCCCTTCCATCCGTGCGTCTGGACGAGCACGCCGAGGGAGAATCCGATCAGCATTCCTTTGAGAAAAAGAACGAACAGCACGACAGGCGCCCCGACCACCGTGACGCCGAGCAGCCAGACGGCCAGCAGCCATTTCGCGTGGTGCATGAGCCGCTCGCGCAGCGCGTCCCCCGCCTCCGGAAGCTGTCCGGCTTCGGCCGACATCGCGTACAGCTCCAGGTCGGAGGCGAGATTGTCCCGCTGATCGAGCGTCAGCGTCCGGCTCGCGAGCGCCCCGAAGGCGACGCCCGCCGCCGCAAGCACCGCGAGGAATACAAGCAGCGTCCGCCGGTCCGTCGGCGGACGGAAGCCGATTTGTGCGTCCATCGCCGCCCTCCCGTTCCCGGCCCGGGGACATCCGGGCCCAGGACATGATGGTTCATTTCTATGTCCGGGGCCGGACGGGTATGCCGCGGCCGGACGGCACGTCCGAAGCCGCTCAGCAGGAGAGCGCCCTGCCGTAGCGCCCGCCGCCGCCCGCCTCGAGCCGCAGCCTTCCTTCGCGGGCGGCGAGGATCAGCGCGGCCGTCTTCTCGCCGGCCGCTTCGGCCAGCGCTTCGGGCGGAGCTTCGTGCAGCACGTTCATCTCCGTGCCGAAGCGGTCAAGCAGCCGCCCGAGCAGCTTCGGTCCGACGCCGGGGATGAATTCGAGCGGCACCTGGCAGATATACGGGGGCCTTGCGGCCTCGGCGGGAGGCTGCTCCCGCCCCGCGAGGCGGCCGAGGGCGCGCACCCGGTCGGCCACGCCGCGGATCAGCTTCGCCGCCCCGCACAGCGGGCAGCGCGCGGCGGGACCGGCGAGGATCGCCGCTTCGGCTTCCCGTTCGTCCAGCGTCGTGCCGCAGCCCGCGCAATGCGTCCGGTGGTATTTGCCGAGGCGCGGGTCCAGTCCGTAGTTCGCCGCGATCCTTCGGCCATCCTCCCCGTGCAGCGCCTTGCGGAGCTCGTCGAACGACGGCTCGGCGACGAGGAGCGCGTTGTATTCCCGTCCGATCCGGGCGAGCGAATGGGCGTCCGAGTTCGTCAGAAACGCGTACCGGTCCAGCTCGGGCACGAAGCCGGCCATCGCCGTGTCCGCGCTGAGCCCCAGCTCGACCGCGTCCACGAGCTCCGGGTCGAGCACGTCCGACAGCCGGTCCGCGCAGCTTCCGTACAGGCTGCGGTGCGGCGTGAAAATGTGGGCGGGAACGAACAGCCCGCCCCGCGCGGCCACCTCGAGCTGCAGCTCGCGTCCGCTTGCCCGGACGCGCTGCGAGCTGAGCGCGACATTCGTCATCCGCTTCGCGAGCCACCGGGTGAACGAGCGCATCGCGTCGAAATCGCGCAGGAAGACCAGGTGATGCGCCGGCCCGCGGCCGGGCTCCATCACCTCGATCTCCGCGCCGAGCAGGAGCGTCACGTCCCGGTAGCAGATGCCGCCGCCGGGCGCCTCCTCCATCTCGCCGCGGTCGAGCAACTCCGCGATGTCCCGCTGCACGCCGGGCGAATGGGCGTCGATCACGCCGAGCAGCCGGATGCCCTTGCGATGCACGGCCTCATGGGCGATGTTCCGGAACGTGAGCGCCCGGCTGGCGCTGATCTTTACCGGTTCGCCGCGGCCGGTCGAGCCGATGTGCAGATGGAGGTCGGCGAAAATGCGGCGAAGGCCCGCCTCCGGAACGGCTTGATTCGCTGCAGTTCCCATGTCACGCGAACGACCCGGTCAGCCGGAACAGCCGCCACGCCTGGACCGCGATGATCGTCTTCGCGTCGCCGATCCGGCCCTCGCGGATGTACCGGTCGGCCTGTTCGAGCGTGATCGCGTCCACGTTCAGCAGCTCGTCCTCGTCCGGCTTGCGATTTCCCCGCGTGAGATCGTATGCCGCATACAGATACAGCTTCTCGTCGGCGAAGCCCGGAGACGTGTAGAAGCTGCCGATGAGTTCGAGCCGCCCCGCACGCCAGCCGGTCTCCTCCTCGAGCTCCCGCCCCGCCGTCACCATCGGGTCCTCGCCGGGCTCGAGCTTGCCCGCCGGAATCTCGACCAGCGTCCGGCCGAGCGGCTTCCGGTATTGCTCGACGACAATCAGCCGGTCGTCCCGGATCGCGAGCACCGCGGCCGCGCCCGGATGCCTCACGATCTCCCGCGTCGTCGTCTTCCCGTCCGGAAGTTCGACCGTGTCCACCTGCACCGTGATGATCCGGCCGCTGAAAATCGGCTTCGTCTCGATGGTGCGCTCGGGCTCCGGCCTTCCCATCTCTCCACTCCCGAATGGCATCCTTCACCCGCTCCCCCGGTGTGATATCTTGTCCGCTCCGTGCATAGGATGGGACATGCCCGATCCGAAACGGAGGTTGCGATTGCGATGAAACAGTACAACGACCCCAACGGCATCCGCCTCGTCGGCAAGGCGTGGGAGATCCGCCACCGGCTGCGCGTCCTCGCCGACGGGCGGAAGAAGCTGGCCGACTACGTCCGCCGGCACGGCGCAAGAACCGGCGGAAAATGACCCGGATGCTTGCCGGCAGCCCCGGCCCGGTCGCGCCGCGTTCTCAGGGCCGGGCCTCGAACCGGACCAGGGCGGCCGGCGGCGACGTCGGCCGTTCGCTGCCGCCCTTCGGCTCGGCGCTCAGCGAGATCATCTCGGCGTCCGGCAGCAACATCGAACGGACGTGCAGATGGGCGACGCCGTCGAAGAGCTTCAGGATGCCGAGGCTGTCCGCGTGCGGTCCGCGCATCGCCCAGGCCTGATAGTCGACCTGATCCGTGTCGGGAAGCCCGTACAGATAGAACAGCGCCTCCCGTGCGTCGCCGCTCAGCCAGATGTAGCCTTCGCCCGCCATCCCGAAGATGCGGACGACCCGGAATTGCGTCGTGTCCGGATCGGCCAGGACGGGCACGGCATCCGGCTCCCGCTGAAGGAGGTATTCGCCCGGCAGCGCATGCATCGCGTTCGGTGCGGCGCCCCGGATCGGATCAACGGAGACGCCGGCGCGCAGGAGAAAGCCGGCGGTCAGCAGCACGGTGGCAGCGCAGACCGCGAGCACCGGACGGCGCAGCCTGCGGCGCAGGCCGACCGCGCGCACCGCCCTCCGGAGCGCGCGGCGCCGCCGCTCCGGAAGCGGCGATGCGGCCGGCCCGCCATCCGCGGGCCCGAGCAGCCGCATCCACTCGTCGCGGCGTTCCGCGCAAGCGGCGCACAGCGAGGCGTGCGCCTCCATCCCGGACGCTTCCCGCGCGTCGAGATGCCCGAGGGCGTAATCCGCCCACTCGCGGTCCGCGTAGCCGAAGGAGCAACGGCCGGGGACGAAGCCGTCATTCCCCGTCATGCGGCGTTCCCCCTTCCCCGCCGGCGATCCAGCCGCGGACGGCCATCTGCTTGCGCAGGTTGGCGAGGCCGCCGCGAATCCACGATTTCACCGTGCCGAGCGGCACATTCCACTCGTCGGCCAATTCCCGCTGCGTTTTCTCGCTGTAAAAGGCGTTCGCCAGCGCGCGCCGCTGCCGGCTCGGCAATGCGGCGAACGCTTCCCGGACCGCCGCCCGCTGGAAGCGGAGAACGACCAGGTCCTCCGGAGCCGCCGCGGTCTCGATTTCCGGGATCCGCGCGCCGGACGCGTGCGTGCTCCCCTGCAGGGCGCGCCGGGCCCGACGCCGCCTGTCCAGCGCGCGGCTGCGCGTCAGGACCGCCAGCCAGCTCTCGATCGACCCCCGCGAACGGTCGAATTTCCTGCCGGATCTGAGCACCTCGAGGAACACGTCATGGCAAAGGTCTTCCGCCTCCATCCGGTCTTCCATCATCCGGAGGGCGATCTGCATGACCAGCGGCGCATACCGTTCGTAGAACCGGTCGAACGCTTCGACGGAGCCGGCGCACATCGCTTCGAGCACCGCCGCCATGTCGTCTCCCCGTCTGTCCAATCCGCATCCTCCCCACCGACAGTGGTCTCTCCCGGATATTTTAACAGATGCGTGCAAGCGTCGAAAGCCGGACGTTCCTCCGGAACCCGATGCAGGATTTGAAAAAAAAACCTGAAGCGCATTAATCCGTCCGCCGTGCCCGTTCGTAATGTAAGCGGAAGCATCATTCCGACCATCATCGGTGAAGGGGGAATCAAAAGCATGCTTGCCGCATGCCGCAACTTCTTGACCAGGCTGGGGCTGGCCGCCCTGATCGCGGCCGGAGCCGCCGCAGCTTCGGCGGTACCGGTGAAGGCCGCCGATACGTTCGAACTCTACACCACCTACGTCAACCTGTCGGCGCCGCCCGGCGAGACGATCACGTACTCGGTCGAGGCGATCAACCGCAGCGACAGGACGCAGATTTTCCCGATCCGTCTGGAGACGACGGCTTCCAACTGGGAATACAAGATCACGTCCGGCGGCCGCACGGTGAACGAAATCGCCGTCAAGCCGGACGATTCGGAGACGTTCAACGTCCAGATCGAAGTGCCGCTTGAAGTGAACAAGGGGACCTACCGGTTCACGGTCGTCGCCGGCGACCTGGCCCGCCTGCCGCTCGTGATCAACGTGACCGAGCAGGGCACCTACGCGTCGGAATGGACGGCGGAACAGGCGAACATGGAGGGCCACGCGGACGACACCTTCACGTTCTCGACGGAGCTGCACAACCGGACGGCCGAAGAACAGACCTATGCGCTGAGCGCGGCCGTGCAGCCGGGCTGGGACGTCCGCTTCATGGTCAGCGGCGACAGCGTCCGCTCCGTGACGGTCGAGCCGAACGCAAAGAAGACGATCTCCGTGCAGGTCATCCCGCCGCAATCAGTGGAAGCCGGCACGTATCAGATTCCGATCGCCGCGACGAACAACGCGACGCAGGCCGATGCGACGCTCGAGGTCGTCATCACCGGCACGTACGGCATCGATCTGACGACGGCCGACGAACGGCTGAACGCGCGCGTGAAGGCCGGCGGCGAACGGAAGATCGACCTCGTCATCAAGAACACCGGCACGGCGAAACTCGAGGATGTCAGCCTGTCGTCGAATGCACCGATCGACTGGGAAGTGTCGTTCGAACCGTCCAAGATCACGTCCATCGAGCCGGGCGAAACGGCAACCGTCCAGGCGACGATCAAGTCGTCGGAGAAGGCGCTGGCCGGTGACTACGAAGTCGACATCACCGCTAGTTCGGCGCAGAAATCGGACACGATCGCACTGCGCGTCGCGGTGCAATCTTCCACGCTGTGGGGCTGGATCGGCATCCTGATCGTCATCGCCGTCGCGGGAGGCGTCTACTACCTGTATCGCAAGTACGGGAGGCGGTAAACGTGGTCGCGCTCAGCGAAGAACGCGAGCCGGTCATCGAACTCAGAGGGCTTACGAAGATGTACGGTGAGCTCGCGGCCGTCAACCGCCTCGATCTGACGATCTGGCGCGGCGAAGTGTTCGGCCTGCTCGGTCCGAACGGCGCCGGCAAGACGACGACGATCCTGATGATGCTCGGCCTGACCGAGCCGACCTCGGGTTCGGCCCGCGTGCTCGGCCTCGACCCGACCCGGAATCCGCTGCAGATCAAGCGCCGCGTCGGCTACATGCCCGATGACATCGGCTTCTACGAGGACCGGACCGCCGTCGACAATCTCGTCTTCACGGCCCGGCTGAACCGGATCCCGCCGGCCGAAGCCGAGGCCCGCGCGCGCGAACTGCTCAAGCGCGTCGGCCTCGCCGAAGCCGCCGACCAGAAGGTCGGCACCTTCTCCCGCGGGATGCGGCAGCGGCTCGGCCTTGCCGACGTGCTGATCAAGCGTCCCGAGATCATCATCCTCGACGAGCCGACGCTCGGCATCGACCCGGAAGGGGTGCGCGAGCTGCTGGAGCTGATCACGCGCCTGAGCCGCGAGGACCGAATCACGGTGCTGCTTTCGTCCCACCATCTGCACCAGGTGCAGCAGGTGTGCGACCGCGTCGGCCTGTTCGTCAAGGGCCGCCTCATCGCCTGCGGCGACATCGAGTCGCTCTCGAGACAGCTCGATGAGGACGGCACGGTCACGGTCGAGCTCGAGCTCGAATCCTGGCCGGACGGTCTGGACGAAAAGCTGCGCGGCATCGGGGGAGTCCTGTCCGTGAAGCGCGGCGAAGGGGGCAAGGCCTCGGTCGTCTGCAGCGCGGATCTGACCGCGGACATCGCGCAGGCCGCCGTCGGCAGCGGCGGGCGGCTCGTCGCCATCAGCCGCCGGAAATACGGGCTGGACGACATCTACCACCGCTATTTCGAAGGAGGGGAAGCCCGTGGCGCTTGACGTCAAATCGCTCCTCGGACGCATCGCGCGCCGCAGGGACGCCGACGGCGCGGCCGGTTCGGAGCAAGCGCGGGATGCGGCGATCTCTCCTTTCTGGATCATCGTGCAGAAGGAATTCAGCGACCACATCCGGAGCTGGCGGTTCACGATTCTGCTCGCGCTCATCTTCCTGGCGTGCATCGGCTCGATCTTTTCCGCCGTGTCCGCGATCCGCGGCGGCAAGCTGAATGACGATCTGAATTTCCTGTTCCTGCAAATCTTCACGATTTCGGACGGAACGTGGCCGAACTTCATCACGTTCGTGACGTTCCTCGGCCCGCTGATGGGGATCGCGCTGGGGTTCGACGCCGTCAACTCGGAACGGAACCGCGGCACGCTGAGCCGGCTCATGTCGCAGCCGATCTACCGGGACGACTTCATTCTGGCGAAGTTCACGGCCTCGCTGCTCCTTGTGACGGTCGTCATCTTCGCCCTCGGGCTGCTCGTGGCGGGGCTCGGCCTGTTCGCGATCGGCTATCCGCCGACGCCGGAGGAGTTCTGGCGCATCTTCTTCTTCCTCGTGCTCGCGGTGTTCTACGTCGGGTTCTGGCTCAACCTGTCGATCCTGTTCTCGATCCGGTTCCGCCAGGCCGCGACCTCCGCGCTCTCGAGCCTGGCGCTCTGGATCTTCTTCACCGTCTTCTACGGGCTGGTCCTGAACCTGATCTCGAACGCGATCGCGCCTTCGTCGGACGCCGGGGTGCAGCGGATCATCAACTACCAGCAGACGATGCTGTGGCTGAACCGCCTGTCGCCGGCCGAACTGTTCTCCGAGGCGACGACGACGCTGCTGACGCCGAACGTCCGGACGCTCGGTCCGTTCACGCTCGAGCAGATCTACCTCGCGATCGCGAGCCCGCTGCCGCTCGGTCAGAGTCTGCTGCTCGTCTGGCCGCATTTCACCGGGCTCATCGCCGCGACGGTCATCTGCTTCGGCATCTCGTACGTGATGTTCATGCGCCAGGAAATCCGTTCGCGCTCGTGATCCGAATCCGGAATCCGGCGTCAACCATAAGCGAAGGCCGGCCGGGATCGCTCCCGGACCGGCCTTCCTTTGTTCCGGACAAACCTGTTTGGGTGAGGCACGCCTGCTCCTGAATGAGGCAAGCCCGCCTCAGCCTTTCAGTCCCGCGGCCTGGCGGATGATCTCGACGACGAGCTCCGCCGTCTTGACCAGATTGTCGACGTGGATCCGCTCGCGCGTCGTATGGATCTCCTCATAGCCGACCGCGAGGTTGACGGTCGGCACGCCGTGACCGTTGAAGATGTTCGCGTCGCTGCCGCCTCCCGAATGGAACGTGCGCGGCTTCAATCCGACCGCCTCGATCGCCCGGACGGCAAGCTTCACGACCGGATCCTCCTCCGTATACCGGAACGCCGGATAGAGGATCTCGCTTTCGAATTCCGCCCGCGCACCGAACTCCGCCGCCGCCTCCTCGAGCGCCCGGCGCATCGCCTCCACCTGACGGTCCAGCTTCGCCCGGTCGAGGCTGCGCGCCTCGGCTTCGAGCCGGACGAAATCGCAGACGATGTTCGTCGCGCCGCCGCCCTCGAACCGGCCGATGTTGGCGGTCGTCTCGTGGTCGATCCGGCCGAGCGGCATGCGCGCGATCGCCTTCGCGGCCACCTGGATCGCGCTGATGCCGTCCTCGGGATTGACGCCGGCATGCGCCGACTTGCCGTGCACCTTCATCGTGATCTTCGCCTGGGTCGGCGCCGCGACGGCGATGTCGCCGACTTCGCCGTTCGAGTCCAGCGCGTAGCCGAACGCCGCCTTCAGCCGGCTCCCGTCCATCGCCCGGGCGCCGTTCAGCCCGGCTTCCTCGCCGACCGTGATGACGAACTGGACCGGACCGTGCGGGATTCCGCGCTCGCGGACCACCCGGATCGCTTCGAGCATCGCCGCGAGTCCCGCCTTGTCGTCGCTGCCGAGGATCGTCGTGCCGTCGCTGCGGATGTAGCCGTCGTCGTCCAGCCGCGGTTTGACGCCGCGGCCCGGCGCGACGGTGTCCATGTGCGACGTGAAGAAGATGACCGGCGCATCCGGAGCTCCGTCGGCCTCCAGCATCGCGAACAGGTTGCCCGCGCCGTGCCCCGTCTTCGCCGCGGCGTCGTCTTCCTCGACCGCAAGGCCGAGCGCGGCGAACTTCGCCTTGAGCGCGCGGCCGATCTCCTGCTCATGCCCGGTCTCGCTGTCGATCCGGACGAGTTCCATAAACTCGTCGATCAGTCGTTGTCGATCGATCATCGCTTTCCACCCGTCTTTCGTATCGGATACAATAGAAGCGTGCAATCAGCCTGGCGAAAGGAGCGTGCAACCCGCCATGATCAACGGCAAATGGGTCCGGATCACGGCCATCGTGGTCGTCGCCGCGATGCTGCTCTCAACCATCGTCGCCGGCATCGGCTTCTTCTTCTATTAAAGGGCCGGCGGTCCTGCCGAACACGCGGCAGAAGTGCGGCACGATCTCCCGCGCCGCCCGATCCGGCGGCATCGGCATTCCCGCCACGTCCTCGAAGCTCGTGACGCCGTATTCGCGGATGCCGCACGGAATGATGCCCGCAAAGCCTTCCTTCCCGATCCCCGCGCGCAGGTTCAGCGCGAAGCCGTGGCTCGTGATGAAGCCGCGGCGGGAGCGCGCCTTGTTGAACTTGACGCCGATCGCCGCGATCTTCTCTTCCCCGACCCACACGCCGGTGTACCCTTCCTTGCGGCCGGCCGCGATGCCGTAATCGGCCAGCCACTCGATGATGACCTGCTCGAGGCTGCGCAGATAACCGTGCAGGTCGAGCGTCGCCGGATCGAGATAGAGCAGCGGGTAGCCGACGAGCTGCCCCGGACCGTGGTAGGTGATGTCGCCTCCGCGATCGATCTCGAACACCCGGATGCCCCGCGCCTTCAGCTCCTCTTCGCCGAGCAGGAGATGTTCCGGATGCTTCTGCGAACCGATCGTGTAGGTCGGCGGATGCTGCAAAAGCAGGAGCGTCTCCGGCCCTTCGCCGCGGTCGATGCTCCGCACGATCTCCTTTTGCCGCTCCCACGCCTCGGCGTAGGCGATCATCGGGATATAGCGGATGTCGAGCGGTGCTGCGTTCGTCCCGTTCATGGCGCGCCCCTCAGTACAGCGTGGTGTTTTCGATGCTGAAGCTTTCGAGGTTCTCTTTTACCCGCTGCAGGAAACGCCCGCAGATGACGCCGTCCAGGATGCGGTGGTCGAGCGACAGGCACAGATTCACCATCGAACGGATCGCAATCATGTCGCCGATGACGACGGGCCGCTTCACGATCGACTCGAACGTGATGAGCGCCGCCTGCGGATAGTTGATGATCGGCTGCGACAGGATCGATCCGAACGAGCCCGTGTTGTTGACGGTGAACGTGCCGCCCTGCATGTCGCTGAGCGACAGCCGGCCTTCCCGCGTCCTGCGCGCGAGCTCGTCGATCTCGCGGGCCAACCCGGCGATGTTCTTCTGGTCGGCGTTCTTGATGACCGGCGTCCAGACGCCCTCCTCCGTGCCGACCGCAAGCGAGATGTTGATGTCGCGCTTGACGATGATCTTGTCGACCGCCCACACCGAGTTCATGATCGGGTAGTCCTTGATTGCGTTGATGACCGCCTTCAGGAAGAACGCGAGATAGGTCAGGTTGATTCCTTCGCGTCTTTTGAACTCGTCCTTCAGTTTGTTGCGCAATGCGACGAGGTTCGTCACGTCCGCCTCGATCATCATCCAGGCGTGCGGAATCTCGGTGACGCTCTGCCGCATGCGGGTCGCGATCGTGTGCCGGAGCGGCGTCACGTCGATGAAATATTCGTTGCTCCCCGGTTCCGCCGGCTCGACCTCGATGGCCGGCAGCTTCGGCTCCTCGGTGAGGTGCAGCCCGGAAGACCGGACCGGCATCCGGACCGGATCGTCCGCCGGCGGGCTGTCCCGGCGTCCGGACGCGCGGCCGGACGCGATGTAATGCAGCACGTCCTTGCGCGTGATGCGGCCGCCGAGGCCGGTTCCCCGGATCTCGGACAGATTGACGCCGTGTTCGGCGGCGAGCCGCTGCACCGCCGGCGAGTAGCGGGCGCGCATGGGCTCGGCGTCCGGAGCGGCCGGCGGCTCCTCCCGCGAAGGCTCCGTCTCCCGCCGATCCGCCGCGGAACGGTCTTCCCCGCCCGCCGCCGCGGTCTCGACGAGGCAGATCGGCGCGCCGACGTTCACGGTCTCGCCTTCGCCCGCCAAAATTTTGACCAGCCTGCCGCTCACGGTCGAAGGCAGCTCCGCATTCACCTTGTCCGTGTTGATCTCGCAGATCGGCTCGTACAGCTCGATCGTGTCTCCCGGCTGCTTGAGCCAGCGCTCGATCGTCGCGGACACCAGCGATTCCGCGAGCTGCGGCATCAAGATTTCCCGAAGACCTTGCCTCACGTTCTCAACCCCTCCCGACCTCTAATAAAGCGCCAGGTGCCGCATCGCATCCCGCAACTTCTCGCGATTCAGCATGAAATGCTTCTCGCCGGGCGCGTTGATCGGCATCGCCGGCACGTCCGGTCCGCACAGCCGCATGATCGGGGCGTCCAGCTCGTACAGCAGCTCCTCGGCGATGATCGCCGCCACTTCGGCGCCGACACCGCCCGTCTTGTTGTCCTCGTGGACGATCAGCACCTTGCCCGTGCGGCGGACCGCCTCGAGGATCGCCTCCTTGTCGAGCGGCTGCAGCGTGCGGAGATCGAGAATGTGGGCCGAGATGCCCTCCGCCTCCAGATCCTCGGCCGCCTGCAGCGCGAAATGAAGCGGCAGGCTGTAGCCGATCACCGTGATGTCGTCGCCTTCGCGCAGCACGTTCGCCCTGCCGATCGGCACGATGTAGTCGTCCTCCGGCACCTCGCCGGATACGAGCCGGTAGCATTTCTTGTGCTCGAAGTAGAGCACGGGGTCCGGGTCCCGCACGGCGGCCTTCAGCAGCCCCTTCGCGTCGTAGGCGGTGTACGGCGCGACGATCTTGAGGCCGGGCGTGCCGAAGAAGACCGATTCGACGCACTGCGAATGGTACAATCCGCCGAACACGCCGCCGCCGATCGGGGCGCGGATGACGACCGGGCAGGACCAGTCGCCCGCCGAACGGTAGCGGATCTTCGACGCCTCGCTGATGATCTGGTTCGCCGCGGGGAAGATGAAATCCGCGTACTGGATCTCGGCGATCGGCTTCAGGCCGTACATGGCGGCCCCGATCGCCGCCCCGGCGATCACCGATTCCGACAGCGGCGTATCGAGCACCCGCTCCGGCCCGAACTTCTCGAGCAGCCCCTTCGTCGTCGTGAAGACGCCGCCCTTGTAGCCGACGTCCTCGCCGAGAATGAACACGTTCTCGTCGCGGGCCATCTCCTCCTCCATCGCCAGCCGGATCGCGTCGATGTAGTACATGACCGCCATGTTACCGCCCTCCTTCCGCGTCTTCGGCGTAGACGTGGCGCATGATCGACTCCGGCGGCGGGAAGGGCGCCCGGTCCGCGTATTCGGTCGCCTCGTCGAGCATTTGCCGGATGTGCTCCTCGAGCGACCGGTCCAGCTCCTCGTTCCACAGACCGCAGTCGATCAGATATTGGCGGTATCGCGGCAAACCGTCCTTCGCGCGGTGCTCCTCGATCTCTTCCTTCGTCCGGTAGGCCAGATCGTTGTCGGAGGTCGAATGCGGCGACAGCCGGTACATCATCGCCTCGATCAGCGTCGGGCCTTCCCCCGCGACGGCCCTCGCCCGCGCTTCCTTGACGACCCGGTACACCTCGAGCGGATCGTTGCCGTCGACCCGCACGCCGGGAAATCCGTAGCCGATCGCCCGGTCGCAGATCCGCCCGGCCACCTGCCGCTCGACCGGCACCGATATCGCGTATTGGTTGTTCTCGCACATGAAGATGACGGGCAGCTTGTGCACTCCCGCGAAATTGCAGCCTTCGTGGAAATCGCCCTGGTTGCTCGAGCCCTCTCCGAACGTCACGAACGCCACGCCGGGCTTGCGCTTCAGCTTGAGCGCATAGGCGATGCCGACCGCATGCGGCACCTGGGTCGTCACCGGGCTGGAATGGGTGACGATGCGAAGCCTCCTGCAGCCGAAATGCCCGGCCATCTGCCGGCCGGCGCTGTTCGGATCCTCTTCCTTCGAAAACAGGCACAGCATCAGCTCGCGGAGCGTCATGCCGACCGCCAGCACGAAGCCGTAATCGCGGTAATAGGGCAGGAACCAGTCCTGCTCCCGGTCCAGCGCGAAGGCGGCCGCCACCTGCGCGGCCTCCTGTCCGATCCCCGAGATGTGAAAATGGATCTTGCCGGCCCGCTGGAGAAGCAGCGCCCGTTCGTCGTAGCGCCTTGCCATCAGCATCGTCGCGTACATCTGCACCGCTTCGTCGTCCGTAAGTCCGAGCTCGCGGTGGCGGAACGAACGCTCAATCCCGGTATTGGCCATGCATTGCCTCCTTCTCCCGGCTGTGGCGAGCCGCCCGTTCGAGGTCAGCTCTTAACACCAGGTACTAAATACAGGATGCATTCATTATACCCTGTTTTCCCTGAAAAAGAAATGAACCGGACGCACCGGAATTCCCCGGAATTTCGGGTCAAAACGACAGGGATGCGCCGTCGATCGCCAGCATCGCCTCGCCGAGCGTCTCCGACAGCGACGGATGCGGACGGATGAGCTGGCCGGACTCCCATACGGAAGCGTTCAGCAGATCCGCAAGACCCGCTTCGGACAGCAGCTCCGTCACGTGCGGACCGATCATGTGAACGCCGAGGATGTCGCCGGTTTTCCGGTCGGCGATCACCTTCACGAAGCCGTCCGTTTCGCCCTCCACGACCGCCTTGCCGCTCGCCCGGAACGGGATCCGGCTCGTCTTCACGTCGTGGCCGCGGGACATCGCCTGGCTCTCCGTCCAGCCGATCGAGGCCACCTCCGGCCGCGAATAGACGCAGCGCGGGATGCGGTGCGGCTGGATCGGCTCCGGATCGAGGCCCGCGATATGCTCGGCCGCGATCACCCCTTCGCGCGCCGCCGCATGCGCGAGCTGCACGCCGCCGATGCAATCGCCGACCGCGTAGATGTGCGGTTCGGCCGTCCGGCAATGCTTGTCCACCGCGATGAATCCGTCCTTCACCGCCACATCGGTCGCCTCGAGGCCGATGCCGTCGACGTTCGCCGTCCGTCCGACCGCGACGAGCATCCGCTCGGCGTACAGCGCGACCGTCCCCTCGCCGGTTTCGACCTTGACCGACAAGCCGCCTTCTTCGGGCGCGAACGTGTCCGGCAGCAGCTTCGCCGACGTGAGCACGCGCACGCCGCGCCGCCGGAGCAGCCGCTCCATCTCGGCGGAGACGTCGGCGTCCTCGCCCGGCAGCAGCCGCGACGCCGCTTCGACGATCGTCACGTCCACGCCGAAGTCGTTCATCATCGACGCCCATTCAATGCCGATGACGCCGCCGCCGACGATCAGGAGGTCCTTCGGCAGCGTCTCCATGTTCAGCGCGTCGTCGCTGCTCAGCACGCGGACGCCGTCGAAGGGCAGTCCATTAAGCTCGCGCGGGCGCGATCCGGTCGCGATCACGAGCTGCTGCGGCACGACCGTCTCGGTCTCGCCAACTTCCAGTTCAACCGCGACCGAGCCGCTGCGCGGCGAAAAGATGGACGGTCCGATGATCCGTCCCCGGCCGCGGACGACTTCGATGTTGTACTTCTTCATGAGCGACTGCAGGCCGCGGGAGAGCTGCTCGACGACGGCGCGCTTCCGCTCCAGGACCAGATCGTAGCGCAGCTCCGGCTCGCCGCCCACGGCCACGCCGTAGCGCGCGGCTTCCTTCACCGTTCGGAACACTTCCGCGCTCCTGAGGAGCGCCTTGCTCGGAATGCAGCCCCGGTTCAGGCAGACGCCGCCGAGCCGGTCCTGCTCGATGATGACGACCTTCCGGCCGAGCTGGGCGGCGCGGATCGCGGCCGAGTAGCCGCCGGGCCCGCCGCCGAGCACCGCAACATCCGCTTGGATGGCCATGTCCATTCTCCTTTATCCGCTTGATCCGCATATCAGGTGTTTGGCAGCGAACGCCAATCTCACAAGTTCTATTTTACCTTCGCCGATGCCGGGATAACAGACCCGTTCGGCACCGTTGGACAACGAAGGCGCTTTCGCGGTATGATACAAGGGAGGAAGTGTCGCGCCGCACGCTGCTGGAGGAAGGATGGTAGAAGCATGAGACTCGTCATCTCGCGATTCATCGCCGTGCTGCTGCTGGTCATTCCCGGCATCGGGGCGGCCTACGGTTTCCTGCAGATCAAGAACACCCTGTTCAATTATCTGGCTTCCTTCGGTCCGGACGGTGCCGTACCGGACTTCGACTGGCTGCGGTTCATCTTCGGCCTCGTCCTGTTCCTGGGAGGTGTCGGCTTCATCGGCGGCTGGATCTTCTTCCGCGACCGGAAACGCAACTACGTCGCCCCGCGCTTCCGCAAGAAGCGTCCCCGTCCGCCGAAGCCCGTCCGCCGCCCGGACAACGAACTTTCCTGAAACGAACGCCGCATCCGGCCCGGTGCCGTTGCGGCGTTTCGCATGATGGCCGGCAACCCGGAAGGGGATGCAACATCGGCTGCCGCCATCGCCATCCGGCCATGAAAAAGGACCGGTCGGAACATCCGGCTGACCGCCCTCGACGCTCCTCAGCGCTTCACCGCGATCGTTGAAGGCATGGCGCGTCGCCCGCCGTCCGGCAGCGCGTCCGCCTGGCCCTACCCGATGCGCAGCGCCCGCCCGCGGCAACCTTCACGGCGTTTCCGGAATCCGCAGGCCGCTCCAGCCGTCCACTTCGCACTGGCCGTGCGAATTGTCCCCGACAGCGACGACGGTTCCGTCCGCGCGCAGCCCGACGGTGTGGGCGCAGCCCGCCGCGATCGCCACGATCCCGCGCCAGCGGCCCACCTCGCATTGGCCGAAACGATTGTCGCCGGCGGTGACGACGGTTCCGTCCGCGCGGAGTCCGACCATGTGCAGGCTGCCCGCCGCGATCGCCACGATGTCCCGCCAGCCGTCCACTCCGCATTGGCCGGCATGGTTGCTGCCCGCCGCGGTCACGGTTCCGTCCGCCCGCAGCCCGACCGAATGCAGATAGCCCGCCGCGACCGCCACAATGTCCCGCCATTCGTCCACCCGGCACTGGCGGTGGCGGTTGTTGCCCGTCCAAGCGACCGTGCCGTCCGCGCGAAGGCCGAGCGTATGCCAGTCACCCGCCGCGATCGCGACGATATCGCGCCAACCGTCCGTCTCGCATTCGCCTTCCAGGTTCCGGCCGACCGCGACGACCGATCCGTCCGCGCGCAACCCGACGGTCCGGCACCAACCCGCGGCGATCGCCACGATGTCCCGCCAATCTCCCGTCTCGCACTGGCCGTGCCGATTCCAGCCCGCCGCGACCACGGTGCCGTCCGCGCGCAGTCCGACGGTGTGCGCGTTGCCGGTGTTCGCCGCCATGTGGACGTTTCCAGCGGCGACCGACACGATGCCGTGCCAGCCGTCCACCGCGCACTGGCCGAGCCGGTTGTCCCCGGCCGCCACCACCGTGCCGTCGGCCTTCAGTCCGACGGTATGCCGCCTGCCCGCCGCCAGGACGCTATGACGCATTTCCGGTAACAAAATCCTCATCCCGTACCGCGTCCGCTTCCCTCCATCTCCGCCAGCAACCGCTCCAACACTTTCGCCACTCCGTCGCGATCACGGGTGTCCGTGATCGCGCAGTCCATTCTTTTGGCGCGCAAAGGATCGTTCATCCTTTCCCCGAGATGACAAAAACGTTGAAAGCTTCATGCATGATGAAACCAGCTTTGCGCAAGTCTATGGGAAATTCCCCCGAAACGTTCAATAGAAATTCAAACAAAACGCCCCTGCCATTGGTTCTCTTCCAACCAATAAACAGGGGGAATTCGTCGGAACGGATGTTCAAGGATGGTTGGCCTCGCCAATGTCGTTCGGTCTCGTTGAAACATTCCCGCGATTCCGCAATCCCTTGTCCCTTGAGCCTTACGACACCTTGTGCTCGATCCGCAGTTTGTCGGCCACCATCGCGATGAATTCGCTGTTCGTCGGCTTCGACTTGCTCATGTTCACCGTGTAGCCGAAGAGATGCGAGATCGACTCGATGTTGCCGCGCGTCCAGGCGACCTCGATCGCGTGCCGGATCGCGCGCTCGACGCGAGACGGCGTCGTCTTGAACTTCTCGGCGATGGCCGGATAGAGCGTTTTCGTGATGGCGCCGAGGATCTCGATATTGTTGTACACCATCGTGATCGCTTCGCGCAGATATTGATAGCCCTTGATGTGGGCGGGAACGCCGATCTCGTGGATGATGCTCGTGATGTTCGCGTCGAGGTTCTTGCTCTTCGACATCGGCACGACGCCGGACGATTTCTGCAGCATCGAGCCGTAGCTTCCGGACGGCGCGAGCGCCGGCTGGTTCACCAGCTGCCGGATCCGGTTCGCGAGGATTTCCATGTCGAAGGGCTTCAGTATGTAGTACGACGCGCCGAGTTGTACCGCCTTCTGCGTGATGTTCTCCTGGCCGAAGGCCGTCAGCATGATGATTTTCGGCATCGGATTCAGATTCATGTCGCGCAGCCTTTCCAATACGCCAAGGCCGTCGAGGTGTGGCATGATGATGTCCAGGATGAGGACGTCCGGCGCCTTGCGCGATTCCTCCAGCAGCCGAAGCACTTCTTCGCCGTTGTAGGCTACGCCCGTGACGGTCATGTCGCTCTGTTCCGAGATGTACTCGGAGAGCAGGTTGATGAATTCACGGTTGTCGTCTGCCAGCAACACTTCAATTTTCTGCAAGGTGTGAGGCCTCCTTACTTGCAATGGATTCGCGATTGGAAGGCGAGGATTCCTCCCCGGCATAATACCGATTCGACACAGGGAAGAAAATTCCTTCCCGATCCAAAATTTTTCTTTACAAATTTTCTTGTAATGAATATAATAATTTAATTTTCAAAATTCTCCCCATTTCTGGATCGTTCGACATTTTTCGACATTCCGGTTCCCGAAAATCGGATGGAACGGACGAAAGCTTAGGGCGTCAACCCGCCTTAAGCTTTCGTTGCTCCCGGGCCGGCAGAATGCCGGCGTCTTCGAGCATCCATTCGATATAGCAGGCGTAACCCGACGACGGGTCGTTGACGAACACGTGGGTGACGGCGCCGACCAGCTTGCCGTTCTGGATGATGGGACTTCCGGACATGCCCTGCACGATGCCGCCCGTGCGCTTCAGCAGCTTCTCGTCGGTGATCCGGATGATCATGCCCTTCGTCGCCGGTTCGGTCTGGCGCATCGCGCGCGTGATCATGATATCGAATTTCTCCACCTTTTCGCCGTCGACCACCGTCAGGATATGCGCGGGTCCTTCCTTCACCTCGTCCGCGAACGCGACCGGTATCGCCTTGTTGTCATAGTACGGCGTCGGCAGTTCGCTCATTCGTCCGAAAATGCCGAACGGCGTGTTGCGCTCGACGGTGCCGAGCACTTTTCCCTCCTTGACGAAATGCGCCCTTTTCTCGCCGGGTTCGCCGCTGGAGCTCTTGTTGATCGACGTGACGCTCGATTGCACGATCTGCCCTTCTCCGACCCGGATCGGCGCCTGCGTGTCCATGTCCGTGATGATGTGTCCGAGGGCGCCGTATACGCCGTGTTCCGGCGCGTAGAACGTCAGCGTGCCCACGCCGGCCGCGGAATCCCGGATGTACAGGCCGAGCCGCCAGGCCCGGTCTTCCGCGTCATAGACCGGCTTCAGCTCCTTCATGAACCGTTCGTCTCCGCGCTCGATCACCAGCTTCAGCGTTCCGCCTTCCCTCCCGGCCTTTTCGACCATCTTGGCCATCTGGCCCACTTCCCTGAGCCTGACGCCGTTCGCGCTCTTGATCAGATCGCCGAGGCGGATGCCGGCCGATTGGGCGGGCGACACCTTCCCGCCGTCTTCCGTCTTCACCTGGTGATGACCGACGACCATGATGCCGTCCGATTTCACCTTGACGCCGATCGTCTGACCGCCGGGAATGACCTTCAGTTCGGGGACGACGTTCAAGGCAACCGTCTTGATAGGAATCGTACCGAATAATTTCAGTTGCAGCCTGGCGGTGCCGTCCGCCAGCGGCCTGATCGACAGCGGCTTGCGCATGTCAACCCGGACCGGACGGCCGCCCGAACCGTTGATGTCGACGATGGACGGATCGACCGTGATGTCGGCGTGGACCGGCAACGTGTAGTCAAGCTGCCGCTGCTGGCCGAGGAACAGCTTCAGTTCGCCCGGGAAGGCAGCGTAATGGCGGAACGGGGCGGAAAATCCGGCGGAGCCGACCAGCATCGCGAGCAACAGACCGAACCAACGGATCCGTGCGCTGCCATTCAATGGATTCACGCTCCTTCGGGGGAATCGGGATGAACGGCGGACGGGATGCGCATGCGCATAGCAAAAAAGCCGTCGATGAACCACCGGTCGGCTGCCGGCGGTTCTCGCGGCTTCGTGTCGGCGCGGGCGCTGTCCCGGGGTCCGCCCGATGCGATGGAAGCCGCGGAAGCTGTCGCTCCCGTGTCTTGTGGATCGCCCTGTCGGCGTACCCTTAAGGTATCCCCGCCCCTTTTCTTTTATGACCGATAAAACATTCCCGGGATGGCTTTCAGGGGGTTCAGGCGCCCTTCTTCCGCGCGGCCAGATCGAGCATTTCCTGCGCGTGATGGCGCGTCCTGTCCGTCACTTCCACGCCGCCGAGCATGCGCGCCAATTCCTCGACCCGGCCGGCGCCCTCGAGCGGTTCGACCGTCGTCGTCGTGCGTTCGCCGGCCGTCGACTTGCGGATGCCGTAATGATGGTCGGCCATACAGGCAACCTGCGGCAGATGCGTGATCGCGAACACCTGGCAGCGCCGGGACAGCTTCGACAGCTTCTCCGCAATGGCCTGCGCGGCGCGGCCGCTGACGCCCGTGTCCACCTCGTCGAAGACGAGCACGGGCACGCCGTCGATCGCGGCGAACACCGTCTTCAGCGCCAGCATGATGCGCGACATTTCGCCGCCGGAAGCGATCTTCGCGAGCGGCTTCGGCGGCTCGCCCGGGTTCGCGGAGAACAGGAACATCGCCTCGTCGATTCCGTTCGGTCCGAGCTTCGGCTCGCCGTCCTCGCCCGCGGGCTGTTCGAGCTGCACCCTGAACGTCGTCCGCTCCATGTGCAATTCCTTGAGCTCGCCTTCGATCTCCTTCGCCAGCCGGTCCGCCGCCAGCCGGCGCTGCTCCGACAGGGCGAGCGCCAGCCGCCGCGCCTCGTCGCGCAGCTTCCGCTCCTCCTCGCGCAGCCGCAGGAGATGCTCGTCCCGATTTTCCATCGTGTCGACGGCTGCGGCGATTTGATCCCGGTATGCGAGGATGTCCTCGATGCGCTCGCCGTACTTGCGCTTGAGGCGGCCCAGGAGATCGAGCCGGTCCTCGATCTCGGCCAGCCGCTCCGGATCCGCCTCGATCCGGTCGCGGTAATCGCGGAGCTGATGCGCGACGTCCTCCGCCTGGTAATAGGCCGACTGCAGCTGATCGAGCAGCGGACCGACGCTCGCGTCGTACCTGCGGATATCCTCCAGCCGCGCGATCGCCCGGGCCAGCGCGTCGAGCCCGGAGCGGCCGTAGATCAGATCGTACGCCTCGGCCGCGTTCTGCATGAGCCGTTCGGCGTTCGCGAGCCGCCTGCGCTCGTCCTGAAGTTCCTCGTCTTCGCCGGGCTTGAGCCGCGCGTCGTCAATCTCCCTGAGCTGGAACCGGTACAGATCGAGCATCTGCATGTTGTGCCGCGAGGCGTCTTCCAGCTCGCGCAGCCGGCTCCGCGTCTCCGCATACCGCCGGTACGCTTCCTGATATTCCCGCTTCAACGCGGCCAGCGGCTCGCCCGCATAGACGTCGAGCCATTCGAGATGGCGTTCGGTCCGGAGCAGCGACTGGTGCTCGTGCTGGCCGTGGATGTTGACGAGCGAATCGCCGATCTCCCGGAGCATCGACAGGTTGACGATCCGGCCGTTCACGCGGCATACGCTCTTGCCCTGAACCGACAGCTCGCGCCGCACGACGATCGGCTCGCCGGGATCCGCCTCGATGCCGAACGATTCCAGCACGTCCCATACCGGATGGCCGGCGGGCGGCTCGAACAGCGCCTCGATCTCGGCCTTCTCGCATCCGTAGCGCACGAGGTCGGCCGACCCGCGCCCGCCGATGGCAAGGGTCAGCGCATCGATCAGGATCGATTTGCCCGCGCCGGTCTCGCCGGTCAACACATGAAACCCTTCGGCGAAGGAAACGGTTACGTGCTCGATGACCGCCAGGTTGCGTATCGACAGCTCGCGCAGCATGGACGTGTCCCCTTCCCTGCCAACTAATACGATGCCTATTTCCGGCCCGGTTCATGCAGCAGGCCGATCAGCCGGTCGACGATCGCCTGGCTCTGCTTCTTCATCCGGCAGATGATCAGGATCGTGTCGTCCCCGCAGATCGTGCCCATGACCTCGCTCCATTCCATCGCGTCGATCAGCGCCCCGATCGCGTTCGCCGTGCCGGGCAGACATTTCAGGACGATGAGATTGTCCGCGCGGTCGATGTGGACGAAGTGGTCCTGCAGCGCCCGCTTCAGCTTCTGCAGCGGATAGATCTTACCTTCCGGCGGCAGCGAGTATTTGTAACGGCCGTCTCCGGTCGGCACCTTGACGAGCTGCATCTCCTTGATGTCCCGGGAGACGGTCGCCTGCGTCACGTTCAGACCCGCGCGGCGAAGCGCCTCGACCAGCTCGTCCTGCGTCCCGATCTCCTGCTCGCCGATGATCTCCCGGATCTTCAACTGCCTGTATCCTTTCATCTGGAGCCAGCCTCCTCAGCCTTCCGTTCCGATCGCGAACGTGATCGTCCGCAGCCGCCGTTCCTTCGGATCGGCGTAGATGACGCCCTCCGCCGAAGGGACGAGCAGCGCATAGACGAGCAGCCGGTCGCGGACGCCGGCGCCGGTCCAGTCGATCGGCATCCGGTCGCGGGCCGTCTTCACGAGCCAGGTCCGCCCGTCCTTCACCGCGACGTAGTCGATGAACAGCCGGGATTGCAGCAGCTCGCCATCCACCTCGATCTCGATCGGCACGCGGTGCTTGCCCGAGACGACTTCGTAGCCGCATTCGGTCAGCAGGCGCACCGCCTCGTCGTCGGGATCCGGTTCCGCCCCTTCTCCCAGCCTGTAGAAGCGGCTGGCCGGCGGCTCGTGCAGCCACGCGTAGAACCGGCGGAACAGCCAGACGGCAATCAGGCCGCCCGCGGCGAGCATGAGAAGCCAGTCGGCCGCATTGCCCACATCCGCCGCCCCCTCCGCGCATGCATGCGCGCATGGTTTCGCCTGCTCTACAGGTTCTCGCTCGGGAGCGGAAATTCCTTCCATGACGAGACAATGCGGACCAGAACGTTTGTTTGCCTTTCCAGTATACCAGAAAATGTCCCGATGGGAAAGCCGCGGACCGGGCACAAAACGACAAGAGGCCAACCGATTGTCAAACCGATCGACCTCGCATGCCTTGCGCCCGGCTCCCGCCGGTCCGATGTTCCCGCTTCGGTTCCAAAAAGAAAGTCCGGCCCGTCAACCCTTCCGGAACGCCGCGTGCGCCTCCCGGACGATCCTCCCGACCGTTTCGGGGGTCGCGGGAAAAGCCGCCGGCTCTTCCGCGCGCCACCAGGCCAGAAATTCGATGTTGCCCTCGCCGCCCGTGATCGGCGAATAGTCAAGCCCGTGAAGGCCAAAGCCTTCCTCCTCCGCGAAGCCGCACACCCGGATCAGCACCTCTTCGTGCGTCTTCGGGTCGCGCACGACGCCGGACCTGCCGACGGCTTCGCGCCCCGCCTCGAACTGCGGCTTGATCAGCGCGACGACGTCCGCGCCGCGCGGAAGCATCGTCCGCAGCACCGGCAGGATGAGGCGCAGCGAGATGAACGAGACGTCGATCGCCGCGAAATCCGGCTGCGGCCCGCGGAGGTCCTCCGGTTTCACATAGCGGAAATTCGTGCGCTCCATGACGGTGACCCGGCTGTCCTGCCGGAGCGACCAGTCGAGCTGGTTGTAGCCGACGTCGATCGCATAGACGTGGGCGGCGCCGTGCTGGAGCGCGCAATCGGTGAAGCCGCCGGTCGACGCGCCGATGTCGAGCATGACGCGCCCTTCCATCCTGAGGCCGAACGCGCGGATCGCCTTCTCCAGCTTGAGCCCGCCGCGGCTTACGTACGGATGCGGCGCCCCCTTCACCGCGATCGCCGCCTCGCGCGGCACCTTCGCCCCGCTCTTCTCGACCCGCTCGCCGTCCACCGTCACAAGCCCGGCCATCACGGCCGCCTTCGCCTTTTCCCGGCTCTCGAAAAAGCCCCGCTCCACGAGGAGCACGTCGATCCGTTCCTTGTCCTTCCGATCCTTATCCGGCATGTCCGTTCCCGTCGTCCCCCATGTCAGATGCGGGCGGCGCCGGCGCGCGCGCCCGGCCTGGCCCGGAGCCGCATCGCCTCGCCGACGATCCGGTCGGCGGTCAGCCCGATCTCCTCGCGCTGTTCGCGGATCGAGCCGTGCTCGATGAACCGGTCGGGCACGCCGATCAGGCGGATCCGCATATGGTCGATGCCGCGCAGCGCATAGAACTCGAGTACCGCGCCGCCGAGTCCGCCGTGCACCGCGCCCTCCTCGATCACGAGAACGGGCAGGCCCTCGTCGGCGAGGGAGAGCAGCATCTCCTCGTCCAGCGGCTTCAGGAACCGGGCGTTCACGACGCGCATCCGCACGCCTTCCGCAAGGAGCCGCTCCGCCGCCGCCTCCGCCAGGCCGACCATCGGGCCGCAGGCGAGCGCGACGAGGTCTTCGCCCGCGCGGACCGTCTCCCAGGAGCCGATCGGAATCGGCTGCGGATCGGGTTCCGGCTTCAGGCCGACCCCGGGCGACCGCGGGTAACGGACCGCGATCGGGCCGCCGTCGTATTCAACGGCCGTGCGCAGCATGCGCCTGAGCTCGTTCTCGTCCTTCGGCATCATGAGCACCATGTTCGGAATGTGGCGCAGGAACGCGATGTCGAATACGCCCTGATGCGTCTCGCCGTCGGGCCCGACCAGTCCGGCCCGGTCGATCGCGAGGATCACGTTCGCGTTGTGGCGGCAGATATCGTGCACGACCTGGTCGTACGCCCGCTGCAGGAACGTCGAATAGACGGCGAAGACCGGCTTCATGCCCTCGAGCGCGAGCGCGGCGCACAGCGTCGCCGCGTGCTGCTCGGCGATGCCGACGTCAAACATCCGGTCCGGGAACCGCTTCGCAAACTTGAGCAGGCCGGATCCGCCGGGCATCGCCGGCGTCACCGCGACGATGCGCGGATCGCGCTCCGCCAGCTCCACCAGCGTATCCCCGAACACGTCCGTGTACGTCGGCGGTCCGGCCTGCTTCAGCACCTGGCCGGACTCGATCTTGTACGGCGTGATGCCGTGCCATTTGTGCGAATCGGCCTCGGCCGGCTTGTACCCCTTGCCCTTCACGGTCAGCACGTGCACGAGCACGGGTCCCCCGACCGCTTTCGCCTGGTTCAGCGCCTCGATCAGCTTGCGGACGTCGTGTCCGTCCACCGGACCGAGGTACGTGTAGCCGAGCTCCTCGAACCACATGCCCGGCACGACCATGTATTTCAGGCTGTCCTTCAGCCGCTCGGCCGTTTTCGCGAGCCTGCCGCCGATCGCCGGAATCCGGTTCAGCAGCTGCTGCAGCTCTTCCTTCGCCTTCAGATAGTGGCGGTCCGAACGGATCCGGCCGAGATAATTGTGCAGGGCGCCGACGTTCGGCGCGATCGACATCTCGTTGTCGTTGAGGACGACGATCAGCTTCTTTTTCTCGTGGCCGATGTGGTTCAGCGCCTCGAGCGCCATGCCGCCGGTCAGCGCGCCGTCGCCGATGATCGCGACGATGTGATGGTTCTCGCCCTTCAGATCGCGGGCGATCGCCATGCCCATCGCGCCGGACAACGACGTGCTGCTGTGCCCGGCTTCCCAGACGTCGTGCTCGCTCTCCGAGCGCTTCAGGAAACCGCACAGCCCCTTGTATTGGCGAAGCGTGTCAAACCGGTGCATCCGGCCGGTGACGATCTTGTGCACATACGCCTGGTGCCCGACGTCGAAGATCAGCCTGTCCTTCGGGCTGTCGAACACGTAATGGAGCGCGAGCGTCAGCTCCACGACGCCGAGATTCGACGCCAGATGGCCGCCGGTCACGGACAGCTTCTCGATCAGAAACCGCCGCACTTCCCCGGCCAGCTCGTCGAGCAGGTCCACCGGCAGCGCCTTCAAATCCTTCGGTCCCCGGATTTGTTCGAGCAGCATGCGTCTACCTCGCTTTCGTCCGGCGGAACGTCTTCCCGGCGGCGCGCCTTGCGGCGAACCTTCGCGCGCCGCGCCGGTCTCCGTGCTCCGCCATGCGCGCAGGCCCATTATACCACAAGCCGTCCGGCCAGGCACACGGCGGCAGTCCGGCCGCTGCCGGTCCGCGGGCAGGCCCGCGCCTCAGCGGTCGCGCCGCATCAGATAGTCGGCGATGCCGATAAGGAGGTCCGGCTTGCGCAGGCCGGCTTCCCGCAGCATTTCCTTCGCCTCGCGCGTAAGCCTCTCGACTTCGTCCCGGCTCGCCTCGAGTCCGGCGAGATACGGCCAGGTGACCTTCCGGCTCCGCTCGTCGCTGCCGGTCTTCTTGCCGAGCCGCCGCTCGTCGCCGATTACGTCCAGCATGTCGTCCCGGATCTGGAACGCGAGCCCGAGCCGGCGGCCGAATTCCGCCAGCGCTTCGATCTGGCCGGCGGACGCGCCTGCCGCCCGGCCGCCGGCCGTGAGCGAGAACACGATCAGATCGGCCGTCTTGTGCAGATGGATATACCTCAGTTCCTCCAGCGTCGTCACGCCCTGCTCGCCGAGGATGTCGGCCGCCTGTCCGCCGACCATGCCGGACGCGCCGGCCAGCCGGGCCAGATCGGCCGTGATCGCCAGCGCCGCGTCGGCGGACAGCCTGCCGGAGAGCGCGGCTTCCGCGATCAGATGGAACGCGTGGGTGAGCAGCGCATCACCGGCCAGGATCGCCATCGCTTCGCCGAACACCCGGTGGTTCGTCGGTTTGCCCCGGCGGAAATCGTCGTTGTCCATCGCCGGAAGATCGTCGTGAATGAGCGAATAGGTATGCACCAGCTCGACGGCGCAGGCGGCCGGCATCGCCGCCTCCGACGCCGATCCGTCCCCCCGCACCGCTTCCGCGGCGGCCAGCACGAGCACCGGTCGTACCCGTTTGCCCCCGGCCTTCAGCGAATACATCATCGCCTCGCGCAGCCTGGCCGGCACATCCCAACCGGCCGGAAGGACGCCGTCCAGCTCCCGCTCGACCATGCCGGCCAGCCGCGCCATGTACGCTTCGACGGTCATTTCCTGCTAACTCCAATCCGTGGGTCTCGAATCAACCGCCTCAAGGTCTGGTCATTCTTCCGGAACGAAGGGCCTGCGTTCGATCCCCTGCTCCGTCTCGATCAGCATCTCGATCTTCCGCTCGACCTGCTCGAGCTTGTCCCCGCACAGCCGCGACAGTCGCATGCCCTCCTGGAACAGCTCGATCGCTTGTTCGAGCGGCACGTCGCCCGATTCCAGCTTCGCGACGATCGCCTCGAGCTTGTCCATCGCTTCCTCGAAGCTCAAGGCGGCGTCCCCGTTGCCCGCGTCCGGTCCGGGCATTCCAGCGCCCGTCCGGTCAACGTTCGTTTCCGCCAAAGCCGTCCTCTCCCCTCATCGACCAGATATGGCAATCCAGCCGGCCGTCCAGAAGCCGCACCTTCACCATGTCTCCCGGCTGCACGTCCCGGATCGACCGGATCAGCCGCTCCTCCCGCTCGTCGTAGACGAGGCTGTAGCCGCGCATCATCACCTTGAGCGGGCTCAGCGCGTCAAGCCGGCTCATCGCCAGCGCCAGGCGCTGCCGCCCGTCCTTCACGGCCGTCCGCATGGCGGCCGCGAGCCTCCGCTCCGCCTCGCGCCGCCGGGCGGCGGCCACCGCCGCCTTGCCGCCCGGATGCGCCGCCGCCAGGCGCGCCCTCAGGGCCAGCAGCCGCTGTCGGTTCTGTCCGGCCCGGTGCCGCATCCGCTCGCGCAGCCGCTCGGTCGCCCGGTCAAGCCGCTCCGCATGCGCCAGCAGGTAGCGCCGCGGGTAGAGCAGCACCGGCGAGCGGCGGACGCGCGCGAGACGCTGCCGGCGCGAATCGACGACGGCCGCGAGCGCGACGCGCATGCTGCGCTTGAGATGCTCCAGCGTCTCCTTGAGCTCCATGATGTGCGGCACCGCGAGCTCGGCCGCCGCCGTCGGCGTCGGGGCGCGGAGATCCGCCGCGAAGTCGGCGATCGTGAAGTCCGTCTCGTGCCCGACCGCGGAGATGACGGGGATGCGGGACGCCGCGATGGCGCGGGCCACGATTTCCTCGTTGAACGCCCACAGCTCCTCGATCGATCCGCCGCCGCGCCCGACGATCATCACGTCCGCCTCGCCGATCCGGTTCAGCAGTTCGATCGCCCGCACGATCGACGGCGCCGCACCTTCCCCCTGGACAAGCACCGGCACGAGGACCACCCTCGCCTGCGGATAGCGGCGGCCGAGCGTCGTCAGAATGTCGCGGATCGCGGCGCCGGTCGGCGACGTGACGACCCCGATCGTCCGGGGGTACCGCGGCAGCGGCCGCTTGCGCGCCGGATCGAACAGCCCTTCGGCCTCGAGCTTCCGCTTGAGCTGCTCGAAGGCGAGGTAGAGCGAGCCGATCCCGTCCGGCTGCATCTGCGTCACATAGAATTGATAATTTCCGTCCCGCTCGTAGACCGCCACGCTGCCGCGGGCGATCACCTTCGTCCCGTCGCGCGGCATGAACGGAAGCTTCCGGTTGTGGGCGGCGAACATGACGCATTTGATCCGGCTGGCCTCGTCCTTCAGCGTGAAATACATGTGCCCGCTCGTATGGTGCGTGAAATTCGAGATTTCTCCGCGCAGCCACACATCGGCGAGCCGTTCGTCCGATTCCAGCTTCATCCGGATGTACCGGGTGATCTCATGGACCGAATAGATGCGAGCCTCTCCCACGGACTCCACTCCCGGCTTGTCCGGCGCCTCAACCGACGCCGTGCATGCGTTTCGCCGCGGTCAGCGTGTTGCGCAGCAGGAACGTGATCGTCATCGGGCCGACGCCGCCCGGCACCGGCGTGATCCAGCCGGCGACTTCCTTGGCGCTCTCAAAGTCGACGTCGCCGGCGAGCTTGCCGTCCGGCAGCCGGTTGACGCCGACGTCGAGGACGACGGCGCCCGGCTTCACATACCGCGCGTCAATCGCCTTCGCCTTGCCGATCGCGACGACGAGGATGTCGGCCTGCCGCGCGATCTCCTCCAGGTTGGTCGTGCGCGAATGGCAGATCGTCACCGTCGCGTGCTCGCGCAGCAGAAGCAGCGCCGCCGGCTTGCCGACGATGTTGCTTCTGCCGATGACGACCGCGTGTTTGCCCGCGATCGTGATGCCCGACCGCTTCAGCAGCTCGATGCAGCCGGCCGGCGTGCACGGCAGCAGGCTGTCGTCGCCGATCACCAGATTCCCCGTGTTCACCGGGTGGAAGCCGTCGACGTCCTTGTCGGGCCGGATCGCGCCGATGACGGCCTTTTCGTCGATATGCTCCGGCAGCGGCAGCTGCACGAGGATGCCGTGGACGGCCGGATCGCCGTTCAGCCGGTCGATCAGCGCGAGCAGCTCCTCCTGCGTCGTTTCCGCCGGCAGCCGGTGCACCTCCGAATGAAAGCCCGTCGCCAGGCACGCCTTTTCCTTGTTTCGGACGTACACCTTCGACGCCGGGTCGTCGCCGACAAGGACGACCGCGAGCCCCGGTACGATGCCGCGTGCCTTGAGCGCCTCCGTCTCCGCGCGGATTTCCTCGCGGATCGCGTTCGCAATCGCTTTTCCGTCGATGATGGTTGCGGACATGGTACCACTCCTTTATCAAATGGGCCGGTTCTGCTTCAACGTCTCAAGCTCGTTCAACACCCGGCCAAGCACGCCGTTGACGAATCTGCCCGATTCCTCGGTGCCGAAGCGCTTCGCGAGTTCGATCGCCTCGTTCACCGCCGCCTTCGGCGGCACGTCGTCCCGCCAGACGATCTCGTAGGCGGCAAGGCGAAGGATCTGCCGGTCGACGCGGGACAGCCGGTCGATCTGCCAGCCGGTCAGCACCTGCTGCAGCAGCCGGTCGATCGCGGGCCTGTGCCTTGTCACGCCCTCGGCCAGCTCCCGCGCCCGCGGCACCGCCGCCTCGAGCGCGGCCGGGTCCGCGTCGAGCTCGCTGTCCTCCCGCGCCGCCTCCTCCGCAATCATCGCGACCGCGTCAGCGGCGTTCGTGTCGTTCATCTCGATCTGGTACAACGCCTGCACGGCGATCTCGCGCGCCAATCTGCGTATCATGTCGCCTCCCGGTTGCCTGGAGCCGCGGTCCGGAGACGGGCCGCGCCCCGATCTCGAACGAAAAAAACCTATGATCTCCTCCCTGCACCGAACCGTGGGGACGCCGACTCCGGCGCACGGAGGAAATCACAGGGCCTAACGGAACCGGCGCCACCGGTCGCCCAGCCATTCTCCCAGCCTTTCGCCCAGCCGGTCCCAGGGGATCGCCGGCCAGCTCCGCTCGTCTTTCATTTTGCCTGCGTAATAGCCGATCCAAACGAGCAGCGCGAAAAAGAGCATATCCCAGAAGCCCGCGATCAGATAGATGATGCCGAAGAACACGCCGGCCAGCACGCCCGCGACGCGTCCCCCGTGCGTCGACAGGAGATCCCTCCAGAACATGGCCGACTCCTCCTCTTATTCCACGCGGTTCCGGAACGTCTGGCTCCGCGCGATGTTCGCGACGAATACCGCGACATTCGCCACGGGAATCCCGGTGATTTCCTCGACGTAATCCCTGACCGCCCGCTGCATCTCCTCCGACAGCGACGGAATCGGGCTGTCGCCGTCCACGACGGCCCGGATCGAGATGTCGATGCCGGCGTCGGTGACCCGGATGCGCGCGCGGAGATCCTGCACGCCGCGCTGGCGGGACGCCGCCTTGAGCGCCAGATTCTCGACGGTCTCGAGCGAGATGCGAATGTCGCCGTAATCGGTCCGCTGGTCGATCGACGCCGCCGCGCCGCCGCCCCGCCGCAGCGACAGGTAAAGGAAGCGCAGGCTGATCAGCAGCAGGACGGCGGAGACGGTGATGACGGCGATGCGCACTCCCCAGCCGTCGTACAGGGCGCGGACGGCGTCCAGCGCCTCATCCTCGGGAATGACGCCCGCGCCCGCGGCGATCGCCGCGACGGAGGCCGCGAGGATGATCAGACTGCAGACGAACAGCAGCAGCTTGTCCAATACCCTGGCCAATTCGTCATCTCTCCCCATAATGAAAATCCCCCCGACGGGCGGCATGCCGTCCACGAGGGGAAAACCCGTGTAAAGCCGTTACTTCACCCGGTGCGTCTCTTCTTCCTCCGCCTTCTCGGCCGATTTGAAATGAACGTCGTGCACGTGGACGTTCACCTCGACGACCGTCAGCCCGGTCATCGTCTCGATCGATCGCTTCACGTTGCGCTGGATCTCGGAGGCGACATCCGGTATCCGGTACCCGTATTCGACGACGATTGACACGTCGACCGCGGCTTCCTTCTGGCCGACTTCCACCTTGACGCCCTTGGCCAGATTCTTGCGGCCGAGAAGTTCCGCGATGCCGCCGGCGATGCCTCCGCTCATGCCCGCGACGCCGTTCACTTCCACGGTCGCGAGGCCCGCAATCACGGCGATGACCTCCGGCGCGATCTGGATCGTGCCGATCTCCGTGCGCTCGAAATCGGCCGCTTCCGCAATGCTCTCCATGGTGCACCTCCCCGGACTTGCTGGGCTTATCCGCGTTTATTTCTATACTATAACATTCGGCGGGAATTATGACAAACCTGGATCGACGGCGGTGAGATCGTGCTCCTCGAGAAACTTGATGTCAAAGTCGCCGCGCTCGAACACCGGATGGTTCAGCACCCGGAGATGGAACGGAATCGTCGTCTTGATGCCATCGATCGCGAACTCCGCCAGCGCGCGCTTCATGCGCGCGATCGCCTCCTCGCGCGTCGGCGCCCAGACGATCAGCTTCGCGATCATCGAGTCGTAGTGCGGCGTGACGGTGTAGCCCGGATACGCACCGCTGTCGACGCGCACGCCGATGCCGCCCGGCGGAAGGTAGAACCCGAGTTTGCCGGGGGACGGCATGAAGCCCCGATCCGGATCCTCCGCGTTGATGCGGCACTCGATCGCCCAGCCGTTGATGCGGAGGTCCTCCTGCCGGAACGAAAGCGGATGCCCCTCGGCGACGCGGATCATCTCGCGGATCAGGTCGACGCCGGTGATCATCTCCGTCACCGGGTGCTCGACCTGGATGCGCGTGTTCATTTCCATGAAATAGAACTGGCCGTCCGGTCCGAGCAGGAATTCCAGCGTGCCCGCGCCGACGTAACCGACCGCCTTCGCGGCGCGCACGGCCGCCTGCCCCATTCGCTCCCGGAGCTCGGGCGTCATGACCGGGCAGGGAGCCTCCTCGATCAGCTTCTGCCGGCGGCGCTGCACGGAGCAGTCGCGTTCGAACAGATGGACGACATTGCCGAATTTGTCGGCCATGATCTGGATCTCGACGTGCTTCATGCCCGTCAGGTATTTCTCGATGTAGACTCCGCCGTTGCCGAACGCCTTCTCGGCTTCCTGGCGCGCGGTCTCGAGCCCCGCGATCAGCGCTTCCTCGTTCTCGGCGATGCGGATGCCGCGGCCGCCGCCGCCCGCCGTCGCCTTGATGATGACCGGGTAACCGATTTCGCGGGCGATGCGGACCGCCTCTTCCGTGTCGCTCACGAGCCCGTCGGACCCGGGCACGACCGGGACGTCCGCCTCCCGCATCGTCTGCTTCGCCGCCGACTTGTCGCCCATGCGGGCGATCGCCTCCGCCGGCGGGCCGATGAACGCGATGTTGCAGGACTCCACGATCTCCGCGAAGTCCGCGTTCTCGGACAGGAAGCCGTAACCCGGATGGATCGCGTCGCAGCCGGTCAGCGTCGCGACGCTCATGATGTTCGCAAAGTTCAGGTAGCTGTCCTTGAGCGGCGCCGGCCCGATGCAGTACGCCTCGTCCGCCAGCCGCACGTGCAGCGAATCGCGGTCCGCCTCCGAATAGACGGCAACCGTGGAAATGCCGAGTTCGCGGCACGCGCGGATGATCCGGACGGCGATTTCTCCGCGGTTCGCGATCAGGATTTTATGGAATTTCAAGCGACGTTACCCCTTTCGACGATCGGATCACTCCGGCCTGACGAGGAACAGCGGCTGCCCGTACTCGACGAGCTGCCCGTTCTCGGCGAGAATGTCGACGATCTCGCCCCGCACCTCGGCTTCAAGCGGATTCATCAGCTTCATCGCCTCGAGGATGCAGACGACGGTCTTCTCCGTGACGCGGTCGCCGATGTTGACGAACGGCGGCGCGTCCGGAGATGGCGCGCGGTAAAACGTGCCGACCATCGGAGCCACAATCGTGTGCAGATTGTCCTCGCGGGCCGGAGCGGAAGCCCGTCCGGCGGGCGCTTCGGGTTCCGGCGCCGGAGCGGCGGGCGCGGTCGCGGGTGCCGCCGGTATATGCGCGGAAACGGCTTGCGGCGCCGGAACCTGGACGACCTCGCTCTTCCCCGGTTTTCGGATGACGAGGCGCGAGCCTTCGTTCTCGATCTCGAGTTCCTGCACCGAAGTCGCATCGACCAGCTTGATCAGTTCCTTGATCTCACTGAGTTTGAACATCTTGCCTGTCTTCACTCCCCAAAAGGTCTGCGCGCGGCGGCGGAAAGCCTGTCCGGGCGCCGGTTCCTTCACCGAACGTAAGTATTATAGCACAAACGGGAAGGAACTCGTACATCTTTTTCCTGCCGCCCCTCCGCGGGCGCCCGGAAAGCGGAACAAGCCGGCGGGCCCGTCCCCGGGCCGTCCGGCTTGCGCGCCGCCCCGCCCGGGCGGCGTCAGGGCACATATTGCACCGACACGCGGTCGGCCGTCACGTCCATCGTCTTCATGACGAGGTCGACGATGTCGACCGCGTCGGCGGTCTCCAGCTTCTCGCTCTGGACGACGACCTTGTACCGGTTGTTCTCCTCCGTCACGACGACGTTCGGGAAGCGGGCGGACAGCTCCTCCTCGATGCCGGTCAGTTTTTCCTCCTTCTCTTCCAGGAGGCTGAGCTGCTCCATCGCCGCCGACGATTCGCCGGCGTCGAGGCTCGTGTCCGCGATGATGCCGTACAGCCGCTCCGCCGCCTCCGCGAATTCCTCGGTGCGCGCGTGCTGCAGCTTCGCGATGTAATCACCGCCGGACGAGCCGATCCCCTGCGCCTCGAGCTGCCGGAGCACCTCCGCATCCTCCTCGCTCAGTTGCGAGCCGTCCGCCGCCCATCCGGCGTCCGGATCGACCTCGTCGACGACGATGCCGGTATCGTCCGCCGCCGCCTGCCGCCCGTCAGCCGGGCCCGTGTCGAGATCCTCCGTGAACAGATAGTACGCCGACAGCACGACCATCAGGCTCAACATCGACACCAGCCAAATCGTCTGCCTTCTCGAGTTCATGCTCCTTCTCCTCCCCTGTGATGGCATAGCCGCTTCATCCCGTCTTCCGCGGCACGACCGAGATGCGGCCGGCGGGCACGCCGGTTCCCTTCTGCACGGCGTCCAGGATGAGCGCCCGGACCGTCTGGTTCTCCGCGCCCTTCGCGACGACGAGGATGCCGCGGATCTTCGGCTGGATCCGCTTCACGACGACGGGCGTCTGATCGCCGGACACCTCGTAGAAGACGATCGTGCCCTCCTGCGTAACCTGCGCGATGTGCCGGGTTCCGCCCTGGCCGTCCGTCTCGTCGGTCTGCTGCCGCGTCAGCCGGCTGTTCTTCTCGTAGACGATCTCCTCCGTCGATTCGACCGTGACGAGCACGTCGACCGTGCCGACGCCCACGATCTTCTCCAGCATCTCCTTGAGCCGCTGCTCGAGCGGCTGCTCGATCGCCTCGAACGGCGACGCGGGCGCCGGCTCCCGGTTCAGAAACGTCTCTTCGCCCTCCGGGGGCGGGCCGGCCGCGCCTTCATCCGGCTCGACGCCGCGCAGCGACAGGAACGGGTTGATGACGAGCAGCGCCGCGCCCAGGCCGCCGATGATGAACAGCAGGCGCAGCGATCGGGAGCGCTTCTCCCCTCCCGGTCCGCCGCCGACGATCCGTTCCAGCCCCTCCAGCCATTTCGCCACCCGGAATCCCTCCCGCTCGACTTGCTGCCGGCCGCGTCAGGCCGGCATCCATACCGCGATCCGCTCCGGTTCCACCCCCCATCCCTGGTGAACGACCGCCCGGATGACGGCGGCGATGCCTTCGGGCGCCGCCGCGAGCCCGTCCGCCGCGGGCCCGTCCGCTTTGCGCCCGTCCGCATCCGGCGCGCCACCGCCCGCGCCGGCCCGGCCGGCGGCCGGACCGGACGCCGGAACGGCGCGCTCCGTTCCGCTCCGGATCCGCACCGCTTCCACCGGCTTCACCGGATCGATCGGTCCGATCCGGATCGGCCGCACGGTTCCGTCCTCCGAGCCGGCCGCCGGGACGTGTCCGCCCCCCGGTTCGTCTTCCGTCTCCCGGTCCCGCGCCGCCTCGAGCACGATCGAGACCGAAGCGATCTCCGGTCCGCCGCGGCCTTCGGCGAGCTCCACCCGGACGTCCCGTGCCCTCGGTCCGTTCAGCCGGTTCACCGCCTCGCGGATCGACGCCTCGAGTGCTTCCGCGGCCAGTTCCGCGGCCTGCCGCTCCTGCCGTCCGCGCAGCGCTTCGGCTTCGCTCCGGATCGCTTCCAGTCCCGGCATGCGCGCGGACGAACGGTCCGCCGCCACGCTCCAGCCCGCGAGGCTCCGTTCGATGAGCCGCTCCGGATCTTCCCTGAAGAGCTTCAGCACCGGGCCGAGCATCGCCGCCAGGATGATGAGGCCGAGCGCGAGCCGCGTGTACCGCTCGTACGCCTTGCCGGGAACGAGCAGGTCGACGACCGCCGCCAGGAGCAGAACCGTGAGGATCTGTTTGATCCAGTCGTTCAGCCACGCCATCATGCGGCATGCCTCCCCCCGTCCGGCGCACTCCCGTTCAGCGGATCATGAGCGCCGCGTTTCCGGCGGCCAGAATGACGGCGACGGCGAGGAAGAACATCATGCCGACCGCCGCCACGGCGGCGAACACGTGGACCATCGTCTTGCCGATCGCCTCGAGGCAGGACGCGATCGGGCTCGGTCCGAGCGGCTGCAGCACGGCCGCCGACAGCCGGTAGATGACGGCGAGCGCGACGATCTTCACCGCCGGGAACAGGCACAGGAAGAGCAGGATCACGACGCCCGCGATGCCGACCGCGTTCTTCACGATGACCGACGCGCTGAGCACGGCGTCGGCCGCGTCCGAGAACATCCGGCCGACGACCGGCACGAAGTTGCCGGTGACGAACTTGGCGGTGCGGAGCGCCACGCCGTCCGTCACCGAACCGACCGCGCCCTGCACCGCGATGACGCCGAGAAAGACGGTCAGCAGGACGCCGAGCGTTCCGGCGCCGACCGCGCGCATGAGATCCGCGAGCTGCGTCGCCTTGAACCGTTCGGACAGGGAACTTGCGATGTGCAGCACCGCCGAGAAGAACAGCAGCGGGAACACGATCGCCTGGATCAGGGTGCCGACCGCGTAGATCGTGAACACGATGAGCGGATGCATGACCGTCACGGTGACGACGCTGCCCGTCGAGGCGAGCAGCGTGAGCAGGAGCGGCACCATTGCGATCATGAACTCGATCATGCCGCCGATCGCCTCCCGCGCGTAGCCGAACGCCTCGTTGAAGCTGTTCGCCGCGATCACGAGCAGCACCATGAAGGCGACGGCGTAGGCGGCCCGGCTGACCGCCCCCTGCTCGAACGCGGACTGGACGGTCTCGAGAATCATGCAGAACACGGTGAGCAGCACGATCGTGCCGATCAGCCGTCCGCTTTGGATCACTTCGTACAGCAGATAGCGGACGATTCCGGTCAGCGCGGCGCCGATGTCGAGCGTTTCGCCGTCGGGCCTGAGGAGGTCCGCAAAACCCGGCGGCTTGCGGTCCGGGAAGAAACCGCCGTATTCGCGCATCAGCCGGTTCCAGTACGCCTCGATCGCGCCGGTGTCGATCGCTTCGAGCTGCTCCTCCGTCAGCCGGCGCGTGAGTCCCCCGTCCGCGCGGTCTTCCTCCGGTCCGGCGCCTTCCGCGCCGGGCATCGCCGAAGCCGGCGCGGCGGCGAACAGGAGCCAGAGGACGGTGAGCGCCAGCAGCAGGCGCACGCGCCTTACCTCCCTTCGGGCAGCATCCCGATGACCATCTCGATGATGGCGCCGATGATCGGGATGGCCATCACGAGGATGAACACCTTGCCCGCGGCCTCGATCTTCGACGCCACGCTCTCCTGGCCCGCGTCCCGCACGATCTGCGCGCCGAATTCGGCGATGTAGGCGATGCCGATGATCTTCAGCACCGTCTCGAGCCAGACGTTCGGAATGCCCGAACGGTCGGCCAGCCGCTGGAGCATCGCGATCACTTCCTCGATCCGTCCCGCCAGCTCGAGGAATACGTACAGCCCGGTGAACGCCGCGAGGAGGAACGCGAACAACGGTTTCTGTTCCCGGACGACGAGAATGAGCACCGCCGCCACCAGCCCGAGTCCGACGAGTTGGATGATGTCCACGCGCGTTCACCCGCTTGATTGTGCTTGGCCGGCTACTGGAACAGAAAGATCGCCTTGATCTCCCGGAACAGATCGTTCAGCAGCCGGACGACCATGAACAGCACGACCACGAATCCGATCAGCGTTACCCAGTGCGCCATGTCTTCCTTGCCCATCTGTTTGAGCACCGTATGGATCATCGCGATGATGATCCCGATGCCCGCGATCTGGAAAATGGCGCTGACGTCGATACCCATTGCCCGGCCTCCCGCTACAACATGAGAATGACGACGAGCAGCGCCGCCATGAAGCCGAGGCTTCTCCACATCTTGCCGTACCGGATTTGTTCGTCCCGCGCCCCGGCTTCTTCCGCCGCAAGCAGCGCGGCCGCAAGCCGCAGATGCCGGATCTGGTCCTCCCGGTCGCTGATGCCGAGCGCGTCGCCGAGCCTTGTGAGCGCCGCCCGCTCCGGTTCGCGCATCGCGGTCCGGGGCCAGACTTCCGCGACCGCCGCGCGCAGGGCGTCGCGGACGCTGGCGCCGTCCGCCCGAAGCCGCTCCGCCGTGCGGATGAAGATCGCGGCGACCGGCTCCGCCGCGCCCGTGGCGGCCCGCCCGAGCGCTTCGGGAAGCGGCGTGTGGCCGAAGCCGATCTCGGTCTCAAGCCGCTGCAGCGCGTGGAGCAGATCGCGGATCTGCGCCGTTCGGTCCGCGTACCGGGCAGCCTGGCGGAAGCCGATCAGCGTGCCGGATACGAGCACGAGCATCGCGCCGGCCAGCTTCAGCATGCTCCCGCGCCTCCCGCCTTGCGCGTCGGCTCGCGCGCCGCCGGGCCCGGCCGCACGACGCGGAACGCGATGTCCGCGCCGCGCCGCCTCAGCTCGACGACGGCCGCGAACGCGCCTTCGTCGATGAGCCGGCGGATCGTCGTCCGGCCGCGCGCGTCCTCCAGGTCGTTCGCATGCGCCGTCGCGATGACCGGCACGCCCGCGTGCGCCGCCTCGCGGATCGCCTCCGCGTCCTCCGGCCGGCCGATCTCGTCGACGGCGAGCAGCTCGGGCGACATCGAGCGCAGCAGCATCATCATGCCCTCCGCCTTCGGACAGGCGTCCAGCACGTCCGTGCGCGGCCCGACGTCGAACGCCGGCACGCCCCGGACGCATGCGGCGATCTCGGACCGCTCGTCGACGACGCCCACTTTGCGCGCCGGCCAGCTCCGCGCCTCGGGCATCGGCCAATCGCCGTAGCTGACGGACCGGATGATGTCGCGCAGCATCGTCGTCTTCCCCTGCTGCGGCGGCGCGACAATCAGCGTCGACAGCACGCTGCGGCGCACGCGGTCGGCGATGTGCGGCAGCAGCCGCGCGGATGCGCCCCTGGTTTCGCGCGCGATCCGGATGTTAAAGGCGCCGATGTCGCGCAGTCCCCGCACGGCTCCGCCTTCGAGCACCGTCCTGCCCGCCAGGCCGATCCGGTGGCCGCCGGCCACCGTCACGTAGCCGCGGCGCAGCTCCTCCTCCATCGCGTACAGCGAATGGTTCGTGATCCGCTCGAGGAGCCGGGCGCACAATCCGGCGTCCGGCCGCCAGCCGCCCGCCGGATCGGTGGTGACGGTTCCGGCCGGCGTTACATAGGCGAAGCCCCCGGCATGGCCGATCTCGAGCGGCCTGTCCTGCCGGACGCGGATCTCCTCGAGCCCGTTCAGCACGGAGGCGGGCAGGGCGCGGATCAGCGCGGCGAGTTCCGCGGGCAGAAGCGCAAGCAAGCCGTCGAGCATGGCGTTCCCCCCTCGTCCGCTTGCCGCTGCGGTACTTGTCTCATCTATATGCCGCCCGAGACGAGGAATATGCCAGGCCCGTCCCGCCGGGCCGGCCGGGCTATCGCTTCAGGATGCCGATCAGCAGGCAGGCGACGCCGATCGCGATCCACGCGAGCTTCCCGGGAGACAGCCTGTCCGCCAGCCCCGCCAGCCCGACGGCCGTCGTCGCGATCAGCACGCACGGCCCGACCAGCGCGAGCGACGAATTGACGACGAGCGCCTTGTCCACCTCGTTGAGCCGGAGCATGACGAGCGCCGCCAGCATCTCGATGCTTCCCGACAGGAGCCGGAGCGTCGCCATCGCGAGCACGAATCGGTCGATCATGCGGACCACCTCCGCCCGGCCGCGTTCTTGCGGCGGCCGTCCGCTACACTGTATGCAGGCTCGTCCCTCCTCATGACGGGTCGTCCCTCCCCATGACGGGCACCCGCCCGCCCGCCTGCGCATATATTGCTCGCGAAATCAGCGACGCAAGGAGAGTCGGATCATGAGACAGACCCTACACGGGGCGTGGATCCCCGAGCTGCGCGACCCGTCCGGCGGGCGCGCGGACGCAAGGCATCCTGCGGGAGGCGCCGCATCCGCGGCGGCGTCCTCCGCGCGAACGGGCGGCAAGACGATGGTGATCGACCGGGGCCTCGGCTGGCATGCCTGGTGCGACCTGATCGATTCGGCCGGCGCCTACGTCGACGTCATCAAGCTTGGGTTCGGCACGTCCGTGCTCTATCCGGACGAACTGCTGCTCAGGAAAATCGGCTACGCCCGGCGGCACGGCATCACCGTCATGCCCGGGGGCACGCTGCTGGAGACGGCGGTCCGGCAGGGTGCGGAGGCCGCGTTCTTTGACGCGGTGTGCGGCCTCGGCTTCGACGGGGTCGAAGTGTCGGAAGGGACGATCGAACTCGGGAGGAGAAGACGGACGGAGCTCATCCGCGAAGGAAGGGCGCGCGGGCTGAAGGTTTTCGCGGAATACGGAAAGAAGGCGGAAGGCTCGGCAATCGATCCGGAGGCGCTCCGGGCGACGGCCGAAGCGGATTGGGAAGCGGGCGCCGAGCTCGTGACGATCGAGACGCGGGAATCCGGCACGGTCGGCCTGTTCGGCGGGGACGGCCGTCCGGACCGGGCGCTGTTCGAGCGGATCATCCGGCTGATTCCGCGCGCGGACCGGCTCATGTGGGAGGCGCCGCGGAAGGAGCAGCAGGTGTTTCTGATCCGCGAGCTCGGACCGAACGTCCACCTCGGCAACATCGCTCCCGGCGACGTGCTGGCGCTGGAGGCGATGCGACGGGCCCTGAGGAACGACACCTTCATGTTGCAGCGGGAGCCAGAGTTCTGCGACTACGCGATTTGACCGGTGCGGCGGCAATCCGACGCGCCGCACGCTCCGCGATCCGGGCGGAGGCGTGCCGGGCCGGCCGTGACGGACCGCGCGGCGCAGAATCCGCATGTGACGGGATGGACGCCATGTCTTCGCTTGACGAACGGCGCCCTGACCGGGGCGGATGCGCGAACCGGCCGGAACGCCGGGATGAAGCCGGCCGCAGAGGCATGCCGGCGGAGGCTTGGACATACAATGGAACGAAGCCGCCGATCGCGGGTCCGGCGGCCGGCTTCGCCGCCGCCGAGCGCGCGGCGCCGCAGGCCGATGAACCGCGCCATCCGAAAACCCCCGCGGCTTCGGGAGAGAGCGTCCGTGACCGGTGAAATCATCCTCGTCGGCCTGATCATCATCGGCATCATCGGCCGAAGTCCCATCATCTCGACGGCCGCCTGCATGCTGCTGATCATCAAGCTCGTCCACCTGGAGCGGTTCCTGCCGCTGCTCGAGCGGCGCGGGCTCGAACTCGGCCTGCTGTTCCTGACGTTCAGCGTGCTCGTGCCGTTCGCGACGGGGCGCATTCAATGGAAGGAAATGCTCGCCGCCTTCTCGTCCTGGCCGGGATGGCTCGCGCTGCTCGGCGGCGCCCTCGCCACCTACGTGAACGGCAAGGGACTGGAAATGCTCCGGTTCGACCCGCGCCTCATCGTCGGCATGGTCATCGGCTCGATCTTCGGGATCGTCTTCCTGCGCGGCATTCCGGTCGGCCCCCTCATGGCGGCCGGCATCACCGTCATCCTGTACAAGCTGTTCACGTTCATCGCGGACCGGGTGACCTGATCCCGGGCATGAAAAAACCGTCCGCTGCGCAAGGCGGACGGTTTCATGCATCATGCGGGGATCAGCGGCGCACCTGCGGGCCGCCGACGAACGCCTCCTCGTTCGTGTCGAGGCCGTAGGCGGTATGCAGCGCCCGGACGACATCCTCGAACTTCTCCGGGCCGATGACGCAGGACACCTTGATCTCGGACGTGCTCACCATCTTGATGTTGACGCCGAGGCTGCTGATCGTCTGGAACATCTGCGCGGCGACGCCGGGATTCGACACCATTCCCGCGCCGACGATCGACACCTTCACGAGGCCGCTCTCGCTCGTCGCTTCGCGGTAGGGAACGATGCTCCGAACCTGTTCGATGACGTGCATCGCCGCGTCCACATCCTCGCCGGAGACCGTGAACGAGAAATCGGCTTTGCCGTCCTGCACGCCGCTTTGCACGATAATGTCGACGTTGATGCCGGCTTCGGCGAGGGCGCCGAACACCTTCGCCAGCACGCCCGGCACGTCCTCCACGCCCATGATGCTGATGCGGGCCACGTTCTTGTCATAGGCGATGCCGCGGACGACGATGCCCTTTTCCATCGCTGCTTCCTCCTTCACTTGCGTTCCTTCGCGGTCCGTGAAGCTCGAGCGGACGACGAGCGTCACATTGTACTGCTTCGCGTATTCGACGGCGCGCGGATGGAGCACCGCCGCGCCGAGATGGGCGAGCTCCAGCATCTCGTCGTAGGTGATGGCATCCAGCTTGCGGGCGTTGCGCACGATCCGGGGGTCGGTCGAGTAGACGCCGTCGACGTCCGTATAGATTTCGCACAGATCGGCCTTCAGGGCGGCCGCCAGCGCCACGGCCGTCGTGTCCGAACCGCCGCGGCCGAGCGTCGTGATTTCGCCGTCCGCCGTCACGCCCTGGAATCCCGCGACGATGACGATGCGACCCGCCTTGAGCCCCTCATGGATCCGGCTCGGCGCGATGTCGGCGATCCTCGCGCGGCCGTGCACCGGCTCCGTCGAGATGCCGGCCTGCCAGCCGGTCAGCGACACCGCGTCGCCTCCCATCGCCTGGATCGTCATCGCCAGCAGGGCGATCGACACCTGTTCCCCGGTCGTCAGCAGCATATCCATCTCGCGCGCCGGCGGGTTCGGGTTGAGCTGTTTCGCAAGGTCGATCAGATCGTCCGTCGTATCGCCCATGGCCGACACGACGACGACGATGTCGTGGCCCTCCGCGCGCCTCGCGAGGATGCGCTCCGCGACGCGCCGCATCCGTTCGGGCGTGCCGACCGAGCTGCCGCCGAATTTCATCACGATCAACGACAAAGCCGTCTCACTCCTATCGAATCAATCGCATGAACATACAGTTCAATATTATAACATCAGGCGCATGCGCGGCATAGATCAAAATTCATCGCGCTCCGGCCGCCTCCCGTACCCTGCGCGCGTCGCCGTGGACGCGGACGCCGCCGGCGGGCGAAGCTTCCGGAACGCACGAGAAAGCCGTCCGGCTTTTCCGGACGGCCCGTCCCCGAAGCTTTACGCGCGGGAAATGTATTTGCCTTCGCGGGTATCGATCAGGAGCACGTCGCCTTCGTTGATGAAGAGCGGCACCTGCACGATCAGCCCGGTCTCGAGCTTCGCGTTCTTCGTCGCGTTCGTGGCCGTGTTGCCGCGGACGCCGGGCTCCGTCTCGACGACCTTGAGCGGAACGCTGTTCGGCAGGCTGATGCCGATGATCTCGCCCTGATAGAACTGGATGTTGACGTTCATGTTTTCCTTCAGGAAGTTGATTTCCCATTCGAGCTGCTTCCGGTCGAGCGTGAACTGGTCGAACGTCTCGTTGTCCATGAAGACGTATTCGTCGCCGGAATTGTACAGGTACTGCACCTCGCGGTTCTCGATTTGCGCCCGGTTCACGGTTTCGCCCGCGCGGAACGTCTTTTCCACGAGGTTTCCGTTGCGCAGATTCTTCAGCTTCGAGCGGACGAACGCCGCGCCCTTGCCCGGCTTCACATGCTGGAATTCGAGGACGGAGTAGATTTCGCCGTCCACTTCGATCGTAAGACCGGTTCTGAAATCGTTGACGTTGATCACGGTTCTCTTCCTCCCTGCACATTTGCGCCGGCTCCGCCGGCCCTATAGCCTGTAAGCCTATCCCGTCGCGAAAAACGCTTTCGGGGATGAGGTCAAGACCTCGATACCGGACTCGGTGATGACGACGTCGTCCTCGATCCGCACGCCGCCGAAACCCGGAATGTAGATGCCGGGCTCGACGGTCACGACCATGCCGGGTTCGAGCACCGCGTCGCTGTGCCGCGACAGTCTGGGCGCCTCGTGGATTTCCAGACCGATGCCGTGGCCCGTGCCGTGTCCGAAAAACTCACCATAACCATACCTTGCGATGACGTCCCGCGTCAAGGCGTCCGCCTCGCGTCCCGTCATGCCCGGCCGGATGTTGGCCAGGGCGTGCTCCTGCGCCTCGAGCACGATCCCGTAGATTTCCCGGTGCCGGTCGGTCGGCTCGCCGACGACGATCGTGCGCGTCAAATCGGAGCAATATCCCTGATAGAGCGCGCCAAAATCGAACGTCACGAACTCGCCCGGCTGCAGCTTGCGGGTGCCGGCGACGCCGTGCGGCAGCGCCGACCGCTCGCCGGAAGCGACGATCGTGTCAAACGTCGGGCCGGAGGCGCCGTTCTTGCGCATGAACGCCTCCAGCTCGGCGGCCAGATCCAGTTCGGTCACGCCCGGACGGGCGAAATGGAGGATGTGCGCGTAGGCCGCGTCCGCAAGCTTCGCCGCCTGCCGGATCACGGCGATCTCGTCCTCGTCCTTCCTCACCCGGAGCTTCTCGGGAAGCCCGTCCAGGGGCACGAGCTCGACCGGCGCAAGCTTCTTCGACCAGGACGCCCAGTCGGCGTACGAGACGTGCCGCTCCTCGAAGCCGAGCCTCTTCACGCCCGCTTCGGCGAGCAATTCCTTCACGGTGTCCATCATCTCCGGCGCGTGCTCGACGACCCGGTAATCGGGCGCCTGGGCCGGCGCCTGCGTCATGTAGCGGAAGTCCGTTAGCAGATATTGGCCGCCGGGTGTGAACAGCAGCGCGCCGCTCGTGCCCGTAAAGCCGCTCAGGTAGCGGCGGTTGACGCCGGAAGCGACGAGCATCGCCTCGACGCCGGCCTTCTCCATCTCCGCGCGCAGCGCGGTGATCCGTCTGCCCGTGTTCATCGCTTCACGCCCCTTCGCGCCCGGAACCGGCCCGCGCCCCGATCTCCCGGACAAGCGCCATCAGCCCCAGCTCGTAGCCGAACGCGCCGAAGCCGGCGATTTGGCCGACGGCGACCGGCGCGATGACCGAGACGTGCCGGAACGGTTCGCGCCTGTGGATGTTCGACAGATGCACTTCCACGACCGGAAGCGCGACGGCGCTGAGCGCGTCGCGCAGCGCGTAGCTGTAGTGCGTCAGCGCGCCCGGGTTGATCAGGATGCCGTCCACCCGCCCGAAGGACGCATGGATCCGGTCGATCAGGGCGCCTTCGTGGTTCGACTGGAAGCATTCGATCTCGACACCGAGCCTGGCCGCCGCCTCGCGCAGCGACGCTTCGATCGACTCGAGCGTGACCGTCCCGTAGACATCGGGTTCCCGGACGCCGAGCATGTTCAGGTTCGGTCCGTTCAGCACCAAAATTTTGGGCATGTTGCACCTCTCGCATGCATCCTGCGCAAAGATACAAGACATTTTATCACAATCCGGGCACTTTTGAGAAGCGGTCGGGACCCGGCGTCACAGGACGGCACGGATGCGGCGGCTCCAAGCGCAAAGCCCGGGCGTTCGCCCGGGTCCCGCCGGCCCCTGCCTGTTTTCCGTGCCTCCGGACAGTCGCTCCACGGACCATGGGTCCGCCGATTCATCCCAAACCTCCTCGCAGGCCCGGGCCTCTCGCGCCCGGGCCTTGCGCCCTCACGGAAGCCGTCGACGGGCAGCGGCCACCCGTCGATGCCTCCTCAACCCGCCGCCGCGGGTTCGCCGTCTCCGGCCCCGCGCCTGCCGTCATGGTCCGCACGTTCGCCGCCCGCCGAATCATGAAATTCGAAGGCGATCGAATAGCCGATGAAAAGCCCCCACAGCATGTGGATGCTCCATTCCGTCCAGATCGTGTTCCAGCCGATCCGGGTGAGCGGGGCGGTCATCCCGAAGAGCGGACCCAGCCCTCCGAATATGGCGGCCCACCAGGCCGTGCCGTAGACGATGCCTGCCCAGGGACCGCGGAACCGGATGAGCAGGGCCCGGTACAGGAGCGCCGCCGCGACGGAGAACACGATGAACGACGCGATGCCGGCCGCGTGTCCGGCGGGCGAGACAAGGAACTTCCGCAGGAAGAACGGCTCGATCCAGTATCCGACGTGGACGGAGGTGAATCTGAGCAGCTCGCACAGCCAATGGATCAGTCCCCAGATCAGCCCGGCCCAGAACCCGACGGAAGCCGCGTGCGTCCACGGGTTTGTCCCGCCGCTGCGCCTGCGGTTGCGGGCTTCGTGCCAGATGCCGGCCACGGACGGAACCTCCTTTCCGGCATTGCTGCATGCGGAAATGTAGTATGCCTTTTCCGCCGCGCCTCCATTCCCGTCCCGCCGCACCGCCGTTTCCCGCCGTGCTCCCTTTGGCAGTGGCAATCGCGGCCCGAATCAAGTACAATGATGCTGCATCCCATTTCGGTGTCGCCATGGAAAGGTGGAACGCGATTTGCCGCAAGACAAGCCCGTTCTGTACGGCGGCCAGGCCGTGATCGAAGGCGTCATGTTCTCCGGCAGACACGTGAACGTGACGGCGGTCCGCCGCAAAAACAACGACATCGTCTTTTTCGAAGTGCCGAAGACGACCAAACCGTGGGTGAAGGCGCTGCTCAAGGTTCCGTTCATCCGGGGCATCGTCGGGCTGATCGACGCGAGCGCAAAGGGTTCGCAGCACCTCAATTTTTCGATCGAACGGTACGCGGAGGACGAGGCCGGCGAAGAAGGCGCGGAGACGAACCCCGCGGACGGGAAAAAAGAGTCAATCTGGAGCCTCTCGATGATCTTCGGCGTCGCGGCCGCGGGAGTCATATCGTTCGCGCTCGGCAAGCTGTTCTTCACCGCCGTGCCCGCTGCCGTGGAAGAGCTTTTGTTCAAAAAATCCTTTGACAATATCGTGCTGCACAACCTGATCGAAGGCCTGATCAAAATCCTATTCCTGATCGGCTATCTGTACGCGATCTCGTTCACGCCGATCATCAAGCGCCTGTTCCAATACCACGGCGCGGAGCACAAGGTGATCAGCTGCTACGAGGCCGGGGAGGAACTGACCGTGCGGAACGTGCAGAAATATTCGCGCCTCCATTACCGGTGCGGCAGCAGCTTCATCGTGCTGTCGGTCATCGTCGGCGTCATCCTCTACTCGATGCCGATCTTCGAATGGAACGGCATCTGGGAGCGCATTTACATCCGCATCCTGCTGCTGCCCGTCGTGCTCGGCGTATCCTACGAGGTGCTCCGGTTCACGAACGCGGTGCGCAACATTCCCGTGCTCCGGTATCTCGGCTATCCCGGTCTGTGGCTGCAGCTCCTGACGACGAAGGAGCCGACGGACGACCAGGTCGAGGTCTCGATCGCGTCGTTCCGGCGGATGCGCGAACTCGACGCGCGCTACGCGGAGCGGCCGGAACCGGCCGCCGCCGCCAATGCATGAAGACGAAGGGGGAACGCCCATGCGCGGAAAAATCACCCCGCTTGCGGCCGTCCTGTTGACGCTCGCCGCGGTCGGCATCGTCGCGACGCTCCGGGAGCGTCCCGCCCTGCTCATCATTCCCGCCGCCGTGTTCGGCATCGTGTATCTGCTCTACCGTTTCCCCCCGGACCGCTTCCGCAAGCGCCGGTACCGGGCGCCGCAGCCGCCCGCCCGCGACCGGCGGAAGACCGGTTCCGGCGCCGGCGCTTTCTCCCGCCGCAAGGCCCTGCCGTTCCGGGTGATCGAAGGCGGACGGGACGACGACGGGAACCGGCCGAAATACCATTGATCCCCGAAAAACCGGCGACCCGCGGTCGGGACACAGAGCCCGATCGCGGGTCGCCTTTTGTTTGTATGATTAGGTTGAAACGTTCATTCGCTCTCCAGTTCGCGCCTTACGGCGGCCAGATCCTCCAGCCGCTTCGGGTCGCGCTTGAAATATTCGACAAGCGTCTCGATGCACGTGATCGAGTCCCAGCTCAGATGATGCTCGATGCCTTCCACGTCGCGGTAGATGTTCTCCTCCCGGACGCCGATCATGCCGAGGAACTGCTCGAGCAGCTTGTGCCGGTCGACGAGCCGCTTGCCGATCCGCTTGCCCTTCGCCGTCAGCACGAGACCGCGGTATTTCTCGTAGATCAGATATTCATCCTTGTCGAGCTTCTGGATCATCTTCGTGACGGACGACGGATGGACGTCCAGGCCCTCCGCGATGTCGGAGACGCGGGCATAGCCCTTTTCGTCAATCAGCCGGTAGATCCGTTCCAGATAATCTTCCATGCTCGGCGTGGCCATCGGCAACCTCCTCGAATCCCCCGTCGCGCCGGCCCGCAGCTCGCGCAGCGGTTCCGGACGAGTAAACATTGTATCATATCCGGAGGGAATTCGCCAGTTTGCGCAATCGTCCGGGTCATGGGGGATCCGGGCAGTATCCGTTATATGACATAAGCGTCGGGAAGGTCACGGGAGAATCGTTTGCGCCCGAAAAAACGGTTGCCGGGAAACGCAGGGCGTTTCCTGAAAAAAAGGAACACGTCGGCTCCGTTCCTTCCAACGGCGCCAACGTGTTGACGTGACCCCGAAACCAACCGGTCGCGGGTTTCTTCATTAAAACTTCAGCCAATCCGGCGTGATCGAGTTCAGATAGACGGTGATGCGCGTCAACTGGTCCGTGAACAGCGTGATGCCGAGCACGACGAGCAGCACGCCGCCGGTCTTCATCACCGCGTTCGAATAGCGGAGCAACGCCCGCGCCGATCCGAGGAAGAACGCGAGGATGAAGAACGGTATGGCGAAGCCGGCCGCGTACGCCGTCGTCATCGCGAACCAGGAGCCGGGCGACGTCGCCTGCAGTCCGAGGATCGCCGCCAGGATCGGCCCGACGCACGGCGTCCAGCCCATCGAGAAGCCGAGGCCGAAGATGAACGAACCGAGGAGCCCGGCCTTCCTCCCGCCGAAGCGGAACCTGTATTCCCGCATGAGCGCCTTCGGCTGGAAGATGCCGGCCAGGAACAGGCCCATCAGAATGACGATGAGCGCCGCGATCTGCCGGATGAGATCCGAATGTTCGTAGAAGAAGTCGGCGAACGCGCTGACGCCGTAGCCGAGCGTGTAGAACACCACCGAGAAACCGAGCAGGAAGAAGAGCGTGTGCACCGCCATCCGGATCCGCATCTCGCGCGGCTTGCTGCCTTCCTTCAGATCGCTCACCGATATGCCCGTGATATAGGACAGATAGGACGGATACAGCGGCAGGCAGCACGGCGAGACGAACGATGCGAAGCCGGCGCCGAGCGCGATCCAGACGTTCAGGTTCATGGCGGAGAACCTCCCTTCGATTTACAGGCGGGGCCTGCGCCTGAAGATGAGCGTCGCGAGCAGGACGGCGATCAGGAGCAGGACGACCGTCGCCCCGGGCGCAAGGTTCCAGAAGCCCGCGGCGAGCAGACCGGCGAGCATCGCCGCCTCGGCGACGCCGACCGCAAGCAGCGCCGACTGGCGGAAGCTGCGCGCGGCCAGCAGGCCGCACGCGGCGGGAATCGTCAGCAGCGCGGATACGAGCAGCGCGCCGACGATCTTGATCGAGACGCCGATGACGAGGGCGGTCAGCACGCTCATCCCGAGATTGAGCGCCCGGACCGGCAGTCCCCCGACCGCTGCGGCGTCCTCGTCGAACGTCATCAGGAACCATTCCTTGTATTGCAGCGCAACCGCCGCCAGCACGACGGCCGTCACGGCGGCGATCGCCGTCAGATCCGCATCGTTCAGCGTATAGATGCTGCCGAACAGATAGCTCGTGATGTTCACGCCGAATCCCCTGTCGAGCGAGAACAGGAGCGACGCGAGCGCGATGCCGCCCGCCATCAGGATCGCGATCGACAGCTCGGCGTAGGTCTTGTACGCCCTGCGCAGCCGCTCGACGGCGAGCGACGCGAGCAGCGCCGCCGCCATGCCGCCCGCCGCGGGCGACCCGAGTCCGAGCAGGTAACCCGCCGCGACGCCGGCGACCGAGACGTGCGACAGCGTGTCGCCGATCATCGAGAGCCGGCGCAGCACGAGGAACAGCCCGAGCAGCGGGCCGGAGGCCGCGATCAGCGCACCGCCGATCAGCGCGCGCCGGAAAAATTCCATCGTCAGCAAATCCAAGCCGATGCGTCCCTCCCGTATCGGCCCGCCCGGTCAGCGGACGAGGGCCGGCTCGTCCGCCTCGCGGCGGTATGCCCGCAGGCTGTGGGTCAAATCCGTCTCCCCGCAGTCCGTCCGATCATGCGAGTGGCGGACATAGAATTTCAGCCTTCCCGCCACCGCGGCGGGTTCGCCCTCCAGATAATCGCCCAGCCGGTCCCGGTCATGGGACACCATCAGGAACGTGATGTTGTGATGCCGGTGCATGTGCCGGATCAGATGATAGAAACTCTCCTGCGTCTCCGCGTCGATGCCGACCGTCGGCTCGTCGAGGATGAGCAGCCCGGGGTTGTTCACGAGCGCGCGCGCGAGAAACACCCGCTGCTGCTGCCCGCCGGAAAGCATGCCGATCCGCTTGCCGGCCAGATCCGCGATGCCCAGCGCGTGCATCGCGTCCTCCGCCCTCCGGTAATCCTCCTTCGTCAGGCGGCGGAACAGCCGGTGCCGCCCGTACAGGCCGGACAGCACGACTTCGCGCACCGTCGCGGGGAACAGCGGATTGAACGCGCTCTTCTGCGGCACGTAGCCGATCCGTTCCCTGCGCCGGAAACGGCGGGCGGGCTCGCCGAACAGGCGGATCTCGCCGGCGTCCGGCTCGAGCAGACCGACAATCAGCTTGAGCAGCGTCGTCTTGCCCGCGCCGTTCGGGCCGGTGAGCAGCGCAAAATCCCGCTCCCGCACGGTGAAGTTCAGGTGCTCGATGACCGGGCGCCGCTCGTAGGCGAACGAGACGTCCTCAAGTTCAATGACCGGCTGATGGCAGCCGGCGTCGGCCGGACCTGCTCCGGTCGTCACGGCGCTTCACCTTCTTCCGGATGCGGAACCGGCCCTTCCGTCGGCCGGCCGCTTCAAGATTCATTGTAGAGCTTTGATCAGGTTTTGCAAATTTTTCTCCATGATTGTCACAAAATCTTCGCCTGCGGCTTCCTGTTCGGGCGTCAGCCCCTCGACGGGATTCAGGACGAGCGTCTCCGCGCCCGCCTCCTCCGCCAGCGTGCGCGCGAGCCGGTCCGAGACGAGCTCCTCGAAGAAAATGTACCGGATGCCGTTCTCCCGCACGAATGCCACGATCCGCTTCAGATCCTGCGCCTTCGGTTCCTCCTCCGGATTGAGCCCCATGACGGCGATCTGGTTCAGACCGTAATCGCGGCAAAGATAGGCGAACGCGCGGTGGGAGACGACGATGTCCCGCCGGCTGAGGCCGGAAAGCCCGCGCTCGTACGCCTGATCGAGCGCCTCGAGGCGTCCGGCCAGCGCCCGGTGGTTCGCTTCATAGGCGTCCGCGTGCTCCGGATCGACCCGGATCAGCGCGTCCCGCACGTTTTCCGCCATCTTCAGCATCGACTTCGGACTGACCCAGATATGCGGATCGACGGCACCTTCATGCCCGTGTCCGTTCCGGTGTCCGCCCTGTTCATGATCCCGGCCGTGCGCTCCGGCATCCGGCTCCAGCGGAATGAGTTCGATCCCCGCGCCGGCCTCCGCGATGAGCACGCCGGCGTCCGCCCCGATCCCTTCCAGCAGTTCGTCCGTCCAACCCTCGAACCCCGTACCGGTGACAAGGAACAGGTCGGCCCCCGCGATGCGCGCCAGATCACGGCTCTTCGGCGTCCAGTCATGCGGTTCCACGCCCGCCGGCACGAGGTTTGCGACATCCGCGAGCGCTCCGCCGATGCCCGACGCGAGAAAATACAGCGGATAGATGCTCGTCACGACGACCGGTCTGCCGTCCGCCGCGGAACCGTCTCCGCCGCCGGCTTCCGGACCGTTCGTCCGGGCGCCCCCTGTTCCTCCTCCCGCTCCGCCGCAGCCCGCCGTCAGCATCGCCGCCGCCAGCAGGGCCGCCGTGAACCGGAACAGCCTGCCATTTCCAAAGCCAGTCCCGGCACGCCTCATGTCGCAAACCACTCCCATCCCGCTGCTCTTTCTCTTAATCGTAATCGTAACTATTACGATGTAAGTATATCCGTCCCCCTCCGGGCTGTCAACAAGAAACGGGCAGGCCCTCCGCCCGGAAAGCGGCGGTCACGGCCTGCCCGTATCCAAATCCATGCTCCCGTCACTTCACGATCGCGCCGTTCGGCATCTCCTTCGGCACCTCGACGACCTTGACCCGGTCGCCTTCGGACGCGGCCAGGATCATGCCCTGCGAAAGTTCTCCCCTCAGCTTCGCAGGCTTCAGGTTCGCCACGAGGACGAGCTTGCGTCCGACGAGTTCCTCCGGCCGATAGTGCTCGGCGATGCCGGAGACGACCTGACGCCGTTCAGAGCCGAGGTCGAGCTGGAGCTTGAGCAGCCGGTCGGCGCCCTTCACGCGCTCGGCGGCGACAACCTCCGCCACGCGCAGCTCCACCTTCGCGAAATCGTCAATGGAGATCTCCAGCTTCCCGGCCGGAGCCTGTCCGCCGGCTTCCGGCCGCCCGCCGCCGGAACCGGCGCCCGCTGCTTCGCCTCCGGAAGCCGCATCCGCCGCCGAAGCGGTCCCGTCCGAAGGCTTCCCGGCGATCACGGAGGCGATGTACCGCACCTCCGCCTCGACGTCCAACCGCGGAAAGAGCGGATCGCCCTTCACGACCTTCGTGCCGGCGGGAAGCGTGCCGAATTTCCGGACCGTATCCCATTCGGTCAGCGGCCCCTGTTCGATGCCGAGCTGCCGCCACATTTCCTTCGGCGCGCGCGTCAGGAACGGCTGGATCAGGATCGAGATGATGCGCAGCGACTCGGCGAGATGGTACAGCACCGACTTCAGCTCGCGCGCCTTCGCCTCGTCCTTCGCGAGCACCCAGGGCATCGTCTCGTCGATGTATTTGTTCGTCCGGCCGACGAACTGCCAGATCGCCGCGAGCGCAACGGAAAATTCCATCCGCTCCATCGCCGCTTCCATCGCCTCGACCGCCTCCCGCGCGGCCTCCTCGAGCGGAGCGTCGTACGCCGTCACATGCCCCTCGTACGCCGGCACGACGCTGCCGAGATACCTTTCGATCATCGCGACGGTCCGGTTCAACAGGTTGCCGAGGTCGTTCGCAAGGTCGTAATTCATCCGCTCGACGAAGCTCTCGGGCGTGAACACGCCGTCCGAGCCGAAGGGCGTGTCGCGAAGCAGCCAGTAGCGCAGCGGATCGAGGCCGTATCGGTCGATCAGCACGACCGGGTCGATCACGTTGCCCTTCGACTTCGACATTTTCCCTTCCTTCGTCTGGAACCAGCCGTGGCCGAACACCTTCTTCGGCAGCGGCAGGCCGAGCGCCATCAGCATGATCGGCCAATAGATCGTGTGGAAGCGGACGATCTCCTTCCCGACGAGATGGACGTCCGCCGGCCAGAACGTCCTGAACAGCGAGTCGTCGTCGGATCCGTAGCCGAGTGCCGTGATGTAGTTCGACAGCGCGTCGATCCAGACGTAGATGACGTGCTTCGGATCGCCCGGCACCCGGATGCCCCAGTCGAACGTCGTGCGCGAGACCGCGAGGTCCTCGAGCCCGGGCTTGATGAAGTTGTTGATCATCTCGTTCCGCCGCGACTCCGGCTGGATGAAGCCGGGGTTCTCCTCGTAGTATTGGAGCAGGCGGTCGACATATTTGCCCAACCGCAGGAAATAGCACTCCTCCTTCACCAGCTCGACGGGCCGTCCGCAGTCCGGACAATTGCCGTTCACGAGCTGGCGCTCAAGGAAGAACGATTCGCACGGCGTGCAGTACCAGCCCTCGTATTCGCCCTTGTAGATGTCCCCCTGCTCGACGAGCCGCGCAAAAATCTTCTCGACGACCCGCTTGTGCCGATCTTCGGTCGTGCGGATGAAATCGTCGTACGAGATGTCCAGCTTGCTCCACAGTTCCCGGATGCCGGCCACGATGCCGTCGACGAAGGCCTTGGGCTCCATCCCGCGCTCCCGCGCGCGGCGCTCGATCTTCTGCCCGTGCTCGTCCGTTCCCGTCAGGAAATGGACGCGGTAGCCGCGCAGCCTCTTGTAGCGCGCCATCGCGTCGGCCGCGACGGTCGTGTACGCGTGCCCGATATGCAGCTTGTCGCTCGGGTAATAGATCGGCGTCGTGATATAGAAGGTCTTCTCCGCATTCGCCATACCGAATTCCCTCCTGCAACGTTTCGACCTTCGGACATGCAAAAAAGCTCCCGCCCGCCATGGGACGAGAGCATCCGCTCACGTGGTACCACCCAATTTCCTCCCGATCCGCTCCGGGGCCGGATCGGAAGCTCGTCATCCTTAACGCGGAACACGTCCGCCCCTTGCGAAACCGGCCAACGGTTCCGGTCCGCTCGAAGCGGAATCCTCCGGGACCATCTTCCGGAGCCCGCGCCATGCCGGTTCGCAGCTCCCCCGGCTCTCTGGAATGGGCGGCGTCTCCGTACTCATCCGTTCATCGGATCCGGAATATGGAAGGGTTGTCCATTATCCTACCGGATCACGGCCCGCCTTGTCAAGCCGCCGGTCCGGCCGCTCCGGAACGCACGGTGCGGAAAGCTTACGCCCCCCGGTTCGCCCCGGCGGGGATGACGTCGGCCTGTTCAGCGCGGTTTCCTCGGCGGCGGCACGGGATCGATGCCGCCCGGATGGAACGGATGACAGCGCAGGATGCGCCGGATCGCGAGCCAGCTTCCGTACAGCGCGCCGTGCGTCTCGATCGCTTCGAGCGCGTATTGCGAGCAGGTCGGATGGAAACGGCAGGTCGGCGGCTTGAGCGGCGAGATGAAGCGGCGGTAAAACAGAATGAACGCCTTCAGCACCGCGCGCATGTCCGGTCCATCCCGCCGTCAGCGGCCGTCGGCGGCCGCCGCCTCTTCCTTCGCGCAGGCGCCGCAGTAGCCGAACACTTCGAACTTGTGCTTCACGATGACGAAGTCGTCGGGCACGACCGTCGCCTCCATCGGGCAGTGGGTCAGCGGATACGTCTTGCCGCAGTGCAGGCAGATCAGATGGTGATGATGGTCGTGCTCGCGGCAGTGCAGTTTGAACTTCACGCCGTCCTCGAAGACGACCTGCTCCAGCACGCCCAGCTCGTCGAGCAGCCGCAGATTGCGGTAGACGGTATCGAAGGAAAGGCCCGGATAGAACCTCCCCATGTAGTCGTAGACGTCCTTCGGCGACAGATAGCCGGGAGTGTCGGCGAACAGCTTCGCGAGCGTCCGCCGCTGCTCCGTGATGCGCAATCCCCGGCTCGCCATCTTCCGAATGATGTCATCCGTGTTCAAGGGTCCGACCTCCGGAAGGGTTGCTCCCTTCCATCATGCCCGAAAACGGCCGCCGCGTCAAATCCGCGTTCTCCGCGGTCCCCTCACGACCGTTCTTCCGGCAGCGGCTCGAACAGGAGGGCAATCGGCAGGTTGCTGCCGTTTGCCGGCGTGAACAGCAGCTCGACCGTCTCGGCGTAGTGGCCGGTCCGGTGGAGCACGACGGCTTCTCCCTGATGTTTCAGGATGCTGCCCTTCGTCACCTCAACGATCCGGCCGTTCACGGCGAACGCCCCCGAGTAATGGCCGCCGCGCGGATTGAGCGAGATGAGCGTGCGCGGCGCGACGTTCAGCTTCAGGCGATACAGCACGCCATAGTTCCCGAGGTTGAGCTCGTTCAGCCCGGTGTTGTCGTCGATGCCGTACAGGTACGGATCATATTTGCCGTCGCCGAACACGAGCCGCTGCTTCGTCCGCCCGAGCTGGCCGGCGACCGTGATCGTGCGGTCGGCGTAGTCGAAGGTGCCGCGCACGTGGACGCCGTCGCGGTCCAGAACCGGAAGCGTCTCGAGCGACTTCAGCGGATCAACCCCCTCCGGCACGACCACGATGCGATAGCGGATCGTTCGGTTCGATTGAATCTCCGCATAGGCGGAGATGACCTGATTCGGCTTGAGCGGCGCGGCGGACAGCTTGTCGGCCAGCAGCACGACGGATTCCTTGGGCGGGATGCGCACCGTCTCGCCGGAGACGCCCCGGCTGACCGCGTCGAGATAGCGGACCGTCGACATCTTGCCCGCGGTCGCCGAATAGGTGGCCGGTCCGCCGACGCCGTGGGCGCCGACGGCCACCTCCGCGGCGGCGGAATCGACGTTCGTCGCGATGAGGTACATCTTGACGTTGTGCGGCATCGAGCTCTGGTTGTAGATGAGGAGCCGCACCCGGCCGTTCTGGACCGTGTCGTACGCGACGCCGACCGACTTCAGGAACTCCGGACTGTTGCTCTTGAGCAGCCGCATGTCGCCCTTCTCGATCTGGTACTCCACCGGTTCGAACGTCAGCGCCTCGCCGGGCGAGATCGCATATTTTTCGCCGATCCCGGTGAACAGCCGGTAGTACTCCTCTCGCGTATACAGCACTTCGTCCAGGATCGTGATCGTCTTCGACACCCGATGCGTCAGGCCGTGCCGGTCTTCCACTTCCAGCTCGATCCGCTTCTCGCCGGGCTCGAAGAAGACCTGCTCGTTGCCGGTCCAGGTGCGGCGGACGATCGCGTTTTCGTCGTCCCTGCTGAGATCCGTATAGTGCACGGGCTCGCCGATCCGGTACGCCTGCTTGTCGGTCGTGAAATCCGCGACCGGCGGAAGATTCGGCGGCAGCACCTTCACGGTGACCGAATAAGGCTCGCTCCAGCGGCCTTCCGCGTCCATCACCCGGCGCGTCACGGTATAGGTTCCGGGTTCGGGAAAAATGTCCCGACGCCCTTCCCAGATTTCCTGTACGATCTCAAGTCCCATCGGATGGCTCGCCCTGTCCGTGTAGACGACCTGAGTCTGTCCGGCGTGGATTTCCTCCGGCCCGATCTCGAATGCGGCGATCGGTCCGGTGACGCCCCATTGGAGCGTAATGCCGCCGCCGGACATCCCGATCCGGGCTCCCGTTAGGTTCGCCCACGTCCGGAGCGGCACCATCATGTAGCCGTTCCGGATGAAGGACGGCCCCGCAGCCTGCACGTCGGTACCGTTCACCTTGACGACCGGGCTTCCGTCCCGGAATCGGAACTCGAGCGACTCCGATTTCACCACCGTTTCCCGCGTGTTCGCATCATAACCGATCTTGAAACCGAACATCGGCGCGATCGATTTGAGCGGGACATACACCCTGCCCTCCACGTAGACGACAGGTTGCACGCTCCGGATTTCCTTGCCGTCAAACCGCATGATGTCGCTGTCCCTGGCCAGCTCCAGCACGTGAACGCCGGCCGGAGGCAATTCGGCGCGGACGGATGCGGCGGGAAGGAACAACATGAAGGCGATGATCGGGAGGATGGCAATGACGAACGGTTTGTGCTTCGCGTGTTTCATCCTTTTCTACTCCTTCGCAATCCGCGCTTTATTTTCCGGCACAACACAATAGACGCCATATCGATGAAAAGGTTTCGCTGCCGTGCCCGACAAAATCATGCAGGCGCACGGCGGCCGGACGACGCGCAAGAGGAAAGCCCCCGCCGCCGGAGCCTGCGCTCCGGGCCGACGGGGGCGACGTGCCGCGCGCGGACGGCGTTCAGACGTACCACCGGTCGAGGATCAGAAAGAAAATGATCGCGCTGACGACAGCCCCTCCGAACGAAATCCAACCCGCGCGGAACCGCTGCTGGAACATGCGGAGAATGCCGAGGCTGAGCAGCGAGAAAATGAGCAGGATGAATACGCAGCCGAGAATGAACAAATCGGCAGGAATTTGCGATACGTCGGTTACGGTCAATGGCATGCACTCCCGGGTTCCGGGCCGCCGGAACGGGTTCCGCGGTCCCGTGTTCTACCCGAAATTATAGCGGATTCGTACGCCGTTCCGCTACGGGACGGCCCCTCCGAATTGTATCCGATATGTGACAATTCTATGCAGCGCGGACCCGAGGCGGATGCATCCGGGTGTCGTCCGCCCATCCGGGCGTTCGCGCAAATCCGCCGCAACCCGGACAAATGTCCAAAAGTCGCGGCGTCCGGGGGCATAGACTGCAACTGTGATCCGGGGATCACACGAATAACCGACGGGAGGGACAATGTTCATGAGCTACGCAGGCGGTTACGGCGGTTTCCTGAAGACGAGCACCGGTGTCATCCTGGTTCTCTTCATCCTGCTGGTCATCGTGCTGCGCTCCGGCTGGTTCTGACCGGCCGAAGCGGGGCCGCGCGGAACGGGACCTCCCGCCGCGCGGCCCGCGGTTTTTTTCGGACGCCGAAGCAGCAGGCGCGGCCGGACGGCTCAGACGGCCGCATCGACGAACCGGAGCAGCGCGAAGAGCGCGGCGGCGCCGGCGACGAGCGCCGCATCGCGGCGCGTGAAGCGGATCGGCAGCGCCGGCGCGGCCGGCCGTTCGCCGCCTCCGAACCCGCGCAGCGCAAGCGAAACGGCCACGCGTTCGGCCGCCTGCAGCATCGCGAGCAGGAACGGCGCGAGCGCGGCGGGCATCGCACGGAGCGGAACGCGGCCCGGAGGCACCGGATGCTTGCCGCGGGCGACGGCGATGCGCGCGAACCGGCCCCATTCCGCCGACATGAGCGGAATGAAGCGGAACAGCAAAGACACCGCCAGTCCCGTAGCCCGGACCGTCCGCACGGGCAGCCGGACGGCCGAGAGCAGCCGCTCGGCGGCCTGCCGCAGCCGGTACGGCGCAATCAGCGCGAGCAGCGGCATGCCGAGCAGCATGACCGCGAGAAGCCGCAGCATCGTGAGCGCCGTGTCACGCGCGGCGCCCGCATCCCGGGCGAAGGCGCCCGAGACGAGCACGAGCGCCGCGGTGAACGCGAGATACCAGACGATCGCGCCGCGGTACGGGCGCAGGAGCCGGCGGACGGGCAGGATCAGGGCGGCCGCGACGGCAAGGCCCGCCGCCGTGTCCGCCGGCCCGTCCGCCGCGAGGACGCCCGCCGCCGTCAGCAGATACGCGGCCCAGAGCGCGCGCGGGTCGAGCTCGGCGAGGCGCCGCTCGAGGGCGGCCTCCGGCTTCCCGCGCCCGGCGGAATCCGGGTGCGGCGCGGGCGCCGTCGCGGCCGCCTCATCGTCCGGCGCCGGTTCGCGCGTCCGCGCGGAAGCACCGGCCGGAGATGCCGCTCCGGCCGACGCGGCTTCGCCCCGCGGCACCGCGGCCGCCCGCAGCGCCGCGGCCGTCCGCAGCGCCTGCGGCAGCGCATCGGGCGGCACGATGCTGCCGCCCTCCAGCACGGTCCTCGCCCAGACCGCCTTCGGCGCCGCCTCGCGGATCGTGCCGCCGGCGAGGACGACGACGTCGTCGATGACCGGCCACAGCGCATCGAGATCGTGCGTCGCGACGATCGCGCCGCCGCCCGCCGCGCGATGGGCCGCCAGCCAGGCGCGGAGCGCGTCCGCTCCGGCGGCGTCGAGCCCGGCCGTCGGCTCGTCCAGAATGAGCCACGGCGCGCCCGCCGCCTCCAGGCAGGCCCGGGCCAGCCGGCGCTGCTCGCCGCCGCTCAGGGTCCACGGCGCAAGATCCAGCGCGGCCTCATCCGTCAGCCCCGCCCGCGCAAGCGCCGCCTTCGCCCGCCCTTCCCTTTCGCCCGCCGGCACCCCGTACGGCCGCATCGAATCGTACAGCTCGCCGCGCGCCGTGTCGCGAAACCAGGCGGACTCCGACCGCTGCATCGCGAAGCCGAACAGCAGCAGCCGGTCGCGGCGCGGCCGGCCGCCTGCCCATACCGGAACGCCGCCGAGCGTCACGCCGCCTTCGGACGGACGGCGCAGCCCGGCCATCGTTTCGAGCAGCGTCGTCTTTCCCGCGCCGTTCGGCCCGACGACGGCCGTGATGCGTCCGGCGCGGAAGACGGCCGAAACCCCGCGCAGCGCGGCCGCGCCGCCGTCGAGGCGCACCGTGAGCCCGTCGATCCGCCAATCCCCGGGGCTTCCGTCCGCGGGCGGCGCACCCCCGCGCTCCGGACATGCGCCTCCGCCCTCCGGACGCGCGCCTTCGCCCGCAACTTCCGCGAGGAACCGCTCCGCCTCCTCCGGCAGATCGCCGAGCGCCGCGATCGCGCGCGCCAGCTCCTCCGGCTTGAGCGGCAGCGGCTCGAATCCGAGGCCGAATCTCCGCAGCGCGAGCGCCGTCCGGACGGCGTGCGGCACCCCGCACCCGATCCGCTCGCACGGACTCGGTCCCCCGTCTTTTGCGAGGAAGAACGCCTCCGCCGGCCCGTCGAACACGATCTGTCCGTCCTTGAGCCCCAGCACCCGGTCTTCCCGGTCGATGTCTTCCGCCGAATGGGTAATCCAGACGACGGCGGCGCCCGCCGCCCGCATCCGGCGCGCGCCCTCCAACACCAGCGCCCGGCCGGCGGCATCCAGCATCGATGCCGCCTCGTCGAACACGAGGAGCGGCGCGCCGGAGGCGAGACATCCCGCCGCGGCGAGGAGCTGCTTCTGCCCGCCGGACAGCCGCTCCACCGGCATGAAACGCCGCTCCCACAGTCGGCACAGCCGGAGCAGGCGCGCGATCTCGCGAAGCGCCTCCTCTCCGCCGATTCCCCGCGCCTCGAGGGTCAGCGCGAGATCCTCCCAGGGCGTCGACCCGGCGATCGCCGCCTCCGGATCCTGCGTGACGAAGGGAATCGGCCGGTCCCCCGCGAAACCGCGGCTGATCCCGCCGCGGAACGTCGTTCCGGTCCCGGCCGACGGGATGAGCCCGGCGATCAGCTTCGCCAGCGTGCTCTTGCCGCTGCCGTTCGGCCCGGCGACGTGCACCCATTCGCCCGGCGCGATCTCGAGCCGGTCGACCCTCAGCAGCGTGCGCCCGCCTTCCGCCTCCACGCTCCCCCCGCAAATCCGAAAAGGTTCCGCCCGCGCCATTTTTTTCATCAAACCCCTGTACCTTCGGATTCAAACGTGCTACAATGCGAAATGGTTAACCGCAAGTCCATAATAAGGTTAACAATTAAGGGGTGAAAAAGCAATCATGAACCTTCCGATTCGCGGCATTGTCCATGTGGCGCTGTTCGCCGCCCTGTTCATCGTCATGAGCATGATCAAGATTCCGCTTCCTTTTACACCGGTTCCGATCACGCTGCAAAACCTGGCCATCATGCTGGCCGGCGCGTTTCTCGGAGCCACGGGCGGATTCTTCGCCATCGGCCTCGTCATCGCGCTGACCGCCCTCGGGCTGCCGCTGCTGCACGGGCAGGGCGGGCTCTCCTACGTGCTCGGCCCGACCGGCGGCTTTCTGCTCGCGTTCCCGTTCTGCGCGGCGGCGGTCGGCTGGTGCACCGGGAAGCTGTTCGACACGCGCCTGCACCGGACGAACCGCATCCTGTTCACGCTGGTGATGTTCTTCATCTTCCTGATCTGCGGCTCGCTTCTCTCCTATCTTGCCGGTCTGCCCTGGCTGGCGCGCGTCGCCGGTCTCTCCTTCGCCGGCGCGATCGCCGCGGGCTTCGCGCCCTTCATCGGCGGCGACATCGTGAAGTCCGTCATCGCCGCCGTGACCGTCTCGGCGCTCGCTCCGCACGTGATCGCGCTGCGCGGCCGGATGCGGTCGTCCCGCGCGGCGGACGCAGGGGTGCCTGCCGACGGGACCCGCGCCGGATGAGACGCGCGCCGTCCCGGCCGACAACCAAAACATCCAAACCTCCGTCCGCCCCATGCGGTCCGGCCGGAGGTTTGGATGTTGATCAACCTTCAATCAGGCCGAGCTCGACGAGAAATTCCCTTGCCACGTCTTCCTCTTTCAACCCTTCGGCATCGACCTTCGCGTTCAACCGCTGCATCGTCACGTCATCCAGTTTGCCCGCCAGCCGGTTGAACAGCGCTTCGAGCCCCGGATACCGTTCCAGCGCGTCCTGACGGACCAACGGCGCCCCGTGGTACGGCGGGAAGAACGACTTGTCGTCCTGCAGGATCTTCAGCTGATGCACGACGAGCATGCCGTCGGTCGCATAGGCGTTGATGACGTCAACCTTTCCTTCCCCGATGGAAGGATAGCGCAGTCCGGCATCCATGCCTTTCTCGTCCGCGAACGTCATGCCATAGACTTCCTTCAAACCAGGCAGACCGTCCGGGCGGTCCAGAAACTCGAACTCGCAGCCGATCACCAGCCGGTCCGACACTTTCGCCAGATCGCTGTACGTCTCGAGGCCGAGCTCATCCGCCAGGTCCTGTTTGACCGCCAGCGTATACGTATTGTTGAAGCCCCAGGGCTCCAGGAACTTCAGATTGTCCCGTTCCACCAGTTCCTTCGCCCTCGCGAGCGTTTCTTCCGCATTTCCGGTTTCTTCCTGATAATAATTGGCCACAATCGTGCCGCTGTAATCGACATACATCTGGATATCGCCGTTTCGCAAGGCCTGCCATGCGACATTGGAACCGCCGAGGTTGACTTTCCGTTCAACCCGGATGTCCATGTTTTCTTCGATCAGGATCGCCATCATGTGAGCCAGCAGAATGTTTTCCGTGAAGTTTTTCGAACCGACCGTCAGTTTGCCCGCTTTTTCGCTTCCGCCGTTTCGTTCGCCTCCGCCGCCGCAGCCTCCGAGCACCAGGACCAGCACCAGCGCGAGAGCGGACAGCGACTTGACAGCTTTCATCCATCACGACTCCTTTCCCATGGTTTTTGTCAGATTTTCAGACCTTTCGGCGTGACCGCCCGTTCCAGTCTGCCCAGCACGAAATCGAGCAGCAGCGCCAGCAGCGCCGCGGGGACCGCGCCGATCAGCACGAGCGCGTCCATGCTGCGGGATATGCCCAGAAAAATGAAATCGCCCAGTCCGCCCGCCCCGATGAAGGCCGCCAGGGTGGCGGTGCCGACATTGATGACCGTCGAAGTCCGGACGCCGGCCATGATCACCGGAAAAGCGATCGGCAGCTGAATGCGGAACAGAATTTGCGTATCCGTCATCCCCATTCCGGAAGCCGCCTCGATGACCGACTTGTCCACGCTCACGATGCCGGTGTGCGTGTTCCGGATGATCGGGAGCAACGAATACAGGAAAAGCGCGATGATCGACGGCAATTCACCGATTCCGAACAATGGAATCATGAAGCCGAGCAGCGCCAGGCTCGGAATCGTCTGCAGCATGCCGGCCGTCCCGATGACGGGACCTTCCAGCCTCCTGAACCGGCTGACGGCGATGCCCAGCGTGACGCCGATGACGATCGCAATGCCCACGGAGACGGCGACCAGCTTGATATGCTGGAGGACGGCCATTCCCAGTTCCGCATGCCTCATCTCCAGTTGCTGCACGATTTGTTCCCACAACGACCGTCTGTTCATGAACCCACCCCGGCTTCCGCTTCCTTCCATCGACCGGCAAGCACGGTCAGGAGCGATCCCTTGGTCACAACCCCCGTCAATTTGCCTTGGCTGTCGACGACCGGGATCAATCCGAAGCGGGATTCCGATATTTTGACCAACGCGTCCCTGGCTGTCGCTTCGAGGGGAAGGATCGGATCGGCCGGCTGCATGATTTCGCCGACGGACTGAATGCGGGCGGCATCCCCCTGCAGGTCGTACGCGCTGACGATTCCGAGCAGCCTGCCCTGCTCGTCGACGCACAGCAGCGTATCCGTATGTCGTTGCCGCATGTGGGAAATCGCGCGCTCGGGGGATCGATGGGGGGAAATGGTTGCCGGGTCGGAACGCATCACCTCGGTGACGGGGAGCAGCTCCGGATTTTGGAATATTCGATTTTTTCCGATAAATTGCTCCACAAATCCGTGCACCGGGTTCGTGAGCAGCCGTTCCGGCGTATCCAGCTGCAGCAGTTCCCCGTCTTTGAGGATGGCGATGCGATCGCCCATGCGGATCGCCTCGTCCATGTCGTGGGTAACGAAGATGATCGTCTTTCGGAATTCCTTCTGCAGCCGCAGGAACTCGTCTTGCAGCTGTTCGCGCGTGATCGGGTCCAATGCGCCGAACGGCTCGTCCATCAGGATCAGCTCGGGATCCGCGGCCATCGCCCTGGCGACGCCGACCCGCTGCTGTTGTCCGCCCGACAGCTCCTTCGGATAGCGCCGCGCGAACACCGCCGGATCGAGCCCGACGAGATGAAGCAGTTCTTCCACGCGCTGGCGGATCTTTTTCCGGTCCCAACCCTTCAGGGCGGGCACGAGCGCAATGTTCTCCTCAATCGTATAATGGGGAAACAGTCCGATCTGTTGGATCACATAGCCGATATTTCGCCTGAGCTCCACGACATTCTGTTTGGCGATGTCTTTGCCGTCCACCGTGATGGTGCCTTCCGTATGCGGAATCAACCGGTTGATCATTTTCAGGGTGGTCGTTTTTCCGCATCCGCTCGGGCCGATCAGGACGAGAAACTCGCCCCGCTGGACCCGGAAGCTGAGCGATTTCACGGATCGAAAACCGTTCTTGTAAGTTTTGCTGACATTGTCGAATACGACCATGGACTTCCTCCCTTCCGATTTCTTTCGTTCATCCCCCTCCGTCTTGCGCCCTGTCCTTCCCACATTCGCCGCTTGAGACGCGGACGAACCGATTTCTTTCAGTTTAGGCAACCGTGCGGAATCCTGTCAAAAGGAGTGAGCCCGGGCATTCGGGGTCATCGGAGCCTCATCCGGCATGAGGGGAGACAGGCGGAGGTATTCTCACATATCCACCCGTATCCTGCCCGATGCATACCGGAACGGACTTGTAAACGCTTTCAATCAAAAGGTTAAAAAGGCTCCCGCAGGCAGACCCCATGGTCCCCCGTCGGAAGCCGGATCGCTGGCCCCTTCGCCGCAGAATCCGAACGGTCAGCCGTCGCGGCCCGCAGGTTCCGGCGCGCCTTCGACATCCAGCTTCTGCGCGATCGTGTCGCGGATGACCGAGACGACGAGCTGCAGCAGATAGTTGATGTCCGACTGGTACTGCTTGAAGTCGGCGACGATCGGAATCCGGTCGAGCTCGTCCTGCAGCGCCTCGATCTCGGCCTCGATCTTCTTCACCATCGCCGGATTCTCGAACCGTTCGAACGCGACGATTTCCTTCTGCTTCTTCTTGATCTGCGCGATGATCGACTGCACCTTCTCGTTGCGCTTGATCTGCGCCTCGGCGCGGCGGTAATGCTGCACTTCGTCCGAGGTGTAGATCATCTCGGCGAGTTCCTTCGCCTTCGCCATGATGTCGGCGCGGATCACGAGATCGCGCGAATCGTATTTCGGAATGCCGCAGCCATGCCCGCGGCCGTGATCATGGTCATGATCGTGACCATCCCCATGGCCGCGGACGTCTGCGTTTGCGGCTCCAACCGTATGTTCGGCCATCCTGCCTCTCTCCTTGGCGCGCGGACCCTGCGCTTTAGGACGCCGCTCCGGCCTTCTGCAGCACGGGTTCCGCCTTGATATACCAGGTCTGCGGGTCCGTGACCCGCACGTGCGCGAACGTGCCGATCCATTCCTCCGGCCCCTCGAAATGAACGAGCTTGTTCGTCCGGGTCCTGCCGGACAGCACGTTCGGGTTGTTCTTGCTCCGGCCTTCCACGAGCACTTCGACGATCTGCCCGCGCAGCTTCTCGTTGCTCATCCTGCTCAGCTCCGCGATCAGCTCGTTGAGCCGGGTGAGCCGTTCCTTCTTCACTTCGGGCGGCACGTTGTCCTCCATCTCGGCGGCCGGCGTGCCGGCGCGCGGCGAGTAAATGAACGTGAACGCCGAGTCGAAGCCGACCTCGCGGACGAGCGACATCGTCTCCTCGAACTGCTCCTCCGTCTCGCCCGGGAAGCCGACGATGATGTCCGTCGTCAGCACGACGTCCGGGATCGCGGCCCGGATCTTGCGCACGAGCTCCAGATACGACTCGCGCGTATACTTGCGGCCCATCCGCTTCAGAATCTCCGTGCTGCCGGACTGCACCGGCAGGTGGATGTGCTCGACGAGATTGCCGCGCCGGCTCAGCACCTCGATCAACCGGTCGTCGAAATCGCGCGGGTGGCTCGTCGTGAACCGGATGCGCGGAATATCGATCTTCGACAGGTCCTCCATCAGATCGGCGAACCGGTAGCGGCGATCCGTGAAGTCCTTCCCATACGCGTTGACGTTCTGGCCGAGCAGCGTGATCTCCTTGTAACCCTGGCGGGCCAGATCGCGCACCTCCGCGATCACGTCCTCGGGCAGCCGGCTGCGCTCCTTGCCGCGCGTGTACGGCACGATGCAATACGTGCAGAACTTGTCGCAGCCGTACATGATGTTCACCCACGCGCGCATGCCTTCGCGCTTCTTCGGCAGATTCTCGATGATGTCGCCTTCCTTCGACCACACTTCGACGACCATCTCTTTGCCGAAATACGCGTCCCGAAGCAGGATCGGCAGGCGGTGGATGTTGTGGGTGCCGAACACGAGATCGACGTAAGCGTATTTCCGCAGGATGCGCGCGACGACGGCCTCCTCCTGCGACATGCAGCCGCAGACGCCGAGGATGAGCTCCGGCTTCTCGAGCTTGAGCGATTTCAGGTGGCCGAGCTCGCCGAACACCCGGTCCTCCGCGTTCTCCCGCACGGCGCACGTGTTCAGCAGGATGACGTCCGCTTCGCGGCGGTCGTCCGTCCACTCGAAGCCCATCCGCTCGAGCAGGCCCTTCATCACTTCGGTGTCATGCTCGTTCATCTGGCAGCCGTAGGTGTAGATGATATATTTTTTCCCCTTGCCGAACGTGCGGAGCTCCTCCGGGACCGCCTCCTCGTACAGCACCCTGACCGGCTCCCGGCCGCGCTGCCTTTCCAGGCGGTAGTTCGGTTCGGACTTCAGCAGAATCTCGCGTCCGCCGATCCGGATCCGCTTGCCGTGTTCGTCTTCGGAGATGACCTTCATGTCCGAGAAGTCGAAGTAGCGGCTGTAGTCCTTCGTCTCGCTCGCCACGAACCATCGCCTCGCTTCCGTAATCCTGCCCATTATAGCATGAAACGAAGCCGGAACGCTACAGGAAGCGCCCGGCACGGCGGATTCCGGAAGCGAACCGAAGGACAAGCGTCAGTCGAGGATTTCGCCGACGTCGCCGGTCTTGACTCCCGCCGCGTTCGCTTCGTCCGTGTCGATGTGCATGTCCAGCGCGAACTGGTCCGAGACGCGCGCGATGACGTTCTCGAAAATGAGCCCGCGCTCGCCGCCGACCCGGACGCGCAGCCGCTGCTTGTCCCGGATGCCCCACTTCTCGGCGTCCGACGTGTGGAAATGGATGTGGCGCGCCGCGATGATGACGCCCTCCTCCACCGTCACCCGGCCCTTGGGACCCACGATCGTGATGCCCGGCGATCCCGCGATGTCGCCCGACTCGCGCACCGGCGGGTTCAGGCCGAGCGCGATCGCATCCGTGCGCGATATTTCGAGCTGCGTCTTCGGACGCGCCGGCCCGAGGATGCGGACCTTCGGGAAGCTTCCCTTCGGCCCGATCACCTCGACCGTCTCGTTCGCCGCAAACTGGCCGGGCTGGCTGAGCGGTTTCAGCACCGTCAGCTCCGCCCCTTCGCCGAACAGGGCGGCGATATGCTCCTTCGTCAGATGGATATGACGGGCCGATACGCCGATCGGCACTTGTTTCATCGGACTCATCCTTTCCCGACGGATTTCTGTGAATGGCGCTGACCCTTCCATTTTACTGTATACCGACCGCCCGGGCGAGGCCTGTGACGGACGTCACGTTCCCCGCCGCGGCCTGCGGCCGGCGTTCGGCTTACCCGGGGCCTGCGGAGGGTCGCACTCCCCGGCAGCCTGCCGGGAGTCGCATTTCTCCAGCAGCCTGCTAGAGCGTTCCCGCGGCCTGCGGATTCGTCCGCTCGCCTCCCGCGGCAAGTGACGGGCGATGACGGGCGAGGCGCTCGCCTCCGTTCCGGCGGAAGGCGCAGGGCGCGCGAGACGACGAAGGGCACGCGGCCGAACCGGCCGCATGCCCCGCATGCCGATCAGTAGAATTCCGCCACCAGTTCCTCGAATGCTTCCCGGCTCAGGCGCACATCCTGACGAGCCAGCCCCTCTTCCCGGAACCCCGGGATCAGCTCCTCGTAAGGCTTGCGCGTCGTGTCGCGATAGATCAGGCCGGTCAGCAGGCCGCCCGTCTCCATGATCTTGTTCATCGCGGCGACGCGGTTCGTCGGATCGTAATCCGGGAACTGGTCGAGATTGACGATGTTCTCCTTGAACCAATCGTACGTGTTCACCTTGTTGAACGTGACGCACGGGCTGAACACGTTGATGAGCGCGAATCCCTTGTGCTTGATGCCTTCCTCGATCAGCGACGTAAGCTGCTTCAGATCGCTCGAGAACGACTGGGCGACGAAGGTCGCGCCGGCCGCCATCGCGATCTCGAGCGGAGACAGGGGAGACTCGATCGAGCCGTGCGGCGTCGATTTCGTCTTGAAGCCGAAGCCGCTGCGCGGCGACGTCTGGCCCTTCGTCAAGCCGTAGATTTGGTTGTCCATGACGATGTACGTGATGTCGAGGTTGCGACGGATCGCATGGACCGTATGCGCCATGCCGATGGCGAAACCGTCGCCGTCGCCGCCGGCCGCGATGACCGTCAGTTCCCGGTTCGCGAGCTTGACGCCCTGGGCGATCGGCAGCGCGCGGCCGTGGATGCCGTGGAAACCGTACGCGTTGATGTAACCGGAGATCCGGCCCGAGCAGCCGATGCCGGAGATGATCGCGACCTGTTCCGGCTCGAGCCCGACGTTCGCGCACGCGCGCTGGATCGCGGCCTGCACCGAGAAATCGCCGCAGCCGGGACACCAGTTCGGCTTGACGTTGTTGCGGAAATCTTTGAAGGTCGCCATCGGTCATTTCATCTCCTTGCAAGCTTTGTACACTTCGGCGGGCAGGAACGGCGTGCCGTCGTACTTCAGCACGCTCCGGATCTTGTCGGCGCCGCCGACATGCAGCTTGATCTGGTTCGCAAGCTGCGCGGTCGCGTTGTGCTCGATGACAATGACCGTCTTCGCCGACTGGATGTGGGGTTTGAGCTCTTCCGCCGGGAACGGCGCGATCTGCCGGATCGTGATGTGGTTTGACGTGATGCCGTCCGCCGCGAGACGCTCGCGCGCCTCGTCGATCGTGCCGCCGGTCGAACCCATGCCGATGATGAGGAGATCCGGCACCTCATGCGGCGCGTCGACCCGGATCGCTTCGCGGATCCTGAGGCCTTTGAGCTTGCTCAGCCGTTTGTCCATCATCCTGCGGCGGTTCACCGCGTTCTCGTTCGGCCGGCCTTCCTCGTCGTGCTCGACGCCGGTCACATGGTGCAGGCCGCCCTTCTCGCCGGGCAGGACGCGCGGCGAAATGCCGTCCTCCGTGAATGCGTATCGCTTGAACAGCTTGTTCTCCTCGAGCGGCGGCAGATTCGAGACGAGCTTGCCGCGCCGGATCTCGACCCGGTCGTAATCCAGCGGCTCACAGGATTGCTTGCCGAGCGAGAGCTGCAGGTCCGTCATGACGATGACCGGAACCTGATACTCTTCGGCTATGTTGAACGCCTCGATCATGTCGTAGAAGCAATCCTCGATCGTGGCCGGCGCGATGACGACCTTCGGGATTTCGCCGTGCGTGCCGTACACCAGCGCGTTCAGGTCGGACTGTTCTTGCTTCGTCGGCAGGCCGGTCGACGGACCGCCGCGCTGCGTGTCGACGATGACGAGCGGCGTCTCGGTCATGCCCGCGAGGCCGATCGCCTCCATCATGAGCGAGAGCCCCGGGCCCGCCGACGCGGTCATCGCGCGCACGCCGGCGTAGTTCGCGCCGATCGCCATCGTGACGGCGGCGATTTCATCCTCGGTCTGCACGACCGTGCCGCCGAACTTCGGCAGCTTCTTGATCATATATTCCATTATCTCGGAAGCCGGTGTGATCGGATAGGCGGACATGAGCCGGCATCCCGCGGCAATGGCGCCGAGGCCGATCGCCTCGTTGCCGATGATGAACAGCTTCTTCTTGCCGTCCGCGGGCTCCAGCCGGAATTCCTCCAGCGGTCCTCCGGCCTGCTCCAGGATGTACGCGGCGCCGCGGCGTACCGCTTCGATGTTCTTCTCCACGATGGCCGGGCCCTTGCGGCCGAACTCCTCTTCCACCGCCTTGTTGAACACGTCGAGCGGCAGTCCGAGCAGCGCCCAGGACGCGCCGGACGCGACCATGTTCTTCATGAGCGAGGTACCGAGCTCCTCGGCGATGGCCGTGATCGGCACGGCGAACAGCCGCGCGTCGACGCCTTCCGGAACCTTCGGATCGAACTTGGCGTCCGCCACGATGACGCCGCCCTTGCGCAATTCGCGCGCGTTCAGATCGATCGTCTCCTGGTCGAAGGCGACCAGGATGTCGAGATCGTCCGAAATCGCCCGCTTCGGCGTCGTGCTGATCCTGAGCTTGTTGTTCGTGTGGCCGCCCTTGATCCGCGACGAGAAATGCCGGTACCCGTACAGATAATACCCGAGCCGGTTCAACGCGGTCGAGAAGATCCGGTCGGTGCTCTCAACGCCTTCCCCTTGCTGTCCTCCGATCTTCCAAGACAACTGACTGATCAAACTGTCCATCTCCCCGATTCGGTCATTCGCTAGGTTTCGACACGGCCGCAGATAATAAATTTTTTTCTCTGCGATCAAATAAATTTTATGTCCGACCGTTCACATTTGCAAGCCATTTCAGGCAATTCTCGCATAGTTCTTTTCGAACGAATCGATATCGTTCCGATATCGAATCCGGAAGCCGCATCAGGCGGGCGGAAGCTGATTCGACAAGAATCGGAAAGCGTTTCCGCACGCGATCGCATCCGCCGTCTCCTCTCCGTATCGCGCGGCCAGCATCTCCAGAAACGCCGCCGTCCCGCCCGGGCCCTCAAGCCCCGGAATGTGGCGGTCGATTCCGTCGTAGTCGGAGCCGATTGCAAGATGATCCCTGCCGCCGAGTTCCAGCACCTTCTCGATGTGCGGAATCAGGTCCTCCGGCCCGTTCGGCTCCCCGTCCCGGACGAACCAGGGAACGAACGTCAGGCCGATCAGGCCGCCCGATTCGATGATCGCGCGGATCTGGCCGTCGGAGAGATTGCGGGGATGATCGCAGACCGATCGGACGTTGGAATGGGATGCGACGACCGGACGTCCGCCCGTTTCGAGGGTCTCCCAGAACGCGCGCTCGGACAGGTGCGACACGTCCACTATTATGCCCAGCTCATGGCAAGCCCTAACCAGCTCGCGTCCGGCACGCGTAAGCCCGCCGCCGCGCGGCTCCATGACGCCGTCGGCCGCCCAGTTCGCGTCGTTCCACGTCAGGCCGAGCATGCGCAGGCCGAGACGGTGCAGCAGGCGGAGCGCGGCGAGGCTGCCCTCCAGTCCTTCCGCGCCCTCCAGCGCGAGCAGCGCCCCCGGACGCCCGGGACCGCAGACGGCGAGATCCTCCCGCGTGCGGACAAGCGTCACGTTCGGCCGGGACAGCACATGCCGATAGAAGGCGTCGACCGCCGCCGCAACCGAAAGAAACGTCTGCGGCACGCGCTTCGGCAGCCAGACGGCAAACGTCTGCAGGACGGCGCCCGCTTCGGTCAGACCTTCATGGGTGACGTCGAGCCCGTCCGATCCCGGGCCGCCGAAGGCGGCCGCCTCCCCCGTGAGCAGCTTCGCCAGCACATCGCAATGCAAATCCGCAAATGTCCGCAAGCCGTTCCGTCGCTCCTTTCAGCGGTTTCCGTATCCGCCTCGCGGCAGCAAAAAAACCCGTTTACGGGCGTAAACGAGTCGCATGGAATTCCATTCACTCTCCCCTCGGATAGGGCGAGCGTATTTTATATTGATATTTGATGATCCGATCAGCGCGGTTCAACGATCAGCTTGATGGCCGTACGGTCTTCCCCGTCAATCACAATGTCGGTGAAGGCCGGAATACAGATCAGATCCATCCCGCTGGGCGCGACGAACCCCCGGGCGATTGCCACCGCCTTTACCGCCTGGTTCAGCGCACCAGCCCCGATTGCCTGCAACTCTGCGCATCCGCGTTCACGCAATACGCCCGCCAATGCGCCTGCGACAGCATTTGGATTGGACTTTGCTGAAACCTTTAATACCTCCATCGTGAAGTACCTCCTCGGGAATGATGGATGGAATCCACTATTCATCTTATTCGAGAAGGGTCCAAAAATTCCTGCTCTTGTACACACACTTTGCACAATGTTCCGAATAGAGAGACAATTTCCGCGGCAAAGGCGCACCCCGAGGTGCGCCCGTTCACGCTTTATCGCATATCATGCGGCTATCCCAACATCAGCCATTCGTCCTCCGTCAGGCGGATTTTCGTGATCGATTTCGCCTTGCCGGTCGCGTCGTCGATCTCCGCCACCACGGCGTGAAACTGCCACTTCCCCTCGTCGACCGTAAAGCGCGACGGAAGCTGCGTCAGAAAACGGTATTCGACGCTCGACCGCTCCATCCCGAGGATGCCGTCCCGGGAACCGACCATTCCGACATCGGTGATGCAGGCCGTTCCGCCGGGCAGGATCCGCTCGTCGTTTGTCTGCACGTGCGTATGCGTGCCGACGACAACCGACGCCCGGCCGTCCAGATACCAGGCCATCGCGATTTTCTCCGACGTCGCCTCCGCATGGAAATCGACGAGAATGCAGGGCGTCTGCTTCCTGAGCTTGTCGATCCACTCATTGGCGGCACGGAACGGGCAGTCGAGCGGCGGCAGGAACGTTCGCCCCTGCAGATTGAGGATGCCGAGCGTCTTGCCGTTCGCCTTCACGATCGTCGCCCCCCTGCCGGGCGCTCCGGGCGGGAAATTCGCCGGACGCACGAGGCGCGGCTCTTCGTCGATCCATTCGAAGATATCCTTGTTGTCCCAGGTATGATTGCCCATGGTGATCGCGTGCACGCCGATATCGAAAAATTCCCGCGCGATCGCCGACGTGATGCCCCGGCCGTGCGCCGCGTTCTCGCCGTTGACCACGATCAGATGCGGACGGTATTTGCTCTCCAGCGACGGCAGCACCTGCTTCAAGGCGGCCCGGCCCGTGCTTCCGACGATGTCGCCGATGAAGAGGACAATCATGCGTTGCGTTCCCTCCCGGACGCCGTACGGCCGGCGCCCCGACTCATATTCTGCGCAAGAGAGCGGCTGGGATGTACCAGCCGCTCTCCGGTTCGCCCAATGGCGGGCTCGTTCGCGTATTCCTTACTTTGCGTATTCCACGGCGCGCGTCTCGCGAATGACCGTGACCTTGATATGGCCCGGATAATCGAGTTCCGCCTCGATCTTCTTCGTGATCTCGCGCGCCAACCGGTACGCTTCGAGGTCGTCGATCTTGTCCGGCTGCACCATGACGCGAACTTCGCGTCCTGCCTGGATGGCGTACGATTTCTCGACGCCTTCGAACGATTCCGTGATTTGTTCGAGCTTCTCAAGCCGCTTGATGTACGCCTCGAGCGTCTCGCGGCGCGCGCCGGGACGGGCCGCGGACAGCGCGTCCGCCGCGCCGACCAGCATCGCGATCACGGAAGTCGCCTCCGTATCGCCGTGGTGCGAAGCCACGCTGTTGATGACGACCGGGTGTTCCTTGTACTTCTTCGTCAGCTCGACACCGATCTCGACATGAGAACCTTCCACTTCGTGGTCCAGCGCTTTGCCGATGTCGTGCAGAAGACCCGCCCGCCGTGCCAGCATGACGTCTTCGCCGAGCTCGGCGGCCATCAGGCCGGCCAGATAGGCCACTTCGATCGAGTGCTTCAGGACGTTCTGGCCATAGCTGGTGCGGTAGCGCAGGCGGCCGAGGATCTTGATCAGGTCCGGATGCAGTCCGTGGACGCCGACCTCGAACGTCGCCTGCTCGCCGTATTCGCGGATCCGCTCGTCGATCTCCTTCCGGGATTTCTCGACCATTTCCTCGATCCGCGCCGGGTGGATGCGGCCGTCCGCCACCAGCTTCTCCAGCGCGGTGCGCGCGATCTCGCGGCGGATCGGATCAAACCCGGACAGGATGACCGCTTCCGGCGTGTCGTCGATGATGAGATCGATGCCGGTGAGCGTCTCCAGCGCGCGGATGTTGCGGCCTTCGCGGCCGATGATGCGGCCCTTCATCTCCTCGTTCGGCAGCGCGACGACCGACACCGTCGTCTCCGCGACATGGTCGGCCGCGCACCGCTGGATCGCGAGCGCAATGATGTTCTTGGCCTTCTTCTCCGCTTCCTCCCTGGCCTGCTGTTCGATGTCCTTGATCAGCTGGGCCGTCTCGTGGCGGATCTCCTTCTCGACATTCGACAGGATGATCTGTCTGGCTTCTTCGGAAGTCAGGTTGGAGATGCGCTCCAACTCCTGCACCTGTTGTCGGTAAAGCGCGTCAATTTGCTCCTGCGTTTCCTCGATTCGCTTCTCTTTGTTGGCCAACTGCTCTTCCTTGCGCTCCAGTGCTTCGAGCTTGCGGTCCAGCGATTCCTCCTTCTGCTGCAGCCGCCGTTCCAGGCGCTGCAATTCGTTCCGGCGCTCTCGCGTTTCCCTTTCCGCTTCGGCCCGGATTCTGTGTACTTCGTCTTTCGCCTCGAGGATCGTCTCCTTCTTCAGCGCGTCGGCTTCCTTGCGTGCGTTCTCCAGGATCTGCTCGGCAGCCTTTTCCGCGCTTGCGATTTTCGCTTCGGCGATCGATTTCCGTACCCAATAGCCAACGCCAAAACCTGCTGCGCCAACAACGAGAACGATCGGGAGCCAGATTTCGAGCATCCTCTCACCTCCCCGTTCTCAACAAAGCCGAAGCCATGGATCCTGTTTCGGTTGTAAACCGGCGGGCCACCGTCAGTTTCGGTTCATGTCGAATGGGATCGGATCGAATCAATTTCTGGAAAAAAATCGATTTAAAAAAAGAAGGAATACAGAATCATTTTAGCTTTTGCGAAAATCGATTGTCAAGGAGACCCCCCGCGCCCTGTCAGTCCTCGAACGGAAGGACGTCCTCCGCGTCCGCCCCGTCTCCGGCCGCCGCACGCACCGCCTCGCGTACGACGCCGCCGGCATACCCCCGGCGGAAGAGATACTGCGCGAGCTTGCGCACGCGGTCCCGGCGCTCGCCCTTGAGCGCAGGCCATTTCCGGAGCGCCGCCTCGATCGCGGCCCGGCGCTCCGTCTCCGGATCGAGGCCGCCGATCGCCTCGTCCGCCGTTTTCCGGCTGACGCCCCGCCGGATCAGCTCGCTGCGGATCAGGTTTCTACCTTTATAATGGTTTTCCGCCCGCCTGCGCGCGAATTCCGCCGCAAACCGGCCGTCGTCGAGCCAGCCGTCCCGCTCGAGCGCGTCCAGCGCCGCCCTGGATACCGGTTCGGCAAATCCGCGGCGCTTGAGGTACAGCTCCAGCTCCCGGCGGGTGCGCCCGCTCCGGCCGAGGATCGCCAGCGCGGTGCGGCGCGCTTCGTCCTCGTCCGCCTCGCGACGAATGTCGGCGAGGCGTTCCGCATCCAGCACCGCTCCCTTGAGCAGACGGTGACGGATCAGCACATCCTCGCGCACGGCAAGGACCGGTTCGTCTTCTCCTTCGCAATAAACGAGATAACGGCCTGAAGCGTCCCGTTCGACCGCACGCACTTTCAGCGGCATGAACGATCCTCCCCGAAAACGAATGCGGGCATCCGATCCGCCGGATCGGAGCCGCCCTCCCCACGGAAGGCGCCCGCCCGATCCGGCGGAAGGTGCCCGCTTCGATTACGCATCGAATTCGTCCGCGTATCCGTCATCATCCGACGAAGCCGAGAAGGCCGACACCGTCGACGTGCCGAGCAGGTTGCTGGCGTCGCGAATCTGCTGTTCGATCCTGGCTGCGATCTCGGGATGGTCCTTCAGGAACTGCTTGGCATTCTCCCGGCCCTGGCCGAGACGCTCGCCCTCGAACGAGAACCACGCGCCGCTCTTCTGGATGATGTCCAGCTCCGTGCCGATGTCGATCAGACTGCCTTCCTTCGAAATGCCTTCGCCGTACATGATGTCGATCTCGCATTGCTTGAACGGCGGCGCCACCTTGTTCTTCACGACCTTGATGCGCGTCCGGTTGCCGACGATCTCGTTGCCCATCTTGATCGTCTCGACGCGGCGGACCTCCAGCCGGACGCTGGCGTAGAATTTCAGCGCCCGTCCGCCCGGCGTCGTCTCCGGATTGCCGAACATGACGCCGACCTTCTCGCGAAGCTGGTTGATGAAGATCGCGATCGTCTTCGACTTGCTGATCGCGCCGGACAGCTTGCGCAGCGCCTGCGACATGAGCCGCGCCTGGAGGCCGACGTGGGCGTCGCCCATCTCGCCCTCGATCTCGGCCTTCGGCACGAGCGCGGCGACCGAGTCGATGACGATGATGTCGATCGCACCGCTGCGCACCAGCGCCTCCGCGATCTCGAGCGCCTGCTCGCCCGTATCGGGCTGTGACAGCAGCAGCTCGTCGATGTTCACGCCGAGCCGGCCCGCGTAGATCGGGTCAAGCGCGTGCTCCGCGTCGATGAACGCGGCCGTGCCGCCGAGCTTCTGCACTTCGGCGATCGCATGGAGCGCGACCGTCGTCTTGCCCGACGACTCGGGACCGTAGATCTCGATGATCCGGCCCCTCGGCATCCCGCCGACGCCGAGCGCGATATCCAGCGCAATGGACCCGCTGGGCACGGTCTCGACCTGCAGGCTGGCCTGCTCGCCCAGCTTCATGATGGAGCCTTTGCCGAACTGTTTCTCGATCTGGCGCAAAGCCATTTCCAACGCCGCACGGCGATCCGACACAATACCACTTCCTTTGTCGTTATGATCCCATATTAATGCATTTTCGGGCGGTTGCCAAGTCGTTTTTCGAACATATATTCGCATTTTTTTTCCGGACAGGCCGGTCCGTGCTCATGAAAAAAGAACCGCAGCAAAGCACGCTTCGCCACGGTTCTTCCGTACACCGAAACCCATTATATCCCGAGGGGAAACGGTTGGCAATTCCGTTCAAAAATTTGTCATACTTTCCTTCATCCGTTCCCAGAGCCGGTACAACGCGTGCTTCGCGGCGCGCAGCCGGACGCCGTCCCGCCCGCCCGACAGCTTCAGCTCGTGCACATCCGTGCGGCCGCCGCGTTCGGCAAGCGCGACATAGACAAGGCCGGGGGGCTTGCCCTCCGCCGGCGACGGCCCGGCGACGCCGGTGGTCGCGAGCGCATAGTCCGCGCCGCAGCGCTCCAGCGTACGCTCGGCCATCAGCGCCGCGGTTTCGCCGCTGATCGCGCCGGGTGCGCCGGGCCCTTCGAGCAGTTCGGCCGGCAGGCCGAGCAGCTCGCGCTTCATCACGTTCGTATATACCACGAAGCCGCCTGCGAACGCCTCGCTGCTGCCCGGCACGCTCGTGATGAGCTCCGCGATCAGCCCGCCCGTGCAGCTCTCCGCCGTCGCCGCCGTCCTGCCGGACGCCCGAAGCATGCCGACGACGGTTTCCTCGAGCGGCACATCTTCCTTCGCGTACAGATACCGTCCGGCCAGCCGTTCGATCGCCCTGACCGTCTCCTCCAGTTTCGCCGCTGCCTCCGCCTCGTCCGCCGCCTTTGTCGAGAGCCGGATCGCCACTTCCCCTTCCTTCGCGTACGGCGCGATCGTCGGGTCGGTCTGTCCCCGGATCAGATCGATCAGCAGATGTTCGAGCGCCGACTCGCCGATGCCGGCGAAGCGGAGCGTGAGCGAATGGAGCGGGCGGCTCTCCCCGAGCAGCCGAAGCAGCCAGCGGGTGGCCGGCCCGTCGAACATCGCCTGCATCTCGACCGGCGGACCCGGCAGCAATATGTAATGCGTGCCGTCCGCGGTGAGCGCGTTGCCGACCGCCATCCCCTTCTCGTTCGGCAGCGGCTCGCTGCCTTCGATCATGAGCGCCTGCCGCCTGTTGCTCTCGATCCGGATCAGATTTCCCGCCAGCCGCTCTTCGATTTTCCGGAGCGACGGCTCGTGGATGACCAGCTTCCTCCCGAGATATTCGGCGAGCACGTCCTTCGTCAGATCGTCCTGCGTCGGCCCGAGGCCGCCCGTGAAGATCAGGAGATCCGCGCGGCTCCGCGCCGTCTCGATCGCACTGCGGATCCGGCCCGCGTTGTCACCGACGACCGTCTGGAAGTATACGTCGATGCCGAGCGCGGCCAGCCGCTGTGACAAATACTGCGCGTTCGTGTTGACGATTTGTCCGAGCAGCAGCTCCGTCCCCACGGCGATGATTTCGGCTTTCAACGGTCATGACCCCTTTCGCGCGCCGCGCCTTGCCTCGCATGGCCGGCGCTGTCGGCCCGGATGGTGAAGAGCCGGTTCGATCTTTGAATCAAGCATATTTCAAGCATACAAGGGAGCGCTAAGGTAATGCAACCGGAAGACGCCAGCACGAGGCTTACCCTCCCGCTCCCGCGCAAACCCGCATGGCGATCCCCGCGTCCTTCCGCTGCCCGCCGGGGGTGAATAACGGTCTGTGAGACCGTTAACGACGGCCCGAACCGGGCTCGAAGGCGCATTAACGGTCTGCGGAACCGTTATGCCCGCCTGATGCGGGCCTTCCCCCACGCGCCGCGTGCGAATAACGGTCTGTGAGACCGTTAACGACGGCCCGAACCGGGCTCGAAGGCGCATTAACGGTCTGCGGAACCGTTATGTCCGCCTGATGCGGGCGTTCCCCCGCCCCCTGTGCGCAAATAACGGTCTGTGAGACCGTTAACGACGGCCCGAACCGGGCTCGAAGGCGCATTAACGGTCTGCGGGACCGTTATGTCCGCCTGATGCGGGCGTTCCCCCGCCCCCTGTGCGCAAATAACGGTCTGTGAGACCGTTAACGACCGCCCGAACCGGGCTCGAAGGCGCATTAACGGTCTGCGGGACCGTTATGCCCGCCTGATGCGGGCGTTCCCCCGCCCCCTGTGCGCAAATAACGGTCTGTGAGACCGTTAACGACCGCCCGAACCGGGCTCGAAGGCGCGTTAACGGTCTGCGGGACCGTTATGCCCGCCTGAAGTGGGCGTTCCCCCACACGCCGCGTGCGAATAACGGTCTGCGGAACCGCTAACGGCCGCCCGGACCGGGTTCAAAAGCGCGTTAACGTTCTGTGAGACCGTTAATAGGGACGCGTGTGCGACTCCTCCGGGCCGTCGTCCCCTTCCGTCCACAGGATGCGAAATCGGGGACGATCGACAAGTCCCCCGCTGCATTCCGTTGGCGGATCCATGTCCGACTAACGCCGACCGGGACACGATCCGCTGCCCGTTTGCCCGCCCGGAGCCTACATAACAGGCCGACATGCGCAACGTCGGCGGCACCGCCATACAAGCCGGGCGGAGACACATTCCCGTCTCCGCCCGTTGGGCCGCCTATTGCACCGGAATGAGATCCTTGTTCTTGACGAAATAGTCGATACCCGAGTATACGGTGATGACGGCCGCCACCCAGGTCATTGCGACATCGAACGGAATGCCGACCAGCGCGAACGGAAAGTTGTTGATCAGGAGGGCAATGATCATCGTGATCTGCACGCCGGTCTTCCATTTGCCCCAGCGGCTGGCGGCGAGCACCTTCCCTTCGAGCAGGGCGACCTGCCGGAGGCCCGTCACGGCGAACTCGCGGCTGATGATGACGATCGCGATCCAGGCGTCGAGCTTGCCCATCTCGACGAGCGAGATCAGCACGGCCGCGACGAGCAGCTTGTCCGCGAGCGGATCAAGCAGCTTTCCCAGATTCGTCACCAGCTTGTTCTTTCGCGCAATGTAACCGTCCAGCCCGTCCGTGCTCGCGGCGATGATGAAGATGAGCGCGGCGACGATCTGGTTGTAGGTGATCGAGAAATTTTCGAATTTGATCGGCGCGAAATCGATCTTTGCAAGCAGGAAGAACATGATGATCGGGACAAGGAAGATGCGCGCCAGCGTGATGCGGTTGGCGAGATTCACACCACTCCCTCCCCGGACAGGTCATACTCGTAGGCGTGCGTGATGCGGACGCGCTGAATCGTACCGATCTCCGGACGGCAGCCGGTGATGAATACCTCGCCGTCGATCTCGGGAGCGTCATATTGGGAGCGGCCGACGTAGACGTCGCTCCGTCCGTCGTACCGCTCGACCAGCACGTCGATAACCTGCCCGATGCGTTTCGCGGATGCCTGCTTCGACACTTCGCGCTGCACTTCCATGAGCACCGCCGCGCGATATTCCTTCACATCCTCCGGCACCTGGTCCGGGAGCCTCGCGGCCGGCGTATCTTCCTCCTTCGAATAGGTGAACACGCCCAGCCGGTCGAACTGCATCTCGCGGACGAATTCGCACAGCCGCTCGAAATGCTCCTCCGTCTCGCCCGGAAAGCCGACGATGATGGACGTGCGGATCGCGGCGTCCGGAATGCGCGCGCGGATCTTCGCGATCAGCTCGCGGGCATCCCGTTGCCGGCCGGGCCGGCGCATCCGCTTCAGGATGAAATTCTCGCTGTGCTGCAGCGGGATGTCGAAATAATTGCAGATCTTCGGGTTGTTCGCGAACGTCTCGATCAGCTCGTCCGTGAAAAATCCGGGATAGGCGTAATGAAGCCGCACCCAGGCGATGCCATCGACCTCGCTCACGCGGTTCAGCAACTCGGGCAGCTTGAACGTCCCGTACAGATCGGTGCCGTAATTCGTGGAGTCCTGGGCGATCAGGCAGATCTCCTTCACGCCCTGGGCCGCCAGCGTCTCGACCTCGCGGACGATCGATTCGATCGAGCGGCTGCGGAATTTGCCGCGCATGAGCGGAATGCTGCAGAACGTGCAGGCGTTGTCGCAGCCCTCCGCAATCTTCACATATGCGGTATGGCGCGGGCGCATGACGCGGCGCGGAAGCGCCCGTTCATAATCGAAAGCCGGATGCCCCACCCGCACCGGCTTCTTCCCGCGCAGCGCCTCGTCCACGATATCGGCGATATGGTGGAAATCGCCGGTTCCGACGATGCCGTCGATCTCGGGCATCTCCCGCATCAGCTCCTCCTTGTACCGCTGCGTGAGACACCCCGAGACGATGAGCGCCTTCAGCTTCCCGGTCTCCTTCAGTTCGGCCAGCTCGAGAATCGTGTTGATCGACTCTTCCTTCGCCGCATCGATGAAACCGCATGTATTGACGATAACGACCGTCGCATCCTCCGGACGGTCGACCAGTTCGTAACCGCGCTCGTGCACGAGACCGGACATGATCTCCGAATCGACGAGATTTTTCTCGCAGCCGAGCGTGACGACGCTTACCTTCTCTCTCATGCAGCATCCTCCAGACCGTGCCCGCAAACTGTCCAATTCAGTATAATACACGGGCAAAACGGCTGTCAAAAAGAAGGCGGACCCGCACGGACCGCAAAGAGCGGACCGCACGAGTCTGCCGTCAGGACCGATAGTTGGTAAACTGGAGTTCGATGCCGACGTCGGCATCCTTCAGCATCCGGATGACCGCCTGCAGATCGTCGCGGCTCTTGCCCGATACGCGGATTTGGTCGCCCTGGATCTGGCTCTTCACCTTCAGCTTCGAATCGCGGATGATCGTGTTGATCTTTTTCGCCGCTTCCTGGTCGATGCCCTGTTTCAGCCGGATCCGCTGGCGCACGGTGCCCTGCGCGGCCGGCTCGACCCTGCCGTACTCCAGGTTGCGGATCGGTACGCCGCGCTTTACCAGTTTGCCCTGCAAAATGTCAATGACGTTCTTCAGCTTGTATTCGTCGTCCGACACGACGACGAGCTCGTCCTTCTCGATCTCGATGCTGCTCTTCGAGCCCTTGAAATCGAAGCGGGTCTCGATCTCCTTCATCGCCTGCCGGACGGCGTTGTTCACCTCCTGCATGTCCACCCTCGAGACGATGTCGAAAGACGCTTCCGAAGCCATGGGACGCACTCCTTCCACAAAGTTCCTGCCTCGCATTCTAGCATATCATGTTGCGGGACAAGACGAAAGCCGCCCGGGCTGCCTGAGGCAGCCGGGCGGCCGTGTGTTCCGTGCGTTGCCGGCGGGCTTACCGCCCGCGCGCCGGACTTCTGAACATGTCGAGGATGCCGAGCACGACGTGGGCAAGTCCGAAGCCGAGTATGCCGTAACCCCAGGCGTTCGGAATCAGCGACCAGCCGAGCAGGCTGACGACGACGCCGAGACCGGTCACGATCCAGCTTGTGGTCATGCAAACCGCTCCGTTTCGTGTGGAATGACTATTGTCGCCGTCATTGTGCCCGCCGGTCCCGCCTTTTATTCATCCCGCCGGATTCCCCGCCGGATTCGCGGCCGCGCCGCCGTCCGTCCCTTCTGCCGGCTCGATCAGGAAACGGCGGACGTCGGTGTCGCCGTCCGGCAGCACGACGCCGTCGATCCGGATCTCGACGCTCCGCGTCGAGCCGATGTTCAGATACACCGGACCCTCCAGATCATAGGAAATGAGGACGGGCCCCCGCTCTTCCTTGTAATGAATCTTCTCGCCGTTCCGGCTTCCCGCGCGGATCTCGACCCAGCTGCGCATGCCGTCCGCCACCTCGATTTCGTAGCGGTGGACGCCGGCGGGCGAGACGGCATACCGCTCGGTATTTCCGGTCCTTTCGATGAAGGTGAGCGTCGTTTCCACCGTCTCCGGCTCGTCCTGTACGAGCGGCGCCTCCGTCCCCGCATCTTCCGACCCCGCGGCCTCCGTGCCTCCCCCGACCGCGCCGGCCTGGTTCTCCTCCGCCCCGGTATCCGGCTCGATCGCTTCGGTGATCGGCGTCGTATTGTCCGCCGTCCGCTTGTCACCGGCGTCCTGGTTTTTCACCACATAGGTATAGATCACCGCGCCGATCAGCAGCAAAAAGGACCACATGAGCACCCGGAAGCCCCATTTGCCCCACCGGTCCGAGGAACGAACCGAAGCGCGCCTGGGCTTGACCATCGGTTGATCCGCCGCGACGTCCGCCGCGGGCGACGGAAGTTCCCGCTGATAGAGGCGAAACACTTCTTCCGCGTCAAGGCCGACCGTCTCCGCATAGCTTTTGACGAAAGCGCGGGCGTAGAAACTGCCGGGCAGTACTTTGTAGTCGCCTTCCTCGATGGCTTCCAGATAGCGTTTGCGAATCTTCGTGATGTCCTGTACATCGTCCAGCGTGTAGCCGCGCTGCTCACGGGCGTTGCGGAGCAGTTTGCCCAGTTCCGACAATTCGCACACCTCCAGGGGACTTCTTCGTTCACAGGTCGTCCAGGAATTCCGGGCTGAACGATTCGTATGTAATCTCCTCATCCGGCGAGTTGCGCAGTTCGATGATGCAATCGAACAGACCCGGGTCGAAGCCCGTCTCCCGCACGAAAATGTCGGGATGCTCGATGACCTTCGTGCAAGGCATGGCCATGATTTCCTTCAGCAGCGCGTCGTGCCGCTCGTTCGAACGAAGCGTGCTGACGATGCCGTCGATGATGAAAATGTTGTTCGGATTCCGCTCCTCGGGGGACAGCTGGCTTCGCACCGTCTGGCGCAGCATCGTCGAGGACAGGAAGGTCCACCGCTTGTTGGCGCACACGCTGCCCGCGATGATCGATTCGGTCTTGCCGACGCGCGGCATCCCTCTGAGCCCGATCACCTGGTGGCCTTCCCGCTTGAACAGCTCGCCGAGAAAATCGACCAGGAGACCCAGCTCGTCGCGGACAAACCGGAACGTCTTCCGGTCATCCGAATCCCGGTTGATGTATCGTCCGTGGCGGACGGCCAGAATGTCGACCAGCTTGGGAGGACGCAGCGCGTTGACGGTGATGCTGTCCACCTTTTTGAGCAGATTGCCCAGCAGCAGGATCTTCTCGTCGTCATCCGTCTGCAGCAGCATGCCGCGCGTCCGGTCCTCCACGCCGTTGATCGTCAGGATGTTCACTTCGAGCATGCCGAGCAGTGAGGCGATATCGCCGAGCAGACCGGGGCGGTTCTTGTGGATCGTGTATTCCATGTACCATTGCTTCAATTCCAAGACACCATCACTCCGGTCTGGTGTGAATCAGGTCACATTTTCTGTTCTTTTTCTACAATTCCCGCCATAATTCCTGCACACACGAGGAAGACAGCAGGAAAAGCCTCCGCTCCCCGGGAGGCTTTCCGTGACTGATCCGAAGTTATGCGCTCTTCTCCGCAAGCTTGACCATCAAGCGCGCGATCGCTTTCCGCTCCTCGGTGTCGCCGACGTCCCACAGTTCCTTGAGCAGGCGTTCCTCGTCGTTCTTCGGGTCGACTTTCTCGTCGAGAAATTCGCCGATCTCGAAGGCGAGCTTGTTGATCGTCTCTTCGCTCAGCCCGATCTCCTTCGCCTTCTTCACGCGCTCGCCCAGAAAATGCTTCCAATGTTCGAATTTCGTCAGTACCGTCGACATGCTTTCTGCCTCCTTCGTCTCGTTGTGCGACAAGCAAGTCAACGGTCATAGTGTGGGCGGGGATCATCCCGATTATTCGACGCCGGAAGTGCGGGAAAGGTTGCAGGCCCGGTCAGGCGATCCATCCGCCGTTCGGGCTGATGATCTGGCCAGTGATGTATCCGGCCTCGGGCAGCGCCAGATAGCGGATCAGCGAAGCGATCTCTTCGGGGCGGGCCAGGCGGCCGGCCGGTATCGCTTCCTTCAGCGCGGCAAGCTCTGCTTCATCGAAATCGCGCATCATGTCCGTCTCGACGGCGCCCGGCGCGACGGCGTTCACCGTGATCCCCGACGGAGCCAGCTCCTTCGCGAGCGCCTTCGTGAAGGCGTTGACGCCGCCCTTCGTCAGCGAATACAGCACCTCGCACGAGGCGCCGGCGATTCCCCAGACGGAGGAGACGTTGATGATCCGGCCGTACCGCCGGCGCACCATCGCCGGCACGAGCAGCTGCGTGAGCCGGAATAAGCCCCATAAATTGACGCCGACGACCTCGTTCCAGTCCTTCTCCGTGACGTCGGTGAACAGGCCGTAACGGGAAACGCCGGCGTTGTTCACGAGGATGTCGGGCGCAAGGCCCGCTTCATCCAGCGCGCGCTTCAGCCGGTCCGGCCCGTCGGGGCTGCCGAGATCCGCCTGGAGGACCAGCGCGCCCGCGCCCCGGCGCCCGCATTCACGCGCCGTTGCTTCGGCTTTGTCCCGCGCGGTGTGATAGTGCACGACGACGTAAGCGCCCGCCTCCGCGAGCATGACCGCGGCCGCCGCGCCGATGCCGCGGCTCGCGCCGGTCACGAGCGCCGTCATGCCCTCCAGCGGCTTCATGCCCCGCGGCTCCGGACGATCGAGACCGCCATCCGCTCCCGGTCAAAATGGTCCCTGAGCCGCGCGACGGCCTCCCCGAGATCGATCTCCCGGTACACGTCCGGCAGCCGGAACAGATCACCGCCCCGCATCCGCCAGCGCAGATACTCGTTCGCAGCCGCTTCCGGACGGTCCAGCATCCGGATCAGCGCGCCGATCCGCCGCCGCTTCGCCCGCTCGAAGCGCCCCGGATCGAGGCCCTTCTCCTTCGCGCGCTCGATCGCCTCGCCGATTCGCGCGACCAGCTCGTCGGGATCGCGCGTCTCCCCGCCGATGACCGAGAACGCGTACTCCGGCGTGATGTTGTACTCGCTGCCGAACGAATCCGTGATGAGCCGGTCGTCGTAAAGCGACTGGTACAGGTCGGAACCCGGCCCGAACAGCGCCTCGAATACGAGCCTCGTCGCCGCCTCCCGGCGCATCAGGGCATCCGCGTCGCGGACGAGATCCGTCTCCTTGAATCCGATCATGCATTTCGGAAGCGACACGGACAGTTCCCGCTCGACGCGCGGCGCGGCGACTTCCGGCGGCTCTTCCTCGAACAGCCGCACGACCGTCGGCGCGGGATCGAACGACTTCTTCGCCTGGTTGTCCCGGACGAGCCGGATCACGTCCTCCGCGTCGACCCCGCCCGCCACGACGAGCATCATGTTGGACGGATGGTAAAACGTCTCGTGGCAGCGGTACAGCGTCTTCTTGTCGATCATGCGGATCGATTCCGCCGTGCCGGCGATGTCGATCCGGACGGGATGCTTCCGGTACAGGGCAGCGATCAGACCGAAATAGACCTGCCAGTCCGGGTTGTCCCGATACATGTTGATCTCCTGCTCGATGATGCCCTTCTCCTTCTCGACGTTTTCGTCGGTGAAGTAGGGGCGCTGCACGAAATCAAGCAGCGTCGTCAGATTTTCCCGGATGTTCCCCGCGGCGGAGAACAGGTAGACGGTGCGGTCGAAGCTCGTGAACGCATTGGCCGAGGCGCCCAGCTTCGCGAACTTCGCAAAGACGTCGCCGTCCGGTTCCTCGAACATCTTGTGCTCGAGGAAATGCGCGATGCCGTCCGGCACGCGGATCTCCTCGCCGTCGACCTCGAAGCGGCTGTCGATCGACCCGTAGCGGGTGCCGAACACGGCGTACACCTTGCTGCAGCCCGCCTTCGGCAGCACGTGGACCGCAAGGCCGTTCGGCAGCGTCTCGATCGTCACGGTCTCGTCCACGTCCGGATAATGCCTCGTCTCCACCCGTCACTCCTCCTTCCCGTCGCGCAGGAAATAGATCGTGTCGAGCTTTACCCGTCCGGCGACGCGGACGACGTCCTCCCGCGTCACCGCCTCGACCTCGCGGATCAGTTCCTCCGGTTCGCGCGCCCGTCCCGACAGGACACCGTTGAAATGGAAGCCGATCATCTCCTGGGCGGAATCCGTGAGCTCCCGGAGCTGCCCCGTGATCATCGCGCGCGTCTGCTCCAGCTCCAGATCGCTGATGTCGCCGCGGGCCATCGCGTCCAATTGCTCGCGGATGATCGCCGACGCGCGGTCGAAGTTGGCGATGTCGATTCCGGACTGGATCGTGAGGATGCCCTTGTGCCCGTCGTAGCGGGAAGCGGCGTAATAGGCGAGGCTCGCGCGCTCGCGCACGTTGAGGAACAGCTTCGAATGCGGATAGGCGCCCAGGATGCCGTTGTACACGAGCGCCGCCGGATAGTCGTCATCCGCGTGGCGGACGCCGATCCGGAGCCCCATGTTCAGCTTGCCCTGGGTGACGTCCATCCGCTCGACGACGGTCTTCACCCCGTCCGGCGATCCGCAGGCGGAGGGCGCGGAATACACGGTCGGTTCGCCGTCCGGCATCCGGAACGCTCCGGGGACGAGGGCGGCCACTTCCTCGAGGCTCGTGTCGCCGGTCACGTACAGGTCGAAGGAGGCCCGTTCCAGCCATTCGGTGTACCAGGCGTGCAGCGTCTCCGGCGTAAGATGCGGCAGATCTTCGATTTTCCCCAGCGCGTTCAGGCGGTAGGCTTCGCCGGCGCACATCTCCTGGATGCAGCGCTCGGCGGCGTACCGGATTTTGTCGTTCACGATCGCTTCAAGGCGCTTCCGGACCGTCGTCTTCTCCGTCTCGACATAATGGGAGCGGAAGACGCCGTCCGCGAGCGCCGGCTGCGTCACCACCTCGCCGAGGAGCCGCATGCCGGCCTCAAGCAGCGACTCGCCCGCGCCGTGCGCGAAGCGGTCCTGCAGCACCTCGAGCTGGAACACGACGATCTGGGAGTCGCCCCGCTTCATGACGTCGAAGCCGAAACCGGCGCCGTACAGATCGTCCAGGCGCTCGCGGAACGCCCGCGTCTCCGGCAGGGACGCCGTGCCGCGCCGCAGCACGAACGGCAGCAGCGCCGTCCGCGTCACGTCCTCCTCGCTCAGGGGGACGCCGGCGTACAGCGCAAACTGGTACGTCTTGAACCGTCTCGTCGGCATGACATGCAGCCGGATGCGGCCCGACTGGCCCCGTTCAAACCATGGTCCGGTCAACCGGTTCAGCTCCTTCCGTTCGGTTGGAAAGCCTTTGCCAACCTTCATTCTACCCGATCGCAAAAGGAAGAAGCAACCTGAGACAAGGCTGCTTCCTCCGGCCTTACATGCAGAAGATGTGCTTGCCGATCTGCTTCACCTGCGGCCGCGTCCAGATCCATTTGTTGGTCGCGGTCGCCGGATTGAAGTAGTACAGGCATCCGCCCGTCGGGTCCCAGCCGTTGATCGCGTCCATCACCGCTTTCCGGGCCGTCTCGTTCGGCGTCAGCCAGATCTGCCCGTCGGAGACGGCGGTGAAGGCGCCGGGCTGGAAGATGACACCCGGTATCGTATCGGGAAAATTCGGCGATTTGACGCGGTTCAGGATGACCGCCGCGACGGCCACCTGGCCCTCGTACGGTTCGCCGCGCGCTTCCCCGTAGACGGCGTTCGCCATCAGGCGGATGTCGTTCTCCGAGACGTTGTGCGTCCTCGCCAGATTCGACGTGTTGCCGGAAGTCGTCTTGCCGGCGCCGGCCTTCGGCACGTCCTTCTCCGTCGGCCTCCAGTCCTTCGTTGCCTGCCACAGCTTCAGCTTCGTCTTCGGACCGACGATGCCGTCCGCCTTCAGGCCGAATCTCCACTGGAACCACGTCACCGCGTTCTTGGTCTTCTCGTCGAATACGCCGGTAATCTCCCCGTCGTAATAGCCGAGGTAGCGGAGCCTGCCCTGCAGCTCCACGACATCCTGGCCTTTGAAGCCGACGGTCAGCACCGCGTCGCTGAACGCTTCGTTGGAAATCCCCTTGCCGTACTCCTTCAGGGTGTAGGCGCCGAACACCAGGCATACGATGGCGACGGTCGCTGCCAACAGTCGCATTTTCATCCTGTCCGACTCTGCCTTTCTGTCTCGTGTTGGATTCGCCTCTAGTATGGTTTGGCGGCTGAAACCCTATGCAGGAAATGTCGGAAGGACGAACGGGCGCCGAGCCCTCAGGCCCGGCGCCCGGAACATGGCCGGCGGGGACAGGCGCCTTCAGGATGAGACGTGTCCCTGCGGCGGATATTGACCGTCGGTGATGAGCACCTCGCGCGGCTTGCTTCCCTCGTACGGGCCGACGATGCCCCGCGCCTCCATCTGGTCGATGAGCCGCGCCGCCCGCGCGTACCCGATCCGCATCCTGCGCTGCAGCAGCGAGACGGAGGCCTGCTTCGCCTCGAGCACGATCTGCACGGCCTGGTCGAACAGCTCGTCCAGCTCGTCGTCCGGGTCCTGCGTCTCTTCGGCCGGATCGGGCACGAGATCCTCCCGGTATTCGGCCTGCGCCTGGTCGCGGGCAAACTGGACGACCGCCTCGACCTCCTGATCGGACAGGAACGCCCCCTGCACGCGGATCGGCTTCGACATGCCGACCGGCAGGAACAGCATGTCGCCGCGGCCGAGCAGCTTCTCCGCCCCGGCCATGTCGAGGATCGTGCGCGAGTCGACCTGCGACGAGACGCCGAAAGCGATCCGGGACGGAATGTTCGCCTTGATGACGCCGGTGATGACGTCAACGGACGGCCGCTGCGTCGCGATGATGAGATGGATGCCCGCCGCACGCGCCATCTGCGCGAGCCGCGTGATCGAATCTTCGACGTCGCTCGCCGCGACCATCATCAGATCGGCCAGCTCGTCGACGATCACGACGATGTACGGCAGCCGCGCCTCCGGATTGTCGCGCATTTGCGCGTTGTACCCTTCGATGTTGCGGGTGCCCGTCTTCGAGAACGCCTCGTACCGCTTCTCCATCTCGACGACGATCTTCTTCAATGCGAGCGAGGCGCGCCGCGGGTCGGTCACGACCGGCGCGAGCAGATGCGGAATCCCGTTGTAGACGTTCAGCTCGACCATCTTCGGGTCGACCATCAGGAATTTCACTTCATCCGGCGCCGCCTTGTACAGGATGCTCGTGATGATGCCGTTGATGCAGACGGACTTGCCGGAACCGGTCGCGCCGGCGACGAGCAGGTGCGGCATGCGCGCGAGATCCGCAATGACCGGCTGGCCCGAAATGTCCCGCCCGAGGGCGATCGTCAGCTTCGAGGCCGCGTTCTGGAACACGGGCGATTCCATCACTTCGCGCAGCGTCACCGTCGCCACTTCGGCGTTCGGCACCTCGATGCCGATCGCCGATTTGCCCGGGATCGGCGCCTCCATCCGGATGTCCTTCGCCGCGAGCGCCAGCGCGATGTCGTCCTGCAGGCTCACGATCCGGCTCACCTTCACGCCGGCGGCCGGCTGCACCTCGTAGCGGGTGACAGCCGGGCCTTGCACGACGTTCAGCACCGTCGCCTTCACGCCGAAGCTCTCCAGCGTCGCCTCGAGCTTGCGCTTCGCCTCGCCGTGATCGGCGGCGCCGGGCTTGCCGGGCTGCGGCCGCGCAAGCAGCGAGAGCGGCGGCAGCAGATACGGCCGCGACGGCTTCGGCGGCGGCGCGGCCGAGGCTTCGGCGTCGTCCGCCTCGCCGCCGGTATCCGTCCGGGCCGCGCCCCCGCTTTTCGCGCCGATCCGGACGACCGGAGAGGCCGGGGATGCGTCGGCCGGAGCCTTCGATGCGGCGCGGGATTCCGGCAACATCGGCAACTCCGGCTCATCGGGGACGGATGCGGCCGGCGGCTCCTGCGGCGCCTGCGGCAGCGGTTCCGGCTGCCAGGGAAGCCGGTCGGCCGGCACGGCGCCTTCCGCCTCCTCCGGCCGGTCGCCGGCTGCGGTGAAGGCTTCGGCCTCCGGCGCGTCCGTGCCGGCCGGGAGCGCTTCCTCCCGCTCCGCCGGAACGGGTTCCTCCGGTTTCGGCGGCTCGTTGCGCCACGGGAAGAACAGCGTGCGGCGGCGGACCTTCGGCCTGCGAGGCGGCACGAACGTCTCGTCGTCGTCGATCAAATCCTCGTCATCGATCATGATGAGCGGAGAGCCCGCGTCGTACGCGCCGCCGCCCTTCGCTCCCTCCTCGGACCCGGCCGGATCCGGCGCCGCGGCGTACGCTGCCGCCCGCCTCCTCCGGGAATCGGCAACCTTCAGCCGGATCAGCTGAATGAACCGCGCGATTTTCTTGCGCAGCAGGATCGCCAGCTCGACATACGATTTGCCGGTCGCCAGCATGATGCCGATGAGCAGCAGCACGATGGCGATGAATTTGGCGCCGAAGCCGCCGAACAGGAAGAAGAGCAGCGCGTAGGACAAGGCGCCGATGTAACCGCCGCTCAGGTTTTTCTTGATGACCGGCATGTCGTAGAATTCGCCGGGCGTCGCCAGCTCGCGGATGTCGCCGGCATGCGCCATGATCGCGGACACCGTCACCGGCTCGCTCGTGGGTTCCATTTTATTCTCCACGTCGATCCACGTATAACGCAGCAGGAGAAAAAGCACGATGAGCGCGATTCCGGTCATGCGGGAAGTCCAGCGCGACGGCCACTGCCGACGGATCATCGTCGCAAGCCCCACATAGATCCCGGCGATCGGCACGACAAAATACCAGTCGCCGAAGAACAGCCCGAACAGGTTGGCCAGCGCCCGGTCGACCGGCCATCCCTGACCGGACATGGCGATGACGGAGAGCGTGATCAGCAGGATGCCGTATACCTCGTATTTCAATGTCGCGCCGACGGCGCTCTTCTTGCGTTTGCGCTTCGCCAACTCGTTCACCTCAGTGCGATTATACCATATCGGCGAAGCGCCGGATATTTGTTCCGATGCAGCGGAATGCGGACGGCGGACGGTCAGGGATGCATGCGGATCAGGCTGCCGGGATTGAGGGAGGGATCGAGATAGGCGTCGAGCGGACAATCGAGCAGCCGGACGACGCGGCCGAGCCCGTCTCCGACGGGCTCGACCTCCAGCAGCATGCCGCCTCTCCGAATCTCCACCGTGCGCCGCATCCGGTTCGGATCGCCGAAGCCGTCGAGCACGATCTCGAGCGGCAGAATCGTGTGGAACGTCATGGCAGCGCACCCCCCGCAGCAGCCGGCTGCCTGCGCTGCGCGATCAGCCGGTTCAGCTCGGCCAGCGCTTCGCCGATGCCGCCCACCGCGTCGATCAGCCCGTCCTTCACGGCGTCCGGGCCGATGACGGTTGTGCCGATGTCGCGCGCGAGCTCCCCGGTCTTGAACATCAGCTCCTTGAACCGCGCTTCGCTGATCCGCGAATGCGAGGTGACGAACCGGACGACCCGCTCCTGCATTTTGTCGAGGTATTCGAACGTCTGCGGCACGCCGATCACGAGCCCGTTGAGACGGATCGGATGGATCGTCATCGTGGCGGTCTCGGCGATGAACGAGCGGTCGCCGGCGACGGCGATCGGCACGCCGATCGAGTGGCCTCCCCCGATCACGAGCGTCACCTTCGGTTTCGTCAGCGACGCGATCATTTCGGCGATCGCGAGCCCGGCCTCGACATCGCCGCCGACCGTGTTGAGCACGATCAAAATGCCCTCGATCTTCGGATTCTGCTCGGCCGCGGCGAGCTGCGGAATGATGTGCTCGTACTTCGTCGTTTTATTCTGCGGCGGCAGCACGATGTGACCCTCGATCTGGCCGATGATCGTCATGCAGAAAATGTTCGATTCCGGCTGCGGCACCGTCGTCTGCCCGAGCTGCTGCACCGCCTGCGCGGGCGCCATGGCGCGCGCCGGCTCGGCATCGCCCGGATTCGGTCCCTCCGGCGGACCCGATGCGACCGCCCTGCTCACAGCCGACATTGGCCATCCTCCTTCCGTGCTTGCGCTCCACCTAGTATGGGGCCGGCTTGCGGTTTTATGCGCCCGCCGGGACGAGGGCCGAATCCATCCGTCCGCCGGGCCGGACACGGCCGCTGCTGCGGCGCCGTGACGCGACGCGGATGCCTCGCCGCGGCTGCGCCGAAGCGCGCATGCCGTCCGGAAGGAGAACGCCTCGTTGCAACAGAGCCGCCGAACCGCGCGGGAAAGCCGCTGAACCCGTGGCGGAAGCCAAAAACCCCGCCACCCGGTCGGATGGCGGGGATCATGATCGAAGTCGGCAATGGGGCCGGCCGTCACACTTCCATGATGATCGGAAGAATCATCGGACGGCGGCGGGTCTGTTCGTACAGGTAACGTCCGAGCACATCCTTGACGTTCGTCTTCAGCGAAGCCCATTCGTTCACGTTGTCGTTCGTAAGCTTGTTGAGCGTCTGCGTTACGATGCGGGTTGCCTCTTCCATGAGCCCCTCGGATTCCCGTACATAGACGAATCCGCGGGAAATGATGTCCGGTCCGGACAGAATCGTGCCGTCCTGCTTGCTGAGCGTAACGACGACGACGAGGATGCCGTCCTGCGACAGCAGCTTCCGGTCGCGGAGCACGATGTTGCCGACGTCGCCGACGCCGAGACCGTCGATCAGCACGCTGCCCGAGGGGACCTTGTTCCCCTTGCGGGCGGCGCCGTTCTGGATCTCCACCGTATCGCCGATGTCGAGCAGGAAAATGCGGTCCTTCTCGATGCCGACGCTCTCCGCCAGCAGCGCGTGCTGCCGCAGCATCCGGTATTCGCCGTGAACCGGAATGAAATATTTCGGCTTCATCAGGTTGAGCATCAGCTTCAGCTCTTCCTGGCTGCCGTGTCCGGACACGTGCACGGTCGAGGACGCGGTCGGACCGTAGATGACGTTCGCGCCGAGCCGGAACAGCTCGTCGATCGTGCGGCCGACGAAGCGCTCGTTGCCCGGAATCGGCGTCGCCGAGATGATGACGGTGTCGCCGGGCAGGATGTCCACCTTCTTGTGCGCCGAGCGCGCCATCCGCGACAGCGCGGACATCGGCTCGCCCTGGCTGCCGGTGCACAGGATGACGACCCGGTCCGCGGGCAGTTTGCCCACATCCTCCGGCTCGACCAGCATGCCCTCCGGAATGTGCAGGTAGCCGAGCTCCGACGCGATCGACACGACGTTCACCATGCTGCGGCCGATGACCGTCAGCTTGCGCCGCGTCGCCATCGCGGCATTGATGACCTGCTGGATGCGGTGTACGTTCGACGCGAACGTCGCGACGACAACGCGCTGCCGCGATTTGCGGAAAATGTCCTCCAGCTCCTGCCCGACCTTCCGCTCCGAAGGCGTGAAGCCCGGCCGCTCGGCGTTCGTGCTGTCGCTGAGGAGCGCGAGCACGCCGCGCGAGCCGATCTCCGCCATCCGGTGCAGATCGGCGTACTGGCCGTTCACCGGCGTATGGTCGAACTTGAAGTCGCCGGTGATGACGACCGTGCCTTCCGGCGTGTCCAGGCAAATGCCGACCGAATCCGGAATGCTGTGGTTCGTGCGGAAGAACGACGCCCTGATGGAGCCGAGCTGCACGACGGAATCCGGATGGATCAGCACGCGCTTCGTCTCGCCGAGCAATCCGGCCTCCTTCAGTTTCACTTCGATCAGTCCGAGCGTCAGTTTCGTGCCGTACACCGGAACATTGAGGCTCTTCAGCACATAGGGCAGTCCCCCGATGTGGTCTTCATGGCCGTGCGTAATCAGGATGCCGCGCACCTTGTCGCGGTTCTCCGTCAAGTACGTGATGTCGGGGATGACGATGTCCACCCCGAGCATGTCTTCTTCGGGAAATTTCAGCCCCGAGTCCACGACGACGATGTCGTTCCCGTACTGGACGCAATACATGTTCTTCCCGATCTCGCCGACGCCGCCCAATGAGAAAATCAGCAGCTTGTCCTGGTTCTTCTTTGACAATGGAATTTCGTACCTCCCGTAACTGTTGGACGTCGATCCAAACGCTATCAAAGTTTTCAAAGAATTGCCGATCCCGATCACTTGTTACCCATTATACATGAAGCCGGATGCGCGGCACAAGCGACCGACCGCCGGCGGCGCGGCGGGCTCAAGGACCGCACAAAGAAAACCGATGCGTCGCATCGCGCATCGGTTCCTCCGGCAACGCACGCTGCTATTGGCGTTCAAGACCCGACAGCAGATTCCGCACGAACGCCGCTTCCGCCTCGTCGAGCGGCACGAGCGGCAGGCGAACCCCGCCGACCGGTATGCCGAGATGGTTCAGCGCGAACTTGACCGGCACCGGATTCGGGACCGGATGCGGGCAGTTGAACAGCCCTTTGAATATCGGCGACAGGCGCTGATGCAGCTTCGCCGCCTCGGCCGTACGGCCTTCGACGTAAGCCTGGATCATCCGCTTCATGTCGCGGCCGACGATGTGGCTCGCAACGCTGACGATGCCGTAGGCTCCGACGGCCAGTGCGGGCAGCGTCTGGCTGTCGTCGCCGCTGTACACGCGGAAATGCGCCGGCGCCGCGGCCGCGATCGCGGTCAGCTGCTCCGTCGGCGCGCAATCCTTCGTCGCGACGATGTTCGGAATCTGCGCGAGCCGGAGCGTCGTATCCGCGTTCAGGTTGACGCCCGTCCGGCCGGGAACGTTGTACAGCATGACCGGCAGCTTCGTCGACTCCGCGATTGCGCGGAAATGCTGGTACAGCCCCTCCTGGCTCGGCTTGTTGTAATAGGGCGCGACAAGCAGCACGCCGTCGGCGCCGGCCGCCTCCGCCTCCTTCGTCAGATGGATCGAATGCGCGGTGTTGTTGCTTCCCGTCCCGGCGATGACGGGCACGCGGCCGCCCGCCCGCTCGACCGCGAACCGGAAGAGCTGGATCTTCTCGTCGTCGTCCAGCGTCGGCGATTCGCCGGTCGTGCCGCTCACGACGATGCTGTCGGTTCCCTGCTCGTCGATCAGATAGTCGATGAGCCGGCCGACCGCCTCCCAGTCGATCCTGCCCTCCGCGTCAAACGGGGTGACCATGGCGGTAATCAATCTTCCGAAATCCATAGCGATTCCTCCTGTACCGGTTGGGACGCGGCCCGCGCCGCCTCCGCCGTCCGGCCCAAGCCGAATTTCGCGTGGAGCGCCCGCACCGCATCCGCCATATCCGCCTGACGGACGAGCACCCAGATCGACGCGTTCGAATCCGCGCTCTGCAGAATCGGAATGCCTTCGTCCGTCAGCGCTTCGACGATCGCCGCCATGATGCCGGGAACGCCGTTCATGCCGCCGCCGACGACGGACACCTTGGCGCAGTTGCGGATGGCCGACCAGGCGCATCCCAGCTCGCCGAGCAGTCGGATCGCCCGGTCGGCGTCGGCGTCGAACACGGTGTATACGCATCCGCTCGGCGTCACGTTGATGAAATCGACGCTGATGCCGTGCCGCGCCATCGTGCCGAACACCTTGACCTGCATGTCTCCCGGATCCGCGCTCCCGTAGGAGACGGTGAGCTGCGTCACGCCGGCCGTGTGGGCGATGCCGACGATCGGCCGGTCGGGCACTTCGCCCGATTCGAGCATGCCCGGCCCCGTCACGAGCGTGCCTTCATCATCCGAGAACGTGGAGCGGATGCGAAGCGGGATGCCCGCCTGCGCCGCGACTTCGACCGCGCGCGGATGGACGACCTTCGCCCCCTGCCGGGCCAGGTTGCAGATCTCGGCGTAGGTAACCGCCTTGAGCGGCCTCGCCTCGGCCACGACGCGCGGATCGGCCGTCAGGATGCCGTCCACGTCGGTATAGATGTCGATCCGCTCCGCACGCAGCGCGGCGCCCAGCGCCGCGGCCGTCGTATCGCTGCCGCCGCGGCCGAGCGTCGTCGTGTCGCCGTCGGGCGACAGGCCCTGGAATCCGGTGACGATCACGACGGCGCCTTCCTTCAGCCGCCTCTGCACCGGTTCGGTCTCGATGCGCGTGATGCGCGCGGAGCCGAAGCGTCCGTCCGTGCGGATGCCGGCCTGCGCGCCGGTCAGCACGACCGACGGCACGCCTTCGGCCCACAGCAGGCCGCACAGGACGACCGCGGAGATGACCTCCCCGCAGGACGCGATCAGATCGCGCTCCCTGGCGGGGACGTGCCCGCCGCCCGCCAGCGCGAGCAGCGTATCCGTCGCATACGGATCGCCCATGCGGCCCATGGCCGATACGACGACGACAACGGAATAACCGGCTTCCCGCTCGCGGACGATATGCCGCAGCACGTGCCTGCGGGCATCGTCCGTGGCCAGCGAGGTGCCGCCGAATTTCTGGACCAAGAGGCCCATGTCCGCTTCACGCCCCCTGCAGGACGACGGCAAGCCGCTGTCCCCCGGCGACGACTGGCGGAACGAAGGATGACAAGCCGGGCGGGATCGGCGGCGATCCCGTCCCGGCGGGCGGCGATTGGGCGATCCGTGCGGCATTTCGGGAATCGCGGAACCCGGGAGCGTCAACAGACGCTCCCGGCGCTATCGACAGCGGCCATGCTCGCATCATCCGGCTCGTAATCGCTTGTCGGTATGGCGACCGGCCGACGCCGGCCCCCGCGCGCGGCGGGTACCGCCGGAAAACGAAAAGTTCCGCTGCTCTTCCGGCGGATTCGCGCGAACCGGGCCCGGCCGGCGCCGTCGCGGAATCAAGCCCGGAACCGTTCGATGAGCAGCGGCTGGATCTGCCGGCCTTCAAGCGCCGCTTCGCACGTCTCGAGCAGCAGGTCCATCTTCGCGACGAGCGAATTCGGCTTCTGCTGCGGATTGTCCTGACCAAACGGGACGAAATAAATGTTCTTGGCGTTGAGCAGCTTCGCGATGTTCGGTGCGTTCAGTCCGAGACCATCGTTCGTCGAAATCGCGAGCACAAGCGGACGTCCGTTGCGCATCTGGGCCTTCGCCGCCATCAGCACGGGGCTGTCCGTGATCGCGTTCGCGAGCTTGCTCGTCGTGTTCCCCGTGCACGGGGCGATGACCATGATGTCCATGAGCTTCGACGGGCCGAGCGGCTCGGCCTCCACGATCGAGGAAATGACCCGGTTCCCCGTGATCTCCTCGAGCTTCCGCAGCCATTCCTCCGCCGTGCCGAAGCGGGTGTCCGTCGTGAGAACGCTGTACGAAACGATCGGCACCACGTTCGCGCCCGCTTCGACGAACCTGCGGATCTGCGGCATCACTTCGTCAAACGTGCAGTGTGAACCCGACAAACCGTACCCGACCGTCTTGCCCTGCCAAATGCTCACCGCTTCTCCCTCCCGAGCCGCAAGTCTTCCATGAGCAGCCGGCCGAGACAGTCCGCCATGATACGTCCGGCGGTTTTCGGCGCCACGATGCCGGGAAGACTGGGCGCGAGCAGCGCCTTGATGCCGCGCCGCTCGGCATAACGGAAGTCGGTGCCGCCGGGCTTCGACGCAAGGTCGATGATGACGGCGCGCGATGGCATTTGGGCAATGATCTGTGCTGTGACTATCATAGTCGGAATCGTATTAAAAAGCAAGTCGAGATTGGCAGCGTGAACCACCAGGTCCTTGAGGTAGAAGGGGTCCAGCCCCATCTCGTACGCCCGGGCGAAATGCTCGTCGCGCCTCACGCCGATCTTCACCTTCGCCCCCATGGCCTTCAGCGTCCGCGCAAGCGTCAGCCCCGTCCTCCCCATGCCCAGCACGACCGCATTGGATCCGTGGATCGTGATGTCGGTGTGCTGGATCGCCATCATGACGGCGCCTTCGGCCGTAGGAATCGAATTGTAGATCGCCACGTCGTCCCGTTCGAACAGCTCGACGAGTCCGATGCCGTATTTTGCGCACAGCTCCCGGAGATACCGGCTCGCCATGCCCGTATAGACCTTGCAATGCCTGGACAGACGGGCGATGTGGGCCTCCTCCAGCCTGAGCTCCCTGTCGCTGAATACGGCCGTGACCGTTCCGTCTTCATCGGTGCCGACCGCAGGCAGGATGAGCGCGTCGGCCTCCTCGAACAACTGGCCGTCCGGCTCGGCCTGCACGGCTCCGTCCAGCGGCGTGCTCAGCTTGTCGAAGCCGACCGCCAGCACGGTCGCATCCAGCTCGGTCAGCCGGCGGATCACCTCGAGCTGCCGGGCGTCTCCCCCGAGCAGCACGATATTCGCGCCCGTGAGCAACCTTCCCACTCCTTTCCGCACCTGGGCTACAGACCATCGTATGCGGAAGGAACCCGGCGGGTGATAGGTTCGCAAGAACGCCAAAAGGCCGCCCCGAACGGCGTTTGCCGTCGGAACGGCCTTCTCCGATCCCTCGCCCTTCTCCGGTCCGGCGGAAGCTTCACGAGCCGGTCCCGGTATGCCCGAAACCGCCCGCACCGCGGCCGGTATCGTCGAGTTCGTCCGTCTCGACGAGCCGGACGGGCGGCACCTCGTGGAACACCATCTGGGCGATCCGGTCGCCGCGCCGAATCGTGAACGGCTCGCTGCCGAGATTGATGAGCAGCACCTTCACTTCGCCGCGGTAGTCGGCGTCGATCGTGCCCGGCGTGTTGAGGCAGGTGATGCCGTGCTTCAGCGCCAGTCCGCTGCGCGGCCGGATCTGCGCCTCCAGCTCGCGCGGCATCGCGATCGCGAAGCCTGTCGGAATGAGGCGACGCTCGCCGGGCTGAATCGTCACCGGCTCCGTGACGGCGGCATGGATGTCGAATCCCGCCGCCCATTCGCTCATCCGCTGCGGCAGCGGCAGGTCCTCACCGCCGGGCAGCCGCTTAATGCGCACTTCGTACAAGACCATCCCTCCTGACGGCGGACACCGCCGCATCATCCGGACCGACGGCCGCAAGCGCGAACGGCGCGGAGAACATCCGGTCGATCATCTTGCGGACGTCGTCCAGCGTGACCGCGTCGATCCGCTCGAGCATCTCGTCGAGCGTGTCGTGGCGGCCGAGCATCAGTTCGTTCTTGCCGATCCGGTTCATCCGGCTGCTCGTGCTTTCGAGGCTCAGGATGAGGCTGCCCTTGAGCTGTTCCTTGCCGCGCACGAGCTCCGCTTCGGTAAGCCCCTTGTCGGCCAGCTCGGCGAGCAGTTCGAGCGTCACGTCCAGCACTTCCTTCGTCTGCTTCGGAGCCGTGCCCGCATAGATCGTGAAAATGCCGCTGTCGGCGTAGGAGGTATGGTAGGAATAGACGGAATAGGCCAGCCCGCGCTTCTCGCGGATTTCCTGGAACAGGCGGGAGCTCATCCCGCCGCCGAGCGCGTTGTTGAGCAGCACCATCGCGTACAGCTTCGGATCGCCGATCGGGCATCCGGGGAACGACAGACAGATGTGATGCTGCTCGGTCTGTTTGTGGTGATAGACGTAGCCGCCGCGGAACACCGGCGGCTCGGGCTTGGGTCCGCCGCCGCTCCGTTCGAAGCGGCCGAAATAGCGCTCGATCAACCCGGGCAGCGCCTGCTCGTCCACGTGGCCGGCGACCGCGATGACCGTGTTGTCCGTCCGGTACTGACGGGCCATGTAATTCCGCAGATCGTCCGGCCTGAGCGCGCGCAGCCGGTCCTCCAGCCCGAGAATCGACCAGGCGAGCGGATGGTCGCCGAACGCGGCCCGGGACGCCTCGTCGTGCACCTTGTCATCCGGCGTGTCCTCGTACATCGCGATCTCCTCGAGGATGACGTTCTTTTCCTTCGCCAGCTCCCCTGCGTCGAACCGCGATTCGAAGAACATGTCCGCCAGCGCTTCCACGGCGATCGGAAGATGCTTGTCGAGCACCTTCGCGTAGTAGCAGGTATATTCCTTCGACGTGAACGCGTTCACGTTCCCGCCGATGCTGTCGAACAGGACCGCGATGTCCTTCGCGCTGCGCTTCGCCGTGCCCTTGAAGAGCATATGTTCGATGAGATGGGAAATGCCGTTCACTTCCGGCGTTTCGTCGCGCGAGCCCGTCCTCACCCAGATGCCGAACGAGACGGAGCGGGCGGTCGGGATCGGCTCGACCACAATGCGCAGACCATTCTGCAGCGTATAACGAATCACCGCGCATCCTCCCGATGAAGTCAATGATTCAACTATACCAAAATCAAGGGGCGGGCTCAACCGGAGGATACCGGGAGCTCGACAGCGTCCGCGACACCGTGCCGGGCTCGATCCCCTTGTCTCTCAACGCGTCGATCAGATCCGCCAGCGCGGCCTTCGCCGATTCGGTGGGATGCATGAGGATCAGCGAGCCGGGACCGGCGTCGCGCCTAATCTTCGCGACGATGCGCTCCGGCGGCGGATTTCGCCAATCCAGCGTATCGACCGTCCAGAGCACGGTCTTCAGCCCGAGCTGCGCGGCCGTCCGGACCGTCGTCGTATTGTACGATCCGGAAGGCGGAGCGAACCACCGGTTGTCCGTCACCCCGAGCTTCTCCCGGAGCAGCGCCTCCGTCCGCGCGATCTCCCGGTATTGCGCGTCCCGGCCGAGCCTGGCCATGTCCGGATGGGAATAGGCGTGGTTCGACAGCTCGTGGCCGCCCTCCGCGATCATGCGGGCGAGCTCTTCATTCTTCTCGAGCCACGAACCGTCGAAGAAGAAAGTCGCCTGCACATGCTTCGCCTTCAGCGTCTCGAGCATCGGCGGAATGTGCTCGTTCCCCCAGGCGACGTTGATCATGATCGCCGCCATCCGCTTCTTCGGATTGCCGCGGTAGATCGGATGCGGACCGAGATCATCGAGGCCGATCTTCGGCTCCACCTCCCGCAGCACGGGCCGGATCGGCGCTCCTTCGGGCAGCATGCGCATGGCCTCGTACGTCCGCTCCACGTCCAGTTCGACGCCGTTGTATCCCGGGATCGCGTGCCAGACGCGGTCGACGACCGCATCGACGGGAGGCTCCGCGTAATCCGGCGCGGCGGCCCGGATCCGTTCCATCAGCGCGTCGTCGCGCCCGACGACGAAAACCCGCGAAGCGGCCGCCTGCGCGAAGCCGCCGTCCCGCTCCTTCACCGCCAGAAGATAAACCGCCACCGGTCCCGATGACGCAAGTCCCCAGACGGCGGCCGCGCACAGGCCGGCCGCCGCCAGCTTCTTCCATGCCATGGCCGCGCTCCTTCGCCTTTTACGATTTGCCACCATATGTATGTATGGAAGGACAAGAATATAACGCCGGACCGGGCGGCGGCCCCTGGCGGGCGGCCGCAATAAAAAAAGAGACAGACGGAAATCTGGCTCTTTCTTCGGGGCTTTGAACTTGAACAACGAACCTGGCGAACGAACTCAACGGCGTTTCGGTCCCTGCGGAACAAGCAGCGCCTTGCGGGACAGATTGATCCGGCCCTGCGGGTCGATCTCGGTGACCTTGACCGTGATCTTGTCGCCGATCTTCACGACGTCCTCCGTCCTCGCAACCCGCTCGGTCGAGAGCTGCGAAATGTGTACAAGCCCTTCCTTGTTCGGCAGTATCTCGACGAAGGCGCCGAATTTCTCGATCCGCTTGACCGTGCCGACATAGACTTCGCCGACGACGACGTCCTTGACGATCCCCTCGATGATCTGGCGGGCCTTCTCGTTCGCCGATTCGTCCGCCGAATAGATGAACACCCGCCCGTCCTGCTCGATGTCGATCTTGACGCCGGTGTCGTCGATGATCTTGTTGATGATTTTGCCGCCGGCGCCGATGACGTCGCGGATCTTCTCCGGATTGATGTGCATGATGAGGATCTTCGGCGCGTAGGGCGAGAGCTGCTTGCGCGGCTCCTTGATCACCTCGAGCATCTTGCCGAGGATGTACAGCCGGCCTTCGCGCGCCTGCTCCAGCGCCTGGGCGAGAATCTCGCGGCCGATGCCGTGGATCTTGATGTCCATCTGGATCGCGGTGACGCCCTTCGCCGTGCCGGCCACCTTGAAGTCCATGTCGCCGAGATGGTCTTCCATGCCCTGGATGTCGGACAGAATCGAGAACTGGTCGCCGTCCTTGATGAGCCCCATCGCGATGCCGGCCACGGGCGCCTTGATCGGCACGCCCGCATCCATCAGGGCCAGCGTGCTCGCGCAGATCGACGCCTGGGACGTCGAGCCGTTCGACTCCAGCACTTCGGACACGAGCCGGATCGTGTAGGGGAACTCGTCTTCCGAAGGAATGACCTTCGCCAATGCCCGTTCGCCGAGCGCGCCGTGCCCGATCTCGCGCCGCCCCGGAGCCCGGATCGGTCTCGCTTCCCCGACGCTGAACGGCGGGAAGTTGTAGTGGTGCATGAACCGCTTCGATTCCTCGAGGTCGATGCCGTCCAGAATCTGCTCGTCGCCGAGCGCGCCGAGCGTGCAGATGCTGAGCGCCTGCGTCTGTCCGCGCGTGAACAGCCCGGAGCCGTGGGTGCGCGGCAAAAGCCCGACTTCGCATTCGATCGGCCGGATTTCGTTCAGGGCCCGGCCGTCCGGACGGATCTTCTCGTGGGTGATGAGCCGGCGCACTTCCGCCTTGACGATGTCGTGAAGCACTTCCTTCACGTCGGCGATTTTCTCCGGCGTCTCGACATAGAGCTGCTCGAAAAAGGCGATCGTCTCCTCGTTGATCGCGTCGATCGCGTCCTGTCTGGCCTGCTTCTCGGGAATGCGGATCGCCTCGATCAGCCGCGCGGCCGCGTATTCGCGGACGGCCCGGTCGACTTCTTCATCGACCTTGTGCAGCTCGACTTCCATCTTCGGCTTGCCCGCGGCGAGCACCAGCTCATCGATGACGTCGATGATCTTCTTGATCTCCTCGTGGCCGAACATGATCGCCTCGAGGATGACCTCCTCCGGCACCTGGTCGGCTTCCGCCTCGACCATCATGATCGCGTCACGCGTGCCGGCAACGACGACGTGGATATCGGACCGCTGCTCCTGCTCCACCGTCGGATTGATCACGAACTTGCCGTCGACGCGGCCGACGATGACGCCGCCGATCGGTCCGTTGAACGGAATGTCGGAGACGGAGAGCGCCGCAGACGTGCCGATCATCGCCGAAATTTCCGGCGAACAGTCCTGGTCGACGCTCAGCACGAGGGCGACGATCTGCACCTCGTTCCGGAAGCCCTCCGGGAACAGCGGCCGGATCGGACGGTCGACGAGCCGGCTCGCCAGAATCGCCTTCTCGCTCGGACGGCCCTCGCGCTTGATGAATCCCCCCGGGATTTTGCCGACGGAATAGAGCCGCTCTTCGAAGTTCACCGTAAGCGGAAAGAAATCGAGATCCTTCGGCTCCTTCGAAGCGGTGGCCGTACACAGGACGACCGTGTCGCCGTAGCGGACCAGCACGGCGCCGTTCGCCTGCTTCGCCAGCCTCCCGGTCTCCAGCACGAGCGGACGACCGGCAAGCTGCATCTCGACACGATGTACCATCTGACTCCTCCTTCGTGTGTGCCTGTCCAATGGCAAAAAGCAACCAGTCGCCGACCTCCGTCCGGAAAGGACGGTTCGGCAGCCGGTTGCTTTCCATCCACCTGCGTCAATGGCGCAAGCCGAGCTTCTCGATCAGCGCGCTGTACCGGTTGATGTCCTTCTTCTTGAGGTACGCGAGCAGCTTCCTGCGCTGTCCGACCATCTTCAGCAGCCCGCGGCGGGAATGATGGTCCTTCTTGTGCACCCGAAGGTGCTCGGTCAGATTCGCGATGCTCTCGGTCAGGATCGCGATCTGGACTTCAGGAGAACCGGTATCGGTGGGATGCGTTCGGAACGCTTCGATCACTTCCTGCTTCCGTTGCTGCGTAATGGCCATCCCCGTTCACCTCCCTCAGTTCAATCGCCGACAGCCTCGCCGCCGATGGTGAGGTCGCGCGGCCAAGCTGCGGTTCATCCGATGCGGAACATCGTCCGCAACCTTAACAAGTATAGCATATGCGCGGATCGAAGTAAACTGCCGGGCTATCCGCGGACGGCCGCCAGCAGCCGACGCGCCTGCTCCGCATCTTCCCGGATCTGCGCGACCAGCGCGTCCGCGCCGCCGAACTTCAACTCCGGCCGGATGAACGCGACGAAGTCGACCGCGAGCCGCTCGCCGTACAGATCGCCGGAAAAATCGAGCAGATGCGCCTCCAGCCTCGGCGTCCCGCCGTCCGGGCGGAAGGTCGGCACGACGCCGACATTCATGACGGCCGGATGGATCCGATCGCCGCGGCGCACGTACACCGCGTAGACGCCGTGCCGTGGGATCACGTACCGGCCGTCGGGTTCGATGTTGGCCGTCGGGAAGCCGAGCGTGCGGCCGCGCGCCTCGCCGCGCGCGACCGTTCCGGAGATCCGGTAGGGGCGCCTGAGCAGCGCGGCGGCGAGCGCCACGTCACCCAGCTTGACCGCTTCGCGGATGCGCGAGCTGCTCACCTTCGCGCCGGCCGCCGACACCGGCTCGACGGTGTGGACGGCGAGCTCCGCACCGCCGAGCTCCGCGAGAGACGCGGGGTTGCCTGCGCCGCCGCGGCCGAACGTAAAATCGAAGCCGACGGCCGCGTCGGTCACGTGGAGCCGGCCGATCAGCAGCTCGCGCACGAATGCTTCGGGAGTCATGGCCGCGAACATCCGGTCGAATACGGCCACGTAGACGATGTCAACGCCAAGGGATTCGAGCAGCCGGATCTTCTCCGGAAGCGGCGTCAGCGACTCGGCGTATGTCGCTTCTCCTCCGAGCAGCGTGCGCGGATGCGGATCGAAGGTCATGACGGCGGCCTGCCGGCCCGAAGCCCGCGCCAGTTCCACCGCCTTGCGGATGACGGCCTGGTGCCCCGGATGAACGCCGTCGAAGGTTCCGATCGCCATCGTCTTCGGCAGACGGTCCTCCGGCGCTTCGGCCCCGTCGGGCGGGTATCGCAACGTGATCGTGATCAAAGCTCAGCACCTGCATTTCCTGTCTGGGTCTATTGCGGGTATTGCGGATCGTCTCCCGCGCGGCGGCGGTTCCGCCGCACGGTTCGCGGATCCTTCGCGCGGCGGCGGTCCTCCGCAGGGTGCGGATCCGTCGCGCATTTGCGGGCCGTTCGCCCGCGTGCGGATCAGCCGCGCGCCTTGGGATCGTCCGTGCGTTGGCGGGCCGTCCCGCGCCCGAATTCGTCCGCGGAAGCGAACACCTTCACCGGCTTCAGCACGCCCTCCCCGACATCCGCCTCGAACAGGCCGACGAACCGTCCCTCGCCGTACAGGCGGACGAGGCCGCCGGTCGCCGCCTGCGGCATCCGGATCCGCTGCCCCTGCACGGCCCGGGCGGCCGCCGCCGCGCCGACATCGACGCGCGGATACTGCCCGAGCGCCCGGTCGACCGGCAGCAGCGCTTCGGCCAAACCTCCGGACGCCGCAAGCTCCGCAATGCGCTCCAGCGTCAGGCAATCGGACTCGCGGAGTCCCGCGGACATCGTCCGCACGAGCGATTCCATCGCGGCCGGCACGCCGAGCGCGCGGCCGATGTCGACGCACAGCGTGCGGATATAGGTGCCCTTCGAACAGACGACGGAGAAGCCGATGCGCGGCTCGGGACCGCCGAGCTCGGCGAATCGGAGCTCGAGGGAATGGATCGTCACCCGGCGGGCCGTCCGCTCGACGGTCTTGCCCTCGCGGGCCAGTTCGTACAGCCTGCGGCCGCCGATCTTCACGGCCGAATACATCGGGGGCACCTGTTCGATCTCGCCGGTGAAGCGCGCGAGCGCTTCCCGCACCATCTCCCCGGTGACATGCGAAGCGTCCGCCGTCTCCGTCACCGTGCCGGTCAAATCCTCGGTATCGGTCGCCACGCCGAGCCGCACGACCGCGTCATACGCCTTGGGCAGCTCCTGCAGGTATTCGACCGCCCGCGTCGCGCGGCCGAGACACAGCGGCAGGACGCCGGTCACCCCGGGGTCCAGGGTGCCGGCGTGCCCGATGCGCCGCATGCGCGTCAAAGCCCTCACCTTCGCCACGACGTCGTGCGACGTCCAGCCGGCCGGTTTCCATACGGCGAGAACGCCTTCCAGTTCCTTCCGATCTTCCATCGATGATGCCAACGCCTTTCCGTCCTAAGGCATGCTATCCAACGCCCGGCGCACCGTATCGACGACGAGCCGCATCGCCTCGTCCAGCGGCATCGCGAGCCGGCATCCGGCCGCCCGGATATGACCTCCGCCGCCGAACCGCTGCGCGATCGCGGCGACGTCCGCCTTGCCGGCGGAGCGGAAGCTCACCTTCACGGTGCCGTCCTCCATCCCCTTGAACAGCAGGCCGACCTCCACGCCGTCGATGTTGCGGGCGTAGTTGACGAGCCCCTCCAGGTCCTCTCCGGACGCCCCGGTCTCCTCGAGGTCCTTCGGCTCGATGTAAAGCCAGCCGACCCGCCCGTCCTCCGTGAACTCGAGGCGGGCCAGCCCCCGCTGGAGAATCCTGAGCTGCGAAACCGTCATCCGCTCGAGCAGCCGGTCCGCGAGCCGGTGGGCGTCCGCGCCCGCGGCCAGCAGCTTCGAAGCGGCGGCCATTACGTGCGGGCTCGTGTTTGAATAGCGGAACCCCCCCGTGTCCGTGAGCAGGCCGGTGTAAATCACGGTCGCCGCTTCCGCGTCGATGGCGAGGCCCGCATGTTCGATCAGATCGAACAGAATCTCGGCCGTCGCCGCCGCGTCGTGGCGCAGCAGGTTCACGGTGCCGAAGGCGTCGTTCGTCGGATGATGGTCGATGTTGAGCAGCGCGCACGGCTCGTCGAACAACTCGCTTACGAGGCCGATCCGGGAAAAATCGGCGCAGTCGACGGCGACGACGGCGCGGAACCGGCGCTCCGGCTTCCGTCCGCCGTAGTTGACGATTTCCCCGGCGTACGGCAGAAATGCGAGGCGGGGCGGAACCCGCCCTTCATTGATCATGAGCGAACGCTTGCCGAGCCGGTCGAGCAGCCAGCGGACGGCGATCGTCGAGCTGATCGCGTCGCCGTCCGGCTGCACGTGCGAGACGATCAGGAAATCGTCATGTTCGCGCAGGAAGCGGAGCGCTTCGTCGAGCCGGGCGACGTACGGATCGCCTGCCGCCGCCATCCTACGACTCCCGCTCCCGGTTGAGTTCGGCCAGCAGCCGCTCGATGCGGCTGCCGTACTCGATGCTCGAATCGAACTTGAAGGCGATCTCCGGCACGTGACGAAGCTGGATTCGCCGTCCGATCTCGGTGCGGATGAAACCCTTGGCCTTCCCGAGCGCCGCGAGCGTCGCTTCCTTTTGTTCTTCGTTTCCGAGCACGCTCAGATAGATCGTCGCCTGCGACAGGTCGTTCGTCACATCGACGCCGGTGACGGTTACGAAGCCGATGCGCGGATCCTTCAGCTCCCGCTGCAGAATCTCGCCCATTTCCTGCTTGATGCGTTCCGCGACGCGGCTGACGCGGACTCTGGCCATCTATGCTCACCTCTCAACGGTTTCCATCACGAACGCTTCGATCATGTCGCCTTCCCGGACGTCGATCGCGCCGTCGATGATGAGGCCGCACTCGTAGCCTTGCGTCACTTCCCGCACGTCATCCTTGAACCGCTTGAGCGACGTGATCTTGCCCTGGTGCACGACGATGCCGTCGCGGATGAGCCGCGCTTCGGCCGAGCGCGTGACCTTGCCCGACGTCACCATGCAGCCGGCGATCGTCCCGACCTTGCTGACCCGGAACACGTTCCGCACTTCCGCATGGCCGATGACGACCTCGCGGACGACCGGGTCGAGCATGCCCTTCATCGCCTGCTCGATCTCGTCCGTCACGTTGTAGATGATGTTGTGCAGCCGGATGTCGACGCGCTCCTGCTCGGCAGTCGCCTTCGCCTGCGGCTCCGGCCGCACGTTGAAGCCGATGATGATCGCGTTCGACGCGGAAGCGAGCGCGACGTCCGACTCGGTGATCGCGCCGACGGCGGCGTGAATGATCTTCACGCGCACTCCCTCGACGTCGATCTTGAGCAGCGCGCCCTTGAGCGCTTCGACGGATCCCTGCACGTCCGCCTTGATGATGACGTGCAGCTCTTTGATCTCGCCTTCCTTGATCTGCTTGTACAGATCATCCAGCGTCACGCGGGCGGTCGCATTGCGCTCGGATTCGCGCGCCTTGGCGGCGCGGCGTTCGGCGATCGCGCGCGCCTTGCGCTCGTCCTCGAACACCATGAACGGATCGCCGGCCTGCGGCACCGCGTTCAGGCCCGTGATCTCGACCGGCGTCGACGGTCCCGCTTCCTTGAGCCGGCGGCCGCGGTCGTTCACCATCGCCCGGACGCGGCCGAAGCAGTTGCCCGCCACCAGGGCGTCGCCGACGCGGAGCGTGCCGTGCTGGACGAGCACCGTCGCCACCGGCCCCTTGCCCTTGTCGAGCTCCGCCTCGATGACGGTGCCGCGCGCCCGTTTGTCCGGATTGGCCTTGTAGTCGTTCACTTCCGCGACGAGCAGGATCATCTCGAGCAGTTCATCGAGGTTGATCCGCTGCTTCGCCGAGATGTTGACGTAGATCGTGTCGCCGCCCCACGCCTCCGGCACCAGGCCGTACTCGGTCAGCTCCTGCATGACCCGGTCCGGATTCGCCTCCGGCTTGTCGATCTTGTTCACCGCGACGATGATCGGCACGTTCGCCGCCTTCGCATGGTTGATCGCCTCGACCGTCTGCGGCATGACGCCGTCGTCCGCCGCGACGACGAGCACGGTGATGTCGGTCACCTGGGCGCCGCGCGCGCGCATCGTCGTGAACGCCTCGTGGCCCGGCGTGTCGAGGAAGGTGATCTTCTTGCCGTTCACTTCCACCTGATAGGCGCCGATGTGCTGCGTGATGCCGCCCGCTTCGCCGCTCGTCACGTTCGTGTGGCGGATCGCGTCAAGCAGCGTCGTCTTCCCGTGGTCGACGTGGCCCATGATCGTGACGACGGGCGGACGCGGTTTCAGATCCGCCGGATCGTCCTGCTCCTCGATCTTCTCGAATGCGTCCTCGTCCACCGGCAGCTTGATCTCGACTTCGACGCCGTATTCGCTCGCGACGAGCTGGATCGCGTCGAGATCGAGCACCTGGTTGATCGTCGCGAGCACGCCGAGGAACATCAGCTTCTTGATGACGTCGGAGACGTCCTTGTGCAGCAGCTTCGCGAGCTCGCCGACAGTCATCTCGCCGCGGACGATGATCTTCTTCGGCGTATTGTCGACCTTCTCGCGGCGTTCCTGGTTCTTCTTTGCGCTCTTGCCGGGAGCGAGCTTGACCGTGCGCTCCTCGTATTTCCTGCTGTCTTCGTTCTTGTTGCGGCGATCCCTGTCCTTGTCCTTGCCGCCGCCCTTCTTCCGGTCGGGCTGGGGCGGAGCGGCCGGAGCGAGCGCCGCGCCGCGGAAGCCGCCGCCCGCGCCGCCGCGGAAACCGCCGGGGCCTTTGCCGCCTTGCGGACGGTCGCCGCGCCGTTCACCCTGACCACGGGGCTGCTGCCGGCCGCCCTGGGCGCCCTGCTGCGCGCGGGCGCCGCCATGCTGCCGGCCGCCTTGTCCTCCCTGTCCGCCTTGCGGACGATCGCCGCGCCGCTCTCCCTGTCCGGCCTGCTGCTGCCGGTTCGCCTGTCCGCCCTGGGCCGGCTGCTGTTTGCCGCCCTGGGCCTGCTGCTGAGCGCGGCCGGCCTGGCCGGACTGCGCGCGCGCCGCGCCGGCCTGCTGCTGCGCCGCGCCCGCCGGCGCCGTCCGGCCCGCTACCTGCGCCGCCTGCTGCCGCGCGGCTTCCTGCGCCTTCGCCGCCTGCCGCTGCTGCTGCGCGGCCTGCAGTTCCTGCGCCCGCTTCGCCGCCGCGTTCTCCTTGATGCTGCGGAAGAATCCTTCGACCATCTCCACCATATGGTCTTCCATCACGCTCATGTGATTGTTGACCTGCACGCCGAGGCGTCTCAGGATGGTCAGGATCTCCTTGCTGCTCATGTTCTGCTGCTTGGCGTATTCATAAATGCGAAGCTTCTCCTTGTTTTCCTGCTTGTTTTCCTGTTTGCTCAATATTGTCCACCTCCGAAAGTTCGCCGAGCCGGGCCGCGACGAGCGCCGCAAGCCCCGCGTCCAGCACGGCCGCGACGACCCGTTCCGCCTTGCCGATGGCGGCGCCCAGCGTCCGGCGGTCGAACGCCTCGACCCGCTTGACACCGTAACTCAAGCATTTGTCGCCGTATTTCTTCTTCGCCTTGTCCGACGCGTCGGCCGCCACGATGACGAGCTTCGCCTTTCCGCTGCGGATCGCGCGAAGCACCGCCTCGTCGCCCGAAGCCAGCCGGCCCGCCCGTGCGGCCAGACCGAGCGCCGACAAGGCGCGGGCCGGATCACGCATCTTCTTCACGGGCGCTTGCCGCCCGGAATTCCTCCTCCACCTTGATGAATTCCTGCTCGAGCCGGTCGTAGATGGCCGGGTCGACGGGGACGCCCAGCGCCCGATCGAACGCCTTGCTCTTCTTCGCCAGTTTGAAGCAGGAAGCCTGGCCGCACAGATAGGCGCCGCGCCCCGATTTCTTGCCCGTCAGGTCGATCGACACCTCGCCTTCCGGCGAGCGCACGATGCGGATCAGCGTCCGCTTCGGCTTCATCTCCTGGCAGGCGACGCATTTGCGGAGCGGTATCTTGCGCTGCTTCATCGTCGACTCCCCCCTTGCGGGCCTAAAAAAGTCGGCCCGTCATCCGTCAACGGAGGCGGAATCCTCTTGCAACGCCTCGCCCTGCGGTTTCGGGCGGTCGGGTTCCGCCTCGGCCTGCGACTCGCTCTTGATGTCGATTTTCCAGCCGGTCAGCTTTGCGGCCAGCCGCGCGTTCTGTCCCTTGATGCCGATCGCGAGCGAGAGCTGGTGGTCCGGCACGATGACCCGGGCCACCCGTTCCTGCTCATGGATGATCACGTCGAGCACCTTGGACGGGCTGAGCGCGTTGGCGACGAATTCCTCCACATTCTCCGACCAGCGGACGATGTCGATCTTCTCGCCCCTCAGCTCGTTGACGATCGTCTGGACGCGCATGCCCTTCGGCCCGACGCAGGCGCCGACCGGATCGACCTCCGGATTGCGCGAATGGACCGCGATCTTCGAACGGAAGCCCGCTTCCCGCGCGACGGAGCGGATCTCGACGATGCCGTCATAGATTTCCGGCACCTCGAGCTCGAACAGCCGCTTGAGCAGACCGGGATGCGTGCGCGACAGGATGATCTGCGGGCCCTTCGTCGTGTTCTCCACCTTCACGATGTACGATTTGACCCGGTCGCCCTGCTTGAACTTGTCGTTCGGCATCAGCTCGGAAAGCGGCAGCACCGCCTCCGCCTTGCCGAGGTCGACGTACAGATTGCGCGCGTCCATGCGCTGCACGATGCCGTTGACGATGTCCTCTTCCTTGTCGATGAAAGCATCATAGATGAGGCCCCGCTCGGCTTCGCGGATGCGCTGGGTCACGACCTGCTTTGCCGTCTGGGCCGCGATGCGGCCGAAATCCCGCGGCGTCACCTCGATCTCCGCGATGTCGTCGAGCTGGTAGTGCGGGTTGATCTCCCGCGCAGCCTCCAGCGAGATCTCGAGCCGCGGATCCATCACTTCCTCCACGACGGTCTTGCGCGCGTACACCTTGATGACGCCGGTGTCCCGGTTGATGTCGACGCGCACGTTCTGCGCCGTGTTGAAGTTGCGCTTGTAGCTCGAGATGAGCGCCGCTTCGATCGCCTCGAGCAGCACATCCTTCGAGATGCCCTTCTCCCGCTCGATCTCGGCGAGCGCCTCGATGAACTCGGTATTCATGGAAACGGGATGCCTCCTCTCCGGTTGAATGCGCGATGCGTCACTCGAACACGATGGCCAGCCGCGCGCTGGCGATCTTCGCCCAAGGGAGCGCGTGGCGCTTCTTGCCGACCTCGACGACGGCCGTTCCGTCCTCGAACGAGACGAGCCGGCCTTCGAACTCCTTGAGGCCGTCGATCGGCTCATACGTCTTCACGAACACGTGACGGCCCACCGCCTTCGCCATGTCCTCCGGTTTTTTGAGCGGCCGCTCGGCTCCGGGCGACGACACCTCGAGAAAATAGGCCTCGGGAATCGGATCGACCTCGTCGAGCCGGGCGCTGAGCCATTCGCTGATCCGGCCGCAGTCCTCGATATCGATGCCGCCGCCTTCCCGGTCCGCATACACGCGCAGGAACCGGCTTCCGCCTTCCTTCACATACTCGACGCCGTAGAGCTCGAAGCCGTTCTCCTCCAGGTACGGCTTCACCAGCTCTTCGACGATGGATTCGATCTGGGCACGATTTGCCGCCACCTCTCGATTCCTCCCGATATGCTTCGATAGCCGCAGACAAAACGCAAAGAGTGGGTTTCCCCACTCTTCGTCGTCGGCGAACCTTCAGTTGCAACATTACCGGAAAAATTATAGCACAGTCGACTGAGGCCTGGCAACTGTCCGCCCAAGATTCGCCTCAGAACAGCGACAGCTGGTTCGTCTCCGGCAGACCGCGGAAGCAGCCCATCGCGGCGAGCTGTTCGACGACCGTCTTCGATACGCGCGTGCGGGTCTGGAAATCCTCGATCGACAGGAACGGACCCTCGTCGCGCGCGGCGGCGATGCTGCGGGCCGCGCTCTCGCCGATGCCGCTGATCGCCGCGAACGGCGGGATGAGCGCATTGCCGTCGATTTTGAACTTGACCGCGTCCGAGCGGTACAGGTCGATCGGCTTGAACACGAACCCGCGGGCCGTCATCTCGAGCGCCATTTCGAGCATCGTGACGCTGTTCTTCTCCTTCGTCGTCGCGTTCACGCCCTTCTCCTCGATCTCGATCAGCCGGCGCAGGATCGCGTCGTAGCCCTGGCACAGGAGCTCGAGGTCGAAGTCCTCGGCCCGGACCGTGAAATAAGCGGCATAGAATTCGATCGGATAATACAGCTTGAAGTAGGCGGTCCGGACCGCCGAGATGACGTAGGCGGCGGCGTGCGCCTTCGGGAACATGTACTCGATCTTGAGACAGGACTCGATGTACCATTCGGGCACGCCGCAGCGGCGCATCTCCTCGATCCATTCCGGCGTGAGCCCCTTGCCCTTCCGCACGCTCTCGGTGATCTTGAACGCGAGCCCCGCGTCCATGCCCGCCTTGTAGATCAGGTACAGCATGATGTCGTCGCGGCAGCCGATGACCGTCTTGATCGTGCACGTGCCGTTTCGGATGAGCTCCTGCGCGTTCCCCAGCCAGACGCCGGTGCCGTGCGACAGGCCGGAGATCTGCAGCAGGTCGGCGAACGTCTGCGGCTTCGCCTCCTCCAGCATCTGCCGGACGAACTTCGTGCCCATCTCGGGCACGCCGTAGGTGGCGACCGGCGTCCGGATCTGCTCCGGCGTGACGCCCAGCGCCTCCGTCGAGCTGAACAGGCTCATCACCTTCGGGTCGTTCATCGGGATCGTCGTCGGATCAACACCGGTGAGATCCTGCAGCGTCCGCATCATCGTCGGATCGTCGTGGCCGAGGATGTCGAGCTTGAGCAGATTCGCCTCGAAGGCGTGGTAGTCGAAATGGGTCGTCATCCATTCCGAGGTCGTGTCATCCGCCGGATACTGCACCGGCGTCACGTCCTCCACCTCGATGTAGTCCGGCACGACGATGATGCCGCCGGGATGCTGGCCGGTCGAGCGCTTGACGCCGGTGCAGCCCGCCGCCAGCCGGTTCATCTCGGCGCTGCGCCATTTCTTCCCGTGGTCTTCCGCGTATTTCTTGACGAAACCGTAGGCCGTCTTCTCCGCCACCGTGCTGATCGTGCCGGCGCGGAAGACGTTCTTTTCCCCGAACATGACCTTCGTGAAGTTGTGGGCATGCGGCTGGTATTCGCCGGAGAAGTTCAGGTCGATGTCCGGCACCTTGTCGCCCTTGAAGCCGAGGAACGTCTCGAACGGAATGTCCTGCCCGTCGCCCTTCATCACATGGCCGCATTTGGGGCAGGGCTTGTCCGGCAGGTCGAAGCCGCTCGGCACGCTGCCGTCGAGGAACCATTCGCTGTGCCGGCAATCCTTGTTCCGGCACAGATAGTGCGCCGGCAGCGGGTTGACCTCGGAGATGCCGAGGAACGTCGCGACGACCGACGAGCCGACCGAGCCGCGGGAGCCGACCAGGTATCCGTCCTCGTTCGACTTTTTCACGAGGGCGGCCGAGATCAGGTAGTTCGCCGAGAAGCCGTATTTGATGATCGGCGTCAGTTCCTTCTCCAGCCGCTGCTCGACGACCTCGGGCAGCGGATCGCCGTACATCTCCTTCGCGCGGGCGTAGCACCGCTTCCGGATTTCCTCGTCCGCGCCCTCGATGACCGGCGTGAACAGCTTGTCCGGGAACATCTCGTACGTCTCGAACCGCTCCGCGAGCTCGACCGTGTTCTTCACGACGACCTCGTACGCCTTCTCCTCGCCAAGAAACGCGAATTCCCGGAGCATCTCGTCCGTCGTGCGGAAATGGGCCTCCGGCTTGCGCTGCTCCTTGAGCGGGCTGTAGCCCGTGATGCCGTGAATCGTGATCTCGCGGAAAATCTTGTCGCGCGGGTGGAGATAGTGCACGTTGCCCGTCGCGATGACCGGCTTGCCCAGCCGCTCCCCGATCTCGCAGATGCGCCGGATCGCCTGCTCGATCTCGGCGCGGCTCTGCACGAGCCCCTTGTCCACGAGATGCATGTAGAATTCGACCGGCTGAATCTCCAGCGCATCGTAAAACTGCGCGACCTGCTCCGCTTCCTCCACCGTCTTGTTCAGCACCGCCTCGAAAAACTCGCCCTTCTCGCAGCCGGAGAGGATGAGGAGGCCGTCGCGCATCTCGTTCAGCTTCGATTTCGGCATGCAGGCGACCTTGTTGAAATATTGCGTGTGCGACAGGGAGATCAGCTTGAACAGGTTCTTTTTGCCCTTCGCATTGAGCGCGTAGACGCCGCAATGGAACGGGCGGGCGTTGGACAGATCCTTCCCGGCGTGCTCGTTCAGCTGATGAAGCCCGGTGATGCCCCGCTGCTTCGCGTCGGCGATCAGGCCGTACAGGATGCCGCCGAGCGCCGCCGCGTCGTCCACCGCGCGGTGGTGGTTCTCGAGGCTGACGCGGTATTTCTCGGCCAGCGTGTTCAGCCGGTGGTTCTTAAGCCCCGGATGGAGGAGCCGCGCCATCTCGAGCGTGTCGAGCACCGGGTTGCCGAGCTCCGGCATGCCGAGCTTCTTCAGGTTCGCCTGGATGAACCCGATGTCGAAGCGCGCGTTGTGGGCCACGAGCACCGCGTCGCCGACGAACGCGACGAATTGCCGGAGGACGGGCTCGAGATCGGGCGCGTCCTTCACCATGTCGTCCGTGATGTTCGTAAGCTGCTGGATGTTGAACGGAATCGGCTCGTGCGGGTTGACGAACGTCTCGAATTTGTCGACGACTTTTCCATCCCGCATCTTGACGCCGGCAAGCTCGATGATCTTGCTGTTCAGGATCGAAAGACCGGTCGTCTCGATGTCGAACACGACGTATTCCGCCGACGCCAGGGGCTCTTCCCGCGGGTTCAGGACGATTTGCACCGTGTCGTCCACGACGTTCGCCTCGACGCCGTAGATCACCTTCATGTTGTATTTCTTCGCCGCCTTGGCCGCCTCCGGGAAGCAGTGCACGTTCGCGTGGTCCGAAATCGCGATGGCCGGATGGCCCCATTGCGCGGCCGTCTTGATGTACGCCTCGACCGGCGTGACGGCGTCCATCGTGCTCATCGTCGTGTGCAGGTGGAACTCGACCCGCTTCTGTTCCGCCGTGTCCGTCCGCTCGGGCGGCGGCGGCACTTCGTTGAGGTCGTTCGGAATCATGACGAGCTCCGGTTCGGCCATGAACCGGTCGTATTCGACGCGGCCGCGGGCGCGGACCCACATGCCGTCCTTCAGGAGCTTGAGCACGGCCAGATCGTCCTTCGTCTTCGCGAACACCTTCAGCGTGATCGAGTCGGTGTAATCCGTCAGGTTGAACGTGAACAGCGTGCTGCCGTTGCGCAGCTCCTTCGACTCGAGGCCGAAGACGGTGCCCTGGATCGTGATCCGCTTCTCTTCCTCCGTGATGTTCGAGATCGGAACCGGTTCGTCGCGGATTTCATAGCCGAACACGAGCTTCTCCGCCACCGGCTGCTCCGGCGGCGCGGCCGTCACGGCGCTTTCCATGATCGCCTGCGCGATCTCGCGGTCGGCCTGCTCGCGCTCCTGCAGAAAGCGCTCGTACTCCTCCCGCCCCGCGTCGCCGGCCATGAGCTTTACGCGGCACGGGCGGCCGAAACGGCGCTCGAAGAATCTCGCGGCCGCCTCGTCGATCCGCTTCTTCCGCGCGAGCGTAAGCCCCATCCCGTCGAGCAGGATGACCGTCAGCTTCCCGTCCTCGACTTCGATGCCCGCCTTGCCGAGCCAGCCGTTGACGGACACCATCTCGCTCGCCGCCCATTCGACGAAATTGTCCCAATGCGCGCGGATCACTTCGTCCGTATCCGTCTCCGGCCCGTATTCGATCACGAACTCGACATCGGCGATCGGGGCGAACGTCTCGCGGGCGCGGGCGACCAGTCGGCTGTACGCCCTGGCCGGCAGCACGGACGTTCTCCGAATGAAGAAGGTCCACCGTCTGTTCGCGGCGGACACTTCCACACGGTCAAGCAGGCCGTCGGCGAAATCCGCCGCGGCTTCCCCGCTTGCCAGGCCGATTTTCTCGATTAGCAGCTCGTAACGTTCGCGCTTGACATCGGCACGGTTCATTCCGTTCGATCCTCTCCCGCCTGCGGGTCCGGCGGCGCTAGGCCGCACCCGCGGGTTGCATCCGTTGCGCCCTTCACCGGCGGCCGAAGCCCGGGTCGGCTCCGGCGGCCGAATGGCCCGCCGCCCGGTCCGGGCAGCGCGGGCATCAATAGGCGCGGGCAAACACGACCGTATGCGCTGCCGCTTCGCCGCACACGAGGCATTTCGTCTTGCGCGTCTTCGGTTCGAACGGGATGTTCCGGCTCGTCGCGCCGGTCTCGTCCTTCACCTTCCGTTCGCACTCGCCGGAACCGCACCAGCCGGCCTCGACGAATCCGCGCTTCTCTTCCATGAACGCCTTCAGCTCGTCCAGCGTGTCCAGCGAAGCGGAATGTTCTTCGCGGAACTGCTTCGCGAGCTCGAACATCGCCCGGTGGATTTCCTCCAGCAGGACGGGCACTTCCTCGGCGATCCGGTCCAGCGGCACCTGCCGCTTCTCGCCCCCGACGCGCGGCGCGAGCACGGCGACGCCGTTCTCGAGATCCCGCGGCCCGAGTTCGATGCGCAGCGGCACGCCGCGCATTTCGTACTCGTTGAACTTCCAGCCCGGCGTGACGTCGTCGCGGTCGTCAACGCGCACGCGCACGCCCGCATCTTTAAGCCGCGCGTAAATCTCGTGCACCCTCGGGAGCACCTCTCCGCGCGTCTTCGGCGGACCGACCGGCACGATGATGACCTGGGTCGGCGCGACCTTCGGCGGCAGCACCAGTCCGCGGTCATCCCCGTGCACCATGATGATGCTCCCGATGAGCCGCGTCGACACGCCCCAGGAGGTCGTGTGGACGTACTGCAGCTTGTTGTTCCGGTCCAGATACTGGATGCCGAACGCCTCCGCGAACTTCGTGCCGAGATAGTGGGACGTGCCGGCCTGCACCGCGCGGCCGTCCTTCGTCATCGCCTCGACCGAATAGGTGTCGACGGCGCCGGCGAATTTCTCCGACGGCGTCTTCTGGCCGGCGATGACCGGAATCGCCAGGTAGTTCTCGATGAAGTCGCGGTATATCTCGAGCATGCGCATCGTCTCGGCGCGCGCGTCCTCTTCGTTCTCGTGCGCCGTATGCCCTTCCTGCCACAGAAACTCGCTCGTGCGGAGGAAAGGCAGCGTTCTTTTCTCCCACCGGACGACGTTCGCCCACTGGTTGATGAGCACCGGCAGGTCGCGGTACGACTTGATCCAGCGCGCGTACATGTACCCGAACATCGTCTCCGACGTCGGCCGGATCGCGAGCCGCTCCTCCAGCTTCTCGCCGCCCGCCTCCGTCACCCAGGGCAGCTCGGGATTGAAGCCCTCGACGTGCTCCTTCTCCTTGAGGAAGAAGCTTTCCGGGATGAAAACGGGAAAATACGCGTTCCGGTGGCCGGTCTCCTTGAACCGGCGGTCCAGTTCGCGCTGTATGTTCTCCCACAGCTCGTAGCCGTCCGGCCGGAAGACGATGCAGCCCCTGACCGGCGCGTAATCCATCAGCTCGGATTTCCGGATCACGTCGATGTACCAGCGCGAGAAATCCTCGCTCTGCGGAGTGATTTCGGTTACGAATCCTTTTTCCTTCGACATAAGCGCCTCCTGCCATCAGCCTGATCCGTCGCCGTCGCGGATCAGGTACAAAATGTCATTGTAAGTGACAGCCAGCATGATCAGCATGAGCATCGCAAAGCCGATGAAATGGACCATGCTTTCCCGGTTCGGATCGATCGGACGGCCGCGCAGCGCCTCGAGTCCGAGAAACAGGAGGCGGCTGCCGTCCAGCGCCGGAATCGGAAGCAGGTTGAAAATGCCGAGGTACAGGCTCAGGATCGCCGTCCAGCTCGTGAGCTGCTCGATGCCCCGCGCCGCGATCTGGCCCGTGACCTGCGCGGTTCGGAGGATGCCGGCCACGTTGTCCGGTTCGAAATCGGTCACGAGCATCCGGAACCCGGTCAGGATGCTGAGCGTCATGTTCTTCATCGCGTTCAGCCCGAACTCCACCGTCTCGAGCGCCGTCGCCCGCCGTGACGGGTAAGCGGGCATGATGCCGACCTTGCCGGTCTTGCTCTCCTCGTCGTATTCGGGCGTGACCTCGATCGTCATCAACCGGCCGTCGCGCTCGATCTCCCAGGTCATCGGCTTGCCGACGGATTCGCCGATCATCCTGAGCATCTTGTCGGAGTCGGTGCCGATCGTCTCGCCGTTGATCCGGATGATCGCGTCGCCGGGCTTGAGGCCCGCCTTCGCCGCGGGAACGTCGTCGCCGATCACGCGGCTTACAATGAGCCGGTCCGCGTTCGTATCGGGCAGACCGACCATCTGCACGTACGCCATGAACAGCACGAACGCGAGCAGGATGTTCATCAGCGGTCCCGCGAAGATCGCCATCGCCCGCTGGCCGACCGTCTTGCCGCCGAACTGCCGGTCGATCGGCGCGATCTGCGTCTCCTGACCCCGCGCGATGATGTGCGCCTTCGGATGAACCTTGAAGGTCTCCCGCGCGCCGTCCACCTCCAGGACGATCTCCAGCGCGCGCTCGAGGTCGATCGTCACGACTTCGCCGCGCACGACGTTCGTCCGCTCGCCGAGCCGGTCGAGGTAGATGCGATCGACGACGCCGTCCTTCAGCCCCACCGCGATCGTCTGGCCGGGCTTGGCCTCGATGACCTCCGGATCTTCGCCCGCCATCCGGACGAAGCCGCCCACCGGAATCAGGCGCAGCGTGTAGCGGGTTTCACCCCGCTTGTATGACAAAAGCTTCGGTCCGAAGCCGATCGCGAACTCCCTCACGAGTATGCCCGCCCGTTTGGCGAAAAAAAAGTGTCCCCATTCGTGGATCGTGATGATCACGAAGAAGACGAGGGCGCTCATGAACACGATCTGAATCATCTGCATGCGGAGAGCCTCCGTTCGTAACGGCCTGTACATAGATTAACATTATTCCGCCGTACGAAACAAGAGAACCTGACGGTCGGACCGCGGCCCTTGCGGCGAAGCGGCAACGCCTCCATGGCGACGGTCGCGGCCGGCCGGAACGAATGCGCGTCCGGCTGTCGCCGGGGGTTAAGCGCTCGACGCTCCGCCGCGATGACGGCCGCGTGCAAAAGCGGCCGGGCGCGCGGCCCGCCGCCCGCAGCGGCTCGGCCGCAACCGATCCGGATCACGGCCAGCGGATTGCCATCGCCTCGCGCCGCACGCGTTCGTCCAGCTCCGCGATCGCCTCGTAGGTGTCCACCGGCTCCGGCGGGAACCGTTCGAGCATCGCCGCGATCGTATCCTCGATCTGAAGGAACGAGATGTCGCCGCGCAGGAACCGCTCGACCGCCGCTTCGTTCGCGGCGTTGAAGACGAGCGGCGCGGAACCGCCGGCGCGCCCCGCCTCGTAGGCCATCCGGAGGCACGGGTAGCGCTCGTAATCCATCGGCCGGAAATGGAGCCTCCCGATCGCCGCCAGATCGAGGGGCGGCGCGGGCGAAGGCCGCCGCTCCGGCCAGGTGAGCGCGTACTGGATCGGGATGCGCATGTCCGGCATGCTGAGCTGCGCGATCACGCTGCGGTCCGCAAATTCGACCAGGGAATGGACGATGCTCTCCGGGTGCAGCAGCACGTCGATGCGGTCGTAATCCATGTCATACAGCCAGCGGGCTTCGATGACCTCGAGCCCCTTGTTCGCCATCGTCGCCGAATCGACCGTGATCTTCGCCCCCATCTTCCAGTTCGGATGGGCGAGCGCCTCCGCAACCGTCACGTCCTTGAGCTGGTCGCGCGTCCGGTCGCGGAACGCGCCGCCGGACGCGGTGAGCGTCAGCTTCATCACGTCGGCGCGCCGCTCGCCGTTCAGGCACTGGAAGATCGCGGAATGCTCGCTGTCCACCGGCAGGATCGGCACGCCGCGCTCCCGGGCGAGCCTCGTCACGAGATGTCCCGCCGCCACGAGCGTCTCCTTGTTGGCCAGGCCGATGGCCGCGCCGGCTTCGATCGCGGCGATCGTCGAACGGATGCCGCGGCTGCCGACCAGCGCCGTCACCACCAGCTCGGCGCCGGCTCCCGCCGCCGCTTCGATCAGCCCCTCTTCGCCGTGGAGCACGCGAATGTCGTCGGGAAGCATCGATCTGGCCCGCTCCGCCGCCTCCTTCGTCGCGAGGCAGACGACGGCGGGACGGAATTCGAGCGCCTGCCGGACGAGCAGGTCGACGTTCGATCCCGCCGCCAGGGCCGCCACGCGATAGCGCCCGCGGTCGTGGCGAATGACGTCAAGGGTCTGGGTGCCGATCGATCCGGTCGATCCAAGTATCGAAATCGTCTTCATGCCGTCCTCCGTTGTCGGTTGTCCAGGTTTGCGCGGGCGGGATTCATGACGGAGGAATGAGACCGGTCAGCACGAGCAGCGGGAAGACGATCAGCCAGCTGTCGCATCGGTCCAGCACGCCGCCGTGTCCGGGCAGCAGCTTTCCGGTATCCTTCACGCCGCGCAGCCTCTTGTATGCCGATTGGATCAGGTCGCCCATCTGGCCCGCGACCGACGCGGCCAGCCCGATCGCGACGGCGCGGCCGACGGACAGCCAATCCGGCGCGGCCAGCGCGAAGACCACCGCGACGGCGAGGGCCGCCAGCACGCCGCCGACCGCGCCTTCGACGGTCTTGTTCGGGCTGATGGCCGGCCACAGCTTCGTCCGGCCGAACCAGCGCCCCGTGAAATACGCGCCGGTGTCCGAAGCCCAGATGCAGCCGAACGCGAGGGCCGTCCAGAACAGGCCGTTCGGTTCCGCATCCCGCACGTCGATCATCGCGGAAAATCCGGCTCCGATATAGACGACGCCCATCAGCAGCAGCGATGCGCCGTCGAGCGTCGCCTTGTTCCGCGTCAGCACGGTGACCGCGAGGAGCGCCGCCGCGAGCGGCCAGACGGCCTCGTGAACCGGGAAATCGGAAAGCCCGGTCTGTTCCCACGGAAAAACGATTGCGGCCAGACCGGCGTAGCCGACCGGCACGAGCGGATGGCCGAGCTTCATGCCGTTGAGCTGGACATATTCGTAAAATCCGATGACGGCCATGAGCATGAGCAGCGCGTTGTAAACCCAACCGCCGAGCACGGCCGCCGCGGCGAACAGCAGACCGGCCGCCAGGCCGGTCGCGATCCGTTGTCTCATGCCCGCTATTCGCCCCCGTCCTTCAGTCCGCCGTAGCGCCGCGTGCGGCGCTGGTATTCGCCGACCGCCTCGTAGAAATGGGCCTCCGTGAATTCCGGCCAGTAGACGTCGGTGAACCACAGCTCGCTGTAGGCGAGCTGCCACATCATGAAGTTGCTGATTCTCAGTTCGCCGCTCGTCCGGATGAGCAGGTCCGGCTCCGGCATCCCGCTCGTCTGCAACCGCGCTTCGATGTCGGCTTCGGTAATCGCGTCGGGGTCGATGCGGCCTTCCACGGCGTCGCGGGCCAGCGCTCGGGCCGCCTCCAGCAGTTCTTTCCGGCTTCCGTAATTGAGCGCGAAGTTGAGCACCAGCCCGCAGTTGCCGGCCGTTCGCCGGATCGCCTCGTCGATCGCTTCGAGCGTGTGCGCCGGAAGGCCTTCGCGCTGGCCGATCATCCGGACCTGGACGTTGTTCGCGATCAGCTCATCCAGCTCGATCGCGAGAAATTCCTGCGGAAGCCGCATCAGAAAGTCGACCTCCGCCTTCGGACGCTTCCAGTTCTCGGTGGAGAACGCATACAGCGTCAGATAGCGGATGCCGAGCCGGTTCGCCGCGCGCACCGCCCGCTTGACCGCCTGCATGCCGGAACGGTGCCCCGCGGCGCGCGGCAGCCCGCGCTCCCTGGCCCATCTTCCGTTGCCGTCCATGATGATCGCCACATGCTGCGGCAGATTGTCCGGCGACAGCGCTTCCGGCCCCGTTACGCGCGTCTCCGTCCGTCCGCGAATTCGCTCGAACATGCGCATCCTCCCCGTCCGCTGACTGCGGCCCGCCGCAAGGCCGCCCAAACTGTTGCAGCCCCGCCGGTCGGAGGGGCTGCCTGAAGCCGCATCACACTTCCAGGATTTCTTTCTCTTTGGCGGCGATGATGCGATCCACTTCGGCGATGAACCGGTCCGTCAGCTTCTGGATGTCGTCCTGGTGGCGGCGCGATTCGTCCTCCGAAAGCTCGCCCTTCTCCAGCTTCTTGATCTCGTCGTTGGCGTCCCGGCGGATGTTGCGGATCGCCACCTTCGCTTCCTCGCCGAACTTTCTCGTCTGCTTCACGAGATCGTTCCGCCGCTCTTCCGTAAGCGGCGGAATGCTGAGCCGGATGACCGAGCCGTCGTTGGCGGGAGTCAGGCCCAGTTCCGACTTCAGGATCGCCTTCTCGATCTCGCCCAGCACCGATTTGTCCCACGGCTGGATGACCAGCGTCCGCACGTCGGGCGTGTTGATCGTGGCGAGCTGGTTGATCGGGGTGGGAACCCCGTAATAGTCCACCGTAATGCGGTCCAGCATCGCCGGTGTGGCCCGGCCCGCGCGAAGCGTCGCGAGATCCCGGCGCAGCGCGGCGATCGCCTTGTCCATCCGCTCCTCGGCGTTCTTTTTGATCGATTGCGGCATCACTTCCCACTCCCTTTGACGATCGTTCCGATTTTCTCGCCCATGACAACCCGCTTGATGTTCCCTTTCTCCGTGATCGAGAAAACGATAAGCGGAATGTTGTTGTCCATGCAGAGCGACGAAGCCGTCGAATCCATGACGCCCAGATTCTGGTTCAGAACGTCGAGGTACGTAAGCTCATCGTATTTGCGGGCGTTCGCGTCCTTCAACGGATCGGCCGAATATACGCCGTCGACCTTGTTCTTGGCCATCAGGATGACTTCCGCCTCGATCTCCGCCGCGCGCAGCGCGGCCGTCGTGTCGGTGGAGAAGAACGGATTGCCCGTACCGGCCGCGAAAATGACGACGCGCCCCTTCTCCAGATGGCGGATCGCCCGGCGCCGGATGTACGGCTCCGCGATTTGCTGCATCGCGATCGAAGTCTGCACGCGCGTCGGAACGCCGATCTTCTCGAGCGCATCCTGAAGGGCAAGCGAATTCATCACGGTCGCCAGCATGCCCATATAATCCGCGGTCGCGCGGTCAATCCCCTTCGCCGAACCCGCGATGCCGCGCCAGATGTTGCCGCCGCCGACGACGATCGCGACCTGAACCTTCATCTCGACGACTTCCTTGACCTGTTCCGCGATCGACGAGACCATTTCGGCATCGATGCCGTATCCCGTTTGTCCGGCGAGCGATTCACCGCTGACCTTCAGCACGATCCGTGAGTATCTCGGTCGCTCCAATCGGATTACCTCCATCTTGCTCTCTGGCTGGGGCTGTCTGTGTTGTGAACAGAGCGACGGCGGAGCGGTCCGTCCGCCCCGCCGTCACCGGATGTGGATTACTTCTTCACCTGGGCCATGACTTCTTCGACGAAGTTGTCCTGCTTCTTCTCGAGGCCTTCGCCGAGTTCGAAGCGGGCGAAGCGGCGGATCGTGATATTTTCGCCGATCGTGCTGATCTTCTCGTTCAGAAGCTCCTGGATCGTCTTGTCGGGATCCTTGACGAACTGCTGCTCCAGCAGGCAGTTCTCTTCAAAGTACTTGGCGATGCGGCCTTCGACGATCTTGTCGACGACCTTCTCCGGCTTGCCTTCGTTGAGCGCCTGGGCGCGCAGGATTTCGCGCTCCTTGTCGAGCACTTCCTGCGGCACGTCCTCGCGGCGGATGTACTTCGGATTCGAGGCCGCGATGTGCATCGCGATGTCGCGGACGAATTCGCGGAACTGATCCGTCTTCGCGACGAAGTCCGTCTCGCAGTTCACCTCGACGAGCACGCCGATCCGTCCGCCGCCGTGGATGTACGATTCGACAAGACCTTCCGTCGTGATTCTGCCCGCCTTCTTCGCGGCCGCCGCGAGCCCCTTTTCGCGCAGGATTTCCATCGCGCGCGTCATGTCGCCGTTCGCTTCCTCAAGCGCCTTCTTGCAATCCAGCATGCCTGCGCCCGTCTTCTCGCGCAGTTCTTTCACTTCTGCAGCAGAAACCGCCATATGATTCTGGAACCTCCCGCATATCGTTTCGTTCATGCCGCTCCCGCGGCGGTCGGCCCGGCACCCTCCGGCAGGGCGCCGGCTGATCGCACATGCTCTTAAAAAAAGGGCGGCGAGAGGTTTGCACCTTCCAACCGCCCATGCTGCCGGGTCATTGGCCTCGACGTCAAGCGGACGTCTCTTCCCCCTGATTCGCTTCCAGGATCGCGTCCGCCATTTTCGAGGTCAACAGCTTGACCGCGCGGATCGCGTCGTCGTTGCCCGGAATCACATAATCGATCTCGTCCGGATCGCAGTTCGTGTCGACGATGGCGACAATCGGAATGCCGAGCTTGCGCGCTTCGGAGACCGCGATGCGCTCCTTGCGCGGGTCGATCACGAACAGCGCCGCCGGCAGGCTGCGCATGCCCTTGATCCCGCCGAGGAACTTCTCGAGCCGCTCCTTCTCCTTGCGGAGCAGGATGACCTCCTTCTTCGGCAGCACGTCAAACGTGCCGTCTTCCTCCATCTGCTCGAGCTCGCGCAGACGGTCAATCCGCTTCTGGATCGTCTGGAAGTTCGTCAGCGTGCCGCCGAGCCAGCGTTGATTGACGTAAAAATGGCCGCAGCGTTCCGCTTCTTCCCGGACCGAATCCTGCGCCTGCTTCTTCGTGCCGACGAACAGCACCTTCCCGCCGCTCGCGGCGACGTCGCGGATGAAGTTGTAAGCTTCCTCGACTTTCTTGACCGTCTTCTGCAGGTCGATGATGTAAATGCCGTTCCGTTCCGTGAAGATGTACTTCTCCATCTTCGGGTTCCACCGGCGCGTCTGATGGCCGAAGTGGACCCCGGCTTCCAGCAATTGCTTCATGGAGATGACCGCCATCTTCACCGCACCTCCTCCGTTGGTTGATATCCTCCGCCGATCGCATCTTCCGCCAAAACTTCCCGACCGGGAAGCACCCTTGGCGGAATTGACCGACGTGTGTGCTGAACACCGTCAACTACTATACCATATCTTGTTCGGGGGCGCAAGGCGAACGCCGGACGCCGCCCGCGTCATTCCGCGGGCGGACTCGTGATGATCGTCTGCACCTCTTCCAGCGTCTCGCGGCCGGTAAAGTTGTAATACCCCGCCCGGATTTTGGTGCTCTTCCGGGCCATCCGTTCGATCAGGGCGTCCGCGTCCTCGATGACGCCTTCCGATTCGAGCAGCCTGGCCGTCTGCGTAAGCGTCATGCCCGGCCGGATGCGCACGCGGATGGCGGTTTCCGCCGCGCCGTCCGCAGCCGCTTCCGAAGCCGTCTCCGAAGCCGCTTCCGCGGTTCCTGCGTCCCCGCCGTCCGCTTCCGGCCGTTCGCCGCCTTCCGTCGATCCGCCCGCCGTGTCTTCCGGCGCGGCGTCTTCCCTGCCGGCATCCGCTCCGAACGCCGCACCCTCCGGAGACGGATTGCCCGCTTCAGCCTCTTCCGGCCGACCGTCCGGCGATTCCCGCGCGAGCTCGCGGCGGATCCGCTCCTCCGCCTCCGCGATCATCTCGTCCACTTCGGATTGGGTGTAAAGCGCCTCTTCCCCGGCCAGCCTTCCGAGCTCCGCCAGCCGCTCGTTCTGCTCCCTTCCGGCCTGCATGAGCTGAAGCGCCAGCGCGCCGGCGACGAGTCCGATGCCGAGGCCGAGCAGCAGGGATCGCTTGTCGATCATGCCTTTTCTTCCTCCCGCTTCGCAAGCTGCAGGATCAGCATGACTTCGCCCTTGTTCATGCCGGTCTGCTTCGCGATCGCTTCGACGGACTTGCCCTGTTCGTGCAGCGCGAACAGCTCCGCGTACCGGCTCCGGATGGTCGGCTCTTCCCGCTCCCTGCCTTCGCCGTCCGGCAAGCGTTCCGGAACGGCGGCCGCCTCGGCCGCGCCGGCCGTGTCGATGCGGCCGAGTCCTTCGATCCGTTCCGCGAGCCTGCGCTCGGTCTGGCTCAGCATCCGCTCCAGTTCCTCCGTCCGCCGTTCGAGCGCGGCGATCCGCTCGTCGCGGCCCGCGTTCTCCTCGCGGACCCTGCGCTCGAACCCGGCGATCGACGCGGCGATCTCCCGGTTGTCCGCTTCCATCGTCTCCATGAATTGTTCAAGCGCCGTCTGCAATTGCACGGCGCTTGCGTCATCGGGCCGGGAGCCGGTCCCGCGCCGCGGCATGAGAAGCGCGGCCGCAACGGTTACGGCTCCGAGCAGCACGATCAGCTGCCATGGCTCCACACTCATCCCCCGCATTTCCTGTTCAGAACGAGATATCGATGTGCCTGCCCTTGTACGGATGCGAAGCATCCTTCGGCGGACGGGGCCCGTCCGGCTGGACCGATCCCTGTTGCCGCCGCTGCCGCCCGCCGCCCTGCTGCCTCGGCTGTCCGTCGCGGATCGGGCGGTTTTCGGTTTCCTCCGGAGCGGTGCTCTTCTGCCGGAGCCGCTCCGTCTCCTTCTCGCTTTGCGCGGCCAGCATCTGCTGTTCGGCGGCCGGCCTCGCCATCTGCTGGCCATACATAGTGGAAGCGTCCGGTGTGCGCGGGATCGAGGTCTGAAAATCGATCGGTCTGAACGGCATCGCCGTGCCCCCCATTCGTTCGGATCGTCATCCTGATGCTCGCAGCCGGCTTCGGGTCAGTACAGCGGCAGCATCGTGATCTCGCCGTCTGCGAACTTGAAATAGACGCGCGAGCAGGGTTCCTTGACGAACCGGGTGTACCTGCCGATGACGATCTTGGTCCCGCCATAGACGGTGTTGAAGACTTCGACGCGCGCGTTTTCCGTATTTTCCAGAATTTTCTCGATTTCGAGAATCCGCTCCTTGACCACTTCCAGCTCTTCCGTCAACTGGCGCTTCGTCGTCGCGAGCTTCTGCCGCATGATCAGCTTGTCGGGGGCAAGCTGTCCGGTTGCGGCCATCTGGTCCAGCAGGGCAAGGGCCTTGTTCGTCTTGTCCAGGTTGTCGGACAGCTGGCGCTGCTGCTGCCTGAGCTGGGTCAGTTCGCTGCGCAGTTCGGGCGCAACCCCGACTTCGATCGACGTCGCCGTGGACAGCGTGTTGCCGATCGTCCGGGCCTTCACCCGCTCGCCGGCCTGAACCGATCCGCCGACGATCAGTCCCTTCGAGCCAAAGCAGATGACGTTGCGCGAGGCGCGGATGTTCGAGTGCATGATGCTCTGCGAGACGATGATATCCTCATTCGCGAACACGTTCGCATCCTGGATGAACGCGCAGCGGACGTGGCGGCCGGCCTTCACATGCCCCTTGCCGCCGGCCATGATGCCGCCCGTGATTTCCACGGAACCTTCCGCTTCGACCTCGGCGCCTTCGACGCCGCCGATGATGCGGATGTCGCCACCCGCCCTGACGCGGAAGCCGGTCAACACGTTGCCGCGGATGACGACGGTGCCGACGAAATCGATGTTGCCCGTCTTGTAATCGACATCGCCGTTCACTTCGTAGACGGGGAAGACATTGATCCTCTCCCGCTCCGTCTTGGTCACCATGCCGTCGATGGCCGCGTACATCGCGGTCTGCTCCTGGTTGACCACGACGTTCTTCCCCACGCGGAACCGGGCTTCCTTGCCGTTCTTCGCCGGAATGACGGCCCCGGTCACCGACATGCCCGGAATGCCCGCTTCCGCGGGAATCCGCTCGGCGATCAGCTGGCCTTTCTTCACACTGCAGATTTGCGTTATCGCCTTGAAATCGACCGTGCCGTCCTCGAGCTCGACGGGTCCTCGCTGTTGTTCGTCGGGATCGACGAAGAGCCGGATCATCCCGTCCTTGCCGTCAACCGGCGGCTGGCCGACGGCCACGACGGTCTGGCTGTAAAAGTAGGCCTTCGGATTGCGGGCGATGCTCTCGAGCACGTCGTCGCGAATTCCGAAGACGACGCCGCGGCTTCGCAGATACGCGTCCAGCTGCTCGGCCGTGCAGCTGAAGTTGTCCACCGCCTTGTGGAAATAGAGAACGGCGGTCAGATTGTCGGGTGAAATGGTGACGCCGATGGTCGATCCCAGGTCGGTCGGTTCCATGGTGACTCCCCCCTTTGGCGGATCAGTTCTCAAGCAACTGTTTTTTCTGCTTGTCCAGCGCGCCTCGCAGACGAAGGATGGCTTTCGAATGCAGTTGGGATATGCGGGATGGCGAAAGCGACATCACTTCGGCAATCTCGCTGAGCGACAGTTCCTCGTAATAGAAGAGCGAGATGACGATGCGCTCCTTCTCCGTCAGCCGCTCGATCCCCTTGATGAGGGTCTCCTTCAGGAATTGCTCGTGAACTTTGTAATCCGGGTTCTTCGCCTTCTCGTCCACGAGCATGTTGAGCCGCGTCTCCGCCTCTTCATCCCGGATCGGATCCTCGAGCGAACAGACCGTCGTCACCGCGATCTCCTGCAGCATCTGCTGGAACTCGCGTTCCGACACGTTCAGATACGCGCTCACTTCCGCATCGGTGACGGATCGGAGCAGCTGCTGCTCCAGGGTCGCATAGGCCTCTTCGATCTTCTTCGCCTTCTCGCGGACGGAGCGCGGCACCCAGTCGCCCTGGCGGAGTCCGTCGATCATCGCGCCCCGGATCCGCCAGGAAGCGTAGGTCTCGAATTGGAGCCCGCGCCGGTGATCGAATTTCTCGATCGCGTCGATCAGGCCCATCACGCCATGGCTGGTCAGGTCTTCCTTCGAGACGTTCTTCGGCAGCCCGATCGCCATCCGGTTCGACACGTATTCGACAAGCGGAAGATAATATTCGATCAGTTGCTTCTTCGCCTCGATGTCGCGGTTTTCCTTCCATTTCCGCCACAGCTCGAAGGTGGATTCCCGGGATGTATTCGGTTCGGACGGACGGGAAATCTTCGGTTCGATCATCGTCCTCTCACCCCTTCCTGCTTCCCGCAAGCAAAACGGCCCGCGTCTTCATCGCCGGAGGTGCGCCCGTCCGCGCCGCGGACAAGCCGGACGGCTGCGGGCTTCACGCGGGCGCATCGTTCCGTCCGGACTTCCCCGTCTTGTTTGAAGGAAGCGTTCCTGGCCATCCGGATGCGTCAGTTGTCGCCGTCCCGGGCCAGATGGCGGACGGCATCCGCCAGTTCTTCCGGGTTTTTGCCCTCGATGGAGAACAGCCGCTTCGGTTCAAGCGGCCGGAATTCCGCCGCCGGGTCGGACGGACGGCCGTTATCGCGCTGCGCCTTCAGCATCTCGCCCAGCTCCGCCGCGTCGTCCGGCGTCCGAAGATCGACGTGCGCACCGGTCTCCCGCGCTTCTTCGGCGGCCATGAGCACCCGTTCGGCTTCGTTCGAAGCGACGATCAGCTGCAGTGCTCCGCGCAGCAGCCAGCCGGCGGCGAAGAACGCGGCAAACGCGTAGACGGCGCGGATGCAGGACACGACGAATCCGTTGTTGCCCAGCGAGAAGAAGAACGTCAGCAGCATGCCCGTCAGTCCCAACACGAGATTCCAGCGAATGGATCCCAGCATGTCAAAGCTCCTTTGTCCCGTACTGAATGCTCCGAATGGTCAAGATCCCGGTGGCGCTGTCCAGTTCGATCGTCCGGCCGTAGTTGGCGCCGGTGTCCTCGGCCACCAGCGGAATGCCGAGCTTTTCCAGCATCTGCTTGCAGGTCTCGACGTTGCGCGGTCCGATCCGCATCGTATCCTGCCCGAAGGCGAACATCTGGGCGCCTCCGGCCAGCTTGGCGACGAGCCGCCTGCGCGACGCGCCCGCCGCAATCATCGCCTCGAGCATGTCCGGCAGCGCGGTGTCCGCGTATTTCGCCCGATTAAACGAGGTCTCCCGCGCAATCTCCGAGGAGGGCAGCATGATGTGGGCCATGCCGGCGATATGCTCGGCTTCGTCGTACAAGGTGAGGCCGACGCAAGATCCGAGGCCGGTCGTCTTGAGCACGGCGCCCGATCGCGCGATCTTCCAGTCGGCCATGCCGACCTTGATCGTTTCCGTCATGAGCCCGGCACTCCCAGCGCCCGGAAGATCGTGCCGAACGAATCCGGATCCGGGATGAGAAAGAATTGGCCCTCGACGGTGTCTCGGCCCTCGAGGAACTTCGTTTCGATGAGCAGGGCGGCGTCGCCCATCTGACCGAACTGCAGCAACCCGTACGACAGGATGGCACCGGCCATGTCGATCGCGAGCGACGGCACGGTCGGCGTCAGGTTCAACCCGGTAAAATCCGCCAGCGATGACAGATAGGATCCCGCCAAAATGTTGCCGATCTCATTGAGCGCAGACAATTCCATCTCCGAAAAGGCGCCTTCTTCCGGATCGATGGACAGCAGGTGCTTGAGCAGGCGCCTGGCCGAATCTTCCCGGATGATGAAGAACATGTTGCCCGGTGCGTCACCCTCGACGCGCAGGAACACGGCGATGACGACCTGTTCCGAGCCGCCGACGCGGTCCGCGATTTCCTCGAACGGCACCAGGCTCACCGTCGGCACGGACATGTCGACCGGCTGGTTCAGGATGCGGGACAGCGCGGTCGCCGCGTGTCCCGCTCCGATGTTGCCGACTTCCTTCAGGACGTCGAGCTTGAACTCGTCCTTGAATTCGTTCCAGAAATTCACGATTCGGACCCCAACTGCTCGAGCTGGATGATCTCGTCCTTGTTCAGCACTTCGACCAGGTTCAGCATGATGAGGAGGCGGTCGTCGTCCAGCTTCGCGACGCCGCGCAGGTATTTTGCCTTGACGCCGCCCACGACTTCCGGCGGCGCCTCGATCTTGTCGCTGTCGATGTCGATCACGTCGTTCGCGGAGTCGACGATGAACCCGACCTCGATGTCGTTCACCTGGACGGTGATGATCCTCGAGTTCTCCGTCGTCTCGGCCTCCGGCAGGCCGAACCGGCCGCGCAGATCGATCACCGGCGTGACGACGCCGCGCAGGTTGATGACGCCCTTGACGAACGGCGGCGTCTTCGGCACGCGCGTGACGGGCATCATCCGCTCGATCGTCCGGACCTTGTCCACCTCGATGCCGTACTGCTCTCCCGCCAGCGAGAATACGATGACTTTCAGCTCTTCACCCATGGGAAGCCCTCCTTGCATTGGTATCAGGCAGAGTCGGCGGCTGTGTCTACTTGATCAGCGCGTTGGGATCGATGATGAGCGCCACCTGGCCGTCGCCCAGGATCGTCGCGCCGGATATGACACTGTATCCGGACAGATATTTGCCGAGCGATTTCAGCACGATGTCGCTCTGGCCCAGGAAATCGTCGACAAGGACGGCGGCCCATTTGTCGCCCTTCCGGATGATGACCGCTTCGCACTCTTCCTCCCGCCTGTCATCGTAATCCGGCGAATCGAGCACCTCCGCCAGCGACACGACGGGGATGATCGCCCCGCGGAACTCGATCATGGCGCTGCCGTGGATGTTGTGGATCTGGCTGCGCTTCACGATCGTCGTTTCCATGATGGAAGACAGCGGGATCGCATATTTCTCGGAACCGAGCTTGATCAGCATCGCCGAGATGATCGACAGCGTCAGCGGCAGCTGGATCGAGAATACCGTTCCCTTGCCGAGTTCCGACGTGACCGTAACCGAGCCGCCGAGGGAATTGATCTTCGACTTGACGACGTCAAGCCCGACGCCGCGCCCGGAGATGTCGGACACCTGCTCGGCCGTGCTGAAGCCGGGCGAGAAGATCAGCATGTAGACTTCCTCGTCGGTCATCGACTTGCCCTGTTCCTCGGTGATGATGCCGCGCTTCACCGCCGTCGCGAGCACCTTGTCCCGGCGGATGCCGCCGCCGTCGTCCTCGATCTCGATGAAGACGTTGTTGCCGCTGTGGAAGGCGCGCAGATGGACGGTGCCCGTCTCCGGCTTGCCGGCTTCCCGGCGCTTCTCGGGCGGCTCGATGCCGTGGTCGACCGAGTTGCGGAGCAGGTGGACGAGCGGATCGCCGATCTCGTCGATGACCGTCCGGTCGAGCTCGGTCTCCGCGCCGGTGATGACCAGATCGACCTTCTTGTTCAGCGATTTCGCGAGATCCCGGACCATCCGCGGGAAGCGGTTGAACACCGTCTCGACGGGAACCATCCGGAGCTTCAGCACGATGTTCTGCAGATCGGCGCTGATCCGGGCCATGTGCTCGACCGTCTCGGTCAGCTCGGCGCTCTTGATTTCGCTGGCCAGCTGCTCGAGCCGGACGCGGTCGATGAGCAGCTCGCTGAACAGGTTCATCAGCACGTCCAGCCGTTCGATGTCGACGCGGATCGTCTTGCTGGCGACGGCGCCCGTCGCCGGCCGCCTGTCCGCGGCTCCCGCGGGTGCGGAACCCGCGGCCTTCGGCTTGTCCTGTCCGTCCGCCGGCCGCGCCGGTCCGGACGGCTGCGAAGGCTTGGACAGCGCGCTGAGCGCTTCGGCGTCCAGTTCGGTGACATGCACCGATTCAATCTCCGAGATGTCCTCGATCCGCTTCTTCAACTCGTCGGCCGCCCATTGCGAAATCAGGAACACGGTGAAGGAGCTGTCGAACTTCTCCTGCTCGATGTCCTGCACCGAAGGCAGGGATTTCACCACTTCGCCGGCCTGCTCCAGCACGTTGAACACCATGTAGGCCCGGGCGGACTTGAGCACGCAGTCCCCGCGGAGCGTCACGACCGCCTGATACACGCGGTGTCCGGTGCCGAGCGACTGCTGCAGGACGGAATATTGAAATTGGTCAAGCACCGCTTCCCCGGCCTGCGGTGTTCCCGTCCCGGCGGGCGCTTCCGCCGCCGCGACCGTCTCCGCGGCGGCCGTGTATTCGCCGCTCACGATCTTCCGAAGCTGGCCGACCAGCTCCGAGACGTCCAGCTTGCCCGTCCCGCCGCCCACGATGTCCCGCACCATCGATTCGAGCGCGTCAAGGCCTCTGAAGAGCGTGTCGAAGATGTGGCTGTCCATCTTCAGCTTCCCGTTGCGCACGAGATCGAGCACGTTCTCCATCTCGTGCGTCAGATGGGCCAGGTCCTCGAACCCCATTGTCGCGGACATGCCCTTCAGCGTATGGGCGGAGCGGAAAATGTCCTGCACGATCGACAGGTCGTCGGGCGAGTTTTCCAGCCTGAGCAGATTCTCGTTCAAAGCCTGCAGATGGTCGTTCGATTCGTCGATGAACATCGACAGGTACGCGTTCATGTCCATGGCCTTGCACCTCCTGGTTGGACTCGGTTCACGGCGGAACAACGGCGCATCAAGCTTCGGACGTCAATCCCTGACGGCTGCGTTCAGCCGGGCGGGAATTTCATGGAGCGGCAGCACGAGCGAGGCGCCTCCTTCCTCGATGGCGGAACGCGGCATGCCGAATACGACGCAGGTCTCCTCCGCCTCGGCGATCGTCGTAACGGCGCCGCTCTCCGCCAGCCGCCGCATCCCCCGGGCGCCGTCGCTGCCCATGCCCGTCAGGACGACGGCGTGGCGTCTGAGCTCGGTGAACGGCACCAGCGATTCGAACAGCACGTCGACCGACGGGCGGTGTCCGTTCCGCTGCGGCGCATCCGTCAGACGGATGACGAACCCGCGACCGCCGGACGCCAGCTCCATGTGCCGCCCGCCGGGAGCGATATAAGCGACGCCCGGCTGAACCGGCTCCCCGTCCTCCGCTTCCTTCACCGTCAGGGCGGAGTGGCTGTTCAGCCGCTGCGCCAGCGACCAGGTGAACTTCGGCGGCATGTGCTGCACGATCAGGATCGGCGCCGGCAGATCGGCCGGCAATTCGCTGAGCAGCCGGTGCAGCGCCCGCGGACCGCCGGTCGAGGTCCCGATCGCGACGATGTGCCGGAACGTGCTTGCGGCTTCCGCGGCCGCCGGCTTCGCGGGCGCGGGAGGCGCAGGCCGTACCGGTTCCGGACCGGCTCCCGCAAGGTCCGGGACGGTTCGTTGCGATGCGCGGGAGCGAGGAGGGGCATCGATCTTCCGCGCCGCAGGTTGCCGCTCCGGCCGCTTCGGAACGACCGGCTTCGCCCTCGCGGAAGGGCGGGACGGCACCGACTCCGGCAAACGCCCGGACATCGGCCGCCGGCGAATCGTCACCGCCGTCCTCAGCCGGAGCATCAGCGCGTCGGCCGTCTTGCGGATCTCTTCGCCCGGTCCGGAAGGCTTGCGAATGAAATCGAAGGCGCCGAGCGAAAGCGCCGTGATCGTCTCCTTCGTGTGCTCCTCGCTGATGCCGGACAGCATGATGACGGGGCAGCCCGCTTCGGCGACGATTGTCTTGAGCGCCTCGATCCCGTTCATCTCCGGCATTTCCAGGTCGAGCGTGATGGCATCCGGCTTCAGCCTGCGATGGAGCTCCACCGCCTCCCTTCCGTTCTTCCCGACGGCAACGACGGTGAAGGCCGGATCGGATTCGATGATGTCCGTGAACAGCTTCCTCATGAAGGCGGAATCGTCCACCACCACGATCCGGTAAGGCTCCACCGGTGTTCACCCCCTATGCTGCCGAACATCATGGCTGTCTGAACATGCGTTCCAGGAAGCCCCGGATGCCGCCGGTTTTTTTCGCGGCCGGCATGGAGATGAACCTGCGCGCGATTTCCTCGACCGCCCTTGCCGCGCTTCCTCCCGGATAGGCGATCGTGAACGGCACCTGCCGTTTCACCGCCTTCGGCACGTTCGCGTCGTCCAGGATGATGCCGAGCAAGGGCAGGTTCAAGGAGAGAAACTGCTGCGCGACCAGGATGATCTTCTCCGCCGCCTGCCTTCCTTCGCGATTGTCGGCCGCCCGGTTGACGACCAGCTTGAATTCGACCTCGGGGTTCGTGGCCCGCACCATTTTGATCAGCGCGTAGGCATCCGTGATCGCCGTCGGCTCCGGCGTCGTCACGACGACCGTCTCCTGCGCCGCCGTGATGAACCGGACGGTCTCCTTCGTCAGCCCGGCCCCCGTATCGAACAGGATCAGGTCGTAATGCCCGTGCAACTTGTTGATCTGATCGCCGAAATAATCGAGCTCCCTGTCCGACAGGTTGAGCAAATCCCTGAACCCCGAGCCGCCGGCGATGAAGTGGAGCCCGAGCGGCCCCTCGTGGACGATCTCCCAGATCGCCTTCTCCCGGCGGAGCAGGTGGACGAGGCTGTAGGGCGCCTGCATCCCCATGAGCACATCGATGTTGGCCATGCCCATGTCCGCGTCGAAGACGAGCACGCGCTTCCCGAGCTTCTGCAGCGCCAGGGCGAAATTCAGGCTGAAGTTCGATTTTCCGACTCCGCCCTTGCCGCTCGTGACCGCGACGACCCGGGTCTGCAGCGGTTCCCTGTCCGCCCCCCGAAACTGCATCATGCTGCGCAGCGCTTCCGCCTGGTCAGTCATCGTCGTACGCCCCCAGGAGCTGCGCCACATATCGGTCGGAGCGGAACGGCTCGATGTCATCCGGCACGTTCTGACCGGTCGTGACATAGGCCGCCTTCAGATTGTGCTGCATGGCCAGATTCAGCACGGGACCGATCGAATCCGTCTCGTCCTGTTTCGTGTAGATGACCTTCGTCACGCCGTAGGCCTTGAAGCGGGATGCGACCGCTTCCAGATCCCGCGTCTTCCCCGTCAGACTGAGGACCAGGTACGTGTCGCAGTCTTCCTCCCGCTGGATGAGGCTGTTCACCTCGGAGACATACAGTTCGTTGCGGAAATTCCGGCCGGCCGTATCCATGAAAATGATCTCGCGGTCTTCGAGCTGCTTGAACGCGCGCGCCAGCTCAAGCGGAGAGAAGACGACCTCCATCGGCACGTTCAGGATGTTGGCGTAGGTCCGCAGCTGGTCGACCGCGGCGATGCGGTATGTATCCGATGTAATGAATCCGACCTTGCGCTTGGATCGCAGCACCTGATCGGCGGCCAGCTTTGCGAGCGTGGTCGTCTTGCCGACGCCCGTCGGGCCGACGAGGTGCACGACGCGTATGCCGTCGCGAATGCCCGTCGGCTCACCCGGATTCACCCATTCCTCCAGGACCTCGGCGGCAATCCGCCAGATGGTTTCCCTTCCCGCCTCGGGCGTATAGCCGGGATGCACCTTGATCTTGTCAATGAGCAGATCGATCCATTCCCGGTCGACATCCTGGTCCGTCAGCCGTTGGCGGAGCTTCGCGATCGCGGCCGATTCCTCTTCCAGCTCGCGGCTCCGCGCCAGCTTCGCCATCATCGCCTTCATCTGCCGGATCTCTTCCAGCACGGCATCCTGATCGACGACGAGACGGGAAGCCGGACGGGCCGGCGGCTCCTGCGGATCGGCCTGTCCGTTCTCCCGGTGATGGAGCGGAGCCGTCGGGGTTCCGGCCGCCCCGGCTTCGGCCGCCGCGTCCGATGCAAGGGACGGCGACTGCAGGAGGACGGCGGGATTCGGCGCCGCGCCCGCCGCCCCGGTCCCCGAGGCCCCGGTTGCGGCCGGCCTGGCCGGTGCGGTTCCGGCGCCGCCCGTCCGCCGCGGAACGGCGGGTAACGGGGGGTTCGTCTCGACGGCGGCGATCACCTCCATCTTCTTCTTGCGGAACAGACCGAGAAATCCGCCCACGTAAATCTCCTTCGTGTTCAGAATCACCGCATCCTGACCAAGCTCGCTGCGGATCATCGGGAGCGCCTGGGGCACATCGTCCACGACGTAGCGTTTGACCCTCACAGATTCACCACCCCGACACTCTGAACTTCAACGGTCGGTTCAAGCTCGCTGTACGACAGCACCGGAACGTCCTGCATCGTGCGCTCGATCAGCTGGCGCAGATACATGCGGATCGTCGGAGACGTGAGGACGATCGGCTGCTGTCCGGCCTGAATCTGCTTCGTGACCTGTTCGTTCAGCTTCTGATAGATCTGCTGCGTCGAGACGGGATCAAGCGCAAGATAGCTGCCGTGTTCCGTCTGCTGGACGGCTTCGGCGATCTTCTTCTCGAGCTGCGGTCCGACCGTGATGACCTTGAGCGTCTCGCCCGGCTGCGCGAACTGGTTCGTAATCTGGCGCGACAGCGCCTGGCGGACGTATTCGGTCAGAATGTCGGGATCCTTCGTGTAGGTGCCGTGATCCGCCAGCGTCTCGAAGATCGTGACGAGATCGCGGATCGATACCTTCTCCTTGAGCAGCTTGACCAGCACCTTCTGCACGTCGCCGATGGACAGAATCCCCGGGATCAGCTCGTCGACCAGCGCCGGATACTGTTCCTTCAGATTGTCGATGAGCTGCTTCGTCTCCTGGCGGCCGATCAGTTCGTGCGCGTGGCGCTTGATCACCTCGGTCAGGTGCGTCGCCACGACGGACGGCGGATCGACGACGGTGTAGCCGGCCAGTTCCGCCCGCTCCTTCATGGCATGGTCAATCCAGAGCGCCGGCAGGCCGAAGGCCGGTTCCTTCGTCTCGATGCCGACGATGGATTCGTCTTCGATTCCCGGGCTCATCGCGAGGTAATGGTTGAGCAGGAGCTCGCCCCGGGCGACCGTGTTGCCCTTGATCTTGATCACGTATTCGTTCGGCTTGAGCTGGATGTTGTCGCGGATCCGGATGACCGGAACGATGAGACCGAGCTCGAGCGCCAGCTGTCGGCGGATCATGATGATCCGGTCCAGCAGATCGCCGCCCTGCTGCGTATCCGCCAGCGGAATGAGGCCGTAGCCGAACTCGAATTCGATCGGATCGACCTGCAGCAGGCTGACGACGCTTTCCGGGCTGCGCACCTCCTCGATCTGCTGCTCCTCGACCATGAGCTCTTCCTCCTGCTTCTTCCGCTCCATGTTCCGGCTCATCCGGTATCCCGCGATCGCGAGGACGGCCGCGAACGGCAGCGTCGTGATCCAGCCGATCGGCGTGAACAGGCCGAGCATCGCCACGGTGCCGGCGACGATGTAGAGCAGCCGCGGATACTTGAACATCTGGCTCGTCACGTCGAACGCGAGGTTGCCCTCCGATGCCGTGCGCGTCACGACGAGACCCGCGGAGGTCGAGATGAGGAGTGCCGGAATCTGGCTGACGAGGCCGTCGCCGATCGTGAGAACCGAGTAAGTCTCCAGTGCTTCGGCAAACGACATGCCGTGCACGACCATCCCGACGACGAAGCCGCCGATCAGGTTGATGAACAGGATGATGATGGCCGCGATGGCGTCGCCCTTGACGAACTTGCTCGCACCGTCCATCGCGCCGTAGAAGTCGGCTTCCTTCTCAATCTTCTCGCGCCGCTCGCGCGCCTGCTGCTCGTTGATCAGGCCGGAGTTCAGGTCGGCGTCGATGCTCATCTGCTTGCCGGGCATCGCGTCGAGGGTGAAGCGCGCCGCGACTTCCGCGACCCGCTCCGCGCCCCGCGTGATGACGATGAACTGCACGACGACAAGGATGAGGAAGACGATGAAGCCGATCGCGATCTCGTTGCCGGCGACGAACCGGCCGAACGTCTCGATGACGTGGCCGCCCTCGCCCTTCGACAGGATGTTCCGCGTCGCCGAGATGTTGAGCGCGAGCCGGAACAGCGTCGTGATCAGCAGGAGCGAGGGGAAAATGCTGAAGTTGAGCGCGTCGTTCGTGTTCATCGCGATGAGCAGAATCATGAGCGCCAGCGAGATGTTGACGACGAGCAGAAAATCGAGAAGCGGGAGCGGGATGGGAATGACCATCATGAGCACGATGCCGATGATGCCGATGAGGATGATCAAATCTTTGGTCTTCATGCGGTACTCCCCCTTCCCGTTCAGGACGTCCTGATGCGGCCTTTCAATCTATAGATGTAAGCCAGCACTTCCGCCACAGCCTGGAACAGGTCGACCGGGATCGTCTGTCCGACCTCGGTCCGTTCATACAGCGCTCTGGCGAGCGGCTTGTTCTCCATGATCGTAACGCCGTGCTCCTTCGCGACCTCCCGGATGCGAAGGGCCAGATAATCGATCCCCTTGGCGACGACGACCGGCGCGTCCATCTCCGCCGCGTCGTATCGCAGGGCGACCGCGTAGTGCGTCGGGTTCGTGATGACCACGTCCGCCTTCGGCACTTCCTGCATCATCCGCATGATCGCCATGCGGCGCTGCTTCTCGCGGATCCGGCTCTTGATGAGCGGGTCGCCCTCCAGCTTCTTGTGTTCTTCCTTGATGTCCTGCTTGGACATGCGCAGGCTTTTCTCGTGCATGTATTTGTTGTACAGGAAGTCCAGCAACGCCAGCACGACGAGCAGAACGGCGATCTTGATGCCGAGGGACAGCGTCAGCGACGCGGCGAACGACAGGATCTGTTCGGGCGTCGCCTGGTCCAGCAGCACGATCGAATCCATCTCGCCGCTGATGGTCACATAGACCATGAGTCCCACGATCAGCAGCTTCAGGATGCTCTTTGCAAACTCGACCAGCGCGCGGCTCGAGAACAGCCGCTTTACGCCCTGGATCGGGCTGATGTTGCGGAGCGAGGGCTTGATCGGTTCGAACGTGAACAGCCAGCCGAACTGGAACAGGTTGCTCGCGATGCCGACTATGACGGCGATCGCGAAGATCGGCAGCAGGAGCAGCGCGATTTCCGTCATCCAATGCGAGACGAACCGGCCCAGCGAGTCCGCGGTCAGCTCCGCCGTGAGCCCGCTCTCGAAGGATTCGCCGAACAGGCGGTACAGCCGGTCCCTGTAGTAACCGCCCAGCATCAGGAAGCCGAGAAACGCGAACAGCAGGACGAACGCCGAAGGAATTTCCTGGCTCGAGGCGACCTGGCCTTTCTTGCGCGCTTCCTGCCTTCTGCGGGGCGTCGCCGGCTCCGTCTTCTCCTGGCTGAACAGCTGCAGGTCAAGGATGAGCCGATACCGTCGTTGCATCCCATGCCACCCTTCCCGGATTCAGCCCGTGATCGCGGCCATCAGCAGCCGGAGGTGATGGAACAGGACCGACATCAGATACGAGCAGAACGCCCCGAACCCCGCAAGGGCCGCCATCATGACGAGCAGACCGACCAGAATCTTGACCTGCAGGCCGACCACGAACACGTTGAACTGCGGAGCCGTCTTGGCGAGAAATCCGAGCCCGACGTCGGTCAGGAACATCGCGACGAGAACCGGTGCGGCCAATTGGAATCCGAGAAGGAACGTCGTCGCAAACGTCCGGGCAAGCTGTTCCGTCAGATTCCCCGCCGCAATCGCCGCGTACAGATCGCCGGCCATCGGCAGCCATTCGTAGCTGTCCATCAGCGCGGCCAGCATGTAATGGTGGCCGTTCATGGCGAGGAATACGAGGATCAGCAGATAATATTTGAAATTGCCCGTCAGCGGGGCCGAAGCCCCGGTCATCGGATCGACGATGTTCGCCATGCCGTATCCCATCATGGTGTCGACGAAGGCGCCGGATATATGGGCCACCTCGAAGAACAGGTAGAAGAGATAACCGAGCAGAAGCCCGGCAAGCACCTCATGGATGACGTGCAGCAAATAGGTCGCGTCCTGGGGCACCGTCCGCGGCATGCCGCCCGCAAGGTAGACGATCAGCGATACGAAGAATCCGAGCCCGATCTTGAACGGCGCCGGCACCTGCCGAATCGCGAACAACGGCGATGCGACGAAAAACGAAGTGATTCGACAAAAGACCAGCAAAAAAACAGAAAATCCTTGCAAGAAGCCGTCCATGATCCGTTGGTCCTATCCGATGTACCTATGCAGGTTGTTGAGCAGGGTGTAGGCAAAATCGACGACCGTGTTCAAGATCCAGGGCCCGAAGATGATCAGCGCCACCAGCACCGCCGCGATCTTCGGTATGAAGGCCATTGTCGGTTCCTGGATGTGCGTCGTGGCCTGGAAGATGCTGACGATCAGGCCGACGGCCAGCGCGATGATGAGCAGCGGCGCCGCCGCCTTGAGCACCGTATAGACGGCCTGGCCCGCCAGACCGATGATGAAATCCTCGCTCACGGCAATCGTCCTTTCCCTTGCGCGGCGTTAAGGATTGAAGCTGAGCAGCGCCGACTTGACGACGAGATACCAGCCGTCCACCAGCACGAACAGCAAAATCTTGAACGGCAGCGAGATCATCATGGGCGGCAGCATCATCATCCCCATCGCCATGAGCGTGCTCGCGACGATCATGTCGATGATCAGGAACGGCACGAAGATCATGAAGCCCATCTGGAATGCCGTCTTCAGCTCGCTGATCGCGAACGCGGGAACGAGCACGGATATCGGAATGTCCTCGACGGATTCCGGCCGTTCCATCTTCGCGTAGCGCATGAAGAGCAGCAGATCTTTCTCCCGCGTATGCTTGGCCATGAACTCCTTCATCGGCACGGCCGCCGCTTCGAGCGCCTCCGTCTGCGTGAGCTCGCCCCTGAGGTAGGGCTGGAGCGCGGTCTCGTTCACCTCGGACGGCGTGGGCGCCATGATGAACAACGTCAGGAACAGCGCCAGGCCGATGATGACCTGGTTCGGCGGAGTCGTCTGCGTGCCGATCGACATCCGGACGAATCCGAGCACGACCACGATCCGGGTGAAGCTCGTCATGAGCACGAGAATCGCGGGCGCGAGGCTCAGCACCGTGATAAGGAGCAGAAGCGACAGCGCGGACGTGTTCGGTTCCTCCGATTCTCCGCCGATCGATATGTCAATGTTCGGCAAGATGGCGGCGGAAGCCTGATGATCGCCGAACAGGGCGAACAATGCCGCCGTCAGGACAACGGACAGCCACAGTTTGGTCCTCATTCGTCCATCAACCGATCTTTCGACTGCGATTCTTTCATCAGCGACGCGAACTGCTGTTTTGTACCGGCATGCCGTTCCAGATTGTTCCGCAGCACGGCTTCGAATTCGGTGATGCTCCACTCCTGGTCCGGCGTCGCCTTGTTTCGTCCTCCGCGCATCCGGTTCAGCCAATCGCCGAACGACGAAAGGTTGAACGGCTGCGGGGCGGGATTTTCCAGAACGGCGATCAGCCGGGCGGCCTCCTCCGCATCGTCAATCCGGTCGATGAGCGTCACGTTCTCGCCGACGCCGACGAGATACACCTTCCCGCCGACCTCGATGACCTGAAGCGATTTGTTCTGCCCAAGCGCGATTCCGCCCAGCGAACGGAGCGATCGGTTTTGTCCCCAGGCGCGCGTGCGGGAAGCAAGAAAGCGGAGCGTAAGCACGATGAGAATGATGACGATGACAAGCGCGACGATGACCCACACGGCGTGGCCGAGCGCGTCCATTCCGTCGGGAAGTTCCGGCGGCGCGTTCTCCGTGCCCGAAAGATCGTCCTCGGGTGCCGATCCGAACGCCGCCGCGGGATGCAGCAAGGCCGCCGCTGCCACGGGCAGCGCGGCGACGATATGCGGGCGGATACGCATCTTGTCACCCGAGCGTCTTCTTGATCGCTTCGATGACGCGGTCCGCCTGGAACGGCTTGACGATGAAGTCCTTCGCTCCCGCCTGGATGGCATCGATGACCATCGCCTGCTGCCCCATGGCGGAGCACATGATGACCTTGGCGCCGGGGTCGATCTTCTTGATCTCCTTGAGCGCCTGGATGCCGTCCATCTCCGGCATCGTGATGTCCATCGTGACCAGATCCGGCTTCAGCTCCTTGTAACGTTCAACCGCCTGCATGCCGTCCTGCGCCTCGCCGACGACTTCGTAGCCGTTTTTCGTCAGAATGTCGCGGATCATCATTCGCATGAAAGCTGCGTCGTCAACAATCAGAATGCGGTGTGCCATCGTACTTTTCCTCCCGGGATGTCTATTGTAGTTTTTGGATCCGGTCCCATTGGCTGACGATTTCGGTCACACGAACGCCAAAATTCTCGTCGATGACGACGACCTCGCCCTTCGCGATCAGCTTGTTGTTGACGAGAATGTCCACCGGCTCGCCCGCCAGCTTGTCCAGCTCGATGACCGACCCTTGGGACAGCTCGAGAATTTCCTTGATCTGCTTGGAAGTCCTCCCTAATTCTACCGTTACCTTGAGCGGAATGTCGAGCAGCAGATTCAAGTTGTTGTCTTCAGCCTGCACGTAGGGCGGGTTGCCGAAGCTCGGGAATTGTACCGGCTGCACGTTCACGCCGCGGGTCGGTACGTTGCCGTAGGTTTGCGGTCCCTGCGACGAGATCGGCGGTTGTATGTACGGCTGCTGTTGCGGCGGCTGCTGCGCGTACTGCTGATAGGGCTGCTGGGCGTACGGCTGTTGCTCGTACGGTTGTTGGGCGTACGTCTGCTGCATCGCCGGCTGCGGTTCCGGTTGGGCAGGCTCTGCCGCGGCCGCGCTCGCCGGTTCCGCAGCCTGCGCGGATGGCGCCTGCCGGGCCGGATCGCCCCCGAGCAGCGTCCGGACGAGCTCTTTGGCGAACGTAACCGGAAGCAGCTGCATGATGGTCGAGTCGATCAAATCGCCGATCGTCAGACGGAACGCCACCTTGACGAACACGTCGACGGGCGGCAGGCTGTTCACGCCGTCCCCCTTCATCACATCCAGGATGTTGACGGTCGGCGGCGAAATGTTGACCAGGCGGTTGAAGATCGTCGACATGGAGGTCGCGGACGAACCCATCATCTGGTTCATCGCTTCCTGTACGGCGCTGACATGGATCTCGTTCAGCTCTTCGTCGTCGCCGCTGACTTCTCCGGATCCTCCCAGCATCAGATCGGCGATGATCCGCGCGTCCCTCGTCTTGATGACCAGCGAATTGATGCCCTGGAATCCTTCCACATACTGGACGTGAACGGCGACGTGGGGCTTCGGGAACTCGGCCTCCAGATCGTCGCGGCGGATGATCGACACCTTCGGCGTCGTGATGTCCACCTTTTTGCCCAGGAGCTGCGAAAGCGCCGTGGCTGCGCTGCCGAACGTGATGTTGCCGATCTCCCCGATCGCGTCCGCTTCAACCGGATCGAGCATTTCCTCCTGCGGTTCCGGCTGTACCGGGTCCGGTTCGCTCGCTTGCCGCAGCAAGGCGTCGATCTCTTCCTGTGACAAGTAATCTTTACTCGTCATTTTCCTCCTCCGCTCCTTCCACGATCTGGTCGATTTGCACGGCCATGCGGTCCCGGATCGTGCCGGGCGTGCCGATGAATTTCAGCTTTTCGCCAACCCTGATGTGCAGCCCCTCGTCGGTGCGCCGGTTCAGCGTGATCACGTCGCCGGGCTGCAGGCTCAGGAACTCGCGGATGGTGATCGTCGAAGTGCCGAGCTCCGCGATGATCGGCAATTTCGCCTTGTTGACCCGGTTGCTCAGTATTTCGATCTCTTCAGGCGCGCGGTTCTTCTTCTGGGCAACAAACCAGTGATGCACCGAGAGCCGGTGCATGATCGGCTCGATGACGACGTGCGGTATGCACAGGTTGATCATCCCCGTCGTATCGCCGATTTTGGTGCTGAGCGATATGAGCGCGATTGTCTCGTTCGGCGACACGATCTGCATGAACTGCGGATTCGTCTCCAGTCCTTCCAATCGCGGATGGATCTCCAGCACCGTCTTCCACGCTTCCGCAAGGCTGTCCAGCGCCCGGTTGAAAATGCGCTCCATGATGCTGTTCTCGATGTCCGTCAGCGCGGTGATCTTGTTCGGCGCGATGCCTTGTCCGCCCAGCATGCGGTCAAGCATGGCGTACGCGACGTTCGGGTGCACTTCGAGCACCATCCGGCCTTCGAGCGGTTCGGCTTCGAAGATGTTCAGGATCGTCATTTTCGGAATGGACCGGATGAACTCGTCGTACGGAAGCTGCTCGACCTGCACCACGTTGATCTGGACGAACGTCCGGAGCTGCGCGGAGAAATAGGTGGTCAGGTAACGCGCGAAGTTCTCGTGGATGCGCGTCAGGCTGCGCAGATGGTCTTTCGAAAAGCGGACGGCGCGCTTGAAGTCGTAGGTGCGGATCCGCCTCTGCGTCTCTTCCTTCTTCAGTTCCTCCGCGTCCATCTCGCCGGATGACAACGCAGCGAGCAGCGCGTCGATCTCGTTCTGCGAAAGCACATCCACCACTGTATCACCCCCTGGAAGGAACCGGTGCGGCCCAACGCCGCGATCAGATCCGGGTAATGATGAAGTTCGTGATTTCGACCTTGGTCAGTTTGCCGTGCGTCAGTTCGGGGTTGATCAGGTTGAACAGCTTGGCGTTCAGCTCGTCCTTGCCCTTGGAACCGCGCAACTGCTCCTCCGTCATGTCGGACAGCGTCCGGATGATGAGCGGCTTGATCGCAATCTCCTTGATCTTCTCGAATTCCTCTTTCGCTTTCTTGCTGTCGAGCTGGAAGGCGAAACTCATGACGACGATGTAATCGGTATCGAGCAGATTCGTGCGGATGTCCTGGATCTCGGCAGTCATGGCGACCCGTTCATCGGCCGTCAGTTTCTCCCGTTCCACCTGTTCGACGATCTTCGCGGCTTCGCTTCCCCGATCGTCGTTGAACACCCGGTCATAGATGAAGATGGCCGCGACGACGATCAGCGTTATGGCGAGCAGGATCGTGATCAGCCAAGGCAACATTCTTTTCATGACTCAAGGACCCTCCAATTGTTCGCTCCGAATGACGGACGCCACCAGGCCGATTCCGCGCAAGTATTCCTGCGTCCTCGCGATGAGTTCGGCCGCGGATTCCGCAGCCATCACCTTCTTTCCGTTCAGCAGCGTGACGATCGTGTCCGGAACTTCCTCGATCGTCTCGATCAGAAGCGCGTTGATGTACACCTTCGTCCCGTTCAGGCGCGTCACCTCGATCATGAGTTTCCCCCTTCGCCGCCGCGCGGGGAGGCGGACGAGCCGCCTCCCGCCCGGCCTAGTGAACGAGATATCAACGCTTCAGATTGACGACTTCCTGCAGGATTTCGTCCGAGGTCGTGATGATGCGCGAGTTCGCCTGGAAGCCGCGCTGCGCGACGATCATTTCGGTAAATTCCGTCGTCAGGTCGACGTTGGACATTTCAAGCTGCCCGGAAATGATGATGCCCGTGCCGGCTTCCGGATCGCCCGGCGCCGTCAGCTCGATTTCCCCTTCCGGGTTCGCGTTCGGCGTCACGCGGTACAGGTTGCCTCCGATCTTCTCCAGGCCGGCGGGGTTCGCCACCCGCACGACCGCGATCTGGATGCCCGTATCTTCCATCGTGCCGTCCGCCGTGATCGAGATGATCGATCCGTTCTGGCCGATCGTGAAGGCCGTGATTTCCGGATCGAGCACGATCGGCTCCCCGTCAACGCTCAACACGAAATAACCGTCGGCCGTCACGAGCTGTCCCAGCGCATCCAGCATGAAGTTGCCGGCCCTGGTCAGATACGGCACTTCCTGGTCCGGCGTGGCGGCGATCGCGAAGAATCCGTCGCCGTCGATGCGCAGGTCCGTCGCGACGTTCGTCGTCATCGCGCTGCCGGGCGTATGGATCGTGTCGATCGCCGAGATGGCAACGCCGAGGCCGACCTGCTTCGGATTGACGCCGCCGTTCTCGCCTTCCACCGGCATCGTGAAGCTCGCAACCGTCTGGCTCAGGATATCCTTGAACATGACGCGCCCAGCCTTGAAGCCGATCGTGTTGACGTTGGCGATGTTGTTGCCGATGACGTCAAGCTTCGTCTGGAAGCCGCGCATGCCGGACACGCCGGAATACATCGATCTCAGCATGGATAACGTTCAACCTCCCGTAACGTGGATTCGGTCAGCCGCTTCCGTCGATCCGCGGCTGAAGGGCCCCCGTCAAGGTCCGGCCCGCTAACGTCACGAAATGACTACCGCACTGTCGATCTGGGTGAACACGTTGCCTTCGGCGGAACCGCCGTCGAGCGCCGTCACGACCGTCTTCGACGGCACGTTGACGATCATCGCGATGCCCCGGTACAGGATCAGCGAATCCTTCGCTCCCTTCGCCTCCGCCGCTTCGATCGCGGACGCGATCTCGCTGAGCTGCTCGGGTTTCAGACTGATGCCCCGCTGCTGCATCCGCATTTCCGCGTGCCGGCTGAATTTCAGCTCGCTCGCCTTGAGCCATGCCTGGAACGACACGCCGGCATCGCCTGCGGGCGGCTTCCGGACATGCGCCGGACCGCCGATGCCGGGCGGCTTGCCCGCCGGATAGAGATGTCCGATCCGGATGCCGTCAGCCATCCGCACCGCCTCCTTCCCCGGGCAGCGAGATCGCCGTGATCCTGTCGAGCGGTATCTCCCGGTCGCCGACCTTCGCCAGCGCCTCTCCATCGCGGACGACGATCGAATCGACGACGCCCTGCACGATGATCAGTTGTCCGGTCGCCGGATCCGTCTCGGTCCATTGGACGCTCATGCCGATCAGGCCGGAAGCGATGCCGAGATTGTTGCGGAGCGCCGACATTTCGTTCGCCAGGTTCATGAGCTGCTCGACCGCCGTGAACTGGGCCATCTGGGCGATGTACTCGGTGTTCGAGAGCGGTTCGAGCGGGTTCTGGTTCCGGAGCTGGGTGACGAGCAGTTGAAGGAAGGCATCCTTGCTCAGCACGTTCCTTTCCCTGTCGACCCCGGCCGCTCGGACGTTGCTCACGTGATAGCTCGGCCAGACCACGCTTGCCATGCATCATCACCTCCGTCCGGGCCGTTTTCCGTCAAGCCTTCACGTTGATCGCTCGCCCGTAACCGAGTTCCCGGATGGCGGCCTGTTCGATCAGTTCCGGCTCGAACACGCTCATCGCATCGTCGCCGCGCCGGTCTCTGCCGCCTTCATGCCGGGCCTGTCCGCCGCGCTGCCGCTGTTCCTGGAACAGATGGCTCTGCATCGCCGCGTTGCCCTGGGTCGCCTCAAGCCGGTCGACCTGGATGCCCTGGTTCTGCAGCATGATCCGGAGCTGTGCGAACTGATGCTCAATCAGTTCCCGCGCCGCCGCGTTCTCCGTCACGAACTGCGCCGTGAGCTGGCCGTTCTGCAGCGTGATGCGGACGGCCACCTCGCCGAGATGCTCCGGCACGAGCAGGATGCGCGCTTCCGATACGCCTTCGCCGGCGGTCAACCGGATGTGCCTGACCGCCATGCCCGCGACGATCTCATGGAACCGCTCCACGGGAACGGCGGGCGCAGGCTGGCTAACCGGCGTCTCCGTCCTGGAGGCATGCGTCGCCGCGTTCGCGTTCGCCGTCTGGACGGCCTGTGCAACCGGCACCGGCTCGACCGCATCGGATGCGGCATTCTGCACCGCCTCGGCGTCAGCCGCCATCTGCGGCAGCGCACCTTCGGCCGGGAACCGGGTTTGGATGGCGATTTCCGCCTCCTGTGCCGCGGACGCCGCCCCCGAAGTTCCGGCGGCATTCGTCCGCTGCGCCTCCGACATGAGCGCCGCCACCGACGCCTGCATCGGCTGACGGGCCAGCCGGGCGAGCAGCGCCTCCGCCGATGGGCGGTTGCCCGTCTCCGAAGTCCGGATCTCGATGACCGGTCCGGACGCTTCGCCGGCTTCCGGGTACTGCGCGGCCGTCTCGTCCGCCGGGTCGAACGCGTTCTCCAGTCTGGCGATCAGCGATTCGAACATCGCCTGCTCCCGTCCGGTAAGGGGCCGGAACGTGCCTTCCGCGAGGAACGACCGCACGAAGGCAATCGTCTCGTGCCATCCGCCGCGAACGGCGACGCGCAGCGACACATCCGCCGACTCCTCCGCCGCCGTGTCCGCCGCGGATTGCTGCGGCTCGGCAACGATTCGGCCGTCATCCGTCACCGGAAGCTCGATGCCGAACAACGCCGTCATGAGCGCCCCCAGTTCCTTCAGCGCGGCCTCGATTGCCTCCCGCCGTTCATCCGGAATCCGGATATCGCCGCCTTCCAGCAGCGTCAGCAGCGCATCCAGCCTGTCGATCAGCGACACGCCGCTCATGCCGGCCGGAAGATTCGACCAGCCGCCGTCGGGCATCTTCCGGACGATCGCCGGAGCGGAGTTCGTCTGGCCGTTCTGCCCGCCGGCCGCTTCGCCTACCTTGGCCACCAGGATGCGCCCGAACGGCCGGTTCGTCTGCACGACCTGCGCCTCCTGGCCCGCGTTTGCCGGCTGCTGCGGCTGCGCGTTCGCCATCGGCGCCGCCACCATCATTGCCAAATCCATCGTCACCTGTCTCACCTCCTTTCAAGCGCGTTGCCCGCTTCCCGCGCCGGTCAGCGCGCGACCAGCCGGTGGACGAGCTGCGCCGTGGCCTGCGAATCCCGGCTGTTCATCGCTTCGATGATGTTCGCCCGCGCGGCCGCCGGAATCGAGCCGAGCAGTTCGAGCACCTTCGCCTGGTTCAGGCTGGCCATCTGCAGCAGAATCTGCGCCGCGCTGTCCGGACTCATCGAGCTGAACGTCAGGATGATCTGGTCGTCGCTCAGGTTGGCCGAATGTTCGGCCCGTTCGGACTCATATTCGTTGATCCGCGCCTGCAGCGCGGCGATCTGCCGGTCCTTCGCCGTGACCGTATCCTTCAGGCGGATCGTCGCTTCCGCCGCCACGCCCGGCGTCATCTTCTCCATGATGGAGACGCGGATCTCCGGACGCATCGCGTCCATGATCAGCACCATTTCTTCGATCGTCATGCTCTCGAGGATCGGCGCCGCCTTGCTCGGCGATATCTGACCGAACATCTGGGCCAGTTCGCTGATGCGCGCCTGGTATTCCTCGTCGGTGAGCTGCCGCTCTTCGTTCTGCCGCGTCAGCTCTTCAACCCGGGCCTCAAGCTGCGCCACCTTCGCTTCCAGCTCGGCCCGGATGCCGGCAAGCTCGGCGAGCTCGGTTTCCTTCGCCGCAAGCTGCGACTCCAGCTCCGCGATCTTCTCGCCCATGTTCCTTTCGCGGATCGCCTTCTCGTCGAACGGCTTGCCGCCCGCCGGGGGATCGGGGACGATCCTTTCCAGCAGCGGAATCCGGTTCGCCGTCTCGAGCATCCGGCTGCGCACATCCGGACTGAACAGCGTGAGGAGCACCCCGACCAGCACGAGCGTGAACAGGATCGGCGTCAGGAAGAACATGAACCGCTCCAGTCCGCTGTAGCTTTTTTCCGCCTCCACTTCCGTCAAGCCTGACTCCTCCTTCCTGCCGGCCCGCCGTCAATTCGCCGTGATGACGAACCGGACGGATGCGATTTCATCCAGTTCGTTCTGCTCGGACCGCTGCTGCATCAGCATGAAGTGCCTGAAATCCCGTTCCCTCGCCTTGAGCCACACCTTCTCGTCGATCATCCGGTCGGCGAGGTGTTCCCGGCGCCGCTCCTTCTCTTCCCGGGCGAGCCGGACGTTCTCCTGCTGCCTGCGGATCGCTGCATCCAAATACTCGATGTACGACTGCATCATCTGAATTTCGGCCAGGCTGGCGCCGCTTGCGGCCTCCGTCTGCATCCGGCCGAGCCACGCCGCCCGCTCTTCCTCCAGCCGCTCGAGCGTCCGCTCCTCCTGCTCCAGCTTGCCGACGGCCGCCGCGAGCAGCCATTCGGCCTGCGTCTTCTCGCTGGATTTCAGGTCGACGATCTTCTGGTACGGATACCGGTACTTCGCCATCTCCGAGCGCTTAACCTCCCAGGAACTCGCGGATCAGCCGCTCCTGCGACTCCTCGAAACGGACCTTCTCTTCCGTCCGCTGCATCGAATAGCTGCGGATGCGGTCGTAGTATTCGATCGCGCGGTCGATTTCCGGATTGGATCCGCGCTGATACGCCCCGATATTGATCAGGTCCTCCGAATCTCTATAGATGGAGAGCAGCCGTTTGAACTCGTTGGCTGCTTCGAGCTGCTTCGGCGGCACGATGTCGTTCATGACGCGGCTGACGGACGCCAGCACGTCGATCGCCGGATAATGCCCCTTGTTGGCGAGGCTGCGGCTGAGCACGATGTGCCCGTCGAGAATGCCGCGGACGGCGTCGGCGATCGGTTCGTTCATGTCGTCCCCGTCCACGAGCACGGTGTAGAACGCCGTGATCGAGCCGCTTTTGCCGGTGCCGGACCGCTCCAGCAGCTTCGGCAGCATCGCGAACACCGACGGCGTATAGCCGCGCGTCGCGGGCGGTTCGCCGATCGCAAGGCCGACTTCGCGCTGCGCCATCGCGAACCGCGTCACCGAATCCATCATGAGCATCACATCGAGCCCGCGGTCGCGGAAATATTCGGCGATCGTCGTGGCGATCAGCGCGCCCTTGATCCGGATGAGGGCGGGCTGGTCGCTCGTCGCGACGACGACGACGGAGCGCGCGAGCCCTTCCGGCCCGAGATCCCGCTCGATGAATTCGAGCACTTCGCGCCCCCGCTCGCCGATGAGCGCGATCACGTTCACGTCCGCGGACGTGTTCCGGGCGATCATGCCGAGGAGGGTGCTCTTGCCGACGCCCGATCCCGCGAAAATGCCGATCCGCTGCCCGCGTCCCACGGTGAGCAGCCCGTCGATCGCGCGCACGCCGATGCCGAGCGGCTCGGTCACCCGCGGGCGCGACAGCGGGTTCGGCGGGACGTTGTGCGTCGAATAGTGCGGCATGCGCGACGGCAGCCGGGATCCGTCCAGCGGCTGCCCGAGGCCGTCGAGCACCTTGCCGAGCAGCTCGCTGCCAACCTGGACCGTGAGCGGCTTGCCGGTGCTGACCACGTCGCAGCCCGGCGCGACAGCGTGCAGCTCGCCGAGCGGCATCAGCAGCACCCGGTTGTTGCGGAAGCCGACGACCTCCGCCCGGATCGGCTTGCCCGACTTGGCGGGATAGATGAGGCAGACGTCGCCGACCCTCGCATCCGGGCCTTCGGATTCGACGGTCAGGCCGATGACCTGCGTCACCTTACCGTTCATCCGGATCGGATCGACGGACCGGAGCGCCTCCAGGTAGGGTGCGGTGTCAAGCCGATAAGCCCTCATCCGTCTGCCTCCGCTCCCCGGCCTCCGCCGCGGCCTGCAGCAGCGCCTTCTTGATCTCTTCGAGCTGGGTATCGATGCGCGCATCGATGCTGCCGAAGGACGTGCGGATGACGCAGCCGCGGTCCGTCACGGTCGGATCCGGAACGATTTGCAGCTCGGCCTGGGAATCGACGGCCATCTCGAGCTCGTCGCGTGCCGCCAGCACAAACGCGAGCTGGTCCGGCGCCACGCACAGCGTGATGATGCCCTGTTCCCGGCGCCGCGCGAGCGCCTTGCGGATCAGATCGATCACCCATTCGGGATTCCGCTCCAGCACGCGGTCGACAATCTTGCCGGCGATGGCGACGCTGAGCTCGACGAGGAACGGTTCCGCCTCCTGGATGATGCTTTCCTTCATCCGGTAGGCTTCTTCGATCAGCGCCTTCGCCTCCCCGAGCCTGCCTTCCCATTCCCGGCGGACCGCTTCCTCGGCCTCGGCCCGGCCTTCCGCGTACCCCTGTTCGTAGCCGGCCCGGCGGGCGGATTCCGTGATCTCGAGATCCTGCGCACGGCGTTCTTCCCACCAGCGCGCGATCTCCTGCTCGGCTTCGCGCTTCAGCCGTTCGGCGTGCTCGGCCGCCTGGCGCACGCGCTCCTCGGCTTCGGCTTCGGCGTCGCGCAGAATCTGTTCCCTGAGCGCCGCCGTCCGTTCGTCCGGTTCGCCCGGACCGGCGTCCTCCGGCCGCCTTCCGGAGGCCGGCTGGTGCTTCCGGACGATCTCGAGCCGCTTCAGATCATCGAGCGAGACGACGAAGGAGGACTTGATCAGGTTAGACAATGATGTCGTCACCTCCGCCGCGCGCAATGATGATCTCGCCGGCTTCCTCGAGCCTGCGGATCGTCGCTACGATGCGCGTCTGCGCCTCTTCGACGTCACGCAGCCGGACGGGACCCATGTATTCCATTTCTTCCTTGAACTGTTCGGCCATGCGCTTCGACATGTTGCGGAAGATGACCTCGCGCACTTCCTCGCTGGCGACCTTGAGCGCAAGCATGAGGTCCGTGTTCTCGATGTCGCGGATGATGCGCTGGATCGAGCGGTTGTCGAGGTTGACGATGTCCTCGAACACGAACATCCGCTTCTTGATTTCTTCCGCCAGCTCCGGATCCTGGATTTCGAGCGAGTCGAGGATCGTCCGCTCGGTGCTGCGGTCGACGCCGTTCAGGATCTGGACGATCGCCTCGATGCCGCCCGCCGACGTGTAGTCCTGGGTGACGGTCGAGGACAGTTTCTGCTCGAGAATCCGTTCGATCTGCGAGATCACTTCCGGAGACGTACTGTCCATCAGCGCGATCCGCCGCGCCACATCCGCCTGCTTGTCCTGGGGCAGGGACGACAGGATCGCAGCGGCCTGCTCCGGCTGCAGATAGGACAGGACGAGGGCGATCGTCTGCGAATTTTCGTTCTGGATGAAGTTGAGAATCTGCGCCGGATCGGCTTTTCGCGCGAAGTCGAACGGCCGGACCTGGAGCGTTGCGGTCAGCCGGTTGATGACTTCCATCGCCTTGTGCTCGCCGAGCGCTTTCTCCAGAATCGTCTTCGCGTATTGGATGCCGCCTTGGGATATGTATTCCTGCGCCATGCAGATTTGGTGAAACTCGGTCAGGATCGCCTGTTTCTCTTCCGGATCGACCTTGCGGACGTTCGCGATCTCCAGCGTCAGCTGCTCGATCTCTTCGTCGCGCAGATGCTTGAAGATGTGTGCCGAAACCTCCGGACCGAGCGTGATCAGCAGGATGGCCGCCTTCTGCCTGCCCGTCAATTGCTGCTGTGCCGCTGCCCTAGCCATCGTTACACCCCTATTCTTCCACTAGCCAAGTACGGAGCAGATTGACGAAGTCGTCCGGTTTGCGCTTCGCGAAATGTTCGATCTGTCTGCGCATTTGCGACTCGTTCGTGACCTGGTCGAGATCGATCGTCGGCAGTTCCACCTTCTGCTGTTCGGCCGCAAGCGCCGCCGCCTCTTCCTCGGCCCGGATCCGCTCCAGCCTCCGCTTGCGCAGATACCAGAACAGGACGGCCGCCGCCGCAAGGACGAGCGCGCCCACGATCGCGAGAATCGCCGCAAGCGGCAGACCGGCGGAAGGCTCCGCGGTGTCCTGGACGAAGGGTTGCGTGATGAGGGACACCTTGGCGGCGATCGCCTCATCCGTCAGCTCCATTCCGGATTGCGCGAGCTGCGTCCGCACGAGCCGCGTGAGGTAATCCGTCACGAAGGCGCGGTTCTCCTCGGAGAGCACGCCTTCCTGGATGCCGACGCCGATCGACAGGTCCTTCACGACGAACGGAGCGGACACGATCTGGTTCTGGATGCGGCTGACCTCGTAATTCGAAATGCGGGTGGTCTCCTCCGAACTGGTCGTGCTGGTTCCGTCCACCGCGTCGTAGCCGGGGATGTCGGTTTCGCCGGTTCCGGCCACGCCGCCGGGCCCTGTCTTGCCCGTCGACGTGCTGGAGCGGACCTCTTCGCTGATCACGACGCCGGTCGAGCTGCCCGGCTGCGGCTGCACCAGATTTTCCACCGAAGTCTTCTGGTCGAAGTTCAGCGTGCTGTTCACGCTGATCGCGAGGTTGTGCATGCCGAGCATCTGGCCGAGGAACTGCTGGATCTCGCGCTTGAGCTCCGATTCGTACTGCCGCTTGATCCTGAATTGCGCCTCCGCCACGGACGAAGGGAACGTCGTGCCTCCGCCCGCCTTCTCGGAAGCGACCAGCTCGCCCTGCGGGCTGGAGATCGTGATGTTCTCGATGCTCAGATTCGGCACCGCCGTCTTGACCAGGTTGTAATAGGCGTCAATCTGTTCCTGCGTAGGTCTGAAGCCCCGCTTGAACTCGATCGTGATCGAAGCCGACGCCTGGTCGCGCCCATCGTTCAGAAAGACGGAATCCTCCGGCAGGTTGATGAGCACGTTGGCGCGCTGGACGCCTTCCATCGAGTTCAGCAGCCGCGCCACTTCGCCGTTCAGGGCGTCGCGGTAACGGACCATGAACTCATTGTCCGTCATGCCGAACCGGGATCCGGAGTCCCTGAACTGCTCGAATCCGATCGTACCGTTGCGGACGATTCCCATGGAACCGATCTCCACTTTCACCCGGGAAGCGACCGCGGCGGGCACCGAGATGCTCGTGCCGTCATTGCCCAGCCGGTACGGAATGCCTTCTTCGTTCAGGTAATCCATGACGGCTGCCGCATCCGTGGCGTCCAGATTCTGGAATGCCAGCTCGTATTCGGTTCTGGATAACCAGTACGTCAACATGATGATCAGCAGGATGAGGCCGCCCGCCGTCGCGGCAAGGTAGATGCGCTGCTTCTTGCCGAATTGCCGCCAATATTGCGCGATCCGTTCGCGATATTGGGCAAGTTTTTCGTTCACGTTTTCACCTCACCCGGTAACCGTGCTATGACTGGTGGTGCGATCAGACCTGCATCCGCATGATCTCCTGATACGCTTCGATCACCTTGTTGCGGATTTGGGCGGTGAGCTGAAGGCTCAGTTTGGCCTGTTCGGAAACGATCATGAGCTCCGACACGTCCACGTTGCCGAGGATGAACTGCTCGGTCGTGCGTGCGACGGCTTCCTCCTGCCTCGCCACGCTGTCAAGCGCCCGTTTCAGGTAGTCGCCGAATTGCTCCATCGATTCGGCGGGCGTCGGACGGTTGTCTCCCCCCGCCGCGCCAAGCGTCGATCCGACGCCGGTCAATCCTTGGATCATCCGCGATCGGCCCTCCGTTTCTCATCAGGATTGTCTTCCGATTTCAAGCGCTTTGGTGAACATGGCCTTCGAAGCGTTGAGCGCCGTCACGTTGGCTTCGTAGGAACGGGTGGCGGATAGCATGTCCACCATTTCCTTCAGAATGTCGACGTTCGGCAACCGCACGTATCCGTTCTCGTCGGCGTCCGGATGGGTCGGATTGTAGACGAGCCTGGGGGGCGTCGAATCCTCGACGATGCGCGCCACCTTGACGCCGGCCGTCCGGACCTTGCCGCCGGACAGCTTCGAATGGAGCAGGTTCGAAAACGATTTCTGAACCGGCTCCAGAACGACCATCTTGCGCGCATAGGGCACCCATCTGCCGTTCACGTAACGCCCGCGGGTCGTCTCGGCGTTCGCGATGTTCGACGCGATGACGTCCATCCGCAGCCGCTGCGCGGTGAGCGCGGACGCGCTGGCTTCGAATCCGTCGTTCAGTCTCACGGCAATTATCTCCCTTCAATACCGATCCGCAGCATCGAAATCTTGTGGTTGAGCTGCTGGATCATGGCGTTGTAGCGCAGCTGGTTCTTTGCAAGCAGCGCCATCTCGCGGTCGATGTCGACGTTGTTATCGTTGTTGTTCATCCGCGTGGTCTCGTCCATCACGATCCGCGGCCGGACGACGCCCGCACCCCTGCCGGCCGGGATGTGCCTCGCGTGCGTCCGCCTGAGCTCCAGCTTCGATTCCGTCCGTTTCCCCAGCTGTTCGGCCAGCAGTTCTTCGAACAGCACTTCGGACCGTTTGAAACCAGGCGTGTCGACGTTGGCAATGTTGTCCGCGATGACCTGTTGCCTGACCTCCGCGGCCGAGATGGCCGTCCTGAGCAGAGCCGTTTCGGATCCGCCCAACACATTCATCAAGCATCCCCGCCTTCCCGCTTGGTTTGAACCGTCCAATCTTCCCAGACTATTCAGACTATTCAACAAAATATTGGGCAAATCCTTCTCCGTTTCGACAAAACCATATAAAAAACTACAGTTCGATTGTCGATATTCAATGGATAAAGTCAGACGGTTCCTCAATTTGCCGGCTAATCTAATCATGAGATTTTTTTAATTCCGTAACAATACGAAAAAAGCACTATCTTCGCGTGCGAAGAAAGTGCTTTTTTTACCTGCGCTATATCTTACAAAAGTCTTACGTCCTCATCTTTTCCAGTTCCTGAAGCAGCAGAGGGTTCAAAATTTTGATATACGTCCCCTTCATCCCGAGCGAACGCGTCTCAATGACACCCGCGCTTTCCAGCTTGCGCAGCGCGTTGACGATGACGGACCGCGTGATGCCCACCCGATCCGCGACCTTGGACGCAACCAGCAGGCCTTCCTGCCCGTTCAGTTCCTCGAAAATGTGTTCAACCGCCTCCAATTCGCTGAAGGAAAGGGAATTGACCGCCACCAGGACGGCCGCCCTGCTGCGCGCCTCCATCTCGACCTCCTCCGCCCGCTCGCGGAGGATCTCCATGCCGACAATCGTCGAACCGTATTCCGCAAGGATGAGATCATCTTCGCCGAACGCGCCGGAAGGCCTGGTGAGCACGAGGGTTCCGAGCCGGTCGCCGCCTCCGATGATCGGGACGACCGTCATGATCCGGTGTCCGGACATCTCGGGAAACGTGACGGCAATGCCGGGATCGGGCTCCGCATTCGTCACCGTCTCCTGCATGTTCATGAACCGCTCGTTCGTCTCCGGCGGAAAATACATGTCGCCGGATGACGACACGGCGCGAAGATGCTCGTTCTCCCACGCCCGCGCGCCCCCGCATCCGAGCAGCTTGCCCCTTCTGCTGACGACGAACACATGGGCCTGTATCGTCGAACCGAGCACCTCGGCCATCTCCCTGAAATTCAGCGGCTTCCCGGCCGCCTTCTGCAGCAGCCGGTTCAGCGCCCTGGTCTTCGCTAGCAACGTCATGCCTGATCCTCCCGAGATCTCCGTAGCCGGCAGCGACCGCCCGGGCGGCGTTGCCGGAGCAAATCTTGTGACAATTCAGACATTATAGAATATATTGGCTCAAATCACGGTTCCGCGCAATATCGCCGACCTTCTCCCGGACGTATTCCGGCGTGATCACGAAATGCTCGAGATTGAGATCCGGCGCTTCGAACGACAGGTCCTCGAGCAGCTTCTCCAGTATCGTGTGAAGCCGCCGGGCGCCGATGTTCTCGGTCCGCTGGTTCACGTCCGCCGCGATCTGCGCGATTTCCTCGATCGCTTCCTTCGAAAATTCGATTTGGATCCCCTCCGTCCCGAGCAGCGCCGCGTACTGCTTCGTCAGCGCGTTCTTCGGTTCGGTCAGGATTTTCACGAAATCCTCTTTCGTCAGGCTGGACAGCTCCACCCGGATCGGGAACCGGCCCTGCAGTTCCGGAATCAGATCCGACGGTTTCGCGATGTGGAACGCTCCCGCGGCGATGAAGAGCACGTGATCGGTCTTCACCGGTCCGTATTTCGTCATGACGGTCGAGCCTTCCACGATCGGCAGGATGTCGCGCTGCACGCCTTCGCGGGAGACGTCCGGTCCGTGGCCGCGCGATGCGCTCGCGATCTTGTCGATCTCGTCGATGAAAATGATGCCGGATTGTTCGGCGCGGCGCGTCGATTCCGCGATGACTTCGTCCATGTCGATCAGCTTGTTCGCCTCTTCCTGGATCAGCACCTTGCGCGCTTCCTTGACCGGCAGCTTGCGCTTCTTGACCCGCTTCGGCAGCAGATGGCCGAACAGCTCCTGCATGTTCACGCCGAACGACTCCATCCCCTGCCCGGACAGCATGTCGAACATGCTGGGAGCGGCGTCCTCCACCTCGATCTCGACGAGCTCGTTCTCCAGCTCGCCGGCGGCGAGCCGCCCGCGGACGGCCCGGCGGCGCTCGATGATCGCGGGATCCGTCTCGGGCTCCTCCTGCTGCGCGCCTCCCTGCTGGCCGAACAGCATTTCAAACGGATTGCGGCCCGTCTTCGGCCGGTGTCCGCCCGGCACGAGGATCTGGACGAGCCGCTCGTTCGCAAGCCGCTCCGCCTTGTCCCTGACCTGTTCCGTCCGCTCGGCTTTGACCATCCGGATCGCCGTCTCGACGAGATCGCGCACCATCGATTCGACGTCGCGCCCGACGTAGCCGACTTCCGTGAACTTCGTCGCCTCCACCTTGACGAACGGCGCGCCGACGAGCTTCGCGAGCCTGCGGGCGATCTCCGTCTTGCCGACGCCCGTCGGGCCGATCATCAGGATGTTTTTCGGCACAATCTCGTCCCGCATCGATTCGTCCAGCTTGCTCCGGCGGTAACGGTTGCGCAGCGCGACCGCCACGGCGCGCTTCGCGGCCTTCTGCCCCACGATGTATTTGTCCAGTTCCGCGACGATCTGACGCGGAGTCAGCGCTTCGCTGTTCATCTGGTTCCCTCCGAACGCCTGCCGCTTGACCGGCCAGGAATCAGATTTCTTCGAGAATGATCTGCCGGTTCGTGTAGACGCAAATGTCGGCGGCCGTCTCGAGCGCGGCCCTGGCAATCTCGCCCGCCGTAAGGTGCGGCGCGTGCCGCTTCAGAGCCCGCGCGGCCGCCAGCGCGAATCCGCCGCCGGAGCCGATCGCGAGGATGCCGTCGTCCGGCTCGATGATCTCGCCCGCTCCGGACAAGAGCAGAAGGCCGGAGGCGTCCATGACGATCATCATCGCCTCCAGCCGCCTGAGCACACGGTCGGAGCGCCATTCCTTCGTGAGCTCGACGGCGGCGCGCTGCAGGTTGCCCTGATGTTCTTCCAGCTTGTTTTCGAACTTCTCGAACAGGGTGATCGCGTCCGCGACCGCTCCCGCGAAGCCGGCGACGACCTGTCCGCGGTAGAGCCGGCGAACCTTCTTTGCCGAATGCTTCATCACCATGTTGCCGCCGAACGTCACCTGACCGTCGCCGGCGACGGCGCCGCGGCCCTCGTGCCGGACGGCGCAGATCGTGGTGGCGTGGAACGTCATGTCCATCGCTTCTCGCTCCTTTCGCGACGGGCCGAGCGCGAACCGCATCAGGCCAGCGTCCGCCTGAACGCCTCGATCGCCTCGAGCGCGCGCCGGGCCAGCGCCTCGTTCTTTTCCTTTTTCCCGCGGATCCGCTCTTCCAGCGGCGGGAACAGCCCGAAGTTGGCGTTCATCGGCTGGAAGTTGCGGAAATCGGCGGTCGTGATGTAGCGCGCCATGCTGCCGTGCGCCGTCTCCGGCGGCGGCACGACCGGATCGAGCCCGCGGGCGAGCCGGCCCGCGTTGATGCCGGCGATCAGGCCGGAGGCGGCGGACTCGACGTAACCTTCGACGCCGGTCATCTGCCCGGCGAACAGCAGCGTGTCCCTGCGCCGGAATTGGTAGGTGGGCATGAGCAGCTTCGGCGAGTTGATGAACGTGTTGCGGTGCATGACGCCGTACCGCACGAATTCCGCGTTCTCCAGCCCCGGAATCATGCGGAACACCCGCTTCTGCTCGCCCCATTTCAGATGGGTCTGAAAGCCCACCAGGTTGTAGAGGGTGCCGGCCGCGTTGTCCTGGCGGAGCTGGACGACGGCGTACGGCAGCTTGCCCGTGCGCGGATCGGGCAGGCCGACCGGTTTCATCGGACCGAACAGCAGCGTCTGGCGGCCGCGGGCCGCCATCACTTCGATCGGCATGCATCCTTCAAAGTAGATTTCCTTCTCGAACGATTTCAGCTCCGCCGTCTCCGCCGTCACGAGCGCCTCGTAAAAGGCGTTGAACTCGTCCTCCGTCATCGGACAGTTCAGATAGGCGGCCTCCCCCTTGCCGTAGCGGGAAGCGACGTACACCTTCTCCATGTCGATCGAATCCCGTTCGACGATCGGCGCGGCCGCGTCATAGAAATAGAAAAATTCCTCGCCGGTGAGCTCCCGGATCCGGTCGGACAGCGCCGGCGACGTGAGCGGGCCGGTGGCGACGACGACGATGCCTTCCTGCGGAATGTCCGTCACTTCCTCGTTCCGCACTTCGATGAGCGGATGCCCGCGGATCGCGTCCGTCACCGCGGCCGAGAAGCCGTCCCGGTCGACGGCCAGCGCGCCGCCCGCCGGCACGGCGTTGGCGTCAGCCGCGCGCAGGATGAGCGAGCCGAGCCGGCGCATCTCCTCCTTCAGCACGCCGACCGCGTTCGTCAGTGCGTTCGCGCGCAGGCTGTTGCTGCAAACCAGCTCGGCGAATTTGTCCGTATGGTGCGCCGGCGTGCTTCGCACCGGCCGCATTTCATAAAGCGTGACCGGCACGCCCTGGGCAGCGATCTGCCACGCGGCTTCGCTTCCCGCAAGGCCCGCCCCGATCACGGTTACCTTGCCGTATCCCACGATGCTAGCTCCTTTCGCGGATGCCTGACATGACTTAAGGCATCGGGTGCGCATGCCCGATGCCGGTCAGGCCTCCTGTTCTTCCGGCAGCTCCTCGCTGTGGCCGCAATCCGGACACTGCAGCCTGCCGCCGGAACGGCTTCGCTTTTCGACAAGCCGGGTGCCGCAGGCGGGGCACGATTTGTCCGTCGGCCGGTCCCACGACACGTAATCGCAGCCGGGATATTTGTCGCAGCCGTAGAAGACGCGGCCCTTCTTGCTCCGCCGTTCGATGATCCGGCCTTCCCCGCACTTCGGACACGAAACGCCGATGTCCTTCAGGATCGGCTTCGTGTTCCGGCATTCCGGAAATCCCGAGCAGGCGAGGAAACGGCCGAACTTGCCCGTCTTGTAGACCATCGGACGGCCGCATTTGTCGCAGGCCACGTCCGACATCTCCTCCTGGAGTTCCACTTCGCGCATCTCGTCCTCGGCGATCTTCAGCCGCTTCGAGAACGGCTCGTAGAACTCGTGCAGCACCTCGACCCAGTCTTTCTTGCCTTCCTCGATATGGTCGAGATCGTCCTCCATGTGGGCGGTGAACTCGACGTTCAGAATTTCGGGGAAGAATTCCTCCATCAGCTTCGTGACGAGAATGCCGAGCTCGGTCGGAACGAATTTCTTGTCCTCGATCCGGACGTAGCCGCGCTTGTGGATCGTCTCCAGCGTCGGCGCGTACGTGCTCGGGCGACCGATGCCGAGCTCCTCGAGCGTGCGGACGAGCCGCGCTTCGGTATACCTCGGCGGCGGCGACGTGAAATGCTGTTTCGGCTCGATCGCTGTGCGCTCGGGCGTCATGCCCTCGCGAAGCGGCGGAAGAAGGTTTTCCTCTTCCGGCGCGCCGTCGTCGCTGCCCTCCACGTACACCTTCATGAAGCCCGGGAACCGGATCTTCGATCCGGTCGCGCGGAAGGTCGCGCGGCCCGCGCGAATGTCGACGGTCATCGTGTCGAGCACGGCCGAGCTCATCTGGCTCGCGGTGAACCGTTCCCAGATCAGCTTGTAGAGGCGGTACTGGTCGCGCGTCAGATACGGTTTCACCGCCTCCGGCTCGCGGTAAACCGACGTCGGCCGGATCGCCTCGTGGGCGTCCTGCGCGTTCGCGTTCTTCTTCGCGTAGATCCGGAACTCCTCCGGCGCGTATTCCGCGCCGAATTTCTCGATGATGTACGCCTTCGCCTCCTCCTGCGCGACCGGCGACACGCGGGTCGAGTCGGTGCGCATGTAGGTGATGAGGCCGACCGAACCCTCCTTGCCGAGCTCGACGCCCTCATAGAGCTGCTGGGCGATCGACATCGTCTTCGCGGCGCGGAAGCCGAGTTTGCGCGCCGCTTCCTGCTGCAGCGTGCTCGTGATGAAAGGCGGCGCCGGATGGCGCTGCCGCTCGCGCTCCTTCACCTCGGAGACGACGAACGGCTGCCCCTCGATCAGCTCCAGCACCTGCTTCACGTCCTGCTCGCTCTTCAGTTCCGTCTTCTCGCCGTCGAGCGCGTGGAATTTCGCTTCGAACGACACGCCGTCCTGGACCAGGCGCGCGGTGATCGTCCAATACTCTTCGGGAACGAACGAATTGATCTCGTTCTCGCGGTCGATGATCAGCTTCACCGCGACCGACTGGACGCGGCCGGCGGACAGCCCTTTCTTCACTTTCTTCCATAATAATGGGCTGATCTTGTAGCCGACGAGCCGGTCGAGGATGCGCCGCGCCTGCTGGGCGTTGACGAGATCCATGTTGATCGGGCGCGGGGATTTGAACGCTTCCCGGACCGCCTGCTTCGTGATCTCGTTGAAGACGACGCGGCACGGTTCCCCCTCGTCAAGCTCGAGGTAGTTGGCGAGGTGCCAGGCGATCGCCTCTCCCTCGCGATCGGGGTCGGCCGCGAGATACACCTTCTTGACCTTCTTGCTCGCGTCCTTCAGTTCCTTCAGCACGCTGCCCTTGCCGCGGATCGTGATGTATTTCGGCTGGAAGCCGTTCTCGATCTCGACGCCGGTCTGGCTCTTCGGCAAATCGCGAATATGGCCCATCGACGCCTTGACGATATATTTGCTTCCCAGATATTTGCTGATCGTCTTCGCCTTCGCCGGCGATTCGACAATGACAAGCGAATCAGCCATGAATCAGCCTCTCCTCTTCGGGTTCGGATTCCGAAATTACCGGATGCTGTACAGGGAACCCGGGTGCTGCTCGATTGCGCGTTTTACTGTTAAATTTAGCAGAAGCGCATGCAAATGTCCAAACGGGATGCCGGTCAGTTCCGCCAGCTCGTCGGCCGTCTTCGGCCCTTCCCGCAGCAGCTCCACGATGAGGTGTTCCTCGTCCTTCAGCTCCGCCGCCATGCGGCGCGCCGCTTCGGCCATTCGGCGGCGGCGCTCGGCGCCGGCCTCGCTCAGCCACAGATCGGCCATCACGTCCTCCGGACCGGTCAAAATCGTCGCTTTCTTCTCCTTGATCAGCCGGTTCGTGCCGATGCTCTTCGGCGAGCCGATCATGCCGGGCACGGCGTACAATTCCCGATCGAACTCCATCGCCATGTCGGCCGTGATGAGCGCTCCGCTCCGTTCCGCGGCCTCGACGACGATCGTGCCGCGCGCGAGCCCCGCGATGACCGCGTTGCGCGCCGGGAACAGGCCCGGATGCCCGGCCGTGCCGTGGGGAAAGGGCGACACGAGGAGGCCCTGTTCGGCGATCCTGTGATAGAGCGCCGCGTTCTGCGGCGGATAGATGACGCCGATCGGCGTGCCGAGCACCGCGATCGTGCTGCCGGGGCCGCGCAGCGCGCCTTCGTGCGCGCAGGCGTCGATGCCGCGGGCGAGCCCGCTGACGATCGTGATGCCGACGTCGGACAGCCGCTCGGCCAGCATCCGCGCCGTCTGGCGGCCGTACGCGGTCGGCAGGCGCGTGCCGACGATCGCGTACGCCGGATGGTGCAGCAGCTCCCTGCGTCCCTGCACGTAGAGTACGCCGGGCGGCGTCTTCAGTTGACGCAGCAGCTCGGGATAGTCCTCATCCTCGAGCGTCAGCCACTCCACGCCCATGCGCGCGTACAGACGCTTCCGCTCTTCGACGAACGAAGGCGTGAGGTTCCGCCGGACCGCGTCCGCCTGCCGCGGCGTTAGGCCGAACTTCAAGATCCATTCTTCCGGGGAAAAATGGACGCACGCCTCCAGCAGACCCTGCCGGCGCAAATCCCTGATTTTGGCGGCTCCCACTCCCTCCGTCTCCACGAGGGCGAGCAGGATGTCCCGCCGCGACAATGCCTGGCCCATGTCGTCACATCCTCCACGGGCCGCATGCATTCTCATCCTATTGTGCGTCAGGCCGATTCAGAATGCAAGCGGCGCCTCAAGATTTGGAATTTCGGGAAAAATGGGATTCCGGTCGTGTCCGGACGGCGGTTCCAAATAAAAACAGCCTCCCCATCCCCTTCAAGGGTACGGGAAGGCTGCCTGCCTTCCTGCGGCCTGAACAAGCCGCCGGTTCCGCTGTTCGATTTTGCTCCGTCCGCCGGAAACCGGACCGCTCACCGGCGGGTGATGCACTTCTCGAGCAGGCCGCGCTCCTCGAGCACGGACACGAGCGTCGCGCCGATCTCGGCCGGCGTAGGCGCCACCCGGACGCCGCACGCTTCGAGCTTCGCGATCTTCTCCGCGGCCGTGCCCTTGCCGCCGGAGATGATGGCGCCGGCGTGGCCCATCCGCTTGCCCGGAGGCGCGGTTACGCCGCCGATGAAGCCGATGACCGGCTTCGTCATGTTCGCCTTGATCCATTCGGCCGCCTCTTCCTCGGCCGTGCCGCCGATTTCACCGATCAGGATGACCGCGTAGGTGTCGGGATCCTCGTTGAACATTTTCAGCACATCGATGAATTCCGTGCCCTTGACCGGGTCGCCGCCGATGCCGACGGCCGTCGACTGGCCGATGCCGCGCGTCGTGAGCTGATGCACCGCCTCATAGGTCAGCGTTCCGCTGCGCGACACGACGCCGACATGGCCCTTCATGTGGATGTATCCGGGCATGATCCCGATCTTGCACTCGCCGGGCGTGATGACGCCCGGGCAGTTCGGCCCGATGAGGCGCGTCTTCTTTCCTTCCATATAGCGCTTGACCTTGACCATGTCAAGGACCGGGATGCCTTCCGTGATGCAGATGACGAGATCGAGCTCCGCGTCGACCGCCTCCATGATCGCGTCGGCCGCGAACGCCGGCGGAACGTAGATGACCGAGGCGGTCGCGCCGGTCGCATCCACCGCTTCCCGCACCGTGTTGAACACCGGCATCTTCGCCGTGGTTCCGTTCTCCAGCTGGATCTCGACGGTCGTGCCGCCCTTGCCCGGCGACGTGCCGCCGACCATCTGCGTGCCGTAATCGAGCGCGCCTTTTGCGTGGAAGAGCGCCGTCTTGCCGGTAATGCCCTGCGTGATGACTTTCGTATTTTTGTCCACCAGAATGCTCATCGAAGGCTCACTTCCTCTGTCATAATGGTCGTCAGGCGGTCATTTCACGAGTTCGACGATCTTCTTCGCGCCGTCGGCCATCGAATCGGCGGGCGTGATGTTCAGGCCCGACTCGGCGAGCAGCTTCTTGCCGAGTTCGACGTTCGTGCCCTCCAGCCGCACGACGAGCGGACGGTCGAGGCCGAGCTCGCGCACCGCGGCGATGATGCCCTCCGCGATGACGTCGCAGCGCATGATGCCGCCGAAGATGTTGACGAAGATCCCCTTGACCTTCGGGTCGGACAGGATGATCTTGAACGCCTCCGTCACCTTCTCCTTCGAGGCGCCGCCGCCGACGTCAAGGAAGTTGGCGGGCTCGCCGCCGTAGTACTTGATGATGTCCATCGTCGCCATCGCGAGGCCGGCGCCGTTCACCATGCAGCCGATGTTCCCGTCGAGGGCGATGTAGCTCAGGTCGAACTTCGAGGCCTGGATCTCTTTCTCGTCCTCTTCGTCAAAGTCACGCAGCGCGACGATTTCCGGATGGCGGTACAGCGCGTTGGCGTCGAAATTCAGCTTCGCATCGAGCGCCAGAATGTCGCCGTCGCCGGTGACGACGAGCGGGTTGATCTCGGCGATCGAGCAGTCCTTGTCCACGAACGCGTTGTACAGCCCCGTCATGAACTGGACCGCCTTGCCGACCAGCTCGTTCGGGATGTTGATGTTGAACGCGAGACGGCGCGCCTGGAACGGAAGCAGGCCGACCGCCGGGTCGATCACTTCCTTGAAAATCTTCTCGGGCGAACGCGCGGCGACTTCCTCGATCTCCGTGCCGCCCTCCTCGGACGCCATCATGACGACGCGGCCGGACGAGCGGTCGACGACGACGCCGACATAATATTCCTTCTTGATGTCGCAGCCCCGCTCGATGAGCAAACGCTTCACTTCCTTGCCCTCCGGTCCGGTCTGGTGCGTGACGAGCACCTTGCCGAGCAGCTCGGAAGCGTATTTGCGGACTTCGTCGATCGATCTCGCCACCTTGACGCCGCCCGCCTTGCCGCGCCCGCCGGCGTGGATCTGAGCCTTCACGACGACGGGCAGGCCGAGCTCCCCGGCGGCCTCGACCGCTTCGTCCACCGTGAATGCCACGCGGCCTTCCGGCACGGCGACGCCGTACTGCTTCAGGATTTCCTTGCCCTGATACTCGTGAATGTTCATGCCGTAGTCCTCCCTCGAGCGTCGGCGGCAGCGCTTTCGGACCGGAAGATGCGGGAGGTCCGGCGCCGCGGCCGTGGATGCAAGTCACAGTATGTACACAAACATCCCTATTGTATCACGATTTTGCGCCGCTTGCCTATTTTTTGTCGGGACGATCGAACACTTTTTGCTATCGGTATGATCGCGGCGCGCGAACGAAAGGAAAAAATGGGTTTGCCGCAAAATCCGGTGAGCCGCCGAAAACAAGAAAAGGCCGGCGGGCTTGATGGATCATCCGGCCGCATGGCCCGGGTCGCGCGTCGATGCGAACAAAGCCGGCCGTTTCCGGGTGTCAAGCGTCTGTGAATATGTCAGGTTAACTGTTCTATGAAAATGTCAGGGATGATAGCTGATTAAACAGCCGCCGTCCTCTTGCAGACTAGCCGGATGCTGTGCTACGCTGTAACTGCTTGCTGGAGAATGTTTTCTCCAGGGATGGTTTGCAGCGGGCTTGCGGGGGGACGCAGGCGCCGCTTCTTTTTTGGCCGTTGTTGGCGCCGGGGTCTGTGTGGCCTGTGTCTCCACACAAGGCCAGGCCCGCCCTTGATCCCACAGCCACACTTGTCCATCCATGCCGACACGCACTTCGACGACGCTCTTCGCTTCCCAGCGCGGAACACCGGGGACGGGCTTTGGCATGTAGCATTTCCCTTTCCAGGAGAACGTCTGCCCGCCGCTGATTCGCCGGTATTGCCGCCGGGCGAAGATGTGCTCCAGGGGTGTTTCGGGCAGCGGACGGTAGGCCGGTTCGGCATTTTGTGGTGCGACAGCGAACTGGCGGTTGTGCTTGGCGATGAGTTCCGGTAACACGCGATTGGCTTCCTCCATCGTGCACACGTTGCGCAGCCTAAGTTCGATCACCAGGCGATCCTGAAAGGTTTGCCAGAGCCGTTCGATCCGTCCTTTGGCTTGGGGTGACAGCGCCTCGATATGGGTAATGCCCAGATCGGCGAGGGCCTGTCCGAAGGTGGAAAGCGACGGCGGCTCACCGGCCAATTCCTGCTCGAGGGTTGGCTTGCCCTTGGGCGGGTGAAAAATGGAGT
>NZ_LZRU01000010.1 GCF_002159085.1 Thermobacillus sp. ZCTH02-B1
GCGGGACGCAACCCGCCTTCCAGCAGAATGCGGCGGACCGAAGAGACGCTTAAATGGATGTTTTCGTGTTCGGCCAACAGCTCGGCAAAGTGGGTGGCATTGCTTCCGAAGTAGCGCTCCTGATACAGGAGCATAACGCGTTGTTTAAGCGAATCGGCCAAGGTATGAGCGGGCTTACGGCCCCGATTCCCATGAGCGATGGCTTGTGCACCTCCGAGGCGATATTTGGCCTTAAGCCGATACGCTTGCCGAATACTGATGCCAAGAATGCGCGCGACATCCTGTTCCGCGAGATGGCCATCGATCCATTTTTCAAGAACCATAGCGCGTTTCAGTTCGCTCTTCGTCAAGGTGATCTGCTCCTTACCCATACTGACATTTTCTCGGATCAGTTACACCCTGACAATATCACAGAACAACGACAAAGCCGGCCGTTTCCGGGTTGACACCGACGTGCGCATCCGGTACACTGTCTATCGAAAATCATCAGATTTCGGAAATACATGAACGGAATGTAAGGAAGCACCTTCATCCGGCGATGGGGTGTTTTTTTCGTGTACGCGAAGATTTGCTGCGCTTTCGTCCAGGGCGTGGAGGCGCTCTGGATCGACGTGGAGACCGACATTGCGCCCGGCCTGCCGCAGGTGAACGTCGTCGGCCTGCCCGACCCCGCCGTGCGCGAATCGGTCGAGCGGGTGCGCGCCGCCGTGAAGAACTGCGGCTTCCAGTTCCCGCTCCGGCGCATCACCGTCAATCTCGCCCCGGCCGATCTGCGCAAGGAAGGAACGGCGTTCGATCTCGCGATCGCCGCCGGCATCCTGGTCGTAAGCTCCCAGCTGGACGGCGGGCTGTTCCGGGGCGCGCTCGTCATCGGCGAGCTCGCGCTGTCCGGCGAGGTGCGGCCCGTTCCCGGCGTGCTGCCGATGGTCGAGCTGGCGAAGCGGCGCGGCATCCGGCGCGTCCTGCTGCCCGCGGGCAATGCGGCCGAAGCCGCGCTGATCGGCGGCCTCGAGCTGTTCGCGGTCTCGCACCTGTCGCAGCTCGCGGGCGGAGACCTGGATACGCTGCGGTTCGTTCCGGAGGCCGCCGGATCCGGCGCGCCGGATGCGGACGCCGCCGGTCCGCCGCACGCGGAGCTCGACTTCGCCGACGTGATCGGCCAGCCGACGGCGAAGCGGGCGGTGCTGACCGCCGCGGCCGGGCGGCACAACCTCCTCTTGTGCGGGCCGCCCGGGACGGGCAAGACGATGCTCGCGAAACGTCTCCCCGGCATCCTGCCGCCGATGACCGAAGAAGAATCGCTGAACGTCACGAAGATCTACAGCGCGGCGGGCAAGCTCGGCACCGGCAAGGTGTCGCTCATCCGCACGCGGCCGTTCCGTGCGCCCCACCACACGATTTCGGCCGGCGGACTGATCGGCGGCGGCTCCGTGCCGCGGCCCGGCGAGGTGACGCTGGCGCACGAGGGCGTCCTGTTCCTCGACGAGCTGCCCGAGTTCTCGCGCCAGGCGCTCGAGGCGCTGCGTCAGCCGCTCGAGGACCGCGAGGTGACGATCGCCCGCGCGCGGGCGGTGTTCCGGTTCCCGGCCCGCTTCATGCTGGCTACCTCGATGAATCCGTGCCCGTGCGGCTTTCATCTGAACGAGAGCGAGGAACAGCGCTGCACCTGCACGCCGGGGCGCATCGCGGCCTACCGGTCGCGGCTGTCCGGGCCGCTGCTCGACCGGATCGACCTGCAGGTGGAGGTGCCGCGTCCCGCGCTGCACGCCGCGAAACCGGACGGCTGGACGACCGCGAAGATGCGCGAGCGCGTCTTGGCGGCCGCCGAGCGCCAGCAGGCGCGCATGAAGCTGACCGGCGTCCGGTGGAACTGCGATCTGACGGGCCGCGCGCTGCGCGAGGCGTGCAAGCTGAAGCCCGACGCGGCGCGGCTGCTCGAATCCGCCTACCGCGCCCTCGGCTTCAGCATGCGCGCCCACGAGCGCGTCCTCCGGCTCGCGCGGACGATCGCGGACCTCGACGAACAGGACGACGTCGGAGCGGATCACGTCGCGGAGGCGATCCACTACCGGTTCCTCGACCGGCGCTTCCACGCGTCCTGACCCATGCAGGGCCGAAACATGTTGACCGGAATCGCCGTCATGACAAGCGGATGGCACGCGGCGAAACCGATCGACCGGGGACGGATAACGGTGAACCTGCGAAAGCTGAAGCGGTGGCCGCTCGTTTTGACGCTGGCGGCGGCGCTTTTGCCGTGGTCCCGGAAATAAACGGGGAGGTCTCCGGGTATTCCGAATCTGCCGTCCTCCTAGACATAGACCTTTTCACCGAACAGGCCGGCGATGAACCCGGCCGGAAAATAGGGCTTCCCTTCATATTCGAGAATGATTTTGGGTTCCGGGAAATCCCTGCAGATTCCGCCGACAATCAATGGAAGGCCGGATGCGTCACGGATCGTGGCTTCGACCGTTGTTCCGCTTTGTCCGGCTTCCTTGTCCGCCGCACGGCCCGTACCGTTGAAGGCTGCTTCAAATTCGACTTCCGCTTTCGGGGTATCCGCCATGTCCCGGTCGGATATCCTGTCCGGGGAATCCCGGAGGAACAGGAAGACCAGAAGTCCTCCCGCGATGGCCCCTGACAAAAAGATGAGGAGGTTCCTGACGGCCGGCAATCCCATCAACCCCTTCGGAAAGCGGCGCAATCGGCAGCCTGACGAATCTACCCGATTCATGCGACGAAAGCCGCCGGTTTGGGTTCAAACCGGCGGCTCCATCTTACATGGCTCCCGGAATATGATCGATATCCAGCGTTCCGTCGGAACGGGTCGTGCAGGCGATGACGTCGAAACGGATCGGGGCGTGCCGCCTTCCGTTCATCGCGAGATACGCCTGCGCCAGCGCGGCCAGCCTGCGCCGCTTGCGGGTGTCGACCGATTCGGCCGCCGTGCCGAAGCGGCTCCCCGGCGCGCGCGTCCGCACCTCGACGAAGACGATCGTCTCCCCGTCCTCCGCCACGATGTCGAGCTCGCCCATCCGGCACCGCCAGTTCCGGTGCAGGATGCGGAAGCCCCGCGCGGCCAGGTAATGCGCGGCCGCTTCCTCGCCGCGCCTGCCGGTCTCCCGCCGCCTATCCATCGCCGACGCCCCATTCCTTCAGCTTGCGGTCGGTCCGATAGATGAAGCTGAGCACCTCCGCGACCAGCGCGTACAATTCGGGCGGAATCTCCTGGTCGATGTCCAGCCGCGACAGCACTTCGACGAGCGAAGCGTCCTCCTGGATCGGCACACCGTGCTCCCGCGCCAGCTCGAGGATGCGCTCCGCGACATGGCCCTGCCCCTTCGCGGCCACGACGGGGGCCGAATGCTCGGCCGGATGGTACTTCAGCGCCACCGCCTTGCGCAGCGGTTCGGACGGTCCTTCGGGCCGTTTCACAGGCGCAGGTCCACCCCCTTGTACGGCTTGCCGGCGTACGCCGCCGGATCGGAAGACGGAGCCTGCGCCGCGGCTTCCTTGCCCGCGTTCCCGGCGGCCGTATCCGGGAACGGCTTCACGCGCACCGACGCGAGCTGGTATCCGGCGCGGTTCAGCGCCCCGGCCGCCTCACCGCGCGCGACCTCGACGAGCCGCTCGAGAACCGGATGGTCGTTCCAGATGTTCAGGCTGACGAACCGGTCGACCACCTGCACGTCGACGACCGTGTCGCCGAGATGCTTCATCCTCAGGTCAAACAGCAGCCGGCAATTGTCGGGGTCCAGCTCTCCCCTGCGGCCGCGGCGCGACTGGATCGTAATCCGGGCCGCCTCGCCGCCGTCCTCCCCGCGGAACGGAATGAACAGCGTCACGTGCGAGAACAGGGCGCCGTTTCGCTCCGGCGCGAGCAGAAGCTGCTGGCCGGTGATCTGCTGCACGAGCTGCTGCGCGGTCTCGCGCAGCGCGGCCGGCGCGTCTTCGGACGCCGCCAGCTGCAGCAGCGCCTGCTTCAGCGTCTCGCCGGCGGCCGGACCCGCTCCGGCGCGGACCTGCTGCGCCTCGGCCGCCTGCGGCGGGAGCGGAAAGGCGCCCGGCCCGGTACGGGGCGCCGAGCGTTCCGCCGCACCTTGCGCGCCGGCTCCGGCGGCCGCTTCCCTGCCGGCCGCCGCGGCGTTCGGCGACGCCTCATCCGCCGCCCGTTGGCCTGCGGCGGCGTCGCCGCGGGATGAGGCCTGCTGCGCGAGCTGCTTTTCGTAGTCGACGCCGAGCCATTTCAGCAGGGCGTGGATCCAGTTGCCCGTCCTTCCCGGAACGGCCGTCTGCTGCGGCTGCGCGGCGGCCAGTTGCGGCGAAGCGGACCCGGGCGCCGGCTCCGCCGTCGGTCCGGTCTGTCCGGCGCCGATGCCCGGCGGCCGCGCGTCGGCGGTACGGACTGCCGCCCCCGCCGCACCCGGAGCCGGCGTCAGCCCGGCCGCAGCGCCGACCGACGCCGGACCCGAAGCCGGCGCTGGTCCGGATGCGGAACCGGCCTGCGAAGCCGTCGCGGCTGCGGACGGCGAAGCCGACGATCCCGGCGATGCGCCGGCGCCGCCGGCCTGCGCGGTTCCCGATCCGGCGCCGGGCGATCCGGCCGGTCCTTGCGGTCCCGGTCCGGCCGATGGGGCCTGCGCCGTAGCCCGCCCCGCGAGGTCCGCAAGCAGCGCCTCCCCTTCGGCGAGCAGCGCGAGGACGCGAGCCGCCGACGCGGGCAGCGCACCGCCGGCGGACGTCGCTCCGGCCGCGCCGCCGGCTTGCGCTCCGGCCCGGCCGGCCAGCGCCTCGAGCTGCGCGCGGAGCTGCTCCAGCAGCTCGCCGGCGGGCTTGCCGAACATCGCCTGCCGGAGCGCGGCGACCGTGCTTTCCGTCACGGGAAGCCCGCGCTTCCATGCCGTCGCGGCCGCCTGCATCCATTCCGCCTCCGGCGCGTGCGCCGGGCGGACGGCCGCGGCCTGACGGAACGCCTCGCCGGCCTCGCGGGTGACCGGATAGCCGCCCCGGCGCAGATCGAGCGCAATGTCCCTCGCCCACGGCTTGTCCGGCAGACCGAGCAGCTTCAGCAGCCCGCGCAGCGTCGCCTGCGGCGGCTGCGCCTGTCCGGCGTCGACAGGCCGGAGCACGATCGTTCCGGCCGTCGACTCGGGCATGATCTCCAGCAGCGCCGGCTGTCCCGGCGCCAGCGGCGCCTCGAGCCGCGCCCGGATCTGAACGCCGTTCAGCGACACCAGCGCGTCCCCGCCTTCCAGAAGCTGCAGCACGACGCCGCGCACCATCTGGCCGATCCTGAGCTCCAGAGCCTTCGCCTGGTCCGGCATCGGTTCTCCGGCCATGACGCGCATCAGTTGGCCGACCTGCATCGCTGTTCGCCCCCTTCTTCCCTATGGTTACTATATCGGCTGAATGCGCCGCGGGCTGAAGAACGCGAAAACCGCCCGGCGGGCGGTTTTCGGCCGCCGGGAAGAAAGGGCGGTTCCCCCCGGCGGCGAATATGCGGATCTTCAGAACAGGGTAAGCTGCTCGTCCAGCAGCCTGCCGAGGAACGACCTCCGGTGCATCGGGCTCGGCCCGAATTCCAGCAGCCGCTCCCGGTGCAGCTTCGTCGCGTATCCCTTATGTATCGCAATCCCGTATTCCGGATACAACGGGTCCCATTCGTCCGTGCAGAGCCGGTCGCGCGTCACCTTCGCGATGATCGAGGCCGCGGCGATCGCCTGGCAGCGCGCGTCGCCGTGGACGACGGCGAGCTGCGGTACGTCCATCTCGACGGTCTCGGCGTCGACAAGCAAATAATCGGGCTTGACCTCCAAAGCCTCCACCGCCAGCTTCATGGCCAGCCGGGAAGCCTGCCGGATGTTGATCCGGTCGATCTCCTCCGGGCCGACGCGGGCGACCGCCCAGGCTACCGCATGTCCGATGATCCGATCGTAGCACCGCTCGCGCTGCTTCGCGGTCAGCTTCTTCGAGTCGTTCACTTCCTCGAGACGAAGTTCCGGCGGCAGGATGACGGCGGCCGCCACCACGTCGCCGAACAGCGAGCCGCGGCCGGCCTCGTCGACGCCGGCGATAAACCGATAGCCCTGCCGCGCAAGCTCCCGCTCATGCGACAGCATGTCCTTCCGTTCCATGTATGCGCCTCGCTTTCCGCAAATCCCGAATCCGGCCCGGCGCACGGAGCGTCCCGCTGTCCCGCCGAACCATCCGGCCCTCCGGAGGCCCGGCCGGTGGGATCGATGCGCCCCGCCAACCTCCGGGCCGGTCCCCCGCCGGTCAGCGGAACTCGTCCGGCTCCTCGAGCGTGATCCGGCCGATCTTGCCCGTCCGCAGCTCGCGCAGCAGCGCGCCGGACGCCTTCTCCAGGTCGACGCGCCCGCCTCCCGCGAGACAGCCGCGCTTCCGCCCGATCCGCTCCAGCACGTCGACGATCCGGCCGGCATCGTCCGGATCGTCCGGCGGTCCGCCCTCCAGCCCGAACCGTTCCGCCAGCGCGTCCCAATACTTTGCGGCCAGCGTCTTCACGACGAAGAACGCGACCTCCTCGAGATTCAAAATCTCTTCCCGGATTGACCCGATCGCCGCCAGCCGCAGGCCCACCGCCGGATCGTCGAACTTCGGCCACAGGATGCCCGGCGTGTCGAGCAGCTCCATCACGCCGCCGACCTTGATCCACTGCTGGCCCTTCGTCACGCCCGGCCGGTCGCCGGTCGCCGCGGCGCCCCGGCCGGCCAGCCGGTTGATCAGCGTCGACTTGCCGACGTTCGGAATGCCGACGATCATCGCGCGGACCGGCCGCGGATTCACCCCCCGCGCCTTCATCCGCTCGAAGAGCGGGGCGGCGAGCTGCCGCACCCGCCCGGGGATCTCCTGCACGCCCCGGCCGCCGGCGGAATCCACGGCGACGCAGTCGAGCCCTTCCCCGCGAAATGCCGCGATCCACCGCTCCGTCGAATGCGGGTCCGCCAGATCGGCCTTGTTCAGCACGACGAGCCGCGGCTTGCCGCGCAGGATTTCGCCGATCATCGGATTGCGGCTCGCATGCGGCACGCGCGCGTCGAGCAGTTCGATCACCGCATCGATCAGCTTCAGCTTCTCCTGGATCTGCCGCTTCGCCCGGGTCATGTGGCCCGGGAACCATTGAATCGTCGTCATGCCGCCTCCCTCTTCAGCCGCGCGGACCGGGTCCCGGCGGTTCTCCCGTCAACCGGCCGGAACCGGAGCCGAATGGTCGATGAACCCGAACTTGTCGAGCGGCCAGAACACGACGTCCGCCCGGCCGATCACGTTCTCGAGCGGGATGAACCCGATCATCCGGCTGTCCTTGCTGTTGCGCCGGTTGTCGCCGAACGCGAGGATCATCCCTTCGGGCACGGTGGTCTCGGATACGATCGCGTTCGGGAAATCGTCGCCGAGATTCCAGGCCGGCTCGCCCGCCGCCCGCGCCCGCTCGATCGCCTCCCGGAGGTAAGGCTCTTCGAATTTGACGCCGTTTATGTACAGCTCGTCGCCTTCCAGCCGCACGGTGTCGCCGGGCACGCCGATGACGCGCTTGATGAAGTCGCGGTTCTCCTCCGGCACGTGGAACACGATGACCTCGCCGCGCCTCGGTTCCCGGAAATCGTACAGAATCTTGTTCACGATGAGCCGCTCGCCGGTCTCGAAATTCGGCTGCATCGACGGACCGTCCACGATGAACGGCGCGAACAGGAACCAGCGGATGACGAAAACCAGGAGCCCGGCGATCGCCAGCGCCTTGATCCATTCCACGATTTCCTTGTACAGCCGGCTTCCTTCTCCCGATCCGGCCTCCTTCGCTCCGTCCACCGGCTGCCCGCCGTCCGCTCCGTCATGCTGCGGCAGCTCCGGTTCGTGCGTGTCGGTGCGGTCCATCCGCCCACCACCTTTCGCGCCTTGTTGTCCGTCATCCGTCCGTCACACCGACAGACAAATCGCCATAACAGAAAAGGGACTTGTCGAAAGCAAGCCCCCTCCGTGTCCGTACGTTCAACGTTCTTTGATTCTGGCCGCCTTGCCGCGCAGGTCTCGCAGGTAGTACAGCTTGGCGCGACGCACCTTGCCGCGGCGCACGACCTCGATCTTGTCGATCCTGGGCGAATGCAGCGGGAACGTTCTTTCGACGCCGACGCCATACGAAATCTTGCGGACCGTGAACGTCTCGCTGATTCCGGAGCCCCGGCGCTTGATGACCACGCCCTCGAACACCTGGATCCGTTCACGGGAACCTTCGATGACCTTCACGTGCACCCGCAGCGTGTCGCCCGGACGGAAATCCGGAATATCCTTGCGGAGTTGTTCCTGCGTAATCTCCCGTACGAGTTGATTCATCGGACGTACCTCCTTCCCCAGGGACGTTCATGCGGGCTCGCCGGCACCTGCCTTGTGCCGGGTCACGGCCGGCAGCGGACCGTCCCGAAATCGCAAACAACATTTGCAATTTTACCACAGCGCTTCCGCAAATACAACCGGTTATCCGGAGGCACCGTCCCGCTCCGGATCCCCGCCTTTCGCGGACCCGGCCGCCATCCGGCGGCGCTCCTCCTCGATGAAACGCCGCTCCTCCGGCGTAAGGTCCGCGTGCTCGAGCAGATCCGGGCGGCGCCGGAGCGTGCGGAGCAGCGACTGCCGGCGGCGCCATTCCGCGATCTTCCCGTGATGGCCGGACAGCAGCACCTCCGGCACGTCCCAGCCGCGGAACGAAGCCGGACGCGTATATTGCGGATATTCAAGCAGGCCGCTCTGGAACGAATCCGTGATGGCCGATGTCTCGTTGCCGAGCACGCCGGGCAGGAGCCGCACGACCGCGTCGATGACGACCATCGCGGGCAGCTCGCCGCCGGTCAGCACATAATCGCCGATCGACAGCTCGTCCGTCGCGAGATGCTCGCGGATCCGTTCGTCGTAGCCCTCGTAGTGCCCGCAGATGAAGATGAGGCGCGGCTCCTTCGCGAGCTCCTCCGCCTTGCGCTGCGTGAACGTCTCGCCCTGCGGGCACGTCAGGATGATGCGCGGACGCGGCTCGTCCGGTTTCAGCAGAGCCTCGACCGCGGCGAAGATCGGCTCGGGCTTCAGCACCATGCCGCTGCCGCCGCCGTAAGGATAATCGTCCACCGTGTTGTGCTTGTTGTTCGCGTAATCGCGGAAATTGACGACGTTCAGCTCGACGATTCCCTTTTCCCGGGCCTTGCCGATGATGCTCGCCCCGAACACGCCCTCGAACATCTCGGGAAACAGCGTGAGCACGTCGATCCGCATCGGTCAGATCAGCCCTTCCATCAGGTGGATCGTCACCCGCTTCGCCGCCACGTCGACATCCTTCACGACGTCGGAGATGTACGGAACGAGCACCTCGCGCCCCTTCGGACGCCGGACAACCCAGACGTCGTTCGCGCCCGGCCGCAGGATTTCGGTGATCCGGCCGATCTCCTCGCCCTCTTCCGTCACGACCGTGCAGCCGATGATGTCGTGGAAGTAGTATTCCCCTTCTCCGAGCGGAACGCGGCGCGAAGCCGGCACCTTGACCGTCCACCCCTTGTACGGAAGCACCTGGTTGATGTTGTCGTATTCCTTCAGCTTGACGAGGTACATCCCCTTGTGCTCCCGCGCCGATTCCACCTCGACCTCCACCTGGGCGGACGAATCGGGAGCGTGCAGCGTCAGGCGGCTGCCGGGCGCAAACCGCTCTTCGGGAAAATCGGTCGACGGCAGCACCTTCACCTCGCCCCGGATCCCGTGGGTGTTCACCAGCCTGCCGACCGTAAGCCACTTCACTTCCACGCTTGGGGACGCTCCTTTCGCGCGGCCGGCCCGTCCGACGTCCGGCAGGGCGGCGAGGGCCGGGACGTCAGCCCGCCCCGGCCCCCGGCCGATCCGGCGCCCGACGGGCCGAACCGGACTTACGATTCGATATCGACGATGACGCGGCGCCTGTCCCTCGCGGCGGCCGACGTGACGACCGTCCGGATGGCTTTCGCGATCCGCCCCTGCTTGCCGATGACCTTCCCGATGTCGTCGGGATGGACGGACAGCGTGTAGACCGTGCCGCGTTCATCCTCGCGCACCGTCACCCGGACGTCGTCGGGATGATCCGTAAGCGACCTTGCGATCACCTGAATCAATTCCTGCATGCGTCGGCCTCCTTCCGCAGGTCAGGTCATGCGCGGCCTTACTCGGCCTTCTTGCCCTGCCTCAGTTCATGGAACTTCTTCATGATGCCGGCCCTGCTGAGCAGGCTGCGCGCCGTGTCGGACGGCTGCGCGCCGCGTTGCAGCCACTTCAGCGCCTTCTCTTCGTCGATGCGCAGCTGAACCGGATTGGTCAGCGGATTGTAATAGCCGAGCTCCTCGATGAAGCGGCCGTCCCGGGGAGAACGCGAATCGGACACGACCACGCGGTAGAACGGCTTCTTGTGCGCACCCATGCGCTTCAGACGAATGCGTACTGCCATGCGGAATTCACCTCCTTCAACAAGCTCACCCGGCTGCGTTCAGCCGAACGGGAAGCGCGGCCCGCGGCCGGGGAGCCCCTTCAGGCCCTTCAGGCCTTTCAATCCCTTCGGGCCCTTGCCGCCTCCCATCATCTGCGAAAACTGCTTCATCATGCGGCGCATGTCCTCGAACTGCTTGATCAGCCGGTTCACTTCGGCGATCGACGTGCCGCTGCCCGCCGCGATGCGCCGGCGCCGGCTGTGGTTCAGGATGTCCGGGTTGCGCCGCTCCTCCTTCGTCATCGACTGGATGATCGCCTCGACGCGGGCGAACTGCTTCTCGTCGACCCGGACGTCCTTCAGCTGCTTCAGCTTGCCCATGCCGGGCAGGAGATCGAGCAGCTGGTCGAGCGGCCCGAGCTTCCGCACCTGCGCCATCTGCTCGAGGAAATCCTCGAACGTGAACTCGGCCGCGCGCATTTTGCGCTCCATCTCGGCCGCCTTCTCGGCGTCGATCGCCGCCTGCGCCTTCTCGATGAGCGACAGCATGTCCCCCATGCCGAGGATGCGGGAAGCCATCCGGTCCGGATGGAACGGCTCGAGCGGCTCGATCTTCTCTCCCGTCCCGACGAACTTGATCGGGCAGCCGGTGACGGCCTTGACGGAGATCGCCGCGCCGCCGCGCGTGTCGCCGTCGAGCTTCGTCAGCACGACGCCCGTCAGCCCGAGCTGCTCGTGGAAGCTCTGCGCGACGTTCACCGCTTCCTGCCCGATCATCGCGTCGACGACGAGCAGCACTTCGTCCGGCTTCACCTCTTCGCGGATCTGCCGGAGCTCCTCCATGAGCGCCTCGTCGATGTGCAGCCGCCCCGCCGTGTCGATGATCAGGTAGTCGCGGCCCTCATCCTTCGCGCGCTGCAAGGCCTGCCGCGCGATCTCGACCGGGCTGACGCGATCGCCGAGCGAGAACACCGGCACGCCGATCTGGCCGCCGAGCACCTCCAGCTGCCGGATCGCCGCCGGACGATAGATGTCGCAGGCCGCGAGCAGCGGCTTGTGCCCGCCGTTCTTGAGCATCAGCGCGAGCTTCGCGCTGGACGTCGTCTTGCCGGAACCCTGCAGGCCCGCCATCATGACGACGGTCGGGGGCTTCGCGGCCTTCGCGAGCTTCGCCTGGGTGCCGCCCATCAGCTCGGTCAGTTCCTTGTTGACGATATCGATGATGACCATGCCGGGCGTGAAGCTCTTGACCACTTCCTGGCCGATCGCCCGCTCCCTGACCCGCGCGATGAAGTCCTTGACCACCTTGAAGTTGACGTCCGCCTCAAGCAGCGCCAGACGGACCTCGCGCATCGCCTCGTTGACGTCTTCTTCCGTCACCTTGCCCTTGCCGCGCAGCTTCCCGAACACGCTCTGGAGCCGGCTCGTCAATGTTTCGAATGCGGCCATCCGCTTTCGCCCCCCGCCGTATGATTCGTCAGTCGTTCTCGACGGCCTGGCGCAGCCGCGCCAGCGCCGACCGGACGGCGGCCGCGTCCGCCGTCTCCGGCAGCTTCTCCGCGGCGCGCTCCAGCTCCGTGATCAGGGCCGTCAGCCGCTCGTGCCGCGCGAGCAACCCGAGCCGGTCCTCGTAGCTCTCCAGCGTCTCCTCCGCGCGCCGGATATGCTCGAAGACGGCCTGGCGGCTGATGCCGAACTCCGACGCGATCTCGCCGAGCGAGTAGTCGTCGTGAAAATAATATTTCAGGAACAACCGCTGCCTGTCGGTCAGCAGCGGCCCGTAGAAATCGAACAGCAGATTGATCCGGTTCGTCTTCTCGAGGGCTTCCGGCTCGCGCATCCTTCCGTCCCTTCCGGCCGGATTCACCCCGCCCGTCAAGGCGATGATCTTGACACCCCGGCCAGCTTCTCTATCATACCCTAAGGCATTCGCCGTGTCAAGTCGATCACCTTGTCAGACCTGCGCCCATCGGAATCCTGTCCGCTCCGTTCCGCCCGCTCCGTCCCGCGCGGCGAACCGGATCTTAAGCCGGTTCGCCCTGCGCGCGGGCCCCGGCCGGCATGCAGGCGCGCCGCGCCGCAGCCGCTCACTCCGCGCCGCCGGCTTCGACCTCCTTCTCGATCGCGCCGGCGAACAGTGCGTGGACGAACTGCTCCGCGTCGAACTCCTGCAGGTCGTCCATCTTCTCGCCGAGGCCGACGAGCTTCACCGGCAGCTGCAGCTCGTGGCGGATCGCGATGACGATGCCGCCCTTCGCCGTGCTGTCCAGCTTCGTGAGCACAATGCCCGTGACGCCGCTCTTCTCGCCGAACAGCTTTGCCTGGCTGAGCGCGTTCTGCCCCGTCGTCGCGTCGAGCACGAGCAGCACTTCATGCGGCGCGCCCGGCATCTCCCGCTGGATGACGCGGTAGATTTTGTTCAGCTCCTCCATCAGATTCGTCTTGTTCTGCAGCCGGCCCGCCGTGTCGCAGAGCAGCACGTCGACGCCCCGCTGCTTCGCGGCCCGGATCGCGTCGTACATGACGGCGGCGGGATCCGCGCCGGGCTGCTGCTTCACCACGTCGACGCCGACGCGCCGCCCCCATTCCTCGAGCTGCTCGATCGCCCCGGCGCGGAACGTGTCGCCCGCCGCGAGCAGAACCGATTTCCCCTCGCGCTTGAAGCGGTGCGCCAGCTTGCCGATCGTCGTCGTCTTGCCGACGCCGTTCACGCCGACGAACAGGTAGACCGTCGTGCCCGACTCGGCCATCCGCAGCCCCTCGTCCGCGCCATCCTTGAGCAGCGCGACCAGCTTCTCGGACAGGATCGGCTGCAGTTCGGCCGCGTCCTCGATCCTCCGCCGGCGCACTTCCTCGCGCAGCTCGTCGATCAGCCGCATGACCGTCGTCACGCCGACATCCGCGGCGATCAGAATCTCCTCCAGCTCCTCGTAGAACGCCTCGTCGATCTTCTTGCGCCGGAGCACGAGCTCCTCCACCTTGCCCGCAATCGCGGCAGCGGTCTTGCCGAGCCCTTCGCGGAACTTGTTCGTCACCGCTTCGGCCTTCGCCGAGATGCTCTCGCGCAACTTTCTGAAAAAGCTCACCGTTCAACCACCTTTCTTGATCCATAAAGAAGCGGGCCGGACCGGAAAACCGACCGAAAGCCCGCACCTTCGAACGAACCGAATCAGACCGTCACCGGCTCGCCGTCCTCGAGCCGCACCGAGACGAGCTTCGAGACGCCGTCCTGCTCCATCGTCACGCCGTAGAGGACGTCCGCCTCCTCCATCGTGCCCTTGCGGTGCGTGACGACGATGAACTGCGTCTGCTCGGAGAACTCGCGCAGGTACTGCGCGAACCGCGTCACGTTCGCCTCGTCCAGCGCCGCCTCGACCTCGTCGAGCACGCAGAACGGCACCGGCTTCACGCGCAGGATCGCGAACAGCAGCGCCATCGCGGTCAGCGCCCGCTCGCCGCCCGAGAGGAGCTGCAGGTTCTGCAGCTTCTTGCCCGGCGGCTGGGCGACGATGTCGATGCCCGTCTCCAGCGGATGGTCCGGATCGACCAGGACGAGATCCGCGCGGCCTCCGCCGAACAGCCGGCTGAACACGATGCCGAACTGGCCGCGGATCGCCTCGAACGTCGTGCGGAAGCGCCGGCCCATCTCCTCGTCCATCTCGCGGATGACCTGATAGAGCGCCGCCTTCGCCTCGACGAGATCGTCCTTCTGCGAGCTGAGAAAATCGTACCGCTCCTTCACCCGCTCGTATTCCTCGATGGCGCCGAGGTTGACCTCACCGAGCAGCGCGATCTGCCGCTTCAGCTCCCGCACCTCCTGCTGCGCGGCGGCCGGGTCCTCCGGCACCGGATACCGCTCCTTCGCGAGCTCGAACCCGATTTCGTATTCCTCGCCCAGCGTGCGCAGCAGGTTGTCCAGCTCGACGTCGAGCCGGTTCACCGCGATCTCGGTCCGCCGCAGTTCTTCCTCCACCTGACGGAGCTGCTCGCGCTGCTCCTTCGTCTCGCTCTCCCCCTCTTCGAGGAGGCGGACCTTGTCGGCCCGCTCGGCGCGTTTCAGATCGATCGCCTCCGAGCAGCGCTCTTTCTTCAACCGAAGCTCGTTCAGCGTCTCCCGCTGCCGCACCGCTTCCGCTTCGAGCCGCTGCGCTTCTTCTTCCTGCAGCGCCGCCGTCTCGCGCATCGAGGCCAGATCCTGCTTCGCGCGCGCGATCTCGCCGCGCAGCCGCGCCGACTGCTCGGCGAGCGACTGCATCTCCTGCTCCGTCTTCGCGACGGTGACCTTCAGTCCGGTCAGCTGTTCCTTGAGCGCTTCCCTTGCCGATTCGCCGGCCCGGCGCCGCTCCTCCGCCTCGCGGATCGCCTGCTGCAGCCGCGCCTCCTCGGCGGCCATTTCCCGGAGGCGGGCCTCGGCGGCCTCGCGCGCCGCGTCCAGCGCCTCGAGCTCCCTGAGCTGGCTGCCGCGGTCATCGGTCCTGAGCCGGAGCTGCTCCCGGAGTCGCTGCTCATCCTGCCCGATCTGCTGCAGCGCCGAGCTCAGCCGCTGCTCCTCGATCCGCTTCGCTTCGGCCTGACCGCGCGCGTCCTCGATGTTCCGGCCGCAGTCGGACAGCTCCCTGCGCAGGTCTTGGAGCTTGCCGCTCAGCACCCCGAGCTGCTCCTCCGCTTCCCGGATCTCCCGATCCAACTCCTCGATCTGGCGCCGGCGTCCGAGCAGGCTCGCGCCGCGCTTCTGCAGGCTCCCGCCGGTCATCGATCCGCCCGCGTTCACGACGTCGCCGTCGAGCGTGACGACGCGGTACCGGTAGCCGCAGCGGGCGGCAATCCGGTTCGCCTGCTCCAGCGTCTCCGCAATCAGCACGTTGCCGAGCAGGTTCGCGAGAATCTGCGCGTAGCGCCCGTCGCACGCCACGAGCTCCGAGGCGATCCCGACGAAACCGTCGACCGACTGCGCGGCGAGCCGGTCCGGCTCCGGCACGCTCCGTCCGCGGATCACATCGAGCGGCAGGAACGTCGCGCGGCCGAGCTGACGCTGCTTGAGATAGCCGATCGCCTCGCGCGCCGTCCGCTCGTCGTCCATGACGATGTGTTGCAACGCGCCGCCGAGCGCCGTCTCCACCGCGATCTCGAGATGCTCCGGCACGCGGATCAGCTCCGCGACGGCCCCGTGCACGCCGGACAGCGCGCCCCGGCGCGCCGCCTTCAGCACCTCGCGCACGCCCTGCATGAAGCCTTCGAGGCTTTCCTGCATTTCCTTCAGCGTGTCGCGCCTGGATACGCCGGCGTCCCGCTTCTGTTCCCACCGGCGGATGAGCGCCTGCGTCTCCTCGAGCGAGCGCTGCAGCTCCTGCCGCCGTTCGGTCTCGGCGATGAGACGCTGCCGGACCGCTTCAAGCGCTTTTGCGTTCTCCTCCAGGCGCGCCGACATTTCCGTCCGCCGGGCGGCGAGCCGCTCGAGCTCGCCGGCGTCCGCCGCCTCCTCTTCGTCCAGCCGCTTGAGGCGCCGCTCCGCCGCCTCGCGCTGCTGCTCCGCGTAGCGGATCTCGTTGCGCAGCGAGGCCATCGCGGAGAGCACGTCCAGCAGTTCGCTCTTCAGCCGCTCCTCTTCCTCCGCGTCGGCCGAGGCGCCGGCGCCGGACAGCTTCTCCTCCTCCCGCGCCAGCTGCCCGCGCTGCTCCTCCAGCGTCTGCCCGAGCGCGGCGGCCTTCGCCCTGAGGTCCGCCTCCTCCTTCGCCAGCTCCGCGATCCGCGCGGACTGCGCCGCGATCGTCTCTTCGAGCTGCTTCCGGTTCTGCTCGAGGTTGCGGCGCCGCTCCTTCAGCACCTCGCCCAGGCCTTCGCATTTCTCGTATTCCTCGCTGATCGCGAGCAGCTCCGCGTGCAGCCGCTCGATCTCGTCCTCGATCCGCCGGAGCGCGAGCCGATCCTGCTCGAGGGTCGCGTCGTGGCGGCTTACGACCGCCATCAGCTCGGCCTGTTGCGCTTTCAGTTGCTCGAGTTTCGCGCCGAGCTCTTTCCAGCTGGCGTGCACATGCTCGATCTGATGGACGTAGAGCGAGATCTCCTTCGACTTCAGCTGCTCGCGGAGCTCCTTGTAACGTTTCGCCTTTTCCGACTGCTCGCGGAGCGGTTCGAGCTGGCCTTCCAGCTCGGCGATCAGGTCGTGGATCCGGACGAGATTCTGCTCCGTGTCCTCGAGCTTCTTCTGCGCCTCGCGCTTGCGGGTCTTGTATTTCACGATGCCCGACGCTTCCTCGAAAATGCCCCGCCGGTCCTCCGCCCGCGTGCTCAGAATCTCCTCGATGCGCCCCTGCCCGATGATCGAGTAGGCTTCCTTGCCGATGCCGGTGTCCATGAACAGCTCGGTGATGTCCTTGAGCCGGCACGCCTGCTTGTTGATGAGATATTCGCTCTCGCCGTTCCGGTGCACGCGCCGGGTGACCGTCACCTCGTCGTAATCGAGCGGCAGCGTGCGGTCCGTGTTGTCGAGCGTAATCGTCACTTCGCTGAAGTTCACGGCCTTCCGGGTGTCGCTGCCGGCGAAGATGACGTCCTGCATGTTGCCGCCGCGCAAGCTCTTCGCGCTCTGCTCGCCGAGCACCCACCGGATGCCGTCGGAAATGTTGCTCTTCCCGCTGCCGTTCGGCCCGACGACCGCCGTGATGCCGGGAACGAATTCCAGCTCCGTCCGGTCGGCAAACGATTTGAAACCGATGAGTTCGATCCGTTTCAGGAACATGCGCGTGCCCCACCTCCGGCTTCCCTGGTTTCCGCCGCATGCTGGCGTCATGAACCGGCGAACGGCTTCGAACTTTCGCGTTCGAAGCCGTTCGCCGCAAGCCTCGTGTGTCAGGCGTCGTCGTTGCCGATCAGGCGGCACGCTTCGGCCGCCGCCTGCTGTTCCGCTTCCTTCTTCGTGCGGCCGACGCCGGTGCCGTACCGGACGCCGCCCACGAGCACGCCGACGACAAATTCCCGATCGTGCGCCGGCCCGCGTTCCTCGTCGATCACGTACTCGATCGGACCGAGCGCGCGATGCTGCGCCCGTTCCTGAAGACGGGACTTGTAGTCCTTCACCGGCAGATAATCGCCGCCGTCGATCAGCGGGAAAATGTGCCGCTTCAGAAAGTCGCGCACCGCTTCCAGTCCGGAATCGAGATACAGGGCGCCGATGAACGACTCGAACAAATCCGCGAGCAACGCCGGCCGCGTGCGGCCGCCGAGCTGCTCCTCGCCGCGTCCGAGCAGCACGTACCGCCCGAGATCGAGCGTCTCCGCGAACTTCGCGAACGAAGGCTCGCACACGATCGAGGCGCGCATCCGCGTCAGCTCCCCTTCCGGGCGGCGCGGATGCGTCAAGTACAGATATTCGGACACGAGGAGCTGCATCACGGCGTCGCCGAGAAACTCGAGCCGTTCGTTGTCCTGCGCGCTGGCGCTTTTGTGCTCGTTTACGTAGGAAGTATGGGTGAACGCCTGTTTGAGCAGCCCGATCCGCTTGAACCGGATGCCGAGCCGTTCCTGCAGGCTTTCGAATCGGTCAGGCTTCATATCTCCTCATCACGATCGTCGCGTTGTGGCCGCCGAAGCCGAACGAGTTCGAAAGACCGGTCCGGACGTCCGACTTGCGCGCGGCGTTCGGCACATAATCGAGATCGCACTCGGGATCCGGATGCTCCAGGTTGATCGTCGGCGGGATGACGCCGTTCTTGAGCGTCAGCGCCAGGATGACCGCCTCGATGCCGCCGGCCGCGCCGAGCAGATGGCCGGTCATCGATTTGGTCGAGCTGACGGCCAGCCTGTACGCGTGGTCGCCGAATGCCTGCTTGATCGCGATCGTCTCCGAACGGTCGCCGACCGGCGTCGACGTGCCGTGGGCGTTGATGTAATCGATCGCTTCCGGTCCGATGCCGGCGTCCTTCAATGCGCGCAGCATGCATCGCGCCGCGCCGTCCGGATCCGGATCGGTGATGTGGTGCGCGTCGCCGCTCATGCCGTAGCCGATGACCTCGGCGTAAATGCGGGCACCGCGCTTCAGCGCGTGTTCCAGCGACTCAAGCACGAGCACGCCGGAGCCTTCGCCCATGACAAAACCGTCGCGCTCCGCGTCGAACGGACGGCTCGCCTTCTCCGGCTCGTCGTTGCGGGACGACATCGCGCGCATCGAGCAGAATCCGGCGAACCCGATCGGACGGATCGCCGCCTCCGCGCCGCCGCAGATCATGGCGTCCGCTTCGCCGCGCTGGATCAGCTTGAACGAATCGCCGATCGAATGCGTGCCCGTCGCGCACGCGGTGACCGCCGTGGAGTTCGGCCCCTTCGCTCCGGTGAGGATCGAAATCTGGCCGGATGCCATGTTCGCGATCATCATCGGTATGAAAAACGGGCTGACCCGCTTCGGTCCTTTCTCGATCAGGATGTTGTATTGCTCCTCCCAGGTGGAGAGCCCGCCGATGCCGCTGCCGACCATGACGCCGATGCGGTCGGGGTCGATGTTCACGCCGGGTTCGAGTCCGGCGTCCCGCATCGCCATCAGGCTGGCCGCGACGGCGAATTGCACGAAGCGGTCCATGCGCCGTGCTTCTTTCTTGTCCATGTAATCTTCGGGCTTGAAATCCTTGATCTCGGCCGCAATTTGCGTCGGAAATTCCGAGGCGTCGAACGCTTCGACGCGCGTCACACCCGACTTGCCGGCGACGAGATTGCTCCAGAACGTATCCAGGTCGCTGCCGAGCGCGGTGACGACCCCCATGCCGGTTACGACAACTCTCCGATTCAAACGCTTCACCTCTGTCAACGGCCTCTGATCCCGGGGCGGCGCGAAGCCGCGTACGCAAAAGCCGCGCCGGCCTCATGGAACTGCAAGCGCATTCCGCATTGCGCGGAAGGAATCCCGGTAAAATGGAGCGAAGTCCCGTCTTGTCAACGGGACTTACGGGACTAGGAATGCGATTCTATGTAATTGACGACTTCACCCACCGTGGTAATCTTTTCTGCGTCTTCGTCGGATATTTCCATATCGAACTCGTCTTCCAGTTCCATGACGAGTTCCACGACATCCAGGGAATCCGCGCCGAGGTCATCCTTGAAGCTCGCATCGAGCGTCACTTCCGACTCGTCCACGCCCAGCCGATCCACGACGATGCGCTTCACGCGTTCGAAAACGTCGGACATCCGGCTCACCTCCTCTTCTCGGTATTATAAGGGATTGTCCGCCAAATTGCCATAGCCTGCGCGGACCTCAGCCCATGTACATGCCTCCGTCCACATGAATCGTCTGACCGGTGATGTAGCTCGCGGCGTCGGAGGCGAGGAACCGGACGACGGACGCGACCTCCGCCGCCTGTCCGAACCGGGCGAGCGGAATCTGCCCGGCCATCCGGGTCTTGATGTCGTCGGACAGCTTGTCCGTCATGTCCGTCTCGATGAAGCCGGGGGCGACGCAGTTGACGGTGATGCCGCGGGGCGCCAGCTCGCGCGCGGCCGACCGCGTCAATCCCATCACGCCCGCCTTCGCGGCGGCGTAGTTCGCCTGGCCGGCGTTGCCCATCGTGCCGACGACGGACGAGATGTTGATGATCCTCCCCGAGCGCTGCTTCATCATCGGGCGCGCAACCGCCCGAATGCCGTTAAATACGCCCTTCAGGTTCGTCTCGATGACCTGGTCGAAATCCTCGTCCTTCATGCGCATGATTAAATTGTCCCGCGTGATGCCGGCATTATTCACCAGGATGTCGATCGTGCCGAACGCCGCCAGCACCTCTTCCACCATCCGTTCAAACGCTTCGGGCTTGCCGACATCCGCCTGCACGAGCAGCGCCCTGCGGCCGAGCGCCTCGACGGCGGCCGCCGTCTCCCGCGCCGCGCCTTCGCTTCCGGCGTAATTGATCGCCACGTCGGCGCCGGCCTCCGCGAGCGCGATCGCGATCGCGCGGCCGATGCCGCGGGACGCGCCCGTCACGAGCGCCTTCTTTCCTTCCAGGGACGCGAACATGTGGGGGACCCTCCTCTCGTTTGTCCGGCGCCCGGCGTCAGGGCGCCAGCGCGGCCAGCGCCGCATCCAGCGCGGCCAGACTGTTCACGGTATGGATGGCGACGGACCCCGCCGTCTTCCGGATGAGTCCGGTGAGCACCGATCCGGAGCCGATTTCGACGAACGTGTCGACGCCGAGGGCCTTCAGCCGGCGCACGGTGTCCTCCCACAGGACGGGAGCGGTGACCTGCTCTTTCAGCAGGCGGCGGATTTCGGCCGCCGACGTCACCGGCTCCGCCGTCACGTTGGCGATGACCGGCACTTCCGCATCCCGCATCTCCAGCGCGTCCAGCACCTCGCCGAGCCGCTCGGCCGCCGGCTCCATGAGCGGCGAATGGAACGGGCCGCTCACCTCGAGCGGGATGACCCGCTTCGCGCCCGCTTCCCTGCCGCGCTCGGCGACTGCCCGCACGCCTTCCGCCGTGCCGGACACGACGATCTGGCCCGGACAGTTCACGTTGGCGAGCACGACGAGTCCCTTCTCGGCGCTGATCGCCTCGCACAGCTTCGCCAGGGCTTCGCGGTCGGCGCCGAGCACGGCCGCCATCGCGCCCTTCCCCGCCGGCACCGCTTCCTCCATGAATTCGCCGCGGCGCCGCACCGCGCGCACCGCGTCCTCGAAGGCGAGGACGCCGGATGCGACCAGCGCGCTGTATTCGCCGAGGCTGTGGCCGGCGACGTAGTCCGGCTTCACCCGGTCCCGGATCAGCTCGAGCAGCGCCGCGCTCACCGTCAGCAGCGCCGGCTGCGTGTTTACCGTAAGCTTCAGCGCTTCCTCCGGACCTTCGAAGATGATCCTGCTCAGCTCAAACCCGAGCGCCCGGTCCGCCCGTTCGAAAATCGCCCGCGCCGCCGGCGACGCGTCGTACGCGTCCTTCCCCATGCCGACCGCCTGCGCGCCCTGGCCGGGGAACACGAATGCAGTTTTGCCCATTGCCTCATGCCTCCGCTTCCCGACGATTGACTACCAGATGAGGACGGACGCGCCCCAGGTCAGCCCGCCGCCGAAACCGACGAGCACGAGGCAATCCCCTTCGCGAATCCGTCCCTGCTCGACCGCTTCCGCAAGCGCGATCGGGATCGAAGCCGCGGAGGCGTTGCCGTAGCGGTCGAGATTGATCATGCATTTCTCCTCCGGCAGTTCCAGCCGGCTGAGCGCCGCCTGGATGATCCGGATGTTCGCCTGGTGCGGCACGAGCAGGTCGACGTCCTTTTTGTCGATCCCCGCCTTCCGGAGCGCCTCCTCCGCCACGCTGCCCATGATGCGCACCGCGAACCGGAACACCTCGTTGCCGGCCATCTGGATGTAGTGCGCCCTGCTCTCCACCGTCTCGGCCGAAGCCGGCAGGCGGGAGCCGCCGCCCGCCACCTTGAGCAGCGGGCCGCCGGAGCCGTCCGCGCCCAGCTCGAACGAGCGGAATCCCCGCCCCTCCGGAACCTCGCCGAGCACGACCGCACCCGCGCCGTCGCCGAACAGGATGCAGGTGTTCCGGTCCGTGTAATCCGTGATGCGCGACAGGCATTCCGCGCCGACGACGAGCGCGTTCCGGTACATGCCGCTTTTCAGCATGCCGACGGCCGTCGCCAGGGCGTAGATGAAGCCGGAGCAGGCCGCCGACAGGTCGAACGCCGCGGCCTTGCGCGCCCCGAGCTTGTCCTGGAGGATGCAGGCCGTCGACGGGAAGAACATGTCCGGCGTGATCGTTGCGACGATGATGAGATCCACGTCTTCGGGTTTGAGCTTCGCCGACCCGAGCGCCCGGACCGCCGCCTCGTAGGCGAGATCCGACGTCGCCTGATCCTCCGCGGCGATGCGCCGCTCGCGGATGCCGGTCCGCGTCACGATCCATTCGTCGTTCGTGTCGACCATTTTCTCGAGATCGCCGTTCGTCAAAATCCGGTCGGGCACGTACATGCCCGTTCCGATAATGCCTACCGCCTTCATCCGCCGGATCCTTCCTTCCCGCTGATATGGTCCGCGATCGCGCGGATCAGTCCGTGCCGGACCGCGTCGCGCGCCTGGCGGATGCCGTTGCGGAACGCCCGCGCGTCGGACGAGCCGTGGCATTTCACAACGATGCCGGCAAGTCCCAAAAGCGGCGCCCCGCCGTATTCCTTGTAGTCCATCTTGCGCCGGAGACGGTTCAGTCCCGGCTTCACGACGGCCGCGGCCAGCTTCGAGATCGCGTTCTTCGTGAACGCGCGCTTCAGCTCGCCCATGATGAGCGCGGCCGCGCCTTCGAACGATTTCAGCATGACGTTGCCGGAAAATCCGTCGCAGACGAGCACGTCGCACGCGCGTTGCAGCACGTCCCGCGCCTCGATGTTGCCCGCGAACCGGATGTCCGGATCGGCGCTGATGAGACCGTACGCCTCCTTCATGAGCTCGGTCCCCTTGCCTTCCTCCGTGCCGACGTTGAGCAGGCCGACGCGCGGCTGCTCCATGCCGTGCACGAGCTTCCGGTACAGGCTGCCCATCACCGCGTACATGTAGAGATGCTCCGGACGGGCCTCGACATTGGCGCCGAGATCGAGCGCGAGCACGCCGACGTCGTCCGTCGAGGGAATCGTCTGCGCCAGCGCCGGCCGCTCGATGCCGGGAATCCGTCCGACGACGAGCAAGCCGGCCGCCATGAGGGCGCCGGTGTTGCCGGCGGACAGCATCGCGTCCGCCTCGCCCTCCTTCACCATGCGGGCCGCGACGACCATGGAAGCGTCCTTCTTGCGCCGAACCGCGCGCACCGGCTCTTCATCCGGGCCGATCGCCTCGGACGCATGCCGGAGTTCCACGTTCGGCGGCTTGCGGCCGTTCACGAGCGGCCCGACCCGTTGTTCGTCGCCGACGAGCACGAACGACGTATCCGGCCATTCGGTTGCCGCCTCCAGCACGCCCTTCACCGCTTCCTCCGGCGCAAGGTCTCCTCCCATGGCATCAATCGCGATCCGCAAGCCGATCCCCTCCTCCATCCTGCTGCGCTCCGGCAGATCGAACGATCAGAAAGTTGCCCTGGAACACCATCTCTTCTCCGACATAGGTGGCGACTTCCACCCTCGCCTTCCGCTTGCCCGAGGAACGGACGTACGCCTTCGCGATGCATTTTTCTCCCAGACGGACCGGCCGGATGAACCGGATGTCGGCCGTCGCCGTAAGCGCCACCTCGTCGTTGATGACGGCCACGGCGAGCGAGTTCGCCTGCGCGAACAGATGGTGGCCGCGCGCGATGCCGGTTCGGGAGAAGACGTGCTCCTTCCGGATCTCGAAGATCGAGATGCCGCTCCGGTCGAGCTGGAGATCGACGATCTCGCCGATCACTTCGTGCAGCGGCAGCGATCGGACGGCGTCGAACGAACGCTCGGCCATCAGCTTGATCCGCTCGCGCAGCTCGGGAATGCCGAGCTCCAGCCGGTCGAGGCGGATCGTCTGGATGCTGACTTTCAGGAGCCGCGTCAGCTCGCGGTCCGTGATGAACGGATTGTCCTCGATGAGACGGGCCAGCCGCCGGTGCCGCTCCTTTTTCGGCAGACGTTCCACAGGATAGCACCGCCTTTGCGATCTGGGAATGTAGGCCCCTCTTAACACCAGGTACTAAAACCAGTATAAAGGAAAAGCCGCGCCGGAAGCAATCCGGAAACGTTCCGCGGCCATCGCCGGCAAAAAAACAGCACCTCACCGGCCGATGAAGTGCTTGCTTTCCGCTTTACTGCTTGATGATCTCTTTCGTCTTGTAATAACCGCACACCTTGCAGACGTGGTGCGCGAGCTTCAGCTCTCCGCATTGGTCGCATTTGACCATGCCCGGGACCGTCAGCTTGAAGTGCGTACGGCGTTTGTCGCGGCGAGCCTTCGACGTTTTCCTGAATGGTACCGCCATCTGTCCCACCTCCTTCGAAAGTCGCGCGAATCGGGTGATTCCTTCCGCGGCCCGAGGGCCGTCGTCAGCCCGGGAACAGGTCCTTCAGCGCGGCCAGCCGCGGATCGACCGGCGTGCGGTCGCAGCCGCACTCCCCTTCGTTCAAATCCTTGCCGCATTCGGGACAGAGGCCCTTGCAGTCTTCCGCGCAGAGCGGAACGAGCGGCAGCTCGAGCTGCACGGCTTCCTCCACGTACGGCGTCAAATCGATCTCGTTGTTCGCTGACGGAATGAACGAGTCCGCTTCCTCTTCGGTCTGCGGCTCCCCGCCCACGATGAAGTGCTCCCGGAACGGGACGGCGACATGGACCGGAACCGGCTTCAGGCAGCGCGAGCACGGCATCGTCAAATCGAGCTCCAGCCCGCCTTCGACGAGCGCCACGCCTTCCTGCACTCCCTGCGCCCGGAGCTCGACCCGGAGCGGTCCGGCTTCGATCACGTCCCGCCTTCCCTTGAACAGCCCCGACACGTCCAGCGTCTCGCGGATGGTCCGCGGAACGCCGCTTGCGTTCAGTTCGTGCACATGGATTTTCACAGGATCACTCCAAACAAACAAAAGTAATTATAGCGATCCGCTTCGCGTTTTGTCAACATTTGCACCGTGTGTTATGGTTATAGCAGATCCTGTCTTGTTATGCGTCGCGGGGGGGAAAACGATGCGTACCGTCGGCGTCATCGTGGAGTACAACCCGTTCCACAACGGCCACCGGCACCATCTCGTCGAATCCGTGCGCGCGACCGGCGCGGACGCCGTCGTCGCGGTGATGAGCGGCCATTTCCTGCAGCGGGGCGAGCCCGCGCTGATGGACAAATGGGCCCGGGCCGAGACGGCGCTGCGCAGCGGGTGCGATCTCGTCATCGAGCTGCCCGTCGCCTACGCGACGAGCGCGGCCGAATGGTTCGCGTACGGCGCCGTCGGCCTGCTCGATGCGACGGGCGTTGTCGACTGCTTCTGCTTCGGCAGCGAGAGCGGCGACATCGGGACGCTCCTGCGCATCGCCGCGCTCGCCGCGGACGAGCCCGCGGATGTGCGCGACCGGATTGCCGCGGGGCTGGATGCCGGGATGAGCTTCCCGGACGCATACAGCGCCGCGCTGCGCCAGGGGCTTGCGGCGCGCGGCGACGCCGGGGCGGCCGCGTTTCCGCTCGAGCAGCCGAACAACACGCTCGGCCTCCACTACCTGATCGCGCTGAGGCGGCTGGGCAGCCGCATGGAGCCGCACACGATCCGTCGCGTGCAGGCCGGCTATCACGACGCGGACGCGCCCTCCGGTTCGATCGCGAGCGCGACGGCGCTGCGACGGCTCCTCTTCGGGAGCGGCCGGCCGGAGGCGATCGCGCCGTACGTGCCGGAGCCCACACTGGCCGTGCTGCGGCGCGAATGGGAAGCCGGGCGGGCGCCGATGGGCTGGCACGCCTTCGCGGCACCGTTGTTCCACCTGCTGCTCAGACTCGACGAGGCGGAACTCGCCGGGTACCGCGACGTCGGCGAAGGGCTCGAATACCGGATCCGGCGCGCGCTGCCCGAACTGAAGCGGCTCGATGTCGACGAGCTGATCGCCCTCGTCAAGACGAAGCGCTACACCCGCACGCGGCTGCAGCGCGCGCTCACCGCCGTGCTGCTCGGCATCCGCAAGGACGACTGGAACCCCGGCGCGCTCGCGGAGGGGCTCGCCTACATCCGCGTGCTCGGCTTCACGCCGAAGGGACGCGAGCTGCTCCGGCGGATGCGGAAAAACGCGAAGCTGCCCGTCCTGCTCAGCGCGGCGGGCGGCGCGCAGGCCGGGCTGTCCGGCGCGGGGGAGCGATACCTGGAGCTGGACGCGAAGGCGACGGGCCTCTACGCCCTCGCCGCCGGCGCCCGGGATCCGCGGGCGCTGCTCCGGGACTACTACGAGCCGCCGGTCATCGTGGAAGAGCCCGATCTCCGCGCAACAGACTGAGCGCGTCTTCCAGCGTGCGCACGCCGGCGACGGACATGCCGCCGCCTTCGGATTCCGCCGCCTCGGCGGCCTCCGCCCGGTTCGCCTCCGGCACGAGGAACAGGTCGGCGCCGGCGCGCGCGGCGGCGATCGCCTTCAATCCGGCGCCCCCAACCGCGCCGACGGCGCCCGACGGCTCGATCGTGCCGGTGGCGGCGATGCGGCGCCCGCCGGCGAGGGGTTCCCCGGTGAGTTGCCCGTAGATATGGAGCGCAAGCGGCAGCCCCGCCGACGGCCCGGCGAGGCCGCCGGTGTCGATCGCGACGCGAAGGCCGGGATCCTCCGGCCGGACCGCGAAGCGTTCGGTGAGCTCCGCTCCGGCGAGGCGGCGCGGCGCGGACGCGGCGGTTGCAACCGTGCCGGCTCCGGATCCGGCGGTTCCATCCGCGGCGAATCGTCCCGCGGTGCCCGATCCGGCGGTTCCATCCGCGGCGGTGCCGTCCGGTGCGCTTTCCTCCGCCGCGCCTTCGTCCGCGGCGACATATACGGTGAACGCGCGGCCGTCGCGCATCACGGTCAGTTCCGCGTTCCGGCCGGCGCGGACCCCGAGCGCATCGGCGAGCTCGTCCAGCCCGCGCACGGCGGCGCCGTCCACGGCCGCGATCCGGTCTCCGGCCCTGAGCCGCCCGGCGCCCCGCACGACGTAGACCCCGTCCGGAACCGCCTCGTACCGCACGCCGGCCGCCCGGAACGCCGCCATCAGCGCCTTCGCGTGCGACTCCTCCGTCAGCACGGCCATCCGCCGCCTGTACTCCTCTCCGCTCTCACCCCGGAACACCGACCGCCTTGCGTGCGCTTCCCGATCCCGCCGCCACGCGGACGAGATGACCTGCCACGGCGCGGCCCGATCGCGCAGGTACACCGTCGCGAGCAGCCACCCGTCCCGCGCTTCCGACTCCGGCGCTTTCCGGTCCGGCCGTTCCCTTTTTTCCACCGTCACGAGCTCATCCGCCGGCACGACGATCCCCGGCTCGTACAGGACATACGGCGTCGGCGCCGCGAACAGGAACAGCACGGCCGCTCCCGCGGCCAGTCCCCACCCGAACGCCGTCCTTGCCGGTCCCGGTTTCGGCCATCCCGGCACCCCGAACGCCTCCTTTCCGGTCTATTCGCCGGCTCGTCCGCGTACATTGAACTGATGCGACTTGTCCGGATCCCGCCGAAGGAGGTTGGCCGCATGATCCGAACCGCCGCGACCGGCGCCGCCCTGCTCGCGCTCGCCCTCTTGATCGTGCGCTTCCCCGGCGAGGCGCTCCAGGCCGCGCTGCGGGGACTCGCCATCTGGTGGAACATCGTCTTCCCCGGGCTCCTGCCTTTCCTCGCGCTGTCGGAGCTATTGCTCGCGCTCGGCGTCGTCCACGCGGCCGGCGTGCTGCTCGAACCGGTCATGCGCCGCCTGTTCCGGCTGCCGGGCAGCGCGGGCTGGGCCGCCGCGCTCGGCTGGTCGAGCGGCTTTCCCGCCGGCGCCGGCGCGGCCGCGCGGCTGCACCGGGAAGGCGCGCTGACCGACCGCGAATGCCAGCGCCTGCTGGCGCTGTCCCACATGCCCAATCCGATGCTGATGCTGATCGTCGTCGGGGCGGGCTTCCTCGGCCGCCCCGAATTCGGCGCCGCGATTGCCGCCTCCGTCTGGTTGTCCGCCCTCGCCGCGGGCTGGCTGCTCGCGCGGCTCGACCCGGCGGCGAGCCCGGCTTCCGCCTTCCGCGCGCCGGGCGGCTTGCGGAGCCTGCTCGGGCGGGCCGCCGCCGCGATGCGCGAAGCGCGCCGCCGGGACGGACGCGGCTTCGGCCAGGCGATGGGCGAGTCGGTCGCGCAATGCGTCCAACAGCTCATGACCGTCGGCGGGCTCGTCATCTTCGGCTCCGTGCTGATCCGCCTGCTGGAGCGGGTGCTGCCGGAACTCCTGGAATTCGCCGCGTTCCCGGGCATTTACGAGGCGCATCTCGGGGCGTTCGCGGCGGCCGGGATGATCGAGCGGTTCGGCGCGCCGGCCGGAGCCGCGCTGATCGCCGCCGTCCTCAGTTGGACCGGCATCACCGGCCTGCTCGCGTCCCACGGCATCGCCGCGGCGGCCGGCGTCCGTTTCCTGCACCTCGCCGCGGCGAAGCTGCTGCACGCGGCGCTCGCCTTCCTGACCGCCGCGCTGGCTTGGAAGCCGCTCGTCCGGCTGGCCGGACTTGCCGGCGGTTCGCTCGCCGCGCTCGGCCTGCCGGCCGGGCCCGGCGCCGGCGATGCGGTCGAGGTCTACCGCGGACTGGCCGAACCCGCCGGCGCGGCGGCCGGCCGGCTGGATCCGCTCTGGAAGGCGGCGCCCTTCTGTGCGTTCCTCCTCGCGCTCTTCCTGCTCCTGATGCTGGCCGCGTCCCTGGCGCAGGCGCGGCGGCCGGGCCGATGACGCCTCACGCCCGTCAAAGGCCTCGCGCCCGTCGAAGCCGGCAAGGCCGCCGCGCACACCGCGGCCCCGCCGTCCGGGGCCGCTCCATGCCCCGGATGCTCCCGCTGCGCGCATCCAATCCCCCGCCGGCGCAAGGAAGGCCAGACCGCCCGAGGCCTGGCCTTCCCGTCCGGGCGTCAGCCCGGCTTGTCCGCTTTCGGGGCGGCGAACTTCACCCGGAGCGCCGCTTCCACCTCGGGCGGCACAAGCTCGCTGACATCCCCGTGGAACATCGCGATCTCCTTCACGATGCTGGAGCTCAGGTACGAATACTTCGGATTCGTCATCATGAATATCGTCTCGATGCTGCTGTCCAGCCGGTGATTCGTCGAAGCGAGCTGAAGCTCGTATTCGAAATCCGACACCGACCGGATGCCCCGGATGATGACGTTTGCGTTCCGCTTCTTCATGTAGCGGACGAGCAGGTCGCGGAAGCTGTCGATCTCGACGTTCGGCAGATCCGACGTCACCGCTTCCAGCAGCGCTTTGCGCTCCTCCACCGTGAACAGCGGATTTTTGCTCGTGTTGTTCAGCACCGCGACGATCAGCTTGTCGAATTGCTTCGCCGCGCGCCGGATAATGTCCATGTGGCCGAGCGTCACCGGATCGAAACTGCCGGGATAGACGGCAATCCTCCGGTTCGGTTCAAGTTCCTTCATCGATGTCCTCCCCGGCCGCGTCCGCGGCATCATGGTAGTGGTAGATCGAGACGGCCGTCCCGCCGTACGTCGCCATCCTGCGGCGCCGGAATCCGCCGAACGTCTCCGGATAGCGGAAGTCCGCCTCGTGCTCGACGACGATGACGGCGCCGTTTTCGAGCATCCCGCGCTCCTCCATTTCGGCCATCAGGCAGTCGGCAATCTTCATCCGGTAAGGCGGATCCAGAAAAACATAGCGGAACACCGCTCCGCGCTTCGCGAGGATGCGCAGCGCCCGCTCCGCCGTATTGCAGTGGACTTCGGACCGGTCCGCCACGCGCGCCGCCTCGACGTTGCGCCGGATGACGGCGACCGCCCGCCGGTCCGCGTCGATGAAGACGGCCCGTTCCGCGCCGCGGCTCAGCGCCTCGATGCCGAGACCGCCGGTTCCGGCGAACAGATCCAGCGCGTGCCCGCCGTCGAAATACGGACCGATCATGCTGAAGATCGCTTCCTTCACCCGGTCCGACGTCGGGCGCGTGTCCAAGCCGGGCACCGCCCGGAGCGGCGTTCCCTTCGCCGCGCCCGCAATGACCCTCACGTTCCACGGCCTCCCGTTGCGTACGCAATCTGTCCTAATCGTACCACAATTTCACTTCCGCGCAAGGCAGCGGCAGGCGGCGATCCTCCGGGCCGGGTGAAAAAATTTTTATCCCGGTATGTATATTTTGCTCCGCACGGGACATCCTGTAGACAGCGGCGTCGGGAGACGTCGCGAAAACCGCGGAGAAGACTTACGTTTCCCCATAAGCTCTTCGTCCGGTTTCTCCTCTCCCATGCTTGGGGGCTCCCGCGAGGGGGCCCCGACTTTTTTCTTGCAAATGCCGAAACCCCGCGGCCTTGACGCCGCGGGGTTCGTTCAAGACGGACCGTTGCATCGACGGTCAAACGCTTTCTTCTTCGGATCCGGCACCGGACCGCTCGGCGTCTGCATCGCCTTCGGACGCCTCTTCCCCATCCTCAGCCTCCCCGTCCGGTTCCTCCGCCGCCGCCTGCTCGGCAGCGGCCTGTTCGGCTTCCGCTGCGGCTTGTCCGGCTTCCGCAGCCTCCCGCTCCGCGCCTTCGAGCTCCAGCCCATCCTGTTCCAGATCCCGTTCGCCCATCGCGATCCCTCCATCCCACATCCGTCCATTTCCTGCGCTTCCATTAGAAATGGACGACCCTGCGGATGCTGTCGCCCCGTGGAATCGAAGGTGACGGATGGATCACAAATGCGTTACACATTGTTACAAAAGAACCACAAGGATACGATTCGTCTCCGGGATCCGCTCCGGGAAGCGCGACCGGCTCGTCCGATTGCAACCGGCCATCGCATCCGTTATGCTGTTGGCAGAAGGAACTATCCGCGTCGGGAGGGAATGCAGCGTGCCGAACATGCCCAAACTGCTGATGGCCGCCGGCGCCGTCCTGTTCCTCGTCGGGCTCGTCTGGATGCTCGTCGGCAAATCGATTCCGCTCGGCCGGCTCCCCGGCGACATCGCGATCGAGAAGGAGAACTTCCGGTTTTATTTCCCGATCGTTACCTGCATCGTCATCAGCATCGTGCTGTCGGCCGTCCTGTATCTCGTGCGGCTGTTCATGAAATGAAATGACCATGACGAAGGCCGGGGCCCCGCCGGGACGTTCAGAAGCCATAGAACCGCTTCGTCGTCTCCAGCATCACCCCGGCCGTCTCGTTGACGCCGAGCCCTTTCAGCTCCGCGACGGCGCGTATGACGTCCCGCACGAGCGCGGGGGTCGTCGCCCGTCCGGCGTAGGGCCCTTCGTATTGCCACGGTCCGTCGGTCTCCGCCATGAGCAGTTCGAGCGGATACGCGCGCACCAGCTCCCGGATCTCCGGCTCGTACACGACGTCCGGCGTCACGGACACGTGCCATCCGCGCGCGATCATCCGGCGAACCGCCGATTCCGGCCCCTTGAACCAGTGGAAATGCGCCCGTCTCACGCCGTGCCGCTCGAGTGCGTCGCACGCCTTCTCCGCGTCTTCGTACACGGCGTGGAGCACGATCGGCCGGTCCAGCTCCGCCGCGAGCGCCGCGAACCGGTCCAGGAGCTGAAGATGCGGCCCCTCGTCGAACGGGCGCCCGGCCTTCTCCGCTTCGGTCCGCGTGTAATAGGGAAGCCCGACCTCGCCGATCGCAAACCGCTCTCCCGCCTCGTGCCGCTTCCGGATCCACGCGAACAGCTCCGCCTCCTCCTCCGGCCCGGGCACCGGAATTTCCGGATGGTGGCCGTAGGCCGGCATGAAGCGCCCGGCGTGCCGGAGCGCCAGATCACGGTTCACGCGGCTCGATTCAAGGTTCACCGACACGCCCACGACCGCCTCGCAGCCTTCCGCGTACGCTTCGGCCAGCAGCCGCTCCCGCTCCTCCGGCGCGTATTTGTCCACGTGGATGTGGGCGTCGATCCAACCGAACCGCGCCGATTGTTCCGCCGTCATGCTCCCGCCTCCTTCCGTCCGGGAAAAGGAACCCGCCTTACCGATACGCGCTCCGTTCCATGCGTTCCCGCTCCGCCGTCCTCGTCCGATGCGCGGAAGCGGCGGCCGGGCGCGGCGGCAACCCGCCCGCATTCCCGCATCCCGCGCATGCGGCCCGCTCCGGCATCCGCGGCCGGCGATCGGAGACCGCGTGCAAGCCGCGGCCGCTGCTATCCGCTTGCCGTCCCGGCCGCCTCGGCCGGTTTCAGCAGCTCGTGGATCGCCTCCCGGAGCTCGGCGAACGCCGGCACCTTCCACAGCTTCGGGTCGCGCGGCCGCCCGAACGGCACCGTGAATTCGCGCAGCACGGACGCCGGGCGCGCCGACAGGACGACGATCCGGTCGGACAGGAGCAGCGCCTCCTCGATGCTGTGCGTCACGAGCAGCACCGCGCGCCGGTTCTCCTCCCAGATCGACAGCAGCCACTCCTGCATGTGCTGCCGCGTCAGCGCGTCGAGCGCGCCGAACGGCTCGTCGAGACACATCAGCTTCCGCGGGCTGAGCAGCGCGCGGATGAACGAGACGCGCTGCTGCATGCCGCCGGACAGCATGTGCGGCCAGGCGTTCGCATATTCCGCTAGGCCGACGCGTCCCAGCCAATCCCGGGCGAGCCGGCGCGCCTCCGCGCGCGGCACGCCGGCGATGCCGAGCGCAAGCTCGATGTTGCCGGCAACCGTCCGCCACGGCAGGAGCGAGGGCTGCTGCGGCATGTACGCGATCAGCCCGCGCCTGCCGTTCGCGGGCCGCCCTTCGATGTATATCTCTCCGCGCTCCGCTTGTTCCAGCCCGCCGATCACCTTGAGCAGCGTGCTCTTGCCGCACCCCGACGGCCCGATCAGCGAGACGAACTCGCCGTCTTCGACCCTGAGCGTCACGCCGCCCAGCACCGGCCTGTCCCCGTAGCGCATCGCGACATCCCGCACCTCAAGCGCCGGAGCCATCGCCGCCCCTCCTCTCCGTCTTCGGCCGCCAGCGGACGACGAGCCGCTCGGCGAGCCCGGCCAGGCCGTACATCAGCATGCTGAACGCGATGATGATGATCGTGCCGGCGAACACGCGCGCCGTCTCGAATCCGCTGTAGGACAGCTTGATGTAATATCCGAGCCCGCTGCCCCCGCCGAACCATTCCGCCGCGACCGTCGTCGTCACGCTGTACGCGGCCGCGATGCGGAAACCCGAGAACAGATACGGCACCGCGTTCGGCAGCTCCAGCTTCGTGAAGATCGTCCGGCGGTCCGCGCCGATCATCGCGAGATAGCCGCGCAGCGCCGGATCGCACTCGCGCAGGCCGGTCAGCATCGCCACCGTCACGGGAAAGAAACAGACGAGCGCAATGAGGACGATTTTCGGTTCTTCGCCGAACCCGAGCCAGATGAGCAGAAGCGGCACGAGCACGATGTACGGCACGCTCTGCGACAGGACGAGCAGCGGCGCCGACGCCCGCCGGGCGCCGGGGATGAGATGAATCGCCGCCGCAAGCGCAACGCCGGCGAGGACGCCGAGCGCAAGGCCCGTCAGCGTCCGGCGGACGGTGGCCAGCGTGTGCATCTCGAGCCGCGGCCAGACGTTCGGCTGCATCGCTTCGCGCACGATCGCCGACGGGCTCGGCAGGATGTAGGGGTCGATCGCGAACATCCGGACCGCCGCTTCCCATGCGGCCGCAATCAGCGCGATGACCGCCAGCGGCAGCCATCCCGAAAGCCTCTTATTTCCCATCGGGATACTTCTCCAGCAGGCGCGCCATCGAGGCGCCCTCGGCCGGATTGTAGTAAATCTTCACCTGCGAGATGACGGACGGGCACCCCGCTTGGATCATCGCCTCGTTCATTTCCTTCACGAGCGCAAGCAGCCGCGCCAGATCGCCCTCGATCGTCGTCTCGAGCGGCCCGACCCGGTAGGGAAGCCCCGAGGCTTTGATGATCCCGATGGCCCGGTCCACGTAGGGGTTCACGCTCTCCCCGCCGGGAGTGCGCGGCAGGATCTGGATGCTGAGCAGCGCGTCGGCCACGCCGGATTCCCCGCTTTCCTTCCGAAAATTATTGGTTCGAATCGGCACGAGCGCCGGCTTACTCCGGCAGGAACTCGTTCGTGAACGCCGTTTCCGGATCGAACTCGCCTTCCATCACGCCGTGCTCGGCCATCCAATCGGCGTAATTCTTCCACACTTCCAGCTTCTGCTCGCCCCAGCGCGGCGCGTCGTCCTGATACTTCGCGCTGAGCCACTTCTGGCTCGCCCGGACGAGGTCCGCGTTCAGGTCGGGCTCGGCCGCGATCAGCACCCCGGCCGCTTCTTCCGGATGTTCGATCGCGAACTTGTACCCGGCGGCCGCGCCGGCGACGAACGCCTTCACGAGCTCCGGCCGTTCCCGGATCAGCTTCTCGCTCGTTGCGAGCACCGGCGTGTAGTAGTCAAGCTTCTCGCTGTAGTCGGTCAGCCAGATCATGTTCAGCTCCTCGCCGCGCAGCTCCGCCTCGATGCCGGTCCAGCCGTAGAAAATCCAGAAGAAATCGATGTCCCGCTTGACCGCCGTGAAGAAATCGGTGTCGCCGACGTTCACGAACTCGACCTTGCCCACGTCGCCGCCCACTTCCTGCATGAGCGAGTCGATGACCGCTTCCTCGACCGGCGAGCCCCAGCCGCCGTACCGCTTGCCTTCGAAATCCTTCGGCGTCCGGATGTTCTTGTCGACCGGCGAAGCGAAACCGGACGTGTTGTGCTGGATGACGGCCGCGATCGACACGATCGGCACGCCGTTCGTCCGCGCGAGGGTGACCGCTTCCTGGTAGCTGACGCCGAACTCGGCATCGCCGGAGGCGACCATCTGCTCGGCGCCCGCTTCGCCGGGCTGGACGATCTCGACCTCAAGCCCCTGCTCGGCGAAAAATCCCTTGTCCCGCGCGACATACAGCCCCGTGTGGTTCGTGTTCGGCGACCAGTCGAGCACGACCCGCACCTTCTCCAAGGGCTTGTCCGCTCCGTCCGCGGAACCGTTCCCCGTGGCGCCGGCATCGCCCGAACCGCCCGCGCCTCCGCCGTTTGCACCCGTGCCGCCGCTTTTGCCTCCGCCGCCGCATCCGGCCAGCGCAAGCAACAGCGCGAGCGCCAGCAACCCCCATCTTTTTCTGAACAGCATTCTCCACTTTCTGGACATGATGGCTCTCTCCCGTCCTGCATCCGAAATTTCGACAACACGCAAAGAAGCGCCCCCTGACCGGAAGGCGCCTTCGCTTCAATGCCCATGGCGGCGCGGCGCGGCATGCGGCAAGCAAGCCGCATGCGGCGCGCTGCTTCGACATTTCCCTACGCTGGCATTATCCAGATCAGGTTCAAGGGTCGGTATCGCATCCGGATACCCTCTCAGCCGGCTGACCCAGCTCCCCGGGCTTCTATGCGGTTGTCGCTTTACGCCCATTATAGCAGAAGGGCGCGATTGCGCAAGGGCCGGCATGCCGCGGGGAGGGAAACCGGCGGTCCTTGCGCCGCATCGCCGCGCATCGTCCCCGCGCGCGGCAACGGCGCTACGCCCCGCCCTGCAGCTTCTCCTCCAGGATGCGACGGTTGGCCTTGAGTCCCTCGTCGTCCGGCAGCCACGCGAGCGCGGCCTCATTGTGCCGGGCGGCGTCCTCCCATCGTCCCATCCTCCCGAAGCAGACGCAGATCCGCGCATGCGGCAGCCAGGTGCGGCACGCGTGGTTCACGACGCCGAGCCAGCCCTCGGGCAGCGGCGCGTCCAGCGCCCGCTCGTACCAGTACGCGGCCGTCCGCCAGTCCCCGGCTTCCTCGAACCAGGCGCCGAGGGCGCAGCACACCTCCGCGTGGGGCGCGTCGAACCGGAACGAGCGGAGCAGCGCGTCGATCTGACCGGCCGGGTCGTTCAGACGCCGGCAGCAGTCGGCCAGCCGGAGCGAGGCCGCGACCTTGTCCTCCCGGTAGCCAACCGGCTCCGCGAGGAACGCCCGGTAGGCGTCCGCCGCCTCGGCGAAGCGTCCGACGTCCGCGAGCTCGTTCGCATAATGGAAGAGATCGCGGCCCTTGAGACCGCCGGTCTCGGCCGCGATCCGCTCGTAAATGCGCAGGTTCCGCTCCGAATGGTCCCGCACCGCGCGCAGATGCGCGATGCCGATGTCGACCGCGATGACATGCGCGCCGGTGATGTCCAGGTATTCGTGCACACGGCCCCGCCAGCGGAAACCGCGGCCCCGCCGGACGAGGCGGCAGCGGCGGGCAGAGGCCGTCGGACGCCCCGCCTGGTCGAACGCGAGCCAGTACGGCATGAGCACGGCGTCGGCGTGGTCCGGCATCCGCGCCTTGAACGCGGCGAATTTTTCCCGCTCCGGATCGGGCAGCACGTCGTCCGCGTCGAGCCACATCAGCCAGTCGCCCGTCGCCTGGTCGAACGCGAAATTGCGCGCCGCCGCGAAATCATCCGTCCACTCGAAATCGAAAATGCGCGCGCCGTACGAAGCGGCGATCGCCTTCGTCCCGTCCGTCGAACCGGTGTCGACGATGACGATCTCGTCGACGACGGGTGCGACCGACGCCAGGCACCGGCCGAGCACCGCCTCCTCGTCGCGGACGATCATGCACAGGCTGATCATCGTCACGGCCGCCCTCCTTTCCCCTGGTTCATGCTGCTCCGCGCTTCCGCAAGCTGCCGCTGAAGCACCTTCAGATGGCGCAGCAGCTCTTCGATCCGGTCGTCCTTTTCCTTGAGCTGCGCCTCCAGCGCCCGGATGCGCTCGTGCTGGCTGCGGACCATGCCGCGCAGCTTCGCCTCCCTCTGCTGGTAATCCCGCTCGCGGGCGAGGAACTGTTCCTCGTCCAGCCGGATCAGCCGCCTCATCCGCTCTGCGTTGTCCGGCCGGCGAAAGCGGAACGACCGCTTGCGGCCGGCATAACAGAGATAACGGTGATGCACCTCCATCGTGATTTCGTCAAAGAAGGGATCGACGAGCTTCGCGAGCCGCCCCGCATAATACGTCTGCTTGTGGTCGTGGAACGTGTGCAGACCGAAAGGCACGGTGATGACGCAGACGCCGCCGTCCGCGAGCCAGTTCGAGACGTTGGCCAGCACCCGCTCCGGCTGCGTGAAATGCTCGAGCACCTCGCCGAGCAGCACCGTGTCGAACGGGCCCCATTTGTGCGGCTTCGTCGCGTCGGCCGCCAGGAACCGGACGTTCGCGCGGACGATCGCGGGCTCCTTCGCGAGCTCCGCCCGCGCATAGCGGATCGCCCCGTCCTCGATATCGATGCCGAGCACCTCGAACCCTTCGCGGCCGAGCAGGATCGACGCGATGCCCTGGCTGCAGCCGACATCGAGCACGCGGTTCCTCTTGGCGTGCCGGCACATCCAATGGATGCGGGCGCGCGTCGCCTCCTGCGACGCGCCGGAACCCGATTGCCCGTAATACCTCTTGTTCACCTGATCCTCGTTCACCATGGAACTCACCCCCGCGCGGCGGGAAGCCCCAAGGCCGGCTCGCCCAGCCGGGCGATGCGGCCGCCGGGAATCCCGGCAAGCGCGTTCCGCGTGTCCAGCACGAGCGGCGCATGCTCGACGACCAACCGGACGTCAATCGCCGAATGGTTCGTCAGGATGACCGCGAGATCGAGCCCCTGGAGCAGCCCGGGCGTGAGCTCCTCCGTCCGGTACGTCCGGCCGCGGTGCCGGAAGGACGGCACGAGCGGATCGCAGCAGACGACGTCCGCCTGACGCGCGGCGAGCTCATCCAGCACGTCCAGGGCCGGCGATTCCCGGACGTCGTCGACATCCGGCTTGTAGGCGATGCCGATCAGCGCGATCCGCGCGCCGCGCACGGGCTTTCCTTCCCGGTTCAGCAGGTCCGCCGCCCGCTCGACGACGTGCATCGGCATCCGCCGGTTCACCTCGTCCGCCAGCTCGATCAGCTTCATCGGCCGGCCGTGCCGGCGCGCCGCCCAGTTCAGATAGAGCGGATCGATCGGAATGCAGTGGCCGCCGATGCCCGGGCCCGGCCAGAACGGCAGGAAGCCGAACGGCTTCGTCGCCGCCGCCCCGATCACCTCCCATACGCTCAGGCCGAGCTTCTCGCAGAGCAGCGCGAATTCGTTCGCGAGCGCGATGTTGACGCTGCGGAACGTGTTCTCGAACAGCTTCGCGGCTTCGGCCGCCGCCGTCGAGCTGACGGGCACGACCTCCTGTACGATCGCGCGGTAGAACCTGAGGCCCGCCTCGAGGCAGGCGGATGTCGCCCCGCCGACGATCTTCGGCGAATTGTCAAGCCGGTGGACGCGGTTGCCCGGATCGATCCGCTCGGGCGAATGGCAGAGATGGAAATCCTCACCGACCCGCCAGCCGCGCGTCTCTTCGACGGCGCGGCGGATCAGCTCATCCGTCGTGCCCGGATACGTCGTGCTCTCGAGCGCGATGAGCACTCCCCGCTTGAGGTGAGGCAGCATCGCGGCAACCGCCGAACGGATATACGTCAGGTCCGGCTCCCGTTCCGGCGTCAGCGGCGTCGGCACGCAGATGACGACCGCGTCCGCCCGGGAGATCGCGGCGTAGTCGCCGGTGGCCGTGAACCGATCCAGCACGGAGCGTATCTCGTCGTCGCCGATGCCGATCACCGTCGAACGTCCCGCGTTCAGGCGGTCGATTTTCTTGCCGTCCACATCCAACCCCAGCACGCGGTATCCGGCCTTCGCCAGCGCCAGAGCCAGCGGCAGTCCGACATAGCCGAGCCCGATCACGGCCGCGGTCCGGTCGCGTGTCTCCATATCCGCTCCTCCCTCCTTTGCCCCGTCATGTCAAAAACCGCCGGCATCGAGCAGCCGGGCGATGCCTGCCTTGTCCAGCAGCTCGTCGTCCGACCGGTACGGCTTCGGTTTCGCCGGCCGGCACGAGGCGTACCGGTGCTGAAGTTCCGGCCCGGGGTTCGGAGGCAGAATGACGAGCACGTCGTCGTCGTAATGTCTGGCGTGCAGCGCCTCGCGCGCGGACACCAGCGTCTCGTGCAGCTTTTCGCCTTCCCGGATGCCGATTTCCCGGATGCCCACCTTCGCACCCGACCGCTCGATCAGCACCTCGGCCAGATCGAGGATGCGGAAGGCCGGCATCCGGATGACGAACGTCTCGCCGCCGATCGCCGCTTCGGCCGCGCGCAGGAGCAGGCCGATTGCGCCGGACAGCGTCATGAAATAGCGGGTCATCTCCCGGTGCGTGATCGGCAGATCCTCGCCGCGCCGGATCCGCTCGAGGAAGAACGGTACGACGCTGCCGTTCGTGCCGAGCACGTTGCCGCCGCGAATGCAGACGAACCGCGTCTCGTCGGTCAGCGCATTCGCGCGGAGCGTCAGCTTCTCGGCGATCGCCTTCGTCATCCCGTACACGTTCACCGGATCGACCGCCTTGTCCGTCGACACGTCCACGACCTTCTTCACCCGCCGCGCGATCGCGGCCCGGATGACGTTTTCGGTGCCGAGCACGTTCGTCCGGAACGCCTCGTCCGGCTGCCGCTCGCAGATCGGAACGTGCTTCAGCGCCGCGAGGTGGAAGACGATGTCGACGCCTCGGCAGGCGTCCAGCACGGCCCCGTAGTCCCGCACATCGCCGATGATGAACCGGACGCGCCCGTCCGCGCCGAGCTCCCGCTCCATCTCGACCTGCCGGTGCTCGCCGCGGGAGAACACCCGGATTTCCCGCGGATCATGCCGCTCAAGCAGCGTCCGGACGAGATGGCGTCCCCAGGACCCCGTCCCGCCGGTCACGAGAATGGTGCTGCCGTTGTACATCCCGTTTCCTCCTTTCCGATCCGCCTGCCGTCCGTCGCGCCGCCGCCCTTCCGGGCCGCAGCGCCCGTCTTGAGCCGTTCCGCCGCCTGGGATTTCTCCCCGCGTGCGCCGTCTTCCGTCCGTGTCGCGCTTCCCATTCCGTCGTCACTCCTCCCGGCGGCGGGATCACATGAATTCGGCGAGCACGGCGCGCATCGCTTGCTCGCTCAGCCTGCCGCGGAGCGGCACCTTCTTCTTCGACGCGTTGGCGCCGTGCACGACGTTCACGTAATTCCGCCCGGGCAGCACCTCGTGGGGCAGCTTGATCACGTACCCGTGGCCGTTGCCGGGCGGTTTGATCCGGTAGCCGTCCAGATAGTCCGCCGTCTTGTAGATGTAGGTGTAGAATTGCGGGGAAAAATGGTGCACCTCGGCCATCACGTTTTCGATCGTATCCCACATGTAGCCGTCCTGGTTGATCAATGCGACCGTTCCCGGCTTCGGCTTCCAGTTCATGAGCAGCTGCACGAACGTCCGGCGGTACAGGTCGTCGGAATCGAGCCGAGCCACGAACAGTTCGTCGGAGCCGGAGGCGAACGCCTTGATCGCCTCCACGCAGGTCTTCTCCGAGCCGAACCGGACGTTCGGCGGAAAGTCCGCCCAGTCTTTGCGCAGCGGGCCGTACAGCAGCGGCTCGGATTCGTCCGCGAGCTTCAGTACCGCGAGAAAGTCCGGATTCGTCTGACGCTTCAGCGACCGCAGGGTATATCGCCGGAAAATCGCGATCCGGTTGCGGATCCACGCCGGCTTGAGCCGGTCCGGAACGATGCCGTAGTTGTTGAAATTGACCTCGATGACGACTCGCCTGGCCATGTTCTACCTCCTTGTCTGTTCCTCCGTTAATGTATGAGCGCTCGGCACCGGCCGCATGGTTGATTGGTCTCGTCCATTCGTCCAAATCCGGCCGGCGTCCGCTCGCGGCGGCAGACATCCATGCCCTGCGGCGGCCCGTACATATACTGGAATTGCAACGCAGAAGACTAACGGCCTTCGGGAGGATGAATCCATGACGGGACGCCCGCAGCTGACGCAGGCGCAGGTGCTGCAGCGCATCGCGCACGCGCTCAAAACGAAGACGCCGCTGTCGCTCGTCCGCGTCGGGGACGGCGAGAACCTGGTGCTCGCGCAGCAGACGGTCTGGCCGCTCGACGTGGTGTTGAAGGAGCCGTGGGCCGTGAAGGCGAACGAGGGCAAGAAAGGGCTGCGGCTGCCGAACCTGCCCCTGCGCGACGCCGTCGCCGAATCGCTCCGGAAGGCCGACATCGTCGGCATCCTGCCGTTCGGCGACAAGACGATCCACGCGCCGGATTACCTCAAGCGCCCGCTGACGGAACGCGTGTTCCGGCATTTCCGCATCGAGCCGAAGGCGGTCTGCCACGCCTGCGTGAACCGGATGCTCGCGACGGATCCGATGTTCTGGAAGACGCTCGCCGGGAAGCGGCTCGCGATCGTGACGCGCCACGCCGACTCGGCGAAGCGGCTCATCGAGGACCGTTTCCGCGGCCTTCGCGTCACGCTCGTCTATCCGTTCGGCGACTACTCCCAAATGGAGCCGGCGCTCAAGACGCTGACAGAGGGCCGGAACCTGTACGACATCGCGCTCATCTCCTGCGGCGTCAACGCCGTCGTGCTCGCCCAGCGCACCGCCGAACAGACCGGCAAGGTCGCGCTCGACTTCGGCAAGGCGCTCCATATCATTGCAAAAGGACGCCCGAACTGAGACGGGCGTCCTCTTTTTTCGTGCCGGTTGGTTCGTGCCGGGCGGCCGACGGCGCGCGGCCGGTGCGTGAACGCGCAAAAACCCCGGCGGCGGGGAAAAACCCCCGTAAACCGGGGGTTTTCCTCCGCAGGCCGGGGTTCTTGCGTCGGGCGTGGCGTCAGGCGGTGGAAGCGATGCCCCGGAACACTTCCGGGCCGTTCCGCACGGCCGTCGTCGTGCCCGAGATAAAGGCCGTGTACACCGTCTCCGCAGCCGGCGGCGCCAGCAGATCCTGTGCCGTGAAGGAATGCACTTCCGTTGCGCCCGTCACGCTCACCGTCCCGGTCAGCGTGAAGATGACGTTGGCGGGGTTGTACGTGGCGCCGCGAACGATCTCCACCGTGAACGTGTCGCCGATGTCGCCGCTGATGCCGACCATGCCATCCAGCGCGATGACCGTGTTCGGTGCATTTTGCGTCTGCAGGCCGATAATGCCGAACAGCGTCGGCGTCGCGCTCAGCGGCACGTTCGGAGCGCCGATCTGGTTGGAGTTCATCGAGCTGCGTTGATCCAGGAAAATTCCCATGCCCTTCACCCCCTGCTTGCCTGAGATACTACAGTCTATTGCTCCCGGCGGCAGGCGGTATAGACAAACTTCGGAGGGTAAATGACGGATTTTTTCGCGCGACGGCGGTTCGGAGCGGGCGCGTCCGCGGCGGAGGTCGGGCCTGCGGCGGCGGTTCGACCCGCAACGCCGTCCCGCGCCTTGCGCATTCCCCGCCGCCCTGCACAGGCCGCGTCATGCGGCGCGCTGCGCCCGCGCCGCTATTCCGCGCCGATCACGTCCCGCAAGGCGATCCATACGTCCCCCTGCGCCGTGCGCAGCCGGATCCGTCCGGCCTGCGGGTCGATCCTCGTCACGACGCCCGTCGCCTCCCGATCTTCCGTTTCGCCGTACAGCCTCAGCGTGACCGGCCGGCCCGTCCCGAGCGATTCGCCTACTTTGAGCGCCAGTTCCTCCATCTCCTGTTCGTCCAGCACGGGGCGCTCCTTCCGCTTCAGCGACTCCCGGTGGCCGAGGATGCGCTCCTTGTGCTCGGGCAGCATCATCCGGCTCGATTCCCAGAGCAGGTTGTATCCGGGAGTCAGTTTGCTCACGCGCGGTTTGGTCATGGCTGTCATCCTCTCCTGGTGTCTGAACTATGATGCGCTTTCGGCTTGATGACGGTCTCCCGTGCCGTTATCGCTCGAGCATGCGCCGTGCAGACGCCGGTTAACGGCACGCCGGACCGTTATTCGGCATCAGCCGGTTCCCGATCCCGCTCCGCATCGGCCGTTAACGGTTCCCCGTGCCGTTAACACGCGTTCGAGCCCCATGGATACGCCGGTTAACGGCACGCCGGACCGTTAACCGGCGCCGGGCGCTCCAATCCGGCGCACAGAACACCATCCCGTCAAAAGGGCCCGCAGCCCGCGACCCGCTCCGGCAGAACGCCGCTTCGTCACTTGTAATGGCCGCCGATCTTGCGCGCCCGATCCCGTGCCTGCCCGGCCGCGGTCAGCGAGGCGGCCCTCAGAATCGCATCGTCGCCGTACTTGTCCTTGATCCGGTCCGTCGCCCGCTCGAGGGCGCGGTACTTCTCCCGGTGGTCGAACAGCATCAGCTGATATTCCCGGTCGTCCTGCAGGCCGGTCATCGCGACGCCGACCTTCCGCACCGGCAGGCCGTCCCAATGCCGGTCGAACAGCTCGCACGCGAACCGGTAGACGTCGTTCGTCACCTGGGTCGGATACGGCAGCGTCATCTGTCGGAAGAACCCGCTCGGCCGGTCGAAGTCGGCGCCCTGGCACCCGACGGCCAGCGTCCGGCCCATCTTCCCCTTGGCCCGCATGCGCCGGCAGACGAGCTCGCACAGCTCGAGCAGGACGACCTTGAGCTCCTCCTGCGTCTCGTAGTCGCGCGGCAGCGTCATCTGGTGACCGATGCCCTTCTGGAGGATGTGGGTGTCCGGCGACACCGGCGAATCATCGCGGCCGTGCGCGATCCGCCAGATCATCTCGCCGTTGATCCCCCACCGCGCCCGCAGCCGGGAGAGCGGCGCCCGCGCCAGGTCGCCGATCGTCTCGATGCCCATCCGGTTCAGATGCGCCGTCATGCGCGAGCCGATCATGAACATTTTGTCCACCGGCAGCTGCCACAGCATCTCCTCCAGCCGGTCCGGATCGAGCCGGAAGATGCCGTCCGGACGCTTCTTCGCGTAGTTGTCGCACGCCATCTTCGCCAGCACCTTGTTCGTGCTGATGCCCAGCCGGACGTAGACGCCGGTCTGCTCCAACACCCGCTTCTGGATCATGCGGGCCGCCTCCTCGGGGCCGCCGAACAGCCGGGCCGTCTCCGTCAGATCGAGGAACTGCTCGTCGATGCTGTACGGCTCGACCAGGTCCGTGAACGACTCGTAAATGCGCGTGATCAGCAGGGAATACTCGATGTATTCCTGCATGCGCGGCTTGGCCACGATCAGGTCCGGGCACTTGCCGAGCGCCTCGCCGAGCCGCTCGGCGGTCGTGACGCCGCGCGCCTTCGCAAGCGGGCAGGCGGCGAGCACGATGCCCGACCGGCGCTCGGGATCGCCCGCGACGACGAGCGGCTTGCCTTCATACTCGGGATGCTTCGCCTTCTCGACGCTGGCGTAGAACGACTGGCAGTCGGCCAGCATGACAATCCGCTGCTTTCCGGCCATCGCCGGTTCCCTCCCGCAAGACAAGAACGCATGTTCTTATCATCATACAAAATACACGAACTTATGTTCGTGTATCAAGCCGGAATTTTATGCAAAACCGGGCGCGGGTCAGGAATCGGCGTGACGCCAAACCACATGCGCGGCGGGGACCGGCGCGACGCCCGCTCCTCCCTTTCGCCCCGCGTCTTCCCGCGGTGGGGCGCGGACCGACTGCCGGCAGACGCTGCCCGGCCGCATGGGCCGCGCGCGGCTTCGGGATATCGTGCGGGATCTTTTCGATCATGTCCCCTTCGCTCAGCAAACCCGAGAAACCCGCGCAGAGCGGAGCACTGGCCGATCGAAGGGGACGGGACCGAAAAAGGGAGGCCGGACCGGTGTTCCGGTTGACCGAAAGGGACAGCATCGAAAAAGAGAGGCAAGGCTGATGCTCCTGTTGACCGGAGGGGCAGCATCGAAAAAGTGAGGCCGGGCTGATGTTCCTGTTGACCGGAGGAGACGGGGGCGAAATGAAGCGGAACGGGGACGGACGCAACCGAATCCGCCGAGGTGGCGGAGGACGTCTCCGGGCGCTATAATGGCCTCAAACGGCGAACACGCCGGGATGAACGGCAAGGGAGAATCTTGCGATGTGCGGTCGCTACACGATCACGGTGACGCTGGAGGAGCTGATCGTGCGGTACACGATCGGCGTGGCGAACATTCCGTACCACCGGCCGAAATACAACGTCGCGCCGGGACAGATGGTGCCTGCCGTCATCAGCGACGGCCGGACAAACCGGCTCGGGGAGCTCCGGTGGGGGCTGATCCCGTCCTGGGCGAAGGACGAAAAGATCGGCAACCGCCTGATCAACGCCCGCGCGGAAACGGCGGCGGAGAAGCCGGCGTTCCGCGAGCCGCTCCGGATGAGGCGCTGCCTCGTGCCGGCGGACGGCTTCTACGAATGGCGGACGGAGCCCGACGGCAGCAGGCAGCCGATGCGCATCGTGCTGCGAAGCGGAGGCATTTTCAGTATGGCCGGTCTGTACGAGACCTGGATCGCGCCGGACGGGCGGCGCATCTCCACGGTCGCGATCCTGACGACGGAGCCGAACGAGCTGATGGCGTCCATCCACGACCGGATGCCGGTCATCCTGCGCCCGGAGGACGAGGCGCTCTGGCTGGACCGCTCCGTGCGCGATCCCGAGGCGCTCAAGCCGCTGTTCCGGCCCTACCCGGCCGACGAGCTCGAAGCGTACCCGGTAAGCAAGGCGGTCGGCAACGTCAAGGCCGACGATCCGTCCCTGATCCGGCCGGTCAACCGGCCCTGAAGGCGGACGTCGGACAGGCCGCGGGCCATAAGACGACGTCCCCCGCCCGGGGATCCGCATGCCGGATCCCGCCGGGCGGGGGACGTTGTGTGCGCCGCGCGGCCGCGCGCCGTCCGCTTTGGGCGCGTTTCGTGCCACCGGCCCGCCCGTCAGCGAAACATGCTCCACAGCCGCAGCAGATGAAGCGTGTTGTTCGGATCGATCCGCTGCGCGATCACGAACGCGACAATCCGTTCCTCCAGGTCGGGCGTGAGCGGCTCGTTCAGGATGGCGGCCGCCCGGCGCACGAGCCGGCGCACCTTCGCCCGGTCCTGAAGATCCTGCTTCGTCACGCCTTCCAGCAGCGCCTTCATCCGCTCCTTCGCCGCCGGATTCTTCATCTTCCGCTTGACCCGTTCGACCAGTTCGGGCCGAATGCCATACTGCTGATACCCCACGCGCGGCACCTCCATCCCGTCGACGGTCCGGCCGGAACCGTCAGTTCAGGATATGACGCCCTGCCCGCGCAGTTGTCATCTGCCTTGAAAAAACATCCGCGACCGCCGTCCGCCGGCGAACGGACAAGCGTGCGTCGTCCGTCGGAGCGGAACGCGGCCGCGCGGGCCCGCTGCGCCTTCGGACGGCATAGCGCACATCCGCGCCCGGCGTCCGCCGCGCCGCAGCCGCCGCGCGCCTCAATCGAGCTGCTCGCCCTGGAACACCGGATCCCGCGTCAGCAGCTCGCGCAGTCGCGCGCAAGCCGGATCGCGCCAGAACGCCTCCCGCGACACGAGATCCGCCGCGTCGTCCCGCGCCATCTCGAGCAGCGCGAAGTCGGTCGTCAGATCCGCGACCTTGAAATCCGGCAGTCCGCTCTGCTTCGTGCCGAAAAAATCGCCGGGCCCGCGAAGCTCCAGATCGCGCCGCGACACCTCGAACCCGTCGTCCGTCTCCGTCATGATCCGCATCCGCTCGAGGCCGGCCTCCGACTTCGGATCGGCGATCAGCACGCAATAGGACGCATGCGTGCCGCGCCCGACGCGCCCCCGGAGCTGGTGCAGCTGCGACAGACCGAACCGGTCCGCGTCCATCACGACCATCAGCGACGCGTTCGGCACGTCGACACCGACTTCGACGACGGTCGTCGCGACGAGCACCTGCGTCTCGCCGGACGAGAACGCGCGCATGACCGCATCCTTCTCCGCCGCGCTCAGCCGGCCGTGCAGCAGACCGACCTTGAAATCCGGGAAAGCCTCGACCATCCGCCGGTGCAGATCGATGACGTTCTCAACGTCCAGCTTGTCCGACTCCTCGATCAGCGGACAGATGACGTACGCCTGCCTCCCCGCCGCGACTTCCCGCCGGATGAAGCCGAGCACGCGCTCCATCATGCCGGGACGGACCCAGTACGTCTTGACCGGCACGCGGCCCTTCGGACGCTCGCGCAACGTCGAGACGTCCATGTCGCCGAACGCCGTGATCGCGAGCGTGCGCGGAATCGGCGTCGCCGTCATCGTGAGCACGTCGGGACGGATCCCCTTGCGGCGCAGGATGCTGCGCTGCTCGACGCCGAACCGGTGCTGCTCGTCCGTCACGACGAGGCTGAGGCTGCGGAACTGGACGTCATCCTGGATGAGCGCATGCGTGCCGACGACGACGTCGATCACGCCCATCTGGAGTCCGGCCAGCACGTCCCGCCGCTGCCGTTCGGTCAGGCTGCCGGTGAGCAGCGCCACCTGAATGCCGTGCGGGCCGAGCAGCTTCTCCAGCGTGCGCAGGTGCTGCTCGGCCAGGATTTCGGTCGGCGCCATCAGCGCGCCCTGGTGCCCGCTTTTCACGGCCGCATAGAGCGCGATCGCCGCGACGACCGTCTTGCCCGAGCCGACGTCGCCCTGCAGCAGCCGGTTCATGCAATACGGCTGCCGCATGTCGCGCAGGATTTCATTCACCGCCTTCTTCTGTCCCTCGGTCAGCTCGAACGGGAGCCCGGCCGCGAACGCGCGGATCGACTCGCTGTCCACCCGATGCGCGATGCCGTCCCGCTTCCGTCGCGTATGGGCGCGGAACGCCTGCAGCTTGAGCTGGAACAGGAACAGCTCCTCATACGCCATCCGCCGGCGGGCCGCCGCGCCTTCCTCCTCGCTTCCCGGCGCGTGGATCCGCATCATCGCCTCCCGGCGCGGCATCAGCCCGCGCCGCTCGATCAGCCCGGGCGGCAGCACCTCGGGCACGAGATGGCCGAACTGCAGCAACGCCTGCGCGATCGTCTTCCGCATCCAGTTCTGCGTGATGCCGCCGCCGACCGAATAGACCGGCTGCAGCGTGCCGGTCTTCACCGCTCCCCGGTCGGGAAACTCCGATTCGGCGACCGTGATCTGCCGGCGCCGGCGGTCCCATTTTCCCGTCAGCGTGATGTCCCGTCCCGGCGTGAGCTGGTCCTTGAGAAAATGCCGGTTGAACCAGACCGCCGTAACGAGCATCCGGCCCGCCGCGACGCGGCAGGTCATGCGGGTCTTGCCGCCGTAGCGCTGCACGACCGGCGGCGCCGCGATCCTGCCCCGTATGGTCGCCTTCTCTCCGTCTCCCACCTCTTCCGGATCCCGCACGCGGTAGTCTTCGTAGCGGAACGGGAAATGCTCCAGGAGCTCCGCCACCGTACGAATGCCAAAGGCGTGAAGCTCCTCTTCCCTGCGAGCACTCACGCCTTTGATGTGCCGAACCGGAATTTCTTCAAGCCGCAAAGTCATAAGGTTCACGCCTTGTACATGAAGACGGCCGAAGTGCCGGGCCCGACGTGCGTGCCGATGACGCCGCCGATGAGCACCTCTCGGACGCTCCGGACGTCGAACTTCTCCCGAACCCGCTCGAGCAGTTCCCGGGCCGTCTCGTCGTATTTGCTCCAGCCGATGCCGACATGGACGGGAGAACGACCGAAGTCCTGCTCCAGGAGCTCGATGATGCGGGCTATCGCCTTCTCCGTGCCGCGCGTCTTGTCCACCGGCGTGACGACGCCGTCCTGGACCGTCAGAATCGGCTTGATGTTGAGCAGGCCGCCGATCAGCGCGGATGCCCGCCCGATCCTTCCGCCCCGCTGCAGATATTCAAGCGTGTCGACGAGGAAATAGATCCGGATGCCCTTGAGGAGCCGGTCGACCGCTTCCAGAATCTGTTCCTTCGACGCGCCTTCCCGGGCCATCTCCGCCGCAAGAATGGCCGCCGCGCCGAACCCGTAAGAGGCGGAACGGGAATCGATGACCGTGATGTCGGGATCGCCTTCGATCATCGACTTGGCGATGACGGCCGACTGGTACGTGCCGCTGAATTCCGAACTGAGATGGAACGAGATGATCTGCGCCTCCGGATCCTGCGCAAGGATGCGCTGGTACAATTCGAGAAAATCATTCGGCGAAGGCTGCGACGTCGTCGGCAGAACCGGGGACTTTTCCAGCAGGTCATAGAAGTTGTCGGGCCCCAGGTTCACGCCGTCCAGATAGGTATCCTCGCCGAAATGCACCTTGAGCGGAATCAGCTCGATGCCGAGCCGCTCGCGATCTTCCGCCGGAATATCCGCCGTGCTGTCCACGACGATTCTCACCGCACACATCTTCATGCCCTCCCGTCCGCGCTCAGGCTTTTTAAGCGCGCTATTCGACCGCGATCAGATAGGGATAGAGCGGCTGCCCGCCGTCGAGCACCTCCAGCTCGGCGTCCGGATACGTCTCCTTCAGCCAGTCGGACAGCGCCGCGGTCTCCGCCTCGTCCGCTCCTTCCCCGGTCAGCAGCGTGACAAGCTCGCCGCCGTCCTCCAGCATCTTCGCCAGCAGCGCGCGGCAGGTCTCCTGCAGGCTTCCGGACGCCGCGACGATCTCCTTGTCCATGATGCCGATGTAGTCGCCTTCCCGGATCGTGAACCCGTTGATCGTCGAATCCCGCACGGCCAGCGTCACCTCGCCGGACCGGACCGACTCGGCGGCGCCGCGCATCCGCTCCTCGTTCCGCTCCGCCGTCTCCGCCTCGTTGAACGCGAGCAGCGCGGCGAGCCCCTGCGGAATCGAGCGGGTCGGAATGACGGTGACGGCTCGTCCGCTCATTTCGGCCGCCTGTTGCGCGGTCAGGATGATGTTGCCGTTGTTCGGCAGGAGATAAATCCTTTCCGCGCTCAGCGATGCGATCGCCTGGAGGAAATCCTCCGTGCTCGGGTTCATCGTCTGTCCGCCCGACAGCACGATGTCGGCCTCATGCCGGAGGAAAATGTCGGAGATGCCTTCCCCGGTCGCGACGGCGATGATGCCGTAGGGCGCGATCTCGTGCACCTGCTCCGGCGGCACGTCCCGCACGGGCGCGCCGCCCGTCAGCACCTCGGGCGCCGCAAGATTCGTCCCGTCCCCGGCGGGAGGCGCCGCCTGATCCTCCTGCTCCAGCAGTTCGCGATGCTGCTCGCGCATGTTCAGGATGCGGATGTCGACCAGCTCGCCGTAGGGCAGCGCGAGATTCAGCACGTCGCCCGGCCTGCGCGAATGGACGTGTACCTTGATCATGCCGTCGTCTTCGATGACGATGACCGAATCGCCGTCCTTCTCCAGCGCGCGAATGAACCATTCCCGGTCGAAGCGCATGCCCGCCGGCAGCTTCTTCGGCCGCCGGATGAAAAATTCCATATCGTAGGGGAATTCGATCGACTCCGTCTCGATCCGGCTCTGCGCCGGCGCGGAATCCGCGCGCCGCGCCGGAGCGGCCGCGGGCGCCGGACGCGCCGGCGCGGCGACTGCCGCCCCGACCGGAACCTCCAGCGGAATCCCGGCGTCCTCCACGATCACGTCGCCGGACAGATACGCCGCAAATCCCTCGTAGATATGAACGAGGCCTTGTCCGCCGGAATCGACGACCCCGACCTGCTTCAGGATCGGGAGCATGTCCGGCGTCTTGAGCAGCGTCTCCCTCGCCTTCGCGACCACCTCGCGCATCAGGGCCGCGATGTCGGGCGTTCGGCGGGCGATCGACACCGCGTGCCGGGCGGCTTCCCGCGCAACCGTCAGAATCGTCCCCTCGACCGGCTTCACGACCGACTGGTAGGCGGTGTCGACCCCCTGCTGCAGCGCCGCGGCGAACTGCACCGCGTTCAGCTCGTCATGGCCCGCCGCTCCGCGGGCGAAGCCGCGGAAGAGCTGCGACAGAATGACCCCCGAATTGCCCCGCGCGCCCATCAGAAGCCCTTTTGAAAGCGCTTCTGCGGCGGTTCCTAAAGAAAGCGACGGGCGGTTCCGCAGCTCCTGCACGCCCGAACGCATCGTGAGATTCATATTGGTTCCCGTATCGCCATCCGGCACGGGAAAGACGTTCAACGCGTTGATCTGCTCCACGTTGCGCTCCAGCGCTTCAGCGCCGGCAAACACCATTTCCGCGAAAGCCTTGCCGTCCAGCGACCGTCTGCTCACCCGATTCCCTCCTACTGCGATACCCTGACGCCCTGCACGATGATGTTGACGGTGTCGACCTTGAGCCCCGCCACTTCGTCCAGAACGTATTTCACGCGCGACTGCACGTTGTGCGCGACTTCCGAAATTTTCGTGCCGTAACTGACGACGATGTACAAATCCACATGCGTCGCCCCGCCTTCCCGACGGATTTCGACTCCGCGAGACAGATTCTCCCTGCCCAGCAGTTCGGCAATGCCGTCTTTGAGCTGCTTGCGCGACGCCATGCCGACCAGACCGTAGCATTCCATGGCCGCCGAACCGGCGATCACCGACAGCACATGGTCCGCCACGTGGACGCGTCCCAGTTCAGTCTGGATTTGCAGGGACATGGCTCACTCCTCCTCGGGCGATGGTGGGCTAAGTTCATTATAAAGATAGGACAGGCAGAATACAAACCGAAATTGTCACCCCGCTCTTCGATGCCGGGGGCCTATGGATTTTCCGGACATGGTATGGTAAGATATTCGAGTGTGTTTGCGTACCCGGCACGAGTCCGCGGGCGACCGACGGCCGGCGGCGCGCGCCGCATCCGGTTGAAGGAGGTGTAAGTCGATGTCCCGCAAATGCTTCATCACCGGCAAGAAGCCGGGCAGCGGCAATCATGTGTCGCACGCCAACAACCGCAACCGCCGCACCTGGGGCGTGAACGTCCAGAAGGTGCGCATTCTGGTGAACGGCAAACCGAAGCGCGTATGGGTGAGCGCCCGCGCGCTCAAATCCGGCAAAGTCCAACGCGTCTGACGCAGACCGCCGGCGCGCTCCGGACGCATTCCGGCCTTGCGGCACGGCTCCGGACGCCCCGGCTCCATCCAGAACTCCCGCATGCCATCGCAGCATCGGGAGTTTGTTTTTTTCGTTTGTTTTTATCGTTTGTTTTTGTCCGCACGGGGAGGCGTGATCGATGGCAAGGAGCGAAGAACGGGGAGCATTCCATACCGGCCGCTACCGCAACGTGTTCGCCGAATACGGCTACGGCGAAGAGGAAATCCGCCGCAAGGTGGAGGACGCGTGGCAGGCCCTGTTCTACGGCGACGATGACGTCCGCATCTATTATCCGATGGGCGAAGACATGGGTTACATCCTCGACACGGGCAATCTGGACGTGCGCACGGAAGGCCTGTCCTACGGCATGATGATGGCGGTGCAGATGGACCGGCAGGAGGAATTCAATCGCATCTGGCGGTATGCCCTGAAATTCATGCAGCACCGGGAGGGCCGGTACCGGCATTACTTCGCCTGGCACACGACGCCGGACGGCGTCCGTCTCTCGCAGGGACCCGCGCCGGACGGCGAGGAATACTTCGCGATGGCGCTCTTCTTCGCGTCGAACCGCTGGGGAGACGGACCGGAACCGTTCAACTACGCGGAACAGGCGCGTACGATCCTGCGCGCCTGCGTCCATCAGGGCGAAGACGGCGAAGGCGAGCCGATGTGGGATCCGCGCACGAAGCTGATCCGGTTCGTGCCGGAGGCCGATTTCACCGATCCTTCCTATCATCTGCCGCACTTCTACGAGCTGTTCGCGCTGTGGGCCGACGAACGGGACCGGCCCTTCTGGAAGGAAGCGGCGGAAGCGAGCCGCGAGTACCTGAAGAAGGCGTGCCATCCGGTCACGGGGCTGGCGCCGGAATATGCCGAATACGACGGCTCGCCTCATACCCGGAAATACCCGAAGTTCCGGCATTTCTTCAGCGATTCCTACCGGGTCGCGCTGAACGTCGCGCTCGACTGGGAATGGTTCCGGGCCGACGAATGGGCGGTCCAGGAATGCGGGAACATCCAGCGATTCTTCGCCGATATCGATCCGGCCGACTACCGGCGGTACGCGATCGACGGCACGCCCCTGGACGAGCCGGCGCTCCATCCCGTCGGCCTGCTCGCGACGAACGCCGCGGCTTCGCTCGCGGCCGGCGGCCCGAACGCGGAACGGTTCGTGCGCGCCTTCTGGAACACGCCGCTCCGGAGGGGCAAGCGCCGCTATTACGACAATTGCCTCTACTTCTTCTCGCTGCTCGCCCTGAGCGGCAATTACCGCATCTGGATGTGAAGGCGGCCGATGCGGGCGGCGCGGTGCCGTTGCGGCCGCTCCCGCCGCCTGCCCGTCCGCCGGCAAGCCCTCATGCGAATGACGGTCGGATCGGTCACGAAAAAGAAAAAGGCGCCTGCCCGCGCAGGTGCCTCATGCCGAAAACAGACGCCGAAAACAAACTCCCGCGCGCGTTCCGACGCCGTGGGAGTTTTGTTTGCTGCTGTAGGGATGTGCGACGAGCCGCGCCGACCCGCCGGCGGATGCGCGGCCGGCGGCCGGAGCGGCGGAGGTCAGTTCCTCTGGAACGTATTCAGGATCGCCCGCACGATTCCGCCCAGAAATTTCGGCAGCTTGATCGTGTAGAACCTCACGGCTCCTCCCCTCCTTCGGCGCGCCCATCGTCAATCCACCTATATACACGGTCAGACAAAAAGGTTACAGGTGCCTTGTTCCTGTAACCATCCTATGCGCGGCCGATCCGTCCTATTCCGGGGAATCGCATCATGCCGGCGGAGCGTACATTCCCGTCGAATAGAGGTAAACGACGACCAAAAAGGTGTAAATGACAAAGAACACGGTCGACAGGATGACGAGCCACACCCGCATGGCGAGGCGTTCATAGCGGCGGAAAAAACGGATGCCGACGAACAGCGCGCCGAGGGAGAAGATCACCCGCACGATCGGCTGATACATCACGAACGCGACCAGCAGCGCGCCGATCAGCGCGCTGCAACCGATCAGCAGGAATACGTCCTTCGTCGTGATGCGCTCGTCATCATGCATGCCGGCCGTACCCCCGGCGCAGCTCGGCGATCGCCGCGGCCCGGTCGGCGCGGCCGAACACGAAGTTGCCCGCCACGAGCACATCGGCGCCGGCTTCCAGGACGAGCGGAGCGGTCTCCGCGTTGATGCCGCCGTCCACCTGGATATGTACGCCGTCCCGGCCGCGTTCGGCGAGCAATCGCCTGAGGCTCCGGATTTTGTCCAGCACGGACGGAATGAACGCCTGCCCGCCGAAGCCCGGGTTGACCGTCATGCACAGGATCAGGTCGACATCGTCCAGCAGATGTTCGACGAACGAGATCGGCGTCGCAGGGTTGAGCGCCACGCCCGCCGGCAGGCCGAGCTCCCGGATTTGACCCACGACGCGATGCAGATGGACGCAAGCCTCGGCGTGCACCGTGATCCGGTCCGCGCCTGCAGCCTTGAAATCGGCCAGGTAGCGCTCCGGGCGCTCGATCATGAGATGGACGTCGAACGGCAGCCGGGTCGCGCTCCGGACCGCCCGGATGACCGGCGGGCCGAACGTGATGTTCGGCACGAACATGCCGTCCATGACATCGATGTGGATCCAATCGCCGCCGCTGCGCTCGGCGTCGGCGATTTCCTCCGCCAGCCGGCCGAAATCGGCCGACAGGATCGAGGGCGCGATGATCGTCATGTCAGTCAATACCTCCGCTTCTTCTCGCCGGCTTCCGCCAGAAACGCGGTGTAGCTGTTGTACCGGCTTCGCGCGATCCTGCCCTCGGCCAGCGCTTCGGTCACCGCGCAGCCCGGCTCGTGCACGTGCGTGCAGCCCCGGAACCGGCATCCGGGCGCCAGCTCGCGGAATTCCCGGAAACACGAGGCGAGATCCGCGTCCTTGAGCTCCGCGAAATCAAGCTGGCTGAAGCCCGGCGTGTCCGCCACGTAGCCCCCGCCGCCGATCGGCACGAGCTCCGTATGCCGCGTCGTATGGCGGCCCCGGCCGAGCTTCTCGCTGATCTCGTTCGTCGCCAGCGTCAGCCCCGGCACGATCGCGTTGAGCAGCGACGACTTGCCGACGCCCGACTGACCGCAGACGACGGACAGCCGGCCGGCCAGCGCCTCGCGCAGCTCGTCCAGCCCTTCGCCGGTCCGCGCGCAAGTCGCGATCGTCCGGTAGCCGATCGCCGGATAGATGCGCGTGACGGTCTCCAGCGCTTCCCGTGCCTCCTCCCCGTCCGGCCCGTCGATCAGATCCTTCTTGCTCAGGCAGATCAAGGCGTCGATGCCCGCGTGTTCGATGAACGCCAGGAATTTGTCCAGGAGCTGCAGGTTGAGCGCGGGCTCCGCGACGGAGAAGACGACGACCGCCAGCTCGATGTTGGCGACCGGCGGACGGATCAGCTCCGAGGTGCGGGGATGGATCCGGTCGACGGTCCCCTCCCCGCTTCCGGTCACGGTATAGTCCACCCGGTCGCCGACGAGCGGCGTTTCCCCCCGTTTTTTGAAAATGCCGCGCGCGCGGCACCGGATCGGCCCTTCCGCCCCCGGTTCGGGCCGGTCCGGTGCCACGAAATAGTACCCAGCCAGCGCTTTGACGATGCGTCCGGTTGCCACGCGTCAATCCTCCTGATGCCCGTCTTCGGCCTGCGAACCGCCGCTTTCCGCTTCGCCGCCGTCGGCACCGGAATCGGCCGGTTCTCCGGCCTCCGTCTGTTCCGCATCCCGGCCGGGCGCCTGCACCGCACCGATCTCTTCCTGCGGGCCCGACGCCTGCTGCTCTTCCCGGGCCGCCGGCGTGCCCGGCACGGACTGGACGCCCCGACCTCCGGCCTTCGCTTCGTCATAGGTTACCGAGAACGTATCGGTGAACTGGCCGTCCCGGTAGATCGTCACGACCGCCTCGGTGTTCGGCGCGAGCACGACCTCGACCGGGAACGATTCCGTCTGCTCGATCCGGCGCGTACCCCATTCGATCTTCTCGCCGGTCGCGTCGGAATACTCGATCCTGACCTGGCTCGCCCTGCCGGCCACGGCCGGCGAGATCAGGATGTTGAACGTGTACCGCACCGCGTCCTCCGGCAGCATCCCGGAGCTGACGGTCAGCGTCACCTCGCTGCCCTTTGCGACGGGATCACCCGGCATGTACGGGAACTGGGAGATGACCGTGCCCTCGGGCTTGTAGCTCGGCTCGCGCGCGATGCCTTCGCCAGGCCCCAGTTTGAGGCCGGCTTGCTCCAGTTCTTTCAACGCCTGCTCCAGCGTCATGTTCGTCAAATCGGGCATCGGGAACGTTTCCCGTCCCTTGCTGACCGTGAATTTGATGCGGACCGTCTCCGGATCGAACCGTTCGCCGGGCGCGATCGACTGTTCGAGGATGTCACCCGGCTCGGAATCATCGAACACTTCCTCGTGCTCGATCCGGTCGGCCGTGACGCCGAGGGCTTCCAGCAGCATCTGCGCCTCGGCGAGCTTGCGTCCGACGAAATTCTCCATCGTCTCGAGCTTCGGCCCGCTGCTGACGGTCAGCTGGATGTACGAACCGGTCTTCACGCGCATGTTCATTTTGTTCTGCGCGATGACGACGCCCGCCGGCACCTCGTCGTTCTCCTCGTAAATCACCGGCTCCTCGACGTTCAGCCCGGCCTCCGCCAGCCGCTCGCGGGCCACCGCCTCCTGCAGGCCGACGACATACGGCACGTCGACTTCGTCAGTTTTGAGCAAATCGCGCGCCAAACGCATGCCCCATATCATCAGCGCGATGAAAATCCCCGTCAGGACGAGCGCCGCGACCGGCTTCACCCATCTGCGGCGCGGCCGCTCCTCGTCGATCCATTCCGACTCCTCGGGAAACGCCGGACCGGATTCGCCGCCCTCGTTCCTCTCCCTTTCGCGGGATCGCGACGTCGCCAGCGCGGCGGCCGTTCCGCGGATGGCCGGCATGACGCGCGTTTCCTCCAGATCGATGTCGTCGAACGTGATCTTCGGCTCATGCAGCCGTTCCGGATTCAGGCAGGTCTCCAGATCGTCCAGCATCTCGCGGGCAGAAGCGTACCGCTCGTCCGGGTTCTTGCGCATCGCGCGAAGGATGACGTTCTCGAGGCTCTGGGGGATGAGCGGATTGACCTTGCGCGGTTCTTCGAATCCGTCCTGCAGATGCTTCAGGGCGACGCTGATCGGGCTGTCGCCGAGGAACGGCAGGCGTCCCGTCACCATCTGGTACAATACGACGCCGAGGGAATATAAGTCCGATTTCTCGCCCGTGACGACGCCCTTCGCGTGTTCCGGCGACAGATAGTGCACCGACCCGACCACCGATCCCGTCTGGGTGATCGTCGAGGACGTGACGGCGCGCGCGATGCCGAAGTCCGTCACCTTCACCCGGCCGTTCTTGCCGATCAGAATGTTGTGCGGCTTGATGTCGCGGTGGATGATTTGGTTGTTATGGGCGTGGTCGAGCGCGTCGCAAATCTGCGCGGCGATCCGCACCGCTTCTTCCGGCTGCAGCGGCGCGCGCTCCTTGATGATGTCGTTCAGGTTGCGCCCCTCGACATACTCCATGACGATGTAGTGCGTGTCGTCCTGCTGGCCGACATCGTAGACGCTGACGATGTTCGGGTGGGACAGCGAGGCCGCGGCCTGCGCCTCCCGGCGGAAGCGCCGCACGAACTCCTCGTCGTTGGCAAACTGCTGGCGCAGAATTTTTACGGCAACGTTGCGGTTGAGGAGAATGTCGTGCGCCCGGTAGACGAGCGCCATGCCGCCCCCGCCGATCCGCTCGATGATCTCGTAACGGCCTCCGAGTTCGAATCCGATCATGCCGGCTGCTCACCCCCCGGATCTCCGCCCGAGTGCTCGATGAGCAGGACGGTCACGTTGTCTTCGCCGCCCGCTTCGAGAGCAAGCTCGATCAGCCGGTTCGCCTTCCCGTCGAGATCGAGCGCATCGTCGAGCAGCGTCTCGCGGATCTCCTCTTCGGACACCATCGCGTACAGACCGTCGCTGCAGAGCAGCAGCCGGTCCCCCGGCATCCAGGAGAAACCCTTCAGATCCACTTCCACTTCCCGCTCCGTCCCGAGCGCCCGCGTCAGCACGTGGCGGCGCGGATGGTTCGCGGCCTCCTCCGGGCTGATCTGTCCGGATTTCGCGAGCTCGTTGACGAGGGTGTGGTCTTCCGTCAGCAGCCGGAGCGTGTCGCCGCGCTGCCTGTACGCCCGGCTGTCCCCGATATGTCCGATGAACCCGGCGTCCGACAGCAGCAGCGCGGCCACCACGGTCGTGCCCATGCTGCGGTAGTGCTCGTTGCGGTTGGCCAGCTCGAACACCGCTTCGTTCGCCTGCAGGATCGCCTGACAGAGCGCCGTTTTCGCCTGTTCGTGCGTCAGCTCCGCCTGGACGGACGTGATCGCTTCGCGAAAGGTGTCAACCGCGATCTGGCTGGCGACGTCTCCGGCCTGATGCCCGCCCATGCCGTCCGCCACGATCGCGGCCGTCACGCCGCTCGGCAGCTCGGCCACCCAGGCGCGGTCCTCGTTCACGAGCCGGATGCGCCCGACGTCGCTTCGGTTGGCCGTTCTCAAACCGATATCACCTCATCGATTCAACGATTCCATGTATTTCGCCCGCAGCTGTCCGCAAGCCGCGGCGATGTCGTGCCCCTGCTCCCGGCGGATCGTCGTGTTGATGCCGCGGCTCTGCAGGATGCGCTGGAACGTGAAAATGTCCTTCCGCGGCGTGCGCACGTATTTCCGTTCCGGCACGTGGTTGACCGGAATGAGGTTGACGTGGCACAGCAAGCCCTTCAGCACGTCCGCCAGTTCCTCGGCGTGTTCGGGCCGGTCGTTCACGCCCCCGATCAGCGCGTATTCGAACGTGACGCGACGGCCCGTCTTCTCGATGTAGTACCGAACCGCCTTCATCACCTCGTCGAACGGATAGCGCCGGTTGACCGGCATGAGCTTCGAGCGGAGCTCGTCGTTCGGCGCGTGGATCGAGATCGCGAGGTTGATCTGCGTGTTCTCGTCCGCGAACCGGTAGATGTTCGGCACGATGCCGCTCGTCGAGACCGTGATGTGGCGCTGGCCGATGTTGAGCCCTTTCGGGTGCGTGACGATGCGCAGGAACGCCATCGTCGCGTCGTAATTCTCGAACGGCTCGCCCGAACCCATGACGACGATGCTCGAGATCCGCTCGCCGGATGCGTCGAGCATCCGCTGCGCCGTCACCACCTGCGCAACGATCTCGCCGGCCGTGAGGTTCCGCTTGAGCCCGCCCAGGGTCGAAGCGCAGAACGTGCAGCCGATCCGGCAGCCGACCTGCGTCGTGACGCAAATGCTGATGCCGTAATGGTGCCGCATGACGACCGTCTCGATCGCATGGTTGTCGTGCAGGCCGAACAGGTATTTCTCCGTGCCGTCCTTCGAAGTAAGCCGCGTGATCTCTTCAAGTGCCGCGAACGCGTAAGTCTCCTCCAGCTTCGCCCGGAGCGCCTTCGGCATGTTCGTCATCTCCGCGAACGACCGGACGCGCTTCACGTACAGCCAGTCAAACAGCTGGTCGGCGCGGAACGCGGGCTCGCCGGCTTCCTGCATCCATGCCTTTGCCTGATCATGCGTCAAATCGTATATGAACGGTTTCATGCTTTCGCCCCATCCGCCGGTTCGATTGACGTCATCCGCCGGAGGCCCGTCCGGACCGCGGCCGGCGGAAAACGCCTCAATCCATCCTATTGTACCACAGGCGGACGGGTCCGAACCACTTCGACCGGCATTTGCCTCTTACTTCAGCCTCCGCAGCCGCGCGATGAAGAAGCCGTCCGTCCCCGCCATGTGCGGCAGCAGCGTCAACGATCCGGTGCCGGGGTCGGGCTCGGGCAGCCCGGCGCCGCGGAACGCTTCCAGCACCGGCCGCGGCCAGTCGGCATCCGGCGCGAATTCGGGATGCGCGGCGAGAAATCTCGCGATCTGCTCCCCGTTCTCGCGCGGCTCGAACGTGCAGGTGCTGTAGACGAGCAGACCGCCGGGCTTCACGACCGCGGCGGCGGCCTTAAGCAGCCGGTACTGAACCGCGGCGAGCTCGTCGATGTCCTCCGGCTTTTTCTTCCAGCGGATTTCCGGCTTGCGGCGGATGACGCCGAAGCCGCTGCACGGCGCGTCCAGCAGCACGATGTCCATCGTTCCGCGGCCGACGCGGTACGGCAGGTCGGCGGCGTCGCCCACCAGGGTGCGGACGGACGTAAGGCCGAGACGCCCGGCCTGCTCGACGATCAGCCGCTCCTTGTGCGCGTGGATGTCGTTCGCGAGCACTTCGCCGACGTCGCCCATCAGCTCCGCGAGATGGGTCGACTTGCCGCCGGGCGCGGCGCAGCAGTCGAGCACCCGCATGCCCGGCTCGGGGTCGCAGATTTCCGCGACGAGCATCGCGGCCTCGTCCTGCACCGTCCATTCGCCGCCGCGGAACCCGTCCGTGTCGGCCAGGTTCCCGCCCCGGCGGATGACGATGCCGGACTGCGTGATCAGCGACAGCTTCGCGTCGTAGCCCTCCGCCCGGAGCCGCTCCAGCACCGATCGGCGTCCGCCGCGCAGCCGGTTCACGCGGATGCACGTCCTCGGCCGCTCGTTGAGCGACGCCATGATCCGGTCCGCCGTCTCCTCGCCGTACACCTCGATCCAGCGGGCGGCCATCCATTCCGGGAACGAATGCTTCAGTGACAGCCGGCGGACCGGATCGGGATCGTCCGGAAGCCCGAGCTCGTCCCGGCAGCCGGCCAGGCTGCGCAGAACGCCGTTCACCAGGCTCACGATGCCCGGATGCCCGCGCTTCTTCGCGATCTTGACCGCTTCGCCGACCGCCGCGTGCGGCGGAATCCGGTCCAGGTACACGAGCTGGTACAGGCTCATCCGAAGCAGCGCGAGCACCCACGGCTGCAGCTTGTCCAGCCCGCGCGCGACGAACCGCGACAGCCAGTGATCGAGGGTCAGCCGCCGCTGGATCGTGCCGTAGACCAGTTCGGTCGCAAGCGCCGCGTCGGCCCGCGAGAGGCCGGCCGCGCCCAGCGTCCGGTTCAGCTCGATGTTGCTGTAAGCGCCTTCCGTCTCGACGCGCAGCAGCATGTCGAGCGCAACTTCCCGCGCCGATGTGCCGCGTCTTGCAAGCATCGCCATCATCCTCCGAACGAAGCGCCGGGACTCAAGCGCACGCCCTTGAGCCATTCGGCGGCCGGCATCGCCTTCTTGCCGGCGGGCTGCACCTCGAGGAGCTCGAGCCAACCGTCGCCCGTGGCGACGAAGAGCCGGCCCCCCTCCGCCCGGATCGTCCCCGGAGGGGCGCCCGCCGCTCCGCCCGGCACTTCCGCCGGTCTGCATTTCCATACCTTGAACACTTCGCCGTTCAGCAGCGTGAAGGCGCCGGAGAACGGCACGAGCCCGCGCACCTGGTTGTAGAGCTCGCGCGCGCCGCGCGACCAGTCGAGGCGTTCGTCTTCGCGCGTCAGATTCGGCGCGTAGTTCGCCTCCTCGTCATTCTGCGGCACGGCCCGCGCCGTGCCCGCGATGATGTCCGGCAGCGTGCGGACGAGCAGTTCGGCTCCCGCCTCGCTGAGCTTCCCGAACAGCGTGCCCGCCGTGTCCTCCGGTTCGATCGGCACCTCGACCTTGCTGATCATGTCGCCGGTATCGAGCCCCTCGGCCATGTACAGGATCGTCACGCCCGTAACCGTCTCGCCGTTCATGATCGCGCGCTGGATCGGCGCACCGCCGCGGTATTTCGGCAGCAGCGAACCGTGCACGTTGATGCAGCCGAGGCGCGGGAGGTCAAGCAGCGGCTTCGGCAGAATCTGCCCGTAGGCCGCCGTGACGATCAGGTCCGGTTTGTACGCGGCGATCGCTTCGATTGCCTCCGGACGGCGCACGCGCTCGGGCTGCAGCACCGGAATCCCGAGCTCCTCCGCCGCCGCCTTCACCGGCGTCGGCACGAGCAGCTTCTTGCGTCCCTGCGGCCGGTCCGGCTGGGAGACGACGGCCGCGACCGTGTAGCCCGCCGACACGAGCGCGCGGAGCGACGGCACCGCGAACTCGGGCGTACCCATGAATACGATCCGGACGTCGCTCATGCTTCCTCTTCTTCCCGTTCTTCCGAATGTTCCGGGGGAACCCTGTAGACTTCGTCCGCGATGTCGGTGAACAGCACGCCGTTCAGATGATCGACCTCGTGCTGGAACGCGCGCGCGAGATACCCCTCCGCCTCGACGGTGAACGGGTTGCCGTTCCGGTCCTGACCCTTCACGACGACCCGCTGCGCCCGCCGGACAATGCCGTTAAGGCCCGGGATGCTGAGGCAGCCCTCGGGCCCGATCTGCTCGCCCTCACGCTCGACGATCTCCGGGTTCACCATCTCGATCAGCCCGTGCTCGTCGCCGATGTCGATGACGATGACGCGCTTCAGGATGCCGATCTGCGGCGCGGCAAGCCCGACGCCCTTCGCGTCGTACATCGTGTCCGCCATGTCCTTCAGCAGCTTGTGCAGGTTCGCGTTGAACTTCGTCACTTCCTTCGCGCGTTCCCGCAGGACGGGATCGGGATCCTTCACAATCAGCCTGATGGCCATTCGGTTACGCACATCCTTCTGGTCACAGAATCATTTGCGGGTCGACGTCGACGCCGATCCGGACGTCGCCCGCGTCACGGTCCGCGGCCAGCGCTTCGGCGGCCCGCCGGAAAAGCCCGGCCGCGTCGACATTTCCCCGATATTTTATCATAACTTGCCACCGGTAGCGATCTTTCAGGCGCGGAATCGGCGACGCGGAGGGTCCGACGATCTCGAGCGCGGTCTCCGCGCCGCCCGCCAGCGGCCTGAGCAGACCGGCTTCGGCGGCGGCGCTCCTGAGCGCCGCGGCGAACGCCTCGGCCGCCGCGGCGAGCTTCGCCGGATCGGGATGCGACAGCGTCGCGAGCGCAAGCCGCGAATACGGCGGATAGAAGAGCAGCCGCCGCGCGCGCAGCTCCTCGCGCACGAACCCGATGTAATCGTGGTGCTGTGCCGCGCGGATCGCGTAGTGGTCCGGCGTGTACGTCTGCACGACGACCTCGCCGGGGAGCTCGTGCCGCCCGGCCCTGCCGGCCACCTGCGTGATCAGCTGGAACGTCCGCTCCGCCGCGCGGAAATCCGGCAGGTGGAGCGACGTGTCGGCCGCGATGACGCCGACCAGCGTCACGAGCGGAAAATCGAGCCCCTTCGCGACCATCTGCGTCCCGAGCAGCACATCCGCCTCGCGCCGGCCGAACGCCGTCAGCAGCCTCTCGTGCGCCCCCTTCGTGCCGGTCGTGTCGACGTCCATCCGGATGACGCGGATGCCGGGGAACGTGCGCTTAAGCTCCTCCTCGACGCGCTCCGTCCCGGTGCCGAAATAGCGGATGTGCGGGCTGCCGCACGAGGGGCATGCCTCCGGCTGCCGTTCCGCATATCCGCAGTAATGGCAGCGCAGCACGCCGCTCCGCCGGTGGTAGGTAAGCGAGATTTCGCAATGCGGGCAGCCGGCCGCGTACCCGCAGGAGCGGCACATGACGAAGGTGCTGTAGCCGCGCCGGTTGAGCAGCAGCACGGTCTGCTCGCCCCGTTCGAGCCGCAGCGTCAGCGCCTCGCGCAGCCGGCGGCTGAACATCGACCGGTTGCCCGCGGCCAGCTCCGCGCGCATGTCGACGATCTCCACCGGCGGGAGCGGATTGCCGAGCGCCCTCCCGGGCAGCGGCAGCCACTCGGCGGAGCGGAGCGCCGCGCCGGGCGTGACCCGGACGACCGGCCCGCTTGCTTCCCTCGCCGCGGCCGCGGGCACGATCCGCGCGGCGGCGAAACTTTCGAGCGACGGCGTCGCCGAACCGAGGACGACGACCGCGCCGTGTTGTCCGGCCCGGTACACCGCCACGTCGCGCGCGTGATATTTCGGGCTTTCCTCCTGCTTGTAGGAGGATTCGTGCTCCTCGTCGATGACGATCAGGCCGATCCGCTCGAACGGCGCAAACACGGCCGAGCGCGCGCCGATCGCCACCCGGACGCGGCCGTCGCGGACCTTGCGCCATTCGTCGTACCGCTCGCCCGCCGACAGGCGGCTGTGCAGGACGGCGACGTCGCCGCCGAACCGCCCCTTGAAGCGATCCACCATCTGCGGCGTCAGCGCGATTTCCGGCACGAGCACGATCGCCTGGCGGCCGGATGCGATACACCGTTCGATCGCCTGCAGGTATACCTCCGTCTTGCCGCTGCCGGTTACGCCCTGCAGCAGCATCACGGCCGCTTGCCCGCTCTCCAGCGCCCGGCCGATGCGATGCAGCGCCGCGGCCTGCGCGTCCGTGAGCGGAAGCGGCCCGGTCGGCGCGAACGCGCGGCCGGCATACGGATCGCGGTCCTCCTCGACCGCTTCGATCCGGATCAGCCCCTTGTCCGCGAGCGCGCGGAACACCGCTTCCGACAGCCCGCTCTCTTCCGGCAGCCGGCGCAGCGGAACCGGCCCGCTCCGCTCCAGCATATGCAGAAGCGCCTGCCGCTGCTTCGCCAGCCGGGGCGGCATGGCGTCGGCCGCCGACCGGGCGGCCTCGCGATCTTCCGGCGGGAAAGCGGCCAGCACCTTCTTCACCGACAGTCGGTCCCGGACCCGCACCGATTCGGTCAGGATGCCGGCGCGCAAGGCGCCGACGATCGCGCGCTCATGTCCGGGATACCGCTCCAGCAGCAACTCGAGCTTCACCGGCCCGTAACGTTCCAGATAGCGGAACAGTTCTTCCGGCAGCCCCTCCGCGGCTTCCGGCTCCGGGACGTCTTCCCCGTCCCGGGTGCGGCCGTCCCCGGCCCGCGCCGGTCCGCCGTCCCGGGCGAGGCCGACCAGCCGCTCCGCCCGGCCCTTGAGCGCCGCGGGGATCATCGCCTGCATCGCCGCCGTCCAAGTGCAGCCGTAGGTGTCGGACATCCAGCGCGCCAGCTCGATCAGATCGGGACGGAGCGGCGGCGTCGGATCGAGCAGCTCGGCGATCGGCTTGAGCCGTTCGGGCTCCACTTCGGCTTCCCGCGCGAAGCCGACGACGAACCCCTGCACCGTCCGACCGCCGAACGGAACGGCGACGCGGCTGCCGATCCCGATCCACACGCTCGCTTCCTCGGGCACGAGGTAATCGAACGGACGGTCCGTCTGGCGCACGGCGACATCGACGACGACGCGGGCGATCACCCCGGATTGCCCTCCCGCGCGGCCAGCCGCTCCGCCGCGAGCCGCATGAGGCGCAGCCCGATCTCCCGCTTCGTAAGAAGCGTCCATTCGGCCGCCCGGCCGCCCGCGTCGAACACGATCACGCTGTTCGTGTCGGTATTAAAGCCCGCGCCCGGCTCCGTCACGTCGTTCGCGACCACCAAATCGCAGTTTTTGCGCCGCAGCTTGTCCATCGCGTTCGCCTCGAGGTCCTCCGTCTCCGCCGCGAAGCCGATGAGGAACTGCCGCGTCTTGCGCCGCCCCGCCTCGGCGAGGATGTCGGGCGTCCGCTCGAGCTCGATCGTGAGGCGGTCCTCCTTCTTTTTGACCTTGGCAGCGTGGCGCACCGCGGGGCGGTAGTCGGCGACGGCGGCCGCCTTCACGACGATGTCCGCCCCCTCGAACCGCTCCATGACCGCGTGCAGCATCTCTTCCGCCGACTCGACGCGGACGATTTCGACGCCGCCGGGCAGCGGGACGGACACGCGCGCCGCGACGAGCGTCACCTCCGCCCCGAGATCGCGCGAGGCTTCGGCGATCGCGATGCCCATCTTGCCGGACGAGTCATTCGTGATGTACCGCACCGGATCGATCCGCTCGATCGTGCCGCCGGCCGTCACGACGACCCGACGGCCCGCCAGCGGCCCCTTCGCCCCGCCGGCTCCCTTCTCCGCAAGCAGCGCCTCGGCGGCGGCCAAAATCTCCTCGGGTTCGGCCATCCGGCCCTTGCCGACGTAGCCGCACGCGAGCGGACCCGTGCCCGGCTCCGCGAACCGGACGCCGCGCTCGGCGAGCAGCCTCAGGTTCGCCTGCACCGCCGGATGCGCGTACATGTGGACGTTCATCGCAGGCGCCACGAGGATCGGGGCGGTCGTCGCAAGCAGCGTCGTGCTCAGCATGTCGTCCGCCAGCCCGTGGGCCATTTTCGCGATGATGTTCGCCGTCGCCGGCGCCACGATGAAGAGGTCCGCGCGGTCCGCGAGATCGATGTGCGAGATGACGGCGGGATCCCGTTCGTCGAAGATGTCCGTATGGACCGGATTGCGCGACAGCGCCTGGAAGGTGAGCGGTGCGACGAACCGGGTGGCCGATTCCGTCATGATCACCCGCACGTCTGCGCCCCGCTGCGTCAGCCGGCTGACGAGCGCCGCCGCCTTGTACGCGGCGATGCCGCCCGTCACGCCGACCACGATCGTCCTGCCCCGCAGGCTGCCCGTCTCCATGGACGTCCGATTCCTCCTTGCAAGCAAAACGCCCGGCCCGCTCGAGGCGGCGGGTCCGTTTTGCGATTCCGTGATGCGATGACGGCCCGTTGCTCCGGCCGCCAGTCCTTCCGGACCCGGGAACAAAAAAGAACAACCCGCGTCCAGGGGTTGTTGCCGTGTCCGTTATTTCGCGTTCTTGACGTTCGGTTCCTCTTCGATGACGACGAGGTCGTGATAAATCTCCTCGAGCGCCACGCCGACCGGCTTGTGGGATTTGGGCGATTCCAGCTTCGACTTCGCGCCGTCCTTGAGCATGCGCGCCCGCTTGGCGGCCGCCACGACGAGCGAATATTTGCTGTCGACCTTCTTCATCAGTTCGTCAATCGACGGATACAGCATCCGCATCACCTCTTCATGCTTTCTGGATGAGGGGCATCAGGCCCGCGTATTCCCGCACGACCCGGTCGCGCCGGCAATGCTCGGCGATGATGATGCTCTGGATCCGGCGGCAGGCCGCTTCGATCTCGTCGTTCACGACGGCGTAGTCGTATTCGGAAATCATGCTGATCTCCCGGCTCGCCTCCGACATCCGAGTGTCGATGACGGACGGCGTCTCCGTGCCCCTCCCGGAGATGCGCTGCCTCAGTTCGTCCAGCGACGGCGGCAGCAGAAAAATGAATACGCCCTGCGGATAGTTCCGCTTCACCTGAAGCGCGCCCTTCACGTCGATCTCCAGGATGATGTCCTTGCCTTCCGCGATCGTCCGCTCGACGGGCTCGCGGGGCGTGCCGTACAGATTTCCGACATACTCCGCGTATTCGAGCAGCAAGCCGCGGTCGATCATCTCCTGGAATTGTTCCCGCGTCTTGAAATAATAGTCCACGCCGTCGGCCTCGCCGGCCCGCGGCGCACGCGTTGTCGCAGACACCGAATAGACGAGCTCCGGCATCATGCGGCGAAGCGCCTTGCAGACGGTGCCCTTGCCCACGCCGGACGGTCCCGACAACACGATCAGCAATCCTTCTCTCATGATGCGCCCCGATTCACTCGTCGTTGTCTTCGTCCTTCACGGACAGGCGGTGCGCCACCGTCTCGGGCTGCACCGCGGACAGGATGACATGGTCGCTGTCGGTGATGATGACGGCCCGCGTGCGTCTTCCGTACGTGGCGTCGATCAGCATGTGCCGGTCGCGCGCCTCCTGGATGATCCGCTTGATCGGCGCCGATTCCGGACTGACGATCGAAATGATCCGGTTGGCTGAAACGATGTTTCCGAATCCGATGTTGATGAGTTTGATTGCCATAGAGGTCTCCTCCCGGTCGTCACACCCGTTCCGCGCGTTCCGAAAGCCGCGGCGGAGGACCGCCGGAATGAACGGGTACGACGCTTGCGCGCATCGGCGCTGCGTATGCGGGCGGCTTGCACTATTGTTGACAACCGTCGTCCGGTGCATACGTCCGCGCCGCCACCGTTCGGCCTCGGGACCGCTGGGCATCCCGGCCGGGCCGCGGCGGCTTCCGGTCCGATCCGTGGCAGGTGTAACCATTGGACTCTATTTTAATTCATTTTTGCCGGAGGAACAAGAGATTTCGCACGTTTCCAGGCGCGCTTTCGCCCGGACGTACCCGGTGAGCCTCACCGTCATGTCATAGAACATGAAAGGCGTCATCAGATAAATGCCGTTGAAAAATTGCAGCGCCGCGTCCAGGAGCTCCTCCGCGATCCGGATCCCCTCCGCCCGGCCGGCTTCCCCCTCCAGCCCGGCCATCCGCCTGCGGACCTCGTCCGACAGCTCGATGCCCGGCACCTCGTTGTGGAGAAACTCGGCGTTGCGGCCGCTCGCCAGCGGCATGATGCCGATGAAGATCGGCACGCCGATGTGGCGGGTGGCGTCGGCGATCCGCTCGATGAGCGCGGCGTCGTACACCGGCTGCGTCATGATGAAATCGGCACCGCATTCGACCTTCTTCTCGAGCCGCCTGACCGCCTTGTCCAGGTGCTTCACGTTCGGATTGAAGGCGGCGCCGACGATGAACCGCGCCCGCTGCCGGAGCGGCTTGCCCGAAAACGCGATCCCCTCGTTCAGCTGCTTGATCATCCGGATCATGTCGAAGCTCGTCAGATCGTAGACCGAGCTCGATCCGGGCAGATCGCCGAACTTCGCCGGATCGCCGGTGACCGCGAGCACGTGGTCGATGCCGAGCGCATGCAGCCCCATCATGTGCGACTGCGTGCCGATCAGGTTCCGGTCCCGGCAGGCGACGTGCACGAGCGGCCGGATGCCGACCCGCTCCTTCACGATCGCGCCGAGCGCGAGATTGCTCATGCGCGTCACCGCGAGCGAATTGTCGGCCATCGTCAGCGCGTCCGCGCCCGCATCCCGGAGCGCCCGCGCGCCGGCCATGAACTTCGTGATGTCGAGATCCCGCGGCGGGTCCAGCTCGACGATGACGGTGGGCCGCCGGCGCACGAGCTCGACGAGCGTCGGATCGTCCCCGCCTCCCGGAGCCTCGCCCCCCGGCGCGGACGGCGCGGGCTCCGCCGTCACCCGGATCCGCGGCCGGGATTCCGCGGCCGGCGCCGCGTCGGCGGCCTTCGCCCCGGCATCCCGCATCGCGGCCGCCCGGGCTTGTCCGCCGGCGGGTGCCCCATCCTGCGCCATGCCCGCCAACGCGGAAGCGATCGCCCGGATGTGTTCGGGCGTCGTGCCGCAGCAACCGCCGATCAGCCGCGCGCCCAGCCCGGCGAAACGCTTCGCGCAGTCGCCGAAGTACGCCGGCCCGGCGGCGTACGTAATCCGCCCGTCGACGTAATCGGCGCCACCCGCGTTCGGATACACGGAGATCGGCAGGTTCACCGCTCCGCCCAGCGCCTCGATCGCATGCAGGATGCCGTTCGGACCGCTCTCGCAGTTGAAGCCGACGGCGTCCGCGCCGGCCGCCTCGAGCCTGCGGAACGCTTCGGCGATCGGCAGCCCCGTGTAGAGCAGTTCCGTTCCGACGGCCGCGAGCTGGCAGATGACCGTCGTGTCGGACCGCTGCCGCACGAGGCGAAGCGCGAGCAGCAGCTCGTCGAGATCGTAGAACGTCTCGAGGAGAATGCCGTCCACGCCCGCTTCGAGCAGCGCGTCGATCTGCTCGGCCAGGGCGCGTTCGATCGCCGGGAGCCCGACGGCCCGCAGCCGGCCGGCGCGGATCGCGCCGACCGCGCCGACCACCCACGCGTCCGCGCCGACCGCCTCGCGCGCGATGCGCACCCCCTCGCGGTTGATGCGCCTGGCTTCGTCCTCCAGCCCGTATCGGGCCAGACGCTCCGCGTTCGCGGAGAACGTGTTCGTCTCGATGACGCGCGCGCCCGCTTCATAATATTGCCGGTGCACGGCGGCGATCGTCTCCGGACGGGTCATGTTGAATTCCTCGTATGACACGCCGATCGGATGCCCGAGCTGATGCAGGTACGTCCCCATCGCTCCGTCGCCGGTCAGAACCGAAGTCCTGAGCGCATCCCGCAGAACCGGTCTCATCCGTCTTCCTCCCCAGCGGCGCCCGGGTCCCGCAGACAGCAGAAAAGCAGCCCGGTGAATCCGGCCGCTTCTCCCGTCCTTCCGGGGCATTGCTCATGCCCTTATGTTAACCGTACGGGCGCCGTCAGGCAAGCGTTCCGGAGAACACTTCCGCCGCCGGGCCCGTCATGTACACGCGGTTGTCCGCTTCGCTCCATTCGATGAACAGATCGCCGCCCGCAAGCGACACCGTCGCCCTCCGGTCGGTGAGCCCGCAGAGCACCGAAGCGACCAGCGTCGCGCACGCTCCCGTGCCGCATGCGAGCGTCGGACCCGCGCCCCGCTCCCAGACGCGCATGACGGCGTGCGACCGCGAGACGACCGTGACGAACTCGACATTCGTCCTGCGCGGGAAGAGCGGATGCGCCTCGAGCAGCGGTCCCCAGCGGTAAAGATCGAACGACGGCGCGTCGTCCACGAAAATGACGCAATGCGGATTGCCCATCGAGACCGCCGTGAAGCGGAACGTGCGGCCGCCCGCCTCGATCGGATGGTCCACGACCGGCGTCCGGTCGACCGTCGTCGGCACGTCAAGCCCGCGCAGGATCGGCTCGCCCATGTCGACGCGCACCCGGACCGCCTTGCCGCCCACGGACGTGATTTTGAGCCGCTGCACGCCCGCGCCGAGCGTCTCGATCGCGATCTCGTCCCGCGCGACGAGCCCGCGGTCGTAGACGTACTTGGCGACGCAGCGGATCGCGTTGCCGCACTGCTCGGCCTCCGAGCCGTCCGGGTTCAGGATGCGCATGCGGAAATCGGCGCGTTCGGACGGCAAGATGTAGACGAGTCCGTCCGCGCCGACGCCGAAGTGGCGGTCGCACAGCCGGACGGCGAGATCGGACGCGTCTCCCGGCAGCTCCCGCTCGCCCGCCACCACGATGAAGTCGTTCCCGAGGCCATGCATTTTCACAAATTCCACGGTTTTGCACTCCCTTGTCTCCGGCGATGCCGCCGGGTCCGCTTGTTCTGCTGTCAGCATACCCCAAGCGGCGGAAACGGGAGTATTGATCCTGGCGTCTTTTGTTTGCACTTGACCGCATGCGGCGGCAGGGCGCCGGCGGGAGCGGCGCGGGAACGTCCGGCGGAAGACGGCGCCGGGGCCGCCGACGGACGGAGACGGTCATCGGGGGATGGTGCCGGCGCCGCCGTACACGATGCGCCTCCGCTTGCGGCGGCCGGGCGTGCCGAGGACGCTGCCGATGCCCATGACGAACGTCGGAATGCCGGCGGCGACGAACACGAGCGACCAGTCGCGGAAATCCAGCGGCACCGTCTTGAAGATCGCCTGCAGCGGCTCGACGTACAGCACCGGAATCATGAGCGCGAGCGACGACAGCACGGCCAGCACGAGCCAGCGGTTTTCCAGCAGGTTCCGGTGGAAAATGGACCGCGAGCTGCGGCAGTCGAACACATGGATGAGCTGGGCCATCACCAGCGTCGTGAACGCGACCGTCTGGGCATGCCTGAGATCGCCGCTCGACCTCAGCGTCAGGACGAACGCGCCGAGCGTGCACAGGCCGATCAGCACGCCGCGGCTGAGGATCTTCCAGCCGAGCCGGCGCGCGAAGATGCTTTCCTTCGCCCCGCGCGGCGGCTGGCGCATCAAATCCTTCTCCGGCGGATCGACGCCGAGCGCCATCGCCGGCAGGCCGTCGGTCACGAGATTCACCCACAGGATCTGGATCGGCACGAGCGGCAGCGGCAGCGCCAGCAGCATCGCGAGGAACATGGTCAGGATTTCGCCGACGTTGGAGGCGAGCAGGTAGCGGATGAATTTGCGGATGTTCTCGTAGATGCCGCGCCCCTCTTCGACCGCCGCGACGATCGTCGCGAAGTTGTCGTCGGCCAGGACGAGCGACGACGCTTCCTTCGCGACGTCCGTACCCGACTGTCCCATCGCGATGCCGATGTCCGCCGCCTTGATCGCCGGCGCGTCGTTCACGCCGTCGCCCGTCATCGCGACGACGTGGCCGCGGCGCTGCAGCGCCCGGACGATGCGCAGCTTGTGCTCCGGCGCGACGCGGGCGTAGACGTAGGTGTCCTCGACGATCCGGTCGAGCTGCTTATCCGACATCGCCGCAAGCTGCCGCCCGTCGATCGACCGGCCGCCGCGCGGCAGGATGCCGAGCTGGGATGCGATCGCCTCGGCGGTGAGCCGGTGGTCGCCGGTGATCATCACCGTCCGGATGCCCGCCTGCCGGCACATCGCGATCGCGTCCCGCACCTCCCGGCGCGGCGGATCGATCATGCCGGCGAGACCGACGAAGATGAGCTGCTTCTCGACGTCGGCATCGCGCTCCGCCGGCTCCTGGGGATGCAGGTCGCGGTAGGCGAGGGCGAGCACGCGCAGCGCCGATCCGGCCATCCGCTCGGCCGCCTCGGCCGCCTTCTGCCTCAAGCTGGGCGTGAACGGCACGACCTTGTTGTCCCAGAGCGCGTAGGCGCACCGCTCCATCAGCAGGTCGGGCGCCCCCTTCGTGCAGACGAGGCGGCCGCCCTGGTGGCTGACGAGCACGGACATCCGCTTGCGTTCCGAATCGAACGGATATTCCTTTTCCCGGCGGTACAGCCCTTCGAGCGACGAGACCGTGACGCCGAGCTTGGCCGCGAGCACGATGAGCGCACCTTCCGTCGGATCGCCCTGCAGGACCCAGTCGTCCGCGTTATCCGCGCGCCTGCCCGCGCGCCCCGGACGCCCGGCCTCTTCGGCGCGGACGAGCCGCGCGTTGTTGCACAGCGCCGCAACCTGCACGAGCCGGCGCAGCGCGGCGTCCCGTTTCAGATCGACCGGCCTGCCGTTCTCGAGCACTTCACCCCGCGGCTCGTAGCCTTCCCCGGTCACTTCGAGCGTCCGGCCTTCCGTCCAGAGCCGGACGACGGTCATCTTGTTCTGTGTCAGCGTGCCCGTCTTGTCCGAACAGATGACCGTGGCGCAGCCGAGCGTCTCGACGGACGGCAGCTTGCGCACGATCGCCCGCCTGCGGATCATCCGCTGCACGCCGAGCGCCAGCGCGATCGTGACGATTGCGGGCAGCCCTTCCGGAATGGCCGCGACGGCGAGGCTGACGCCGGCGAGGAACATGTCGTAGGCCGGCTGGCCGTGCAGGATGCCCGCGATCACGACGACGACCGTCAGCGCGATCGCCGCCGCGATCAGCACCTTGCCGAGCTGCGCGAGGCGCCGCTGCAACGGTGTCTCGGCCTCCCCGGCCTGCTCGATCATGCTGGCGATCTTGCCCATCTCGGTCCGCATGCCGGTGCGGATGACGATGCCCTTGCCCGTGCCGCGCGTCACCATCGTTCCCATGAACGCGATGTTTTTCAGATCGGCCGTGCCCGGCTCGTCCCCTTCGATCGGCCGGGCGTGCTTGCCGACCGGCACCGACTCGCCCGTCAGCGCGGATTCTTCCACGTACAGGCTGTTCGCTTCCAATAGCCGCAGGTCGGCCGGCACCCGGTCGCCGCTCCCGATCAGGACGATGTCGCCGGGCACAAGTTCGGCGGCCGGAATCACGCGCTCCTTCCCCTCCCGGACGACGCGCGCCGTCGGAGCGGACAAGGCCTTGAGCGAGCGCAGCGACCGCTCGGCGCGATATTCCTGGATGAAGCCGAGCACGCCGTTCAGCACGATGATGGCCAGAATCGCGGCGGCGTCCATCCATTCGCGGAGAAATCCCGAGATCAGCGTCGCTCCGGCGAGCACCAGCACCATGAAGTCCTTGAACTGGTTCAGAAACAGCGCGATCGGCGGCGTGCGCTTTCCTTCGGCGAGTTCGTTCCGGCCGTGTCCGGCCAGCCGGCGCTCCGCTTCCGCCGCGGAAAGCCCACGCTCCGCGTCGCTCTCGAGCGCGTCGACGAGTTCGCGCGGGTTCATCCGGTGCCACATCGTCTGTTCCATCCGTCTCCCTCCCGAAATCCGCTCTCCGGCCCACCCCGGGAACGAATGGGCGGACAGCCTCGTTACAGGGATAAATCTATTCGGACAACCGGGGAAATATCCCAACGGAGCGGGACGGCGTGCGGCGGAACGCGGCCCCTTAAGTTTTTCTCCGAACTATGGCATGATAGAGATTGGTCCGTGTACGCATATTTCCACGCATTTTTCGTCAAGGTGGTCATGTTCCGATGTCACTCGACGGCATGGTCGTGCGCGCGATCGCGCACGAGCTCCGGCAGCTCGCCGGAACCCGGATTCACCGCATTCATCAACCCGACGACCATACGCTCGTGCTGCAGCTCAGGGGCGGCGGGCTGCGCGGACAGCCCCGCCTGCTGCTCTCCGCGAATCCGACGTATCCCAGAGTCCACTGGGTCACGCGGCCGCAGCAGAATCCGCTGGAAGCGCCGATGTTCTGCATGCTGATGCGCAAGCACTGCGAAGGCGGCGTCATCGAATCCGTCACGCAGCCGGGATGCGAGCGGATGCTGTACATCGACATCCGCCAGCGCGACGAACTCGGGGACGACTCGCTGAAGCGGCTCGTCGTGGAGCTGATGGGACGGCACAGCAACCTCATCCTCATGGACCCCGCGACGGGGCGCATCTTCGACGGCATCCACCACGTCACGCCGGCGATCAGCAGCTACCGGGTCGTCCTGCCCGGCAGCGCCTATACGCCGCCGCCCGTGCAGGAGAAAGCCGACCCGATCAAGACGGAGGACTTCGGTCGTTTCGCCGAAGCGCTGTCGTCGGCCGGAGACGCGCCGCCGGAACGGCGGCTGGTCGACGCGTTCACCGGCCTGAGCCCGCTGATCGCGCGCGAGATCGTGCACCGCGCGGCCGCATCCGGCGCGCCGGACGATCCGGAGGCGCTGTGGGGGGCTTTCCGGGAAATGATGGCGGCGTTCCGCGCGCATGCGTATGAACCGAACATCGTGGAGAGCGGCGGGAAAACCTTTTTCTCGGTGACCCGGCTGACCCACCTGGACGGCGCGGCGCGCCCGTTCGCTTCGGTCCTCGAGTGCCTCGAGGTCTATTACGGGGACAAGGCCGAGCGGGATCTCGTCCGCCAGAAATCGGCCGATCTGTACCGCTTCCTGCAGAACGAGAAGGCGAAAAACGAGAAAAAGCTCGAGAAGCTGGAAGCGACGCTGAAGGAGGCGGAGGAGGCGGACCGGTACCGGGTCATCGGCGAGCTGATCATCGCGAACCTGCACGCGATCCGGAAAGGAGCGTCCAGCGTCCAGGTCGTCAACTACTACGACGAGCGGCAGCCCGTGATCACGATCGAGCTGGACCCGCAGCTTACGCCGTCGGAGAACGCGCAGCGCTGGTTCAAGCGCTACAACAAGGCGAAGAACGGCGCGGCGGCCGCGGCGGAACAGATGGAGGCCGCGCGCGCGGAAATCGCGTATTTCGATACGCTGCTCGCGCAGCTCGAGAACGCGTCGCTGCAGGATATCGAGGAGATCCGCGAGGAGCTCGAGGAACAGGGGTATCTGAAGCGGCGGGCCGGCTCCGCGGCGAAGAAGCGGAAGCCGTCCCGTCCGGCGCTGCTCTGTTACACGTCTTCGGAAAACGTGCCGATCTATGTCGGCAAAAACAACACGCAGAACGACTATCTGACGAACCGGCTGGCGTCGCCGAACGACACGTGGCTTCATACGAAGGACATTCCGGGATCCCACGTCGTCATCCGCGGCACCGGCTTCGGCAACGCGACCCTGGAGGAGGCGGCGATGCTGGCGGCCTGGTACAGCCGGGGAAGATCGTCCAGCCTCGTGCCGGTCGACTACACGCTGGTCCGGCACGTCCGCAAGCCGAACGGCGCGAAGCCCGGCTTCGTGATCTACGATCACCAGAAGACGCTGTTCGTGACGCCGGATGAGGAACGCATCAAGGCGCTGCCGGTCCGCACGGTGACGTGAGGCGCGGCTTTCGGCCGGCAATCGAAACGAAAAGGCAATCGAAACGAAAAACGGCGGAAAAAACTTCGCCTGACGCATCCGCGGAAGGTCCGAGCCGATCAGCGGCGCAAGCGGAGGCCGCGAGCCGGGCCCGGTCCGCTGTGCGGCCGGCATGACCGTGCCGCGCTTTCCCGGATCAGCGATGCTTCCGGCTCGCCGCCTCCAGCAGGTCCACGACGGACGCATCCACCGTCCGGCCGCCCAGCGGGCCGTGGAACGCCTTGCCGTCGCGCTCGCCGTGATAATCCGATCCTCCGGTCGCGATCACGCCGAGCCTTGCGGCCATGTCGGCATAGCGCGCCTCGTCGTCCGGGCCGTGATCGGAATGATACGCCTCGATGCCGTCGGCTCCCGCGCGAAGCAGCGCCTCCACGAGATCGTCCCGCCCGTACAACCCGGGATGGGCGATGACCGCCGCGCCGCCCGCCTCGTGGATCCAGTCCACGGCTTCCCGCGGCGTCGGGCGGGGAACCCGCACGTAGGCCGCGCCTCCGTTGCCGAGATAGCGTTCGAACGCCTCGGCGACCGACGAGACGTATCCCCGCGCAACCAATGCCGCCGCGATATGCAGCCGGCCGATCACACCGCCGGACGCCCGCCCGTCCGCCGCGCGCTCCACCTCTTCCCGGTCGACCGGCAGGCCGAGCTCGGCCAGCCGCTCCAGCATCATCGCGTTGCGCCTCGCCCGCGCGTTCCGCTGCGCGCGAAGCCGCTCCCGCCAGCGTTCGTCCCGCCAGTCCACAAAATAGCCGAGCACGTGGATCTCCACCCCGTCCTGCATCGTGCTGAGCTCGACACCCGGCACGACGCGGACGCCGAGGCGCGCGCCTTCCGCCAGCGCTTCCTCGATCCCCGCCGTCGTGTCGTGGTCGGTGATCGCGACGGCGGCAAGCCCCGCTTCGCGCGCCAGCCGCACGTTGACGGCCGGAGCGCCTTGACCGTCCGACGCGGTCGTATGCGTATGCAGATCGGCGCGCCCCGCCGAAACGGCAGTTTTCACAACCATTGCTTCAGATCCCTCTCCCTCAGGAACGTCAGGAACGTCACGGCCGAGATCGGCAGCAAGGCCGATTTCAGATGGATCGAGTAGAATTCCCGCGTGAACACGGCATCGACCAGCGGGATCATCTTGATCAGGCCGAGGGCGACCTCGTGCTTCACCGAAGAGGCCGAGACGAACGAAATGCCGATCCCCGCCTCGACGGCCGATTTCACCGCCCCGGTGCTGCCGAGCTCCATGACAATTTTGAGGCTGCACGGATCGATGTTCCGGGACTTGAGCTGCTCTTCCATGACGAGCCGCGTGCCGGATCCCTGTTCGCGCAGCACGAACGGGTACTCGATCGCTTCCGCCAGCGTCACCTCGCGCTTCTGCGCAAGCGGATGCGACGCGGCGGCGATCAGCTTCAGCTCGTCGCTCATGACCGGCTCCATGTGCATGTCGGGGTGATGGACCGGCGCCTCGACGAGGCCGAAATCGAGCTGATGGTTCAGGATTTCCTCCATGATCTGCGCCGTGTTCATCACCTTCATGCGGATCGAAATGTGCGGGTACTCTTTGCCGAACGGACCGAGGAGCCGCGGCAGGATGTACTCGCCGATCGTCAGGCTGGCCCCGAGCTGCAGCCGGCCTTTGAGCTGCCGCGTGAACCGGGACATCGCCGCGTCCGCCTCGCGGAGCAGCTCGATCGACTGCCGCGCGTAAGGAAGCAGCGTCCGGCCCGCTTCCGTCAGCTCGATCCGCTTCGTCGAGCGGTGCAGCAGCTTCGTGCCGAAATAGTCTTCCAGCGACTGCACCTGCATCGTCACGGCGGGCTGGGTCATGTGCAGCGCCTGGGCGGCCGCGGAGAAGCTCCCCTTGTCGACGACGGTGTAGAAAATATGCAGTTGGTGAAAGTTCAGCGGCACGGACACCCACTCCTCTGCGTGCGTACCCCCATTATACCTGAAACGCGCATGCCGGCATCCGTCCGCCCGCAAAACGCCATAAAAAAAGCGCCCGTCCGGCGCACGTGCGGGAACCCCTTCATTTCCGCTTGCGGCTGTTCTTGATGAGCGTCATCCGCCGCGAATGGCGGAGCCAGGAATAATAGGTTTTCAGGTCGCGCAATTCGATCGTCACGGACATTTTGCCGAGAAACGTGACGACGATCATCCGGTGCAGCGGCTGGCCTGCCAGGTCGGTCTCGTCCGGCAATTCGGTAAACTCGGCCACGAACACGAGATCGTCGTCGATGACGAAGACATCGTTCTGATTGCGGTAATACGGTTCGATCCTTCCCTGTTTGAGGCATTCCCACAGGAACGCCGCGATCTCCTCCGGTTCGGACCTCGTCTGCTCGATCCGGTCGATCCACCGCATTCTGGCGTGGTTCGTGATGACGATGTCGGCCACTTTCTTGCCGACGAGCTCGACATGGAACGTTTCATACGTTCCCCAACGTTCCGTCGACTTGTCCTTCATCACGAACACCTCCATCACGCGGGAATCAACCTTAGCACCTTCTTTTCCATTTTATCACAAACGCCCATTCCTGCGCGAACGCGCCGGCAGGACCGTTCAGATGCTGTACGAGCGCGTCTTGTCCGGCACATCCTTCGAATACTCCGTCCGGATCTCGCCCCTGTACGATCGTTCCACCTTTTTGACGTACGGCAGACGTTCGATGTTGCGAATGGTATCTTCCGCCTTGTCCGCGTCCATGTAGAGGACGGCGTAATGCATTCTCCGCGAAATGTAGTGCAACGTGCCGTACTTTTCCAGATTCCGGGCCTGGCGATGGTCGCTGACCCACACGACATATCCGACCCGGTCCGGGAAAAGACGTTCTTCGTAACCGCTTTCTTGTCCGAACGCACCGTTCATCCGCTTTCTCCTCCGTTCTGGAACTGGCCGCCGCGTTTTCCTTCCGCGGAACGCCTCCGCGGACCGCCGCGGCGGAGCGGAAACGGGAGGCGGCGATGGCCGGCCCGTGGCACGCACCGCCGCCTCCCGCCCGCCGTCGATATGCACGCATCCATGTGCCGAAGCGCGGCACGACGCGGTCCCCTGCAGCCGGATGTCAACGTCCCGCGCCCGCTTCGTCCCATGCGCCGGATAGCGGCCGCGTCACGCGGTGTTCCGCAGCCGCCGCATGGACCGCCTCCGGCGCAGACCGCACCGTTTCCGCGCGCCCGCCGCGTCCTGTGCGCTTCGGGCGCGGGTTTCGTCCGCCTTCAGCCGCAGGCCGCGCATCCGCCGCTGCAAGACCCGCCTCCGCAGCCGGTCCGCACCGCATCGCCGTACGGCACCTTGATGTCGTCCGACACCGCCCGCGCGATCAGGACGGCGATTTCGTGCAGCATGTCGTCGACGGCCTTTTCGGCTTCCTTGAACCGGCGCACCGTCAGGCACTCGTCCAGCCGGCGCTTCAGTTCGGCCGCTTCCCGCTTCGCCTCGTCGTAATCCGGGTGAAAGCGGCCGAACCGGCTGCATTCCTCGAACCGTTCCTTCGCCCTGCGGAAGCGCCGGATCAGCTCCTGCGCCTCCTCGTCCCGCTCAAGCTGCGCCTTCCAATATAGATAATCGGCGGCATCGGCCGATTGATTGATCATGTCGCCCAATTCGTAGGCCTTGATCAGCAGCGCCGCCATGTCCAGCGGTCCGGCGGACGGACCGTCGCGACGCGCGGCCTCCCCGGCTGCCGGCATTTGCATGGCCACTGTCCTCACCCCCGTGACAGCCGTTCTCTGTTCACTATCATACCATTCCACGGGGGCAAATTCGAATGGTTATTTCCTCTCGCCGATCCATTCGGGGAGAACGAGCGCCATCTCGGACCACGAATTTCCATCCAGCGAGACGCGGGCCGACGGATCGGAGGCATCCGCGGGCCGGCCGAAAAACCGCCAGCCGTCGTCCGTCTCCTCCAGCCGCTCCGGCCAAACGTCCATCGCCGCTCCCCCGCGGACGATCCGGACGGCCGCGCCGATCTCGATTGCCCGCCGCACCATTTCGCGCCGGGTGGACGGATGGACGCGGCGCGGCGTGCCGAACCAATGCGCGGGCAGACCGGAGGCGCGGATCGCCCGCATCCGCGCGTCGCCGCCCGGCGGCGGGGCGGAAACGGCGGGCCGCGGGTTCCTTCCGATGGCGCCGGGATCCGGGGAGGGGTCGGACGGCCGGACCGCACGTTCGACGGCGCCGTCGGCGGAGTCCGGCGCGGACGATTCGGCCGACCGGGCCGCGCGCCTGCGCCCGGCGCCGCCGGATGCGGATTCGGCCCGTCGTGATTCGGCCGCTCCGGCGCGCAACGGCTCCGCGAAGCCGGACGCGGGCGGCGGCGGGAACGCGCTCCGGCCGTCCCCGGCGGGAAGCGCGGGATCCGCCGCGGACGGCCGAATCTCCGGATCCGGCGCATACCGCTCCAGCCGGAGTCCGGTCAGCAGCCCGGCGGCGATCGCCGTGACGTCGTCTCCCGCGGCGCAAGGCGCCGTCCCGTCGCCGGCGCCGGACCTCCGCACGGCCGGATACGGTTCCCGCTCTCCTGCGTTCGAACCGGCGATTCCGGAGCGCGCCGGAATGCCGGCCTTCGCGAGCAGTCGGCGGAGTTCCGCCGCATGCCGGCGGTCGATCAGGAAATGCCGGTCGCCGATCCGTTCGCCCAGCCGCTCTGCCACCGCCGGCTCCGCGGCGGCCCGGTCCGCGACGGCCCGGTCGTCGCAGACGAGCAGCAGCGCTTCCCGGAACGCGATCCGCCCGGCCGATCCGTCCCATTCCCGGATCAGCCGCTCCAGATCATCCGGAACGGCACATCCTCCGGCCTCCTCCAGCAGCTCCAGCGCTTCTTCGGCCGTGCGGCCGTCCTCGATCCAGCGCACGTACGATTCGGCCGAAAGGCGCATGCCCGCCATCGGCCCGGGCTGCGTCCGGTCTGCAAGGAGCTCCAGCTCCCACCGGAGCCTCAGGTCGAGATCGGGCGGCACGGCGAGCTCCGCGCCGGGCATGAAGCGGATTCGCCCGGACGGCTCCGCCGCGCCGGCGGACGTCCCGGGATCCTGCGGGTCGATCAGCCAGCGGACGGCCGGCTTGCCCTCCGCCGTGACGCCGGTCTGCATCCAGCCGAGTTCGGCGAGCAGCCCGGCCCAGACGCGCCAGTGCGCCGCCGCTTCCGGAACGTGCCGCGCAAACCAGGCATCGATGCCTTCGGCCGGATACCAGGCGCCGCCCGCGAGGGACCTGAGCAGCGCGCCGGCGTGCATGAAGCGCGCGTCGCTGGCTGCGAGACGGTCCGTCACGAACGCGAGCAGATCCCGTTCGCGGCGTCCGGCCTCCTCCGCGAGCCAGGCGGCCAGCGCATCCCGGCGCCAGGCGAGCCGGCCGCCGGTCGGCGCCAGCAGGCCGAGGTGAAGCGCCGCGGCCAACCCGAGCCTGAGCGGCGATGTATGCCGGCCGTTCGGGCCGAAGCGTTCCGCAAACGGCTCGAGCGCTTCCGGCCCGAACGACAGCCTGGCCGCGGCGGCGGCCGCCGCCTGGGCCGGAACGGAGCCGTCCGCCGGAATGACAACGCCCCGTTTGGCCCATTCGGCGAGCATCTGCATGAGCTGCAGGCCGAACGGTTCCCGGTAATCCTGCAGCGGACGCGCGGATTTCCGGCCGTCCGCGAGCGGACGCACATCCGCCGGAAGCAGCGCCGCCGTCCACGCGGCCATCGCGTCGGACGCGACGAAATGAAGCCGGTCTCCCCAGGTTTTGCGCACCGTGAACACGATGCCGGCCGCGCGCAGCCGTTCGAGCACCCGCGCGGCCCTTCCGGATGACAGGCCCGCCTCTCCGGCCGCCGCTTCGAACTGCTCCGGTTCGAAGGGCAGCGAACCGAACCGGATCAGGATCGCCCGCAGCGCGTCGGCCGTCCCGCGGCCCATGGCGGCGACCGCCTTCGCCGTCTCCTCCGGACGGACCGCGCGCTCGGCCCAGCAGCCGCCTTCCCCGCCCCCGTTCCAGGGCGGCTCGGCGGCGAACCGGTCATCGGCCCCGGGCGGCAGTCTCCGCAGCCATTCGCGCGTCAGCATTTCGCCGCCTCCGTTCCGTCCGCGCCCGCCTCCGGCCGCCGCACGATCCGGTAGCTGTAGCCCTGTTCGGCCAGGAAAAGCTGACGCCGGCGCGCGTATTCCTCCTCCTTCGTCCCCTCGGTCACGACGGTGTAGAACCAGCATTCGTTCGTCCCCGGTTTCGGCCGCATGATGCGCCCGATCCGCTGCGCCTCCTCCTGGCGCGAGCCGAAGCTGCCCGAGACCTGCACGGCGACGGCGGCGTCCGGCAGGTCGACGGCGAGATTGGCCACCTTCGAGACAATCAGGACCGGTTCCTCGCCGCGGCGGAAGCGGGCGTACAGCCGCTCGCGCTCTTCATGGCCGACCTCGCCCGTGATCAGCGGCACTCCCCAGGCGGCCGCCATCTGCCGCAGCTGGCGCAGATACTGACCGATGATCAGCACCGGCTGCCCCGCATGGCGGTCGAGAAGCTCCCGGACGACGCGCAGCTTCGCGGGATTCTCGGCCGCGATCCGGATGCGCGCCCGCGGGCCGGCGGACGCGTACTCCGCGGCGGCGGACGGATCGAGCGGGATGCGGATCTCCGTGCACGACACCCGGGCGATCCATCCCCTGGTCTCCAGCGTCTTCCAGAACAGATCGAACCGCTTCGGGCCGATCAGCGAGAACACGTCCTCTTCCCGCCCGTCTTCGCGGACGAGGGTCGCCGTCAATCCCAGCCGCCGCCTCGCCTGCAGGTCGGCCGTCATGCGGAACACCGGCGCGGGAAGCAGATGCACTTCGTCATAGATGATGAGTCCCCAGTCCCGCTCGCCGAACAGCCTCATGTGGCGGTAGTCTTCCGATTTCGGACTCCGCGTGGTCAGGATCGGATAGGTCGCGATCGTCACCGGGCGCACCTCGCGTTCTTCGCCCGCGTACACGCCGATGTCGCGCTCCGTCAGCGTCGTTTTGTCGAGCAGCTCGGACCGCCATTGCCGCGCCGCCGTCACACCGGGAGTCAGGATGAGCGCTTCGCATTGCAGCCTCGCGAGCGCCGCGACGCCGACGATGGTCTTCCCCGCGCCGCAGGGCAGCACGATGACGCCGCTTCCCCCCTCCCCGCAGAACAGCTCGACTGCGCGCTCCTGATAGTCGCGCAGGCGGAAGGGCGCGCCCGATCTCGTCACGGTCCGGAGTTCGACCGCAAGCCGTCCGCCCCGGCGGTACCCCGCAAGGTCGAGCACCGGATACCCCTGCCTCGCCAGCTCCCGCTTGAGCTCTCCGCGGCGCCCGGCCGGCACGCGCCAGCGGACCCGTCCGTCCTCCGCCGGCTCGCCGCGACCCGGCAGCAGGCCGAGCCCGCAAAGTTCTTCGGCGATGCCGCCGTCGACCGTCAGGACCAGCGATTCTTCGCCGTCTCCGTCCGCTTCCAGCGTGATTTTGCCGTATCGCCCCGCCCAGACGCCGATCCGCTCGAGCAACCGCGCGGACACATCGTATCGGCTCCAGGCGATCAGGACATCCGCCATTTCTTCCGCCGTAAGGCCGGATGCCACCGCGTTCCAGACGGAGAGCGGCGTGATCCGGTAGGTGTGCAGATCCCCCGGCCGCTTCACGGGTTCGGCGAAGCGGGCCAACTGTTCGCGCGCCGCCCCGGCGTCCGGATGACGGGCATCCAGCAGCACGCAATCATCGCCCTGGATTATCAGCGGACCGCCGGCCGCATGCATCGCATCCCACCTCACACGTTTTGGTAACAGTATGGGAGCGGGGCATTCTTTTTATGCCGGCCGAATTTAAAAGAAAAAGCGGGCCCATGCCCGCCGGGCAATCGGCAACCTCCGCCGGAACGCACGATCCGGCCCGCAACTCCGGCGCAATGCGGGATGCCGCTGCCGGGTTTGCCGCAGCGGGTCGCCTTGCCCGGTTGGGGCAGGGGCTGCCGCGGGCGGACAACCCGAACGGGAAAAGCCCGAATATCCGGGTTTTTGCACAAGACGGGTCCCCTGCCATCCGACCGCAGGGGACCCTCTGTCCGCCGCCGGACGTCAACCGTTCTTCGGCGCGCGGAATCCCGCCGCTTCCGCCTCTTCCTCGGTGCAGAACCAGACCTCCGCGATCGTCCGGTCGTAATGGCGGCTGCCGGGGACGTGATAGATTTTCTCGCCTCGCGAGTTGATGTTGCCCTTGATGGCGGGCGACGGACAGGCATTCGACCGCGCGACGTCCGAAGCGCCGGCTGCGCCGCCTCCGTCCGCCGGCTCCCCGCCGGATGCGGATTCGGCCGCCTCCGCCGCCCCGTCGCCCCAGAGGCCCGCTTCGGCTTCCCGCGCCTTGCGCTCCGCCTCGCGGAACCGGTCCGCGAGGCTGACGTCGGGCGGATAGGTCGCCGCATTCGCGTACCCTTCCAGGACGAGCCGTTCGTTGAACATGAGCCGGTCTCCCGGAAGAAAAACGAACCGCAGCAGGCGGCCGTAGCGGTCGGTCTCCGACACGTCGCGGAACATCCAGACGAGCTGTCCGGTGAGCATGCGCTTCGCGTAGTCGGCGGCTTCCCTCCCGAAGTATTCGACGGGTCCGGAAATTTCCGGCGCGTTCACGCCGATCAGCCGCACCCGCCAGCCTTCGCGGGTCACGAACGTGTCGCCGTCGATCACGCGCTCCACGACCGCTTCCTCGGCCTTCTTGCCGCGCAGTTCCGGATAGTCATCCCATACGGACTCCCATGCTCCCGTCCGTTCGTTCCCGGCCGCGCAACCCGCGGCGGCCGAAATGGCCGCGGCGAGCAGCAGCAGGCCCGCCATCCGCCGCCACCCTGGCGATATGTCAATGCCCATGATGTATGTATGCCTCCATTGATGCGAAGAAATCCGATATCGCCATCACCGGAATGTTCGGGTTCCCCCGCGGGGAAACTCCCTTCGGCGGTAAGCCGAAGGGCCCCGTCCGTCAATGGACCGCCGACGGCTCGCGGTGTTCGTGCTCGGAGATGGCGCTGAGCGCTTCGCCCGCTTCGTTGACGAAGATCTCGCGGACCGCCAGGTCGCCGATCGAGACGACGCCGACCAGATCGCCGTTGTCCACGACCGGCAGACGCCGGATCTGGTTCTCGGCCATCATCCGCGCGCACTCGTCGACGCTCATCGAAGAAGGCACCGTGCGGACATCCGTCGTCATCACTTCGGTCACGGAAGTCGATCCCGAGTGCTTCTCCGCATAACCGCGGACGACGAGGTCGCGGTCCGTCACGACGCCGACCAGCCTGCGGCCGTCGACGATCGGCACGAATCCGATGTCGTGCCGCTTCATCAGCAGGGCGCATTCGTAGATGTTGTCCTGCGTCGTCGCCGTCACGGGATTGGTCGACATGATGTCCCTGACCGTCTTCGCCATGGCTTACCCTCCTCAGACGGATCATTGCCGGCCGGCCCATCTTGCCTCACAGCCTGCGCGCCGGCCCTCCGTTAGGCTTGCCGGATCGGCTGCGGGGCATACGAAGCGATGAATGCCAGGCGAGCCAGGTCACACGGCGTGTGCGGCCGTCGACCGCGGCCGCGCATCACGCGGACGCCGCTTCTTCCGCGCGATGCTCGGCCATCGCGACGAGCAGCCGCGCCGCCTGCAGCATCGCCCGCTCGTCGATGTCGAATCGCGGATGATGGTGCGGCCAGGCGGCGCCGCATTCCGCGTTCCCCGCCCCGACGAACATGAAGCAGCCGGGAACGCGCTGCAGATAGTAGGCGAAATCTTCGCTGGTCATGAACGGCCGGATCCTCCGGACCGCTTCCTCGCCGAACAGTCCGCGGGCCACCGCGAAGAACCGCTCCGCCTCCCGCTCGTCGTTGACGACCGGCGGGTAGCCGTGCCGCCAGTCAAGCGAATATTCCGCGCCGAACTGCCGGCAGACCGCCTCCGCCGAAGCCTGCAGCCTCTCCCGCACCCGCTCCCGCACGTTCATGTCAAACGTGCGGACGGTTCCGGACAGCCGGCAGACCTCCGCGATGATGTTCGGTGCCGAGCCGGCATGGAACATGCCGATCGAGACGACGGCCGGCTCGAGCGGATCGACCGACCGGCTGACGATCGTCTGCACGCCCTGGACAAACGCGGCGCCGGCCGCGATCGCGTCGACCGTCTCATGCGGCATGCCGCCGTGGCCGCCCCTGCCCCGGAACTCCAGCTCGAACTCATCCTCGGTCGCCATGACCGGCCCCGGCGCGCTCGCCACCGTGCCGACGGGCAACGGCGTCCACAGATGGACGCCGTAAATGGCGGACACGCCGTCCAGCGCCCCGCCTTCGATCATGCCGACCGCCCCGCCGGGCGTCATCTCCTCCGCCGGTTGGAAGATGAGCCGCCGTTCCCCGGCCATGCCGTTCCGCTTAGCCGCGTAGTGGGCGGCGACGCCGAGCAGCGCCGCCGTGTGCGCATCATGACCGCAGGCGTGCATGACGCCGGGCACGGTCGAACGGTAGGGCACGTCCTTTTCATCCTGGATCGGCAGCGCGTCGATGTCGGCGCGAAGCGCGATCGCCGGTCCGGGCCTCGATCCCCGGATGACGGCGACCACTCCGGTGCCGCCGACGCCCGTGCGCACCTCGTCGCATCCGAATTCCCTGAGCCGCTCCGCAATCCAGGCGGATGTCCGTACCTCGCGGAACGACAGCTCCGGATGCATGTGCAGATGCCGCCTCCATGCCGTCATGTCCGGCAGGAGCCGCGCCAGATCTCCGGCGGATCCCGTCTTCTCCCGCATGCTTCCGCCTCCTCTTTCCGGCCGCCGCCGCAGGATTCCACTCCATCAGTTTATCAAAACCGGCTTCCCGTGTGAAATTCGCCGTGCCTTGCAGGCTTGCGCGCGCAGGGTCAAACATACTAATATGAGTTAAGAGAATCGCCGGCCCAAGATTCAGCCCGGCACAACCGAAGGAGGAACCGCAATCCATGATTCTCGAAGAGACCGGCCTGAACGGCATCACCTGCGATCTTGAACATCTCGACGAATCCGCGGAGAAGCTCGGGTTCGTACGCTGGCAGTGGGAATATAACCGCGCGACCTACGATCTGAAGCTGGAAGACAAGGCGAACGGAGACGACTACTACCTTCGCATCAACGCGCGCGCCGTGGAAGGCAGGCTGGAATCTCCCGACGCCATTCTGGCCATCGAGCACGTCTATATCGGCAAGGCGACGTTCCCGCACGGACTCGACTACGAATCGCCCATTCCCGAACCGATCCTGAACGCGGCGAAGCAGCGGCTGAATGAACTGAAAACGCTGCTGAGCTGACCGGCGGATTTCCATGAACGCGCAGCAGAACAGCGGCCCGCGCGGCAGACCGGACTTCCCGCTGCTCATTCTGACGCTGCTCCTGGTCGGATTCGGGCTCGTCATGGTGTTCAGCGCCAGTTCGAACTATACGCTCGCCTCCGATGTGTTCAACCGGGATCCGCTCTATTTCACGAAAAGGCAGCTTGTCTGGATCGCGGCGGGCACGTTTCTGCTGCTGGTGCTGATGAACATTCCGTACCGACGGTATAAAAGGGGCTATGTGCTGTTCTTCATTCCGGCGATGATCATGCTTGCGCTCGTGCCGTTCGTCGGCGTGGAGCGCAACGGCGCGCGAAGCTGGTTCGGCGTCGGCCCGCTCGGCATCCAGCCGACCGAATTCGCGAAGCTGGCGCTCATCCTGTACCTGGGCGCCGTCATCACCAAGAAGGACGAGCGGTTCCGCGATTTCAAGCGCGGCCTGCTGCCGGTCGCGCTGGTCATCGCGTTCGTTTGCATCCTCATCATGCTGCAGCCGGATCTCGGCTCCGCCTTGGTGGTGGCGGTGTTCGCGTCGGTCATCCTGTTCACCGGCGGCGCCAGGCTGAAGCACCTCGCCGTGCTCGGCCTGGTCGCGGCGATCCTGATGACGGCGTTCGTGAGCGTCTCGATGTTGACGGACCCCAAAACATGGTCGTACCGGATCGACCGGCTCACCTCGTATCTCCATCCGCTGGAGGACGAGCTGGGCAGCGGCTATCATCTGGTCAAGTCGCTCGAAGCGCTCGGGCACGGCGGGCTGACGGGCGCGGGATTCGGGCACAGCGTGCAAAAGCTGAAGTATCTGCCCTTTCCGTACAACGACTTCATTTTCTCGGTCATTGCCGAGGAATTCGGATTCATCGGATCGGTCATCTTCCTGCTGACCTATCTCGCCTTCATCTGGCGCGGCCTCGTCATCGCGCTGCGCTGCCCGGATCCATACGGCACGCTCGTCGGCGTCGGCATCATGAGCATGATCGGATTCCAGGCGTTCATCAACATCGGCGGCGTCATCGGAGCCATTCCGATCACCGGCGTAACGCTGCCGCTCATCAGTTACGGCGGCTCTTCGATCATCGTCACGCTCGCGTCGATCGGCATCCTGCTCAGCATCTCGCGGGAATACAATCGGGTAACGCGGCTCGAACAGGAACAGGCGACGCGCGGCACGAGGCCCGACGCTCCGAGGTTCGCCACGATCCAGGCGCGCCGGAGATGAGCCTCATGCGGCAAAAAAGCGGGACCGCGTTCCCTTCCGGGAACCGTCCCGCTTTGCTTGAACCTCTTGATCAATTGACGCGCTGCGGCGTCTCCTCCTTCTCCTCGTCCTTGAACGCGACGCCTTCCACCTTCACGTTCACCTCGACGACGCGAAGCCCGGTCATGTTCTCCACGGCCTGACGCACATTGTCCTGAAGCTGACGGCACACCGTATGGATCGGAATGCCGAACTGCACGATCACGCGGAGATCGATGGCGGCTTCCAGTTGTCCGACTTCGACCGTCACGCCTTTTTGCGCATTTTTGCCGCTGAGCCGCTTGGCGAGCCCTTCCGAAATGCCGCCCGACATGCCGGCGATGCCCGGCGTCTCCAGCGCCGCCATCCCGGCGATCGTGGCGACGACGTCGTCCGATATGCGAATGTTGCCGCCGAGAACGTTGTCGGTCATCTTCGTCATCTCCTCTGCTTCCATATGTACCCATTGTATCGAAAGGAACCGGAAGCTCGCAAGTAAGGGACAGCCAAGCACGAAAGGCCGCCTTCAGCGAGGCGGCCTTCCTTCGCCCAGCGCTTCGTAGAGCAACGCAAGTTTCCGTTCCAGCGTCTGGATCATCTGCTTGCCGATCGATTCGCTGATGAGTCCGGCACGGACCGCAAAATCGACCTCGCGCGAGAATCCGTACATCTGGGTGTCCAGCACTTCCTCGTAGAGCGGACATTTGCGCGTGGTCAGATTGTCCATCTGGACCTTGATCAGTTTCTCGATTTTATCCGCATCTTCCTGAAGAAGAAGGAGCGCCTTCTGATTCAGGTGAACCATGACATCCGACGGTGAAGACACGGTACTCTCCCTCCTCCGGCCGCCCGCGCCGCCTTATACAAAAATATATTAGACGAATTCGGGGCAAACCTCAACCTCAACCTCAAGTTCGGGCGTCCGGGCGCGCAGGCCGCGACCGGGGACACGGGACGGGAGGGTGAGAGCGGGAGGAATCAGTCCGAGACGATCTTGACGTTCAGATTGTGCTTCGCGAATACCTCCGCCATCGCCGCCTTCGCCTCTTCGGCGTCCGGTCCGTGCACGTGCAGCTCGTACGAATGGCCGCTCACCAGCGTCGTGAACAGGCCGAGAATGCTCTTGACGTCGATGTACTTGTTCTCGGCTTGCAGCACGATCGACGAACGGAACCGGTTGGCCGTCTGGGAAATATCCACGATTGCCGCATTGTTGGACATGTCGATTCCCTCCAAAGGAAAAAGGTTGAGCTTTCCTTCATGATAACGTGATTTCCCGCCGTCTACAAGAGGAACCTGCTTGATCGGGCAATCTACGTCAAATTTTCCGGATTCAGCCCTTCCAGCTCGGGGATGACAAACCTGCCGTCCTTGCGGATCAGCCGGTCGTCGAACCACACCTCACCGCCGCCGTACTCGGGACGTTGAATGAGCACGAGATCCCAGTGGATGGCGGAGCGGTTGCCGTTGTCGGTTTCCTCGTAGGCCTGCCCCGGCGTCAAATGGAGGCTGCCCGCGATTTTTTCGTCGAACAGCGTATCGTTCATCGGGTGCAGGATGTGCGGATGGAACCCGAGGCTGAATTCGCCGATGTATCGCGCTCCTTCGTCGGTGTCCAGAATCCGGTTGAGGCGCGCGGTGTCGTTCGCTTCGGCATCGACGATGCGGCCGTCCCGGAACGTGAACCGGATTCCCTCGAACGTGAATCCGTCGCGGTTGCTCGGCGTATTGAAGGTAATCGTGCCGTTCACGGAATCGCGCACCGGCGCCGTAAACACCTCGCCGTCGGGGATGTTGCGCCTGCCCGAGCATGTTTTCGCGCCGATGCCCCGGATCGAGAAGCCGAGATCGGTGCCGGGGCCCGTGATTCTCACCCGGTCGGTGCGCTCCATCAGCGCCTTGAGCGGCTCCATCGCCCGTTCCATCTTCGCGTAATCGAGGTTGCACACCCGGAAATAGAAATCTTCGAACGCTTCCGTGCTCATGCCCGCAAGCTGCGCCATCGACGCCGTGGGCCAGCGCAGGACGACCCATTTCGTGTGCTTGACGCGCTGCTCGAGATGTACCGGCTTCATGTACAGCCGTTCGTACATTCGCATGTTCTCCTCTGGCACGTCGGCCAGCTCGCTGATGTTGTCGCCGGCACGGATGCCGATATAGCCGTGCATCCGGCGCATGCGCTCCAGGTCGAACGCCGCCCACGCTTCGAGCTGTTCGCGCGTCGCATGATGCAGAACGGCGCGCAGCACGGACCGGTCGGTGAACGAGACGAACGGCCGGCCGCCGCGCTTCGCGACGGCTTCGACCAGCGCCCTGGCCAGCTCCTTCCCGCCGTCGATCGTCTCGATCAGCACATTTTCGCCCGGCTGAACCTCGATGGAGTAGCCGGCCAGCAAGTCCGCCAGTTCGATCATCCGCGGATCCCGCATTTTCTCCACCTCCCGCAAATTTCCGCAACATGAGGGTTACGAAGGCCTTCCGTTGAAGCCGTCCAGCGTCATCCGGGTCACCTGCTCTTCGGTGCGCTTCCTGCCGCCCGCCTCGTACCGGAGCACGGTCGTTTCCTCAAGCTCGAGCGGCAGCATCGTCCTGCGGTCGATCGTGACGAGCACGGTCATCTCCGCCTCGAGCCCGTCCAGCAAGCCGGCCAGCTCCCGCCGGAAGCGCTCCGTCTCCCGCGAGACGGCCGCCCGGTATCTTTCCGCGGCCCCGGCGTCCGCGCCCGCCCGCAGCGACCGTTCGGATGCCGCCCGCTCCGCGGCCCGTTCGAACCGCTTCACCAGCCTCTCCCTGACCTGCCGCACCGCCGCGTCGCCCTCAAGCGTCACGCGCAGCATCAGGCGGCGCGCGTCCCGGTCGGCGAATTCGACCCGCGCCCTCTCCCGCGCAAGCGCCGCCAGCCGGGAAGCCGGGGTTTCGACCGCGGCGGCCGCCCGCGCGCTCCCGCCGGACAGGCTGCGGATCGCGCGCACGGCATGGCCGGCGATCTCACCCTCGCAGGATTCGAGCTCCTGCAGCTCGATTCCGCCGGAGCGAACGAACGAACGGATCCGGAAGGTATACCGGTCGACCCCTTCCAGTCCGGCGGAGGCGACGGAGAGCACCTTCTCCGGATTTTCATCCGCATCCGGTCCGGCGCATCCGGCCTGAACGGACGCGAGCAGCGCGACGAGCAAACATCCGAAACGGCGGATGTGAAATCGGCGGTTCATGCAACATTCCTCCCGCACTTCCGGGTTTCTCCGCTATAGGCTGTCCCCGCCGTCCGCCCGGTTATGCGGAAGGAATCCGAAAGCAAAAAAGCCGGTCGGTCCGGCGCCGCAGGAGGATCCGCGACCGCCTACCCGGCGATCACCCTGTTCCGGCCGTGATTCTTGGCCGCGTAGAGCGCCATGTCGGCGCGGTAGAACAGCGTCTCGGGGCTGATCTTCTCGTCGTCCCGCGTCCATTCGGACACGCCGCAAGAGACGGTGACGTCCGGGTCGGTCTCCGCCTCGACGCGCTGCCGGATCCGCTCGGCGACGCGCAGCGCCTGATCGATGCGCACGAGCGGCAGATAGACGGCCAGCTCCTCGCCGCCCCATCGCGCCGCGATATCGGTCTCGCGGATGCAGGACTTGATGACGTGGCTCACCTGGATCAGGATCCGGTCGCCGATCTGATGTCCGTAGGTATCGTTCACGCGCTTGAAATAATCGATATCGACGAGAATCAGGGAGCCCGCGGGATCCTGGCGCTGCCTGAGCTGGATCTGCTCGTTCAGGTAATGCCGGGCGTGCAGGCCGGTCAGATGGTCCGTGATGACCATTCGCCGGACGGCGGCATGGAGCGTGGCGTTCGCGACGGCAAGCCCGACGTGCGACGAGATGACCTGCAGCAGCTTGTAATTGTCGTACGAGAAGAAATTCGGGCTTCGGTGGGCGACCAGGATGACGCCCCCGACCTCTCCGTCGACGAAGATCGGCGAGGCGATGAGCGACCTTGCCCCGGTGATCTCCATCAGCTTCGATGGCACGTTGCCCGTTTCCCTGTAATCGGATATGATGAGCGGTTCCCTCGTCCGCATCACGACGCCGCAGAAACCGTAATCCGACGGGAATCTCTCGTTCACCAGCTCCGGTATGTTGGAAGACACCACGACGAACCGGCGCTCGTCGCGGTCGAATTGCAGCACGCAGCAGAATTCGGCCTTGAAGACGTTCAGGAACTCGGTCGTCACGAACTCGAAGATCTCTTGCGGACGGAGCGACCGGTTGAGCCGCTTCGCCATGTCATTGATGAGCTGCAATTCCGCGATGAGCTGATTCGACTGCTCGTACAGCTTCGCATGTTCGAACGCGGATCCGGCTTCCTGCGCCAGCATGACGAAGTGGGGCAGCTCCGCTTCGTTCCATTCCCCGGCCTTCAGCTTCAGATCCAGCACGCCGTACACCGCCTGCTTGCCGGAGAACGGCACGGCGACCTCGACCGATCCGTCTTCGCCGTATTCCGTAATCGGGCGGCTTTCGAGGAAGGAACGCGCGCAAATCTCGTCGACGCCCTGCTTGAAGACAAGCGGTTTGATGCGCCGGTCGACAGCCGCATGGTCCTGGGAGAGGTGCAGTTCCAATTCCGCGCCGGGGAACAGCGTCTCGATGATGCGGATGATCTCCTTGAGCAGGGACGGGACGTCGATCTGATCATGCAACCTGCGCACGGAGTCGTAAAGCAGATCTTTTCGCTTCCATATCTTGTCGGCTTCCCGCTGGAACAGCATGATGCGGTGCAGCAGGCGATGTTCCGCGGCGGACGCGAGCTTGCCCCGGAAATGCAGGGCTCCGGATTCCGTCAGCAACCGGCAGGCATCCGTTCCGAGATCGGACGGCATGACAAACCCGAGCGCAGCGCAAATGCTCCGGTTGTCCGGCTCCGCCACGGGATACGCCGCCAGAAAGGTTCCGTCAGGTGTCCGGTCCGCCTCCACGGCGGCGCCGGACCGGACGGCCCGAAGCGCGCAATGCTGAAGCGCCGCTTCGGCTTCTTCCGGCACGTCGCCGGATCGCGCCAGCGTTTCGCCATCGATGCCGAACAGGAGAAACGCGCACCCGGACCATGCCCTGCCGTCCCTGATCTCTTCCAACCACTTCCCGAAACTGTCCGCAAGCAGCGGCCGGATCGGCCTATTTCGCTCTTCACCCGCGTTCCGGGCCGGGGAAGGCGAACCGTCGACTTCGTGATCGCGCATAGGCAACCCTTCCTGCCGCATACGGCGATTCAAGTTGGAACCTTTCGATTCCATCCGGTCACATAATAACCCTATCATACCTTATTTTTAATCTTTTTGCACTAGTTTTTCATTTCATGCCGAACCCTGCGGACGCAGGATCGGGACCTTTTTCCTAATCGGGAAGATGCTTCCGACGGCATCCGCATTCACCGCCTCCGGAAACCGGATGCGTCCGCGGCCGGTCGGAGGAACGGAAAGCGCCAGAAGCGCCTTGACATTGTTCCGCATTTCTCTATAATATCTATATTGTTGAATGGGGCTACGGTTTGTGTGTCACCCTCCCGGCGTTGCCGCCGGCGGGCCGCGGCTGGATTCTGCCCGCTGGGACCGGCTTGTCCGGTTGCAAGGCGGCGTCGGCGAATCGTTACCCTTTTTCAAACCACCATTTGAAGAAGGAGAACATTCACACACATGGCACGCTACACTGGACCCAGATTCAAATTGAGCCGTCGGCTCGGCATTTCGCTGAGCGGCACCGGCAAGGAACTGAAGCGGCCCTATCCGCCGGGACAACACGGCCCGGGCCAGCGCCGCAAGCTGAGCGGCTACGGCCTGCAGCTGCAGGAAAAGCAAAAGCTGCGCTTCATGTACGGTCTGAGCGAGAGACAGTTCCGCAACCTCTTCGAAAGGGCCTCCAAGATGAAAGGGATCGTGGGCGAGAACTTCATGATCCTGCTGGAGAGCCGGCTGGACAATCTCGTCTATCGCCTCGGCTTCGCGACGAGCCGCCCGGCGGCGCGTCAACTGGTCGCCCATGGCCACGTGACGGTCAACGGCAGGAAGGTCGACATCCCGTCGTATACGGTTCAGCCGGGCGACGTCATCAGCCTGCGGGAGCGCAGCCGCAACCTGAAGGTGGTCAAGGAAGCGCTTGAAGCTCGCCGCCACCTGCCGGCTTACCTCGAGTACAACGAGCAGACGATGGAAGGCCGCTACGTCCGGCTGCCGGAACGTTCCGAGCTGTCGCAGGACATTGACGAACGTCAAATCGTCGAGTTCTACAGCCGCTGATGCCGGCCGGAACGAACAAGGGCCCCTTCCCCTGTCCGGGGAAGGCGGCCCTTTTGCCGTTTCGGCGGTTTGTTCAAACCAGCCGGATTTTTGCGAATTTCCGCTTGCCGACCTGCACGATGTCGCCGTCCTGCGGACGGATGAGCTCGTTCGGGTCTTCGATCCGGCGCCCGTTCACCCGCACTGCGCCCTGCTGCACGCTGCGCCGCGCCTCGCTGCCGGACTGCTGGAGCCCGAGCGCCGTCAGCAGCTTTACGATCCGGATCACGCCGTCCTCCAGCTCGCCGGCCGAAAGTTCCACTTCCGGGATGTCCTCGGGCAGCTCGCGCTGCTGGAATACGGTCACGAAATGCCGCTCCGCCGCCTCCGCCGCTTCTTCGCCGTGATACAGCCGGACAAGCGTGCGGGCCAGGCGCATCTTCGCATCGCGCGGATGGACGGAACCGTCCTCAAGTCCCCTCCGCAGCGCCTCCAGTTCCTCGAGCGTCATGTCCGTCGCGAGCTCGAAATATTTCAGCATCAGCTCGTCCGGCACGGACATCGCCTTGCCGTAAATCTCGTTCGGGTCTTCGTCAATGCCGATGTAATTGCCGAGGCTCTTGCTCATCTTGTTCACGCCGTCGAGCCCTTCGAGCAGCGGCAGCATGATCGCGACCTGCTGCGCCTTGCCGTATTCCTTCTGCAGCATCCGGCCCATGAGCAGGTTGAACTTCTGGTCGGTCCCGCCGAGCTCGATGTCGCTTTCCAGCGCCACCGAATCGTATCCCTGCATGAGCGGATAGAAGAATTCATGGATGCTGATCGGCTGGCCGGACTGGTACCGCTTCGTGAAATCGTCCCGCTCGAGCATGCGGGCGACCGTCATCTTGGCGGCGAGCCCGACCACGTCGGCAAACGTCATCGGCGCCAGCCATTCGGAATTGTAATGGATCGAAGTCCTGTCCGGATCGAGGATCTTGAAGATCTGCTTCCGGTACGTTTCGGCGTTGCGCTTCACGTCTTCTTCGGACAGCTGCTTGCGCGTCTCGGATTTGCCGGTCGGGTCGCCGATCCGGCCGGTGAAGTCGCCGATGATGAGCTGGACGTGATGGCCGAGCTCCTGGAATTGCCTCAGCTTGTGCAGCACGACCGTATGACCGATGTGGATGTCCGGCGCGGACGGGTCAAGGCCGAGCTTCACCTTGAGCGGCCTCCCCGTTCGGACGGATTCGGCCACCTTCGCCTCCAGCTCCTCCTCCGGCACGATTTCCACGACGCCGCGGCGGATGACCGCAAGCTGCCGCTCCACTTCCGCCCGCTGGGCGGGCGTGAGATCCGTGCGTTCCGACATGTTTCCGACTCCTCCATTCACCGGTATCGTTCCTGTCCGTCCGCGCGGCGATGCAGACCGCGGATCAACAAAAAAAGCCCTTCTCCCAAGGGACGAGAAGGACTGTGCCACCCGCGGTACCACCCTCGTTAAAGCGCCGCCGCACGGCGTACGCTTTCGCTCGATGCGCGCTGTAACGGGCGCAACCGGGTCCGGCTACTCGGGACGGCGCCCGTTCGCCGGACCGGCTCGGGGAGGTAATTCGCGCGGCGGCCCGCAGCCGGTTCGCAGCCCCCACCGGCTCTCTGGATGCGGCCATCCGCCGGCTACTCGTTCCCGTCATCGCCTGTCCTGCCGACATCTTCTGTCATGCAAATCCGACACCTGCGTTATACCACACGCCCGCGGGGATCGTCAACCGGACGCGGCGCGTCGCCCCCCACAAAAATGTGCTATAATGGTAGACGTGACTCGGAGGGGGAGATACAACCATATGGACATGGGCAAACGGTCGTCCGTGAAAAGAGGGTGGCTGATTTTCGGTTACACCGTATGGGCGACCTTCAAATGGCTCGTCATCTTCGGCATCATCACCGGCATGTTCGTCGGCGGCGCCGTGACCGGCTACGTCGCTTCCCTCGTAAAGGACGAACCGGTCCGGCCGCGTTCCTATATCGAGAGCAAGATCGGCGAATATGACGTGACGGGTTACGTCTACTTTAACGACGATACGCCGATCGGCCAGCTGCGCACCGAAGAGGACCGGCAGCTCGTCCAGTTCGACGAGATTCCGCAGGTTGTCATCGATGCGGTGCTCGCGATCGAGGACGACGATTTCTTCAAGCACCCGGGCGTCGACATCTGGGCGCTGGGCCGCGCCATCAAGCAGAAGGTGCTGAACGAAGACACCCAGACGGGCGGCAGCACGCTGACCCAGCAGCTCGCAAGGCGCGTGTTCCTGTCCCTCGAGGTGACGGACAGCCGCAAAGTGCGGGAGATTTTCCTTGCGCTCCGGCTCGAGCGCTTCCTGTCGAAGCAGGAAATTCTGACCGCCTATCTGAACAAGGTGCCGTTCGGCAACGGTTCGTCCGGTTACAATTTGTACGGCATCAAGGCGGCGGCCAAGGGCATCTTCGGCATCGACGACCTGCATGACCTGAATCTCGCCCAGGCGGCCTTCCTGGCCGGGCTGCCGCAACGGCCGTCCGCCTACTCGGTCTTCACGAGCAAGGGCGAGTACAACGAGAAAGGCATCGAGCTCGCGATCAACCGGCAGAAGCTCGTCCTGCGGCGGATGCTCGAGACGGGCCGCATCACGAAGCAGGAATATGAAGAAGCGTTGGCCTTCGACATCCGCGCTTCGTTCGCGAAACCGGAGAAAAAGGCATACAACACCTATCCGTACCTGATGCTCGAAGCCGAGCGCCAGGCCGTCAAGATTTTGCTTGAGCTGGAAAATCCGGAACTGAAGGAACATTCCCCGGAATACGCCTACCGGTTCGAGGAGAAGCGCGAAGAGCTGCTGCGCGGCGGTTACCATATTTATACGACGATCGACAAGGAAGTTTATGATCTGATGCGGAAGATCGCGTCGGATCCGAACAACTTCTCCCCCGACCACGAGGAGAAGGGCATGGAGCAGGTCGCGGCCATGATGATCGACCACAAGACCGGCGCGATTCTCGGCATGATCGAGGGGCGCGACTTCTACGAGGAGCAGATGAATTTCGCGACGCAGATGACGCGCCAGCCGGGCTCGACGATGAAGACGATCGCCGCCTACCTGCCCGCCATCGAGATGGGGCTCGTCCAGCCGGCGTCGATCCTGGACGACGCGCCGATCGTGCTCAAGGACGGCCAGAAGGGCTTCCACTTGCCGAAGAACTCGGGGGGCAATTCGTCCCACGGGGGCTACAACGGGCTCGTGACGGCGCGCGAGGCGCTCAACCGCTCGCTGAACCTGCCGGCGCTCAAAATCTTCCTGGAGAAGGTGACGATCCCGAAGGCGTGGGAATTCGTGCGCAAGCTGGGCATCACGACGCTGCAGCCGGAGGATGATTATGCCCAGACGGGCGTCATCGGAGGCCTGAGCCGCGGCGTCACGGTCGAGGAGCTGACGAACGCCTACGGCGCGATTCCGAACGGCGGCGTATTCCATGACGCGTTCCTGATCCGCAAGATCACGGACTCGAACGGCAAGGTGATCTACGAGCACAAACCGCGCCCGGTCCAGGTGTTCTCCGAACGGACGGCGTTCCTCGTCACGGACATGCTGCGCACGGTCATCACGAACGGTACCGGCTCCGTCGTACGTCGGGAATACGCGAACAAGGAGATTCCGATCGCCGGCAAGACGGGATCGACGCAAAGCTACGGCGACGTCTGGTTCATCGGGTTCACGCCGGACATCACGCTCGGCGTTTGGGCGGGCTACGAGAAGCCGATCCATACGTTGACCGGCGACGCGCGCTACCGGGCCCAGCACATCTGGGCGAAGATCATGAACGAGGTGACGCAGGCCCGGCCCGACCTGTTTCCGACGAAGGAGTTCCCGCAGCCGGAGGGCGTCGTGAAGGCCACGGTGTCCGGCGTGAGCGGCAAGCGCCCGACCGAGCTGACCCGGGCATACGGCAAGCTCGTCACGGACTGGTTCAACGAGGATTATCTGCCGAAGGAGAGCGAAGACGGACTCGTCAAGATGCGGGTCGTCGAGTACAAGGGCGTGCTGTACATTCCCCAGCCGACGACGCCGGAAGATTTCATCCGGGAGAAGGTGCTCATCGTCCGGGAGAAACCGCTCGACGAGCTGATGGAAGAGATCGAGGCCGCGATGGCGAAGATGCCGGCGTCGAGCCGGAAGCCGCTTTCCTACTTCCTGCCGAAGGACGCGGCCCTCAGCGCGCCTTCGAAGGTGGATCCCCGCGTCGACGACGGCCGCAATCCTTCGCCTCCGACGGGGCTCAAGGTGGAGGAAGTGGACGACATGTCCGCCGTCCGCATCACGTTCAAGGGTTCGCCGGAGGAAGACGTCGTCGGCTACCGGCTGTACCGTTCGCTGAACGGCGGCCCGTTCGTCAAGACCGGAGAGTCGATTTACCACGGCAACAACTTGCGGTTCGTCAATTATGTCTCGCCGTCCTACCGCTACAGCTATTACGTCACGGCGGTCGACGTCGCGGGACGGGAATCGGCGCCGAGCGCCATCGTCACCTGGGGCGGCGGATCCCCCGGGCAATCGGAAATGCCGTACGGCCCGCAAACACCGCCGTTCCTGCCGCAGGATCCGCAGCAGACGCCGCAGGATCCGGCGCAGGTTCCGCAGCATCAGGAGCCTGTACCGGACGGCGGAACCGCGCAGGAACCCTACGGCGCCGAACCTTCGGCGCCGCGCGGGCTCGCGGTCGAGCGGACCGATATCGGCTTCTCCGTCAGCTGGAATCCGAATCCGGACGCCGAACGCGTGGAGAAATACCGGATCTATTTCAGCGAGGACGGCAACCGGTTCCGGCGGATCGGCGAAGTGAACGCGAACCGGTTCGAGTATGTCTCGCCGCTCGCCAGCGGCTTCATCCGGATTACGGCCGTCAACGAGTACGGCGAATCGCCGGCGTCCGAATCTGTCGCGCTGCCAAGCCCGTGACGCCGGTGATGACGGGAAAAGGGCGCCCCGGTCCCTGCGGACCGTCGGGCGCCCTCTGTCATGCTTGCGGAAGATGCCGGGCCGGTCAGTCCTCCATCGTCGACAGGTCGCCGGTCGGCAGATTCAGCTCCCAGGCCTTCAGCACGCGGCGCATGATCTTGCCGCTGCGGGTTTTCGGCAGTTTGTCCCGGAACTCGATTTCCCGCGGCGCCGCGTGGGCGGCCAGCCCTTCCTTCACGAACCGCATGATGTCCTGCTTCAGCTCCTCGGAGGGCGTGTAGCCTTCGCGCAGCGAGATGAACGCCTTGATGATCTCGCCCCGGACCGGGTCGGGCTTGCCGATGACGCCGGCTTCCGCGACCGCCGGGTGCTCGACGAGCTTGCTCTCGACTTCGAACGGTCCGACCCGTTCGCCCGCCGTGTTGATGACGTCGTCGATCCGGCCCTGGAACCAGAAATAGCCGTCCTCGTCCATGTAAGCCGAGTCACCGGAGATGTACCAGCCCGGAATGCGGAAATATTCCTCGTACTTCGCGGGATTGTTCCAGATCTTGCGCATCATGGACGGCCAGGGCGTACGGATCGCGAGGTTGCCCATCCGGTAGGGCGGAAGCTCGTTGCCCTGGTCGTCGATGATGGCGGCCCGGATGCCCGGCAACGGCCGGCCCATCGAACCGGGCTTGATGTCCATGCACGGATAATTGCAGATGAGCTGCGCTCCCGTCTCCGTCATCCACCAGGTATCATGGATGCGCTGACCGTACACCCTCAGGCCCCAGCGGACGACTTCGGGGTTGAGCGGCTCGCCGACGCTCATGACATGGCGGAGGCTGGACAGATCGTATTGCTTGACGATCTCGTCGCCGGCCCCCATCAGCATGCGGAACGCCGTCGGCGCGCTGTACCAGACCGTCACGCGATATTTCTCGATCGTGGCGTACCAATCCTGCGGGCTGAATCGGCCGCCGCGCACGACGTTCGTCACGCCGTGCAGCCAGGGCGCGAAGATGCCGTAACTCGTCCCCGTCACCCATCCCGGATCCGCCGTGCACCAGTAGATGTCATCTTCCTTCAGGTCGAGGACGAATTTGCCGGTGACGTAATGCTGGATCATCGCATTCTGCACGTGGTAGACGCCCTTCGGCTTGCCGGTTGAACCCGAGGTATAGTGGAGGATCAGCCCGTCTTCGCGGCCGAGCCATTCGATTTCCGCTTCGTCCGAAGCCTGCGCCATCTCGGCGTGGAAATCGACATGGCCCTCACCCGGCGGCACATGGTCGCCGACGAGGATGATGTGCTTCAGATCGGGCAGTTCTGCCTTCGGAACGCGGTACAGGAGCGCCGGAGTCGTCACGATCGCCACGGCTCCCGCGTCCAGCAGCCGGTCCTTGACCGCCGTCTCCATGAACGCCTCGAACAGCGGACCGACGATGGCGCCCACCTTCAGGGTGCCGAGCAGGCTGATGTACAGTTCCGGCGTCCGCGGCATGAAGATGAAGACGCGGTCGCCCTTCCGTACGCCCAGCTTGCGGAGCACGTTCGCGAACCGGTTCGACAGCTTCGAGAGCTGGGCGAACGTGTACGATTCGTCGCGGGTGGCGTCACTGTACAGCAGCGCGATCTTGTCACCCCGGCCGTTCTCGACATGCCGGTCGATCGCTTCATACGCCATGTTCACCTTGCCGGTCGTGTACCAGAAGAAGCATTTCTCCGCCTCCTCGAACGAGAACGTGGCGTACGTCTCCTCGTAGTTCTTCATGTTCGGGTTGGTCGCGACCGGCGGAATCCGTTCCTGGTGACGGTCATCCATGCTGGAAATCTACCTCCCGTGTGACGTGGACTGAGGGATACCCGCAAGAATGCGCTTTCACTCCGGCTGTCGTGACACCTCTCCGATGTTGCGCGCGTCATGCAGGCAGACAAAGCCATTATAGCACATCGGCCCGCCGATCGCCTATACTTTCCGCTCTTCCCGCGGGCGGCCGAATCTGCTACGATGGACTGAGAACGCTGCCATTTCCGGAGACACGCCTGATCAGGCGGACAGGAGGCCGCAGGTCATGGAGCACCGCAAAATTTACCATTGCGAGCGCGTATCGACCCCGAAGGGCGAGCTGATCGTGGAAGGACCCGTTCCCCCGGAGAAACTGGCCGGCTACCGGATGCACCCGAAACTGGACGCCTTCCGCCGGCCGGCCGAGCAGCACGCCGCGCTCGTCGAGATCGCCGGCCTTCCCGAGGGGCGGATCATCGTCGCCCGCGACGGCGATACGATCGTCGGCTACGTCACCTTCCACTATCCCGACGAGCTGGAACGCTGGTCGTCCGGCGGACTCGAGGATCTGATCGAGCTCGGCGCGATCGAGGTGGCGGACGACTACCGTTCGTGCGGGATCGGCAAGCGGATGCTCCGTCTCGCGTTCGCGGACGGCCAGCTCGACAATGCCATCGTCTTCACGACCGAATATTACTGGCATTGGGATCTCGAAGGAAGCGGTTTGAACGTATGGCAGTACCGGGAGATGATGGAGAAGCTGATGAAATCCGTCGACATGGTCTGGCACGCGACGGACGACCCGGAGATTTGCGCGCACCCGGCCAACTGCCTGATGGTGCGCATCGGCAAGGAAGTGCCGATGGAGTCGATCGAGAAGTTCGACCGCGTCCGTTTCCAGCGGCGGATCATGTATTGATCCGGCGCGACAGAAGCCAGGCGGAAAGGAAGACCAACGGAATGCCGGAACATGCCGTTTTCGTCCACCACGCGGGCGAGACGAAATACCGATTCGGCGACAGCCATCCCTTCAATCCGAAACGCCAGCTGCTCACGATCGATTTGCTGCAACGGATGGGCGCGCTTCGCGCGGATCGGATCGCGGCGCCCGAACCCGCTTCGGACGAGCAAATCCTGTTGATCCACCGCGAAGATTACGTGCGGATCGTGCGCGCGCTGAGCTTGCCCGAGCCCGCGCAGGCCGATCTGGACGAAGCGGAGCGTTACGGACTGGACACCGAGGATAATCCCGTATTCCCGGGCATGCACGACGCGGCCTCCCTGATCGTCGGCGGATCGCTCCACGCCGCCGAGCTCGTCATGTCCGGCCGCGCGCAGCACGCCTACCACATGGCCGGCGGGCTGCACCACGCGCTCCCCGGCCGGGCGGCCGGCTTCTGCATTTACAACGACGCGGCGGCCGCAATCGCCCATATCCGCCGGAAATGGGGCGCCCGGGTCATGTACATCGACACGGACGTCCATCACGGTGACGGCGTGCAGTGGATGTTCTATGCCGATCCCGACGTCCTGACGTACTCGATCCACGAGACGGGGAAATACCTGTTCCCCGGGACGGGGTTCGTCCACGAGCGCGGCGAAGGCGAAGGATACGGCCGCACGGTCAACATGCCGGTCGAGCCGTACACGGAGGACGCATCCTGGCTGGAATGTTTCCGGGAGACCGTGATGCGCGCCGCGGAGTCGTTCCGTCCCGACGTCATCGTCAGCCAGCACGGCTGCGACGCCCACGCCTGGGATCCGCTGTCGCACATCCATTGCAGCATGGCGATCTACGCCGAGATGCCCGCCGTCATCCACGAACTGGCCCACCGGTACGCGGACGGAAGGTGGATCGCCGTCGGCGGCGGAGGCTACGACGTCTGGCGCGTCGTGCCGCGCGCCTGGTCGCTCGTCTGGCTCGAGATGACCGATCATCCGGCAGCGGAGAGGGCCCGAAAGGGCGGCGACGGCGGACGTCTCCCGGAGGACTGGATCCGGGTTTGGCAGGCCGAAAGCCCCGTGAAGCTGCCCGAGACCTGGCTGGACGATGTGGAAAGCTGGACGCCGATGCCCCGGCGGGACATCATCACCGAAACGAACCGCCGCACCAAAGAGCTGGCTGTTCAGTTCCTGTAGTCAATAAGGAGCCGGCCGTCCAGTTCCTGTAAAAAAAAAAACGGCCGTCCCGGAGCCAATGGCCCCGGTCGGCCGCTGCGCCGTCTCCCGCGCGTCATTTCCCGTCTTCCATGCGCATGAGCATCGCTTCGACAAGCCGGTACGAGCGGTTCGCCGCCTCGACGGTGAACGCCTCGAAGCTCTCCGGCGCGCCGCCGTCGGCGCGGTCCGACATCGAGCGGATGATGACGAAGGGCACGCCGTTCATCGCGCACACCTGCGCGACCGCCGCGCCTTCCATCTCGACGCAGACGCCGCCGAACGTCTCGCGCAGTTCCCGCACGATCTGGCGGCTTGCGATGAACTGGTCGCCGGACAGCAGCTTCCCCGTCCGGCACCTGCCGGGATACAGCGCTTCGCCGGCGAACACGGCCAGCCGGACGAGCCGCTCGTCCGCCTCGAACTCCGACCGTTCCTGGAACGGAATGACGCCGCGCGGAAATCCGAGCGCCGACACATCCACGTCATGCTGCTGGCAGACGGTCGAAATGACGATGTCACCGATGTCGAGCGTCGGATCGAGCGCGCCGGCCACGCCGGTGAACACGACGCAGTCCGCGCCCTGGTCGATCAGAATCTGCGTGCATACGGCCGCATTCACCTTGCCGACTCCCGAGCGGCAGAAAATGACCCGCTTGCCGTGAAGCTCGCCCGTCGCATAGTCGATGCCGGCCTTCGAGCGGACTCCGCTCACCCGCACATGGCGGTGCAGAAGCTCAACTTCCTCCTTCATCGCGCCGATGATGCCGACGGTGTTGAAAGGCATGCCGCCACCTCCCCCGAATACAGACAGAAAACGGCTGTCCGTCCCCCCCCCGGCGCCCCGCGGGGACGGAAGCCGTTCGTGCGCTTGCAGCAACCGGTTCGACGACCGGATCAACGCGCCGCGACGGATTGCCGCGATATGAGCTCGTGCGGCAGGATGACGCGGAGCTGATCGACAGGCTCCTTCCGCATCAGCTTCGTCAACAGGCGCATCGATACGGCGCCGATGTCATACATCGGCTGTGCGACGGCGGAGAGCTGCGGCCGCACCATCGACGCCATCCGCGTGTTGTCCACGCTGATAACGGATACATCCTCCGGCACGCGCAGACCGAAATCCTGGATATAGTGGATCGCGCCGATCGCCATTTCGTCCGAAGCGGCGAAAACGGCCGTCGGACGCTCCTCCAGCTCGAGGAAATACTTCATCGCCTCGACGCCGGACTCGTAACGATAGTTGCCGACGCGGACCAGCTTCTCGTCGTACGGGATGCCGGCCGCTTCCAACGCCCTGCGGTAGCCCTGGAACCGGGCATATCCGTTCGTCGGGTCCTGCAGCGTGCCGCTGATCATCGCGATGCGGCGATGGCCCGCGCCCGTAAGCGCCGACACCGCATCGAACGCCGCCGACTCGTGATCGATGTCCACGCACGGCATCGTGCCGTGCTCGTCGGAGGTGGCGCACAGCACGACCGGTACGTTCGCGGATTTGAACGCCGCGAGGTGATCCTCCGTCACGGCGCCTCCCATGAACAGGAGGCCGTCCACCTGCTTCTCGAGCAGCGTGTTGATGACGCGGATCTCCTTCTCCTTGCGCTTGTCCGCGTTGCACAGGATGATGTTGTAGTGGTACATGTTGGCGATGTCTTCAATGCCCCGCGCCACTTCCGCGAAGATCGCGTTCGAAATGTCGGGGATGACGACGCCGACCGTCGTCGTCTTCTTGCTCGCGAGTCCCCGCGCGACCGCGTTGGGCCGATAGCCGAGCCGTTCGATCGCTTCGAACACCTTCTTGCGCGTCTGCGGCTTCACGTTCGGGTTGTTGTTCACAACCCGGGACACCGTCGCCATCGAAACACCGGCTTCACGCGCTACGTCATAAATGGTTACCGTCACGTTTTTTCTCTCCATGTCTCGCATTGGTCGTCCAACCGCCGTCCCGTGAAAAATACTTTCATTGGTTATCATTGTACGACAAATCGGGGACGAGCGCAACGAAAACCGTCGCGGGAACAGGCAAAACCTTATGTATTCGGCATCCTTCTCGCAATGCGGGCCAGGCGGGCGCGCAGTTCCTCCTGCCAGGCGGCGTCGTTCAGCGACTGCGCCAGCAGATGCAGGTCCAGAAGATCGTTCACCCGCTCCTCCACGAGCCGTTCGATCTCCCGGGCGTCGGGTTCCTTCCCGCCCATGCCGGCCTGCAGCAGCAAATCGGCCCATTCGCTCCATTCGCTGAAGGAAAGCGACTGCTTCGGCGGCTTGTCGCCGAGCTTTCCGATGAGTCCCGTCAAATCCTGCTTGACCTCCGGGATCACCTCGCTCCGGTTGCAGGCCGGACACGAATAGATCGGAACATCGTCAATCTCGACGCGCCCCGAATAAATGACGGTGGACAGCCGGATTTTCATCTCGCTGCCGCAGGAACACCGTTTGCGCAAGTCCGTCACTCCTCCTCGAACAGGAAGCGAACAGCCGCACCGTGCCGGAGGCATACCGGTGCCTGTTCGCATCGGAGTTACTATTCGACCCGCGCAGTCAAGACTCCTGCTCCTTCCGGGTATCAATATTTGACTGTCCGGGCAGCAAACGCCAGATGCGCCGCACTCCCGGAAGCGCCGTGAAGCAGACGCCCAGGGCGGCGCCGATCGCGTCGCTGAGCAGATCCTTCGGATCCGGCATCCGGCCGTCGACGAACGACTGGTGATATTCGTCCGTCACCCCGTAGAGCACGCAGGCGAGGACGACGGCCAGTTTGACCGCGGGCCGCCGGGACGCGGCGCCGATCGCAAATTCGAACGTCAGCGCCAGCACAAAATAGGCGACGTAATGTCCCCAGTCGAAGCCGTTCATGCCGGGAACGAACCGGCGGAACAACGGCAGCATGGCGTCCAGTTCATCGGCCGGCCGCGACGACAGCGCGAAGATGACCGCCATCCAGACGATCGGCGCCAGCCACCGCACGGCACCCGGCGGAAGCCGGCGGCGGCCGCCCGCATCACGCCGGAAACGGAACGAACCGGCCATCAGGAAGCCCCCGCCGTTCCCGCCGGCCGCGCCGCATTCGGGGCGCCGGGCCCGGCCCCCGGAACGCGAGCATCCGGTTCGTTGCCGGCGCGCGCGTCATTCCCGGCCGATTCCGGCGCGGCCGCGCCGTCCGCCTTCATCCGGGCCTCGACCGTCAGGCGGAATGCATCCAGCAGGCGCAGCGCCTCCTCCTGCGTCCGGCATTCCCAAAGCCGGTTCAGCAGGTCGATGCTGTCCGAGCGATGCGTATGGAGCAGCCGCTCCTTGATCGGCAGGATGGAATGTGACGACATGCTGATGCTGTCCACGTCCAGGCCGAGCCAGATCGGCAGCGCCCGGGGGTCGCCCGCCATCTCCCCGCAGACGCCGACGTGGATGCCCCGGCGCTTCGCCGCGTCCACCGTCATCCGCAGCATGCGGAGCACGGCGGGATGGTACGGCTGATACAGGTTCGAGATGCGCTCGTTCATCCGGTCCACGGCCAGGACGAACTGGATCAGGTCGTTCGTGCCGATGCTGAAGAAGTCGACCTCCTCCGCCAGCAAATCGGCGATCGTGACGGCGGAAGGCAATTCGATCATGATGCCGCACGGCACGTTCGGATCGAACGGGAGCCCTTCCGCCTCGAGCTCGCGCTTCGCTTCCGCCAGGATCCGGTTGGCGGCGCGCACCTCCTCGACGGACGAGATGAGCGGATACATGATCTTGACCTTGCCGAACGCACTGGCCCGGAGGATCGCCCGAAGCTGCGTCTTGAACAGATCCGGCCGGTCCAGGCAGATGCGGATCGCGCGATAGCCGAGGAACGGATTGGCCTCTTCGCCGATCTCGAAGTAATCGAGATGCTTGTCGCCGCCGATGTCCAGCGTCCGGATGATGAGCGGCCGCCCGCCCAGCTTCTCCGCTACCGCCTTGTATACGTCAAACTGTTCCTCTTCGCCCGGAAACTGGTGCCGGTCCATGTAGAGGAACTCCGTACGGAACAGCCCGACGCCGGCGGCGCCGGACTGGAGCGCCACCTCCAGCTCCTTCAGCGAGCTGATGTTCGCTTCCAGCGCGATCTCCTTGCCGTCCGGCGTGACGGAACGGACGTCCGCCAGGCGGCGCAGCCGGCTCCGATGCTCGGTCTGCCTGCGCTGAAGCTCGGTGTAAATCCGGATCTGTTCCTCCGTCGGCCGCGGAATGACCAGCCCCTCATCGCCGTCGATGATCAACAGGTCGCCGGTCTCGGCCAGCGACTCCAGCGGCACGTCAAGCCCGGTGACGAGGGGAAGGCCGAGCGCGCGCGCCATGATCGCGGCGTGCGACGTCATGCTTCCGGTGATCGTCACGATGCCGAGCACGTGCTGCGGATTGAGATGGACGAGCTGGGAAGGCGAGACTTCGCGCGCCACCAGGATGAACGGCTGCGCGTCCGTCGGCAGCGATACCTCGGGCATGCCGAGCAGATGTTTGAGCAGCCGGTTGCCCACGTCCTTGATGTCGAGCGCCCGCTCCTTCATGTATTCGTCGTCGAGGAGATCGAACATCGCCACGAAGTGGTCGATCGCTTCCTTGACCGCCGCTTCGGCCGCCTTGTACTGGCGACGGATGATGCCCTGGATCTCGTTCATGAATATCGGATCGTTCAGAATGGCCAGGTGGGCGTCGAAAATGCTGCGCTCCTCGCTGCCGACGACTTCGGCAAGCTCGCCCTTGATTTGCTCGATCTCCCGCTTCGACGAACGGATGCCCTCGTACAGGCGCTCGAACTCGCGGGCCAGGTCGGCGACGTCGATCTTCTTGTCCGGCACGTCCCACTCCCAGTCCGGCAGGACGAACGCCTTGCCGATCGCAATGCCCGAAGAAGCGCCGATCCCCTTGATCATCGTCTCTCTCCCCCCTCGTCTCTCTCTTCCAGCACGACGGACATGACCGAAGCCTGCCCTTTCTTGACGGCCGTATACGGAGCGAACACCCAGGAACGGACGCGCTCCGGATTCGTGATGACCATCGGCGTGACCGGCGACTTGCCCGCGGCGCGGATCCTCTCGGGATCGAACCGGAGCAGCGGCTGGCCGGGAACGACCGTGTCGCCTTCTTTCACCAGCGGCAGAAAGCCCGCGCCGTTCAATTCCACCGTGTCGATGCCGACGTGCAGCAGCACCTCCAGTCCCTCCGGCGTTCGTATGCCGATGGCGTGCTTCGCCGGATGGACGTGGATCACGACCCCTCCGACCGGCGCCGCCAGCTCGCCGCGCTCCGGCACGAAGGCGACGCCGCTCCCGACCAGCTTGCCCGCGAAGATCGGATCCGGCACCTCCTCGAGCGGGATCATCCGCCCCTGGACGGGCGACTTGAACTGCACCCGTCTCAAATCGCGTTTCATCAGCTTCAGGATCTCCTCCCGGATCAGTTCGGAGAAGGTGCCGAACACGACCTGCACGTGGCCGCCGCCCAGCCGGATGACGCCGGCCGCGCCGAGGCTGCGGAGCGCCGCCGCGTCGAGCAGCCGGTCGTCGTGCAGTTTCAGGCGGAGGCGCGTGATGCAGGCCTCGATCTGGATGATGTTGTCCTTGCCGCCGATCGCCTGGAGAATGAGCGGCGCGCGGTATGGGATGTCGCCCGCCCATTCGTCGAGCGGCGATCCCTCCTCCCGGCCGGGCGTCGGAATGTCGAACCGCCGGATCGCCCAGCGGAACAGCCAGTAATAGCCGATGCCGACGGCGAGGCCGATCGGCAGCAGCAGCCAGCCGTTTGTGGACAGATGCAGGTTGATCAGAAATTCGAACGCGCCCGCCGAGAACGAAAATCCGTGGAGAATGCCGAGCTCGTACGTCAGCCACATGACGAACCCGGACAGGAACGCGTGCAGCACGAACAGATACGGAGCCGCGAACATGAACGCGAACTCGACCGGCTCCGTCACGCCCGTCAGGAAGGAGGACAGGGCGGCGGAGACGAACGTCCTGCGCACCTTGGGCTTCAGGTCTTCCCGCGCTTCATGGATGATCGCCAGCGCGATCGCCGGCAGGCCGAACATCATGATCGGATACAGGCCGGCCATGTACGAACCGGCCGTCGGATCGCCGGAGAAATATCGCGGCAGATCGCCGTAGACGATCATGCCCGCTTCGGTCTCGTAGGCGCCGACCTGGAACCAGAACACATGGCTGACGAGGTGGTGGAGTCCGAAGGCGACCAGAATCCGGTAGGTGAATCCGAACAGGAAGATGCCGAACCCGCCCGCGCGCTGCGCCGCTTCGCCGAGTACGACCATCGCGTCCTGGATCGGCGGCGCGATCTCGATCATGATGATCGAAAACGCGAGCGCCGCGAAGCTGACGAAGATCGGCACGAACCTCGGACCGCCGAAGAACTGCAGATATTCCGGCAGGCGGAAATCCTTGAACTGTTCGTAGCTGTAGCCGGCCGCGATGCCGATGACGACGCCGATCAGCACCGTCGGCTGGATGTCCAGCCCCGCGTACGAGCCGGTGACGGCCGTATAGATGAACATGCCCGCGAGCGCCGAGAAGCCGGCCGCCGCCGCGTTGCCGGTCAGACCGAGCGCGACGCCGAGCGCGAACAGATAGGGAAGCGCCTGGAACAGGATGTCCCCGGCCTTCGCCAGATGGCCGGCCATCGGCGTCATGCCCCAGTCGTCCCAGGGCAGCCCGCTCAGGAACAGGAAGACGGCCGCCGCCGGCAGCATCATCATCGGGAGCATGAGCGCGCGGCCGAATTGCTGCAGATTGCCGATGAGCTTCACGCCTTCTCCTCCCGCGCTTCGCGGATCGCCGCGTCGAATCCCGCGCGATTGTACCGCAAAGTCTATCTCGATGGTACGCGTTCGCCCGCCTTTTGTCAAAAAGAATCCGGCCCTCGGACGGATGAATTCCGCCGGAACGACCCCGGAAAACGACCCCAATGAAAAAAGGACGGACCCCAACGTCCGCCCTTTCGAACTTCGCCGGTCAGACAGCCGTCAAGCTGACCGGACGGTCACGACTGATAGCCCAGGCGCTGGATGACCGGGCCTTCCTGCTGGTACGCGTTCGTCGCGCGGTAGACCGGGTGCTGCGGACCGGCCGATGCGAACGTCTGCTGGCCGGCCGGTTGCTGCATGGCCTGCTGGCCGAACGCCTGTTGACCGGCCGCTTGCGTGAACTGCTGTTCCTGGACGCCCGCCTGGTAGCCGAAGCGCTGGATGACCGGGCCTTCCTGCTGGTACGCGTTCGTCGCGCGGTAGACCGGATGCTGCGGGCCGGCCGATGCGAACGTCTGCTGGCCGGCCGGTTGCTGCATGGCCTGCTGGCCGAACGCCTGCTGACCGGCCGGTTGACGGAACGGCTGCCCCTGGACGCCCGCCTGGTAGCCCAGGTGCTGGATGACCGGACCTGCCTGCTGATACGCGTTCGTCGCGCGGTAGACCGGATGCTGCGGACCGGCTGATGCGAACGCCTGCTGGCCGGCCGGTTGCTGCATGGCCTGCTGGCCGAACGCCTGTTGACCGGCCTGATAGCCGAACTTCGCCGTTACCGGCCCGGAAGCGGCCTGACGCGACAGTTGCCCCTGATATTGGGACTGCACGAAGCCCGCCGGCTGATACTTGTTCTGGGCGCCGGACGGCTGCGTGCTCTGGAACGTGGATTGATGAATCATACGGCGTTTGCCTCCCGAATGCGGTATGGTGAGTCTCCTGACGTGCGAAGACGTCGGAAGCCAACCTTATTGTGGGAGGCGCGCGCCGCTTTTATCCGGGCCGGCGGCTGGATTTCCCTTCCGGCAGCAGGATCGAATCCTCGACCTTGATGCAGCGGTCCATGACGACGTTCATGCCCGCCGCGCGCGCGATCTCCGCCGCCTCCTCGCTCACGATGCCGAGCTGCAGCCAGAGCGTCTTCGCGCCGATCTCCGCCGCTTCGCGCGCGATGTCCGCGCAGTATTCGCTCCGCCGGAACACGTTCACGAGATCGACGGGAAAGGGGATCGCCTTCAGTGACGGGTAGCATTTCTCGCCGAGGATCGTGTCCGCGTTCGGATTCACCGGCACGATCCGGTATCCCTTCGCCTGCATCGCGGCGGACACCTGGTAGGAGGCGCGGTCCGGATTGTCGGAGAGGCCGACGACCGCGATCGTGTCGGTCTCCTCCAGGATGCGCCGGATCGTCTCCCGGTCGGGATGCGTATAGGCCATGGTGCCACGCTCCTTCCGCATTTGCGTTCAGCCGATCCGCTCGACGCGGCCGCCGATGCTTTCCAGATGTTCGAAGAAATCCGGATACGACTTCGCCACGTGGTGCGCGTCGCGGATCACGATCGGTTCCTTCGCGCGCAATCCGACGATCGAGAGCGCCATGATCACGCGGTGGTCATAGTGCGAATCGATGACGGCGCCGCCCCTGACGCCCTCCGGCTTGCCGTGCACGATGATCTCGCTGCGGCGCTCCTCGACGTCGGCGCCCGCCTTGCGCAGCTCCGCGAGGAAGTCGGTGATCCGGTCGCATTCCTTGTAGCGCAGATTCTCGACATTGTAGAAGCGGGACGTGCCCTCCGCGAACACGGAAGCCGCCACCATCGCGAGCACGCCGTCGGTGAAGGCGTCGCCGTCGAACTCGCCGGCCTTGAGATTCCCGTTGCCCCGCACGCGCACGCTGCCGCCCTCGTGCGTGAGCGGCACGTTCATGCTCCTGAGCACGTCGACGACCGCGCGCTCGCCCTGCAGGCTGTCCTCCCGGAGCCGGTGAACCGTGACGTCCGACCGCGTCACCGCGGCCGCGGCGAGAATGGCCGCCGAACCGGGATAGTCTCCCTCCACGGTGTACGTCCCCGCCCGATAGCGTTGGCCGCCGGGAACGCGGTAATGCATGAGGTCTTCGGCCGCTTCCACGGTAATGCCGGCCTGCCGCAGCACGTCGAGCGTCTGCCGGACGACCACCTTCGATTTCAGGTCGTTGAGCACCTCGATCTCGCTGTCCTCGTCAAGCAGCGGCGTCAGGAAGAGCAGCGAGCTCAGGTATTGCGAGCTGATCGCGCCGGAGACGCGGATCTTCCCGCCCCTCGGGCGGCCGCCGCGGATCGTGATCGGCAGCTTGCCGCCGTTGTGTTCGACCGTGACGCCGAGCTGGCCGAGCGCGTCGATCAGATCGTCCTGCGGGCGCTGGCCGAGCGACTTCGGATAGGCGTTCACGAACGTCACTTCCGGCAGGAAGGAGGCAACCCCCATCAGAAAGCGCAGCACGGCGCCCGCATTGCCGACGTTCAGCTCCTTCACGGCCTTCGGCCGCCGTCCGAAGCCGGTGATCGTCATCCGCTCGCCGTCTTCCTCCAGCACCGCGCCGAGATCCCGGATGCACCGGCGCATCGCGTCGCTGTCGTCGCTGCGCGCGGGATACAGGATCGTGCTCGTCCCCTCCGCCAGCGCGGCGGCCAGCATGTAGCGCGTCGTGTAATTTTTCGAGCTCAGCGCCTGAAGTTCGCCCTCCAGCCGGGGCGTCGGCATGATTCGGACGTCCATTCCCCGTCTCCAGCTCCTTCTCCCGTATGGTATGCAAACATATCCCGCCGTCCGCTTCAAATCAGGCTTCCGACGGCGCAACCCGCCGCCGCCAGCAGCAAACCGCCGCCGAATGTGGAGAGGCCGTAGACGGAGGCCACCCCGAATCGCCTCTCCCTGAACATTTCCGCAAGCTGCGCCATGACGGTCGAGAACGTCGTCAGCCCGCCGAGAAAGCCGGTGCCGGCGAGCAGCATGAGGCAGCGATGCTCCGGTGCGGCCGGAAGGCCCGCAAGATCGCCGCGAACCCGCCGAGCAGGCCGATCAGCAGGCTTCCCGCGATGTTCGCCGCGAACGTGGCGATCGGAAACGCGCCGGCCGCCGGGTCGCCGAACAGGTGCGACAAGCCGTACCGGGCGAGCGCGCCCAGGGCGCCGCCGACGGCGACACAGACCGCCGTCTTCACGGGACCGCCTCCTTCACGGCGGCGAGGATGCGGTCCGCGACTTCATCCGGCGTCAAATCCGTCGTGTCGATCTTGACATGGGCGAAATCATACGCCGTCTTTCGCTCTTCCATCAGCCGCTTCACGCGCGCTTCGACGTCACCGCGCAGCAGCGGCCGCGACGCGTCGCCCGACACGCGCTCGATGATCCGCTCGGGCGCGGCCGTGAGCGCCGCGACGAACCCCGATCGCAGCATCGCCTCGCGGTTCGCCTCGCGCAGCACGGCGCCTCCGCCCGTCGCGAGCACGAACGGGCGGTCCGAGGCCAGCAACCGGCCGAGCACGGCGCTTTCCAGATCGCGGAAATGCGCTTCGCCCATCGTGTCGAAAATGTCGGCGATCGCGCGCCCCGCGTCGCGCTCGATCTCCTCGTCCAGATCGATCCGTTCAACCCCGAGCCGCCCGGCGAGCAGCCGTGCGACGGTCGATTTGCCCGTCCCCATGAAGCCGACGAGCACGATTTTGTCCGCCCGGGTCTTCACCCCGATCGTTCCTCCCGCCGTCCAGACATCTGCGACTCCAATGTTTTCATGATAGCACAGCGGCGAAGGAGAGGACAACGCGCGCATAGTCCCGGGCGTCCCGCCGTATGGATGATACCAGAACCTGAGCGGGAGGAATCGCCATGCCGCATGCGGCGCCGCAGCCGTCGGAGAGCCGGATCGACCGGATCCGGGATCCGGCCCGTCCCGCGTGCCGGGACGATCTCGTCTGGCTGCTTCACGCGGTCAAGAAAAAAGTGGCCGGCGGCGATCCTGCGCTGCAGGAACTGCCGCGGCCACAGCTCATCGCGCTTTTCCGCGATTTCGCCGAAGCGGCGCTGATGCTGCTCGGCGGACCCGGCCTCTGCGCCGCGGACGAGCTCGAGCGGGCGCGGCGCAATCTGGCCGAGGCCGTGGCGAGGCTGAACGCGTGACGCGGCGGCGCCGGTCAGCCGTTCAGCCAGTCGAAGTGGAACGTGCCTTCCTTGTCCACCCGTTGGAACGTGTGCGCGCCGAAGTAGTCGCGCTGCGCTTGCAGCAGGTTCGCGGGCAGCCGCTCGCTGCGGTACGAATCGTAGTACGCGAGCGCGCTGGAGAAGGCCGGCACCGGAATGCCGTGCAGGACCGCCGTCGCCACCACTTCGCGCCAGGCATCCTGATAATTTTCGACGACCGACTTGAAATATTCGTCCAGCAGCAGGTTGCTGAGGTTCGGGTTGCGGTCGTACGCTTCCTTGATCTTGTGCAGGAACCGCGCCCGGATGATGCAGCCGCCGCGGAAGATCATCGCGATGTCGCCCAGCCGCAGATTCCAGCCGAAATGTTCCGAAGCGGCGCGCATCTGGGCGAAGCCCTGCGCGTAGGAGCAGATCTTGCTCGCGTACAGCGCCCGGCGCACCGATTCGATGAACGCCTTCCGGTCGCCCGTGAACGGCTTTTTCTCCGGCCCCTTGAGCAGCTTGCTCGCGGCGACGCGCTCTTCCTTCATCGCCGACAGGAAACGGGCGAAGACGGACTCGGTGATGATGGACAGCGGCACGCCGAGATCGAGCGCGCTCTGGCTCGTCCATTTGCCCGTCCCCTTCTGGCCCGCCGCGTCGAGGATGACGTCGACCATCGGCTTTCCGGTCTCCGGATCGTATTTCGCAAAGATCTCCTTCGTGATCTCGATCAGGTAGCTGTCCAGCTCGCCCTCGTTCCATTCCGCGAAAATCTCGTGCAGTTCCTTCGCCGTCAGGCCGAGCAGCGAGGACAGCAGATGGTACGCCTCGCAAATGAGCTGCATGTCGCCGTACTCGATGCCGTTGTGCACCATTTTCACGTAATGGCCGGCGCCGTCCGGACCGATATAGGTGCAGCAGGGCTCGCCGTCCACCTTCGCGGAAATGGCGGTGAGAATCGGCTCGACGAGCCGGTAGGCCGATTCCTGGCCGCCGGGCATGATCGCCGGGCCCTTCAGCGCGCCCTCCTCGCCGCCCGACACGCCGGCGCCGATGAAGCGGATGCCCTTCGCCTCGAGCTCGCGGCTGCGGCGCTGCGTATCCGGGAAATGGGCGTTGCCGCCGTCGATGATGATGTCTCCCTCTTCCAGGTGCGGCACGAGCGCGTCGATCGTCGCGTCGGTGCCCGCGCCGGCCTGCACCATGATCAGAATCTTGCGCGGCCTCTCGAGCGATTCGACGAACTCCTCGATCGTATACGTCGGATGCAGATTGCGGCCGGGATTCTGGCGGATCACCTCGTCCGTCTTCTCCCGCGACCGGTTGTAGATCGAGACGGTGAAGCCCTTGCTCTCGATGTTCAGGGCAAGGTTGCGTCCCATGACGGCCATGCCGATGACGCCGATTTGCCGTTTTGCCATTTCCGACAGCCCCATCCTTTGCGAACTTGAAATTTTCAACGCCCCTATTTTACTCGTTTTGGGGGATGATGAAAACCTATAGATTGCATCGATACCCTTATGGTCCGGGATTGCAGCCGTCCAACCGGAACCGGTCCAGCTCGGCGAAGGTGTCCGCCGTGCGGTCGTACAACCGCCGGAACATGCCGTGGATCCGGTCGTATACGGGCGCAAGATCCGGATTCGGACGGATCCGGTCCGTGACGGCGGCAGGGGGCGGATCCGGATCCCGGCTCAGCCCGAGCGCCTGCATCGCAAGCCGCGCCGCGCCGAGCGCCGAGGCGTCCTCGCTGTCCGTGCGGACGACCGGCCGCCCGAGCACGTCGGCGATGAGCTGCCGCACTGACGCCGAACGGACGAAGCCGCCGGACACCCGGAATTCCCGGATTTCGCCCGTCACCCGCTCGAGCGCCTCCGCCACCGAGCGCAGGTTGAGGACGATCCCCTCCAGCCCGGCGCGGAGCATGTGCCGCCGGTCGTGATCCAGCGCCAGCCCGACGAAGGCCCCGCGCGCCCGCTCGTCCCCATGCGGCGCGCGCTCGCCGGCCAGATGCGGCAGGAACAGCAGGCCGCCCGCGCCCGCCGGCGCTTCCATCGCCAGCCCGACAAGCCGTGCATAGCCCTCGTCTCCCCCTTCGCCCGCCAGATCCGGCGCCAGCTTGTCCCGCAGCCAGCGGAGGACGACGCCGCCGCTGTTGACCGCTCCGCCGGCGATCCACAGGCCTTCCGCCAGCGGATAGCAGAACAGCCGCCCGTCCGGATCCGCGGCCGGCCGGCGGACGGCGACGCGCACCGCGCCGCTCGTGCCGATCGTGAGCGCCGCGACGCCGGGCTCCAGCGCGCCGCCGCCGAGATTGGCCAGCGGTCCGTCGGCCGCGCCGAGCACGACGGGCACATCGGCCCGGATGCCGAGCCTGGCGGCCGCCTCCGGAACGAGGCCGCGCAGGAGATGCGTGGCGGGCTTGAGGTCCGGCAGCCGGTCCGGGCCGATGCCGGCGATTCGCAGCGCCTTTCCGTCCCACGTCCGTTCCTGCAGATTGTAGAGACCGGTACCGCCCGCGGTGGACTCGTCCATCGGGACGGGCCGGCCGAACCAGCGCTCCAGCACATATTCCTTGATGCCGATGAAGCGCGCGGCGGAGGCCGGCAGTTCCGGCCGCTGTTCGCGAAGCCAGAGCAGCTTCGCCAGCGGCGTCATCGCGTGGACCGGCGCCCCCGTGCGGAATGCGAGATCCGCCGCTTCCGCCGATTCGCGAAGCCGCCTCGCCTGTCCGGCCGCGCGCACATCGGCCCAGGTCATCGCCCGCATGAGCGCTTCGCCGTCCGCGTCCACGGCAATCAGCGCATGCATCGCCGTGCTGAACGAGACGGTCAGCACGCCGTCCGGCCCGCACCCGGCGGCGGCGACCGCCTCGCGCACCGCTTCGGCCGCGGCCTCCGCGATGCGTTCGGGCTCCAGCTCCGCGGCTCCGGGTTCGGGCGCAAGCAGCGGATAGGCCCGCTCCGCCCTGGCCCGGATCGCCGCGCGCCCGCCTCCCCGGAGGCTTTCGGCATCGAACGCCAGCACCTTCGCGCTGGTCGTGCCGAGATCGACGGCCAGCACGATCGCTCCTTCCCGCACGGAGACGTTCACGTCGCCGATCCTCCCCGAACTCGATCGAACATGATCAGCCCCATTCTATTGCAACCGTTCCCCCGGTGCAACCCGCCCGAACGGACGGGCCGTAACGCTGACAGGCTTCCCTTCTCGCCCTTCGGCAAGGGAAGCCTGTCAGTCCTTCCGATTCGATTGATCTGCGGTCATATGCACAACCTTCCGTCGGTCGATCTCACATTTCGAGTTCCAGCATTTCCGCCCGCATTTTCATGAGCCGCCTCTTCGACGCTTCCGCGTCGGCGATGCGCCCGTCGGCCAGCGCCTCGTGCAGCACGGCCAGCTCGTAATCGAGTTCCAGCCGCAGGACCCGCACGCGCTCCTCCGCTCTCCGGTTTTGAAACGCGCGAATCATCTCTTCCGTCGTGACCGTCGTGTTCCTGTGGTGGACGACGCGATGGTCCATTTCCGACACCTCCGCCAGTCGGACAAATTCGCCAAACAGGATGTCCTCGATTACGATGCGGCGTTATTCGGTTCAACAGACGGCGGCATGGCCTTCCGGAAACCGTTCATCATGCGTTCCGGCAGTTCCGATCGGAACATTCCCTTCACCACGCTCCGGAGAAGGGGGCGGCGGCCCGGACGAGTCCGCGGATCTGACCATGCATCCTTCTCCGGTCGGACCGGTTCCCCAGGCTGCCATGCTCCGTCTCGTCGGCCGGGTTCACGGCAATCCCCCCTTCCCGAGAATCGGCTGAATGTTCTGAAATTTCTGCCTCAGTTCCAGTTTATACTCCATTTTATGTTCTGGCAACTTGGTTTATTGACGAAAAATGGTTCGCATTTCCTGCCCGCCGGTCCCCGAAAAGCAAACGGGCTTTCCGCCCGCGCACATCGCGCGGGAGAAAGCCCGGATCCGTCAAGCGGCCGGCTGCGGACCCGCTTCTTCCCTGAGGTCGAGCGTGCGAAAGCGCTGAAGAAGCAGCAGTGCGGCGACCGACAGCGCGCCGCTGACCAGGAGCGGCAGCGTGATCTCGATGCGGTACAGGATCGCGCCGAAAAACGGGCCGGTGATGCGGCCAAGGCTGTCCATCGCGGAGGAGAGGCCGGACGCGACGCCCTGACCGACCTTCGTGCGCTGCGTGATGAGCGAGGTGACGCACGGGCGGATCAGCGCGTTCCCGACGCCGAAAATCGCCAGGTACAAGGTGGCCGTCCAGAGCTCGTGCGACGTGACCAGCAGGAAGAAACCGGCCGCCGATACGAGGAGCCCCGCCGCGATCCAGGCCGGCTCCCTGCCCGGCCTGACCACCCGGCGGACAATGCCGCCCTGCACGATGGCGCCGACGAGGCCGCAGACGAAGAACATCATCCCGAACTCGCGCGGCGTCACATCGAACCGCTCGATGCCGAACCACTGCAGCGTCGATTCGATGCCCGCCAGCGAGAAGGTGACGAAGAACGCCAGCACGTACAGGTATTTGAGCGGTCCGGCGAACGCCGTCCAGCGGGACACCCGCTTCGTCCCGGCGCTCCGCCGCTCCGGCGGGAGCGATTCGCGCAGCGTGAAGAACGCGGCGGCGAAGAGCAGCGCCGCGATCGCCGACGACACGAAGAAAGGCGTCTCGAGCGAGTAGCCGCTGAGCCATCCTCCGATGCCCGGTCCGAAGGTAAACCCCATGCCGATCGACATGCCGACGAGGCCCATCCCGCGCGTGCGCTGCTCCGGCGGCGTAATGTCCGCCACATAGGCGACGATGACCGAGACGACGGCGCCGGAGAACAGCCCGCCGAGCAGCCGGGACGCGTACATGAGCGGCAAATGGCCCGACGAGAGTCCGAACAGCAGGAAGCTGACGGAGAATCCGAGCACGCCGGTCAGGATGACCGGCCGGCGCCCGATCCGGTCTGACAGCCTGCCCCACAGCGGAGACAGGATGAAGGACACGAGCGAATAGAGCGACAGCATGGCCGCGTTATGATATTCCGCCCGGTCCGGATCGATGCTTCTCACCAGTTCCGGCATGACGGGGATGATGATGCTGAAGCCGATGAAGACGGTCATGAGCACGAGCATGACCGTCAGGATGCGTCTGTCCATCATGAACCGCCCCTTCCACCCGCTTATCGTACCACATCTTGCCCGCGCGTCCAAATGAACAATCCGGGACATTCCGCGTCCGCGACCTTGCATTCGCCCCCCGATCTGCTATACTCTAGCTTGTTTGGCAAGTGACGAGAAACGGGAATTTTGGAAAGGACGGGATGGGTTGTTGGACCAGTCTTCCACCCCGCTGTTCACCGCGCTTCGGCGGCACGCGGAACGCAACCCGCTGCAGTTCCACATTCCGGGCCACAAAAAGGGCCGGGGCAGCGACGCGGAATTCCGCGCGTTTCTGGGCGACAACGCGCTGTCCATCGACCTGATCAACATCGCGCCGCTTGACGACCTGCACCAGCCCGAGGGCATCATCGACCAGGCCCAGAAGCTGGCCGCGGAGGCGTTCGGCGCCGATTATTCCTTCTTCTCCGTGCAGGGGACGAGCGGGGCGATCATGACGATGATCCTGTCCGTGTGCGGGCCCGGCGACAAGATCATCGTTCCGCGCAACGTCCACAAGTCGGTGCTGTCCGCGATCATTTTCGCCGGCGCCCGTCCGGTGTTCGTCGCGCCCGTGCGCGACCGCAACCTCGGCATCGATCACGGCGTCACGACCACCGCGGTGCGGCGCGCCCTGGAGCGGCACCCCGATGCGAAGGCGGTACTCGTCATCAACCCGACCTATTTCGGCGTTTGCGCGAATTTGAAGGAGATCGTCGATCTCGTGCATTCCTACGATATTCCGGTGTTGGTGGACGAAGCGCACGGAGCGCTGATCCACTTCCACGACGAACTGCCGCTGTCCGCGATGCAGGCCGGGGCGGACATGGCCGCGACGAGCGTGCACAAGCTCGGCGGCTCGATGACCCAGAGCTCGATTCTGAACGTGAAGGGCAACCGCGTCAATCCGCACCGGATCCAGACCATTTTCAGCATGCTGACGACGACGTCGACTTCATACCTGCTCCTGGCGTCGCTCGACACCGCACGCCGCAACCTCGCGCTGAACGGCCGCAAGATGGCGGAGCACGCGATCTCCCTCGCCCGCTACGCGCGCCGGGAAATCAACGCGATTCCGGGCCTGTACTGCTTCGGCGACGACATCCTGGGCGGCGAGGCGACCTTCAGCTACGATCCGACGAAGCTCACCATCCACGTCCGCCATCTCGGCATCACGGGCTATGAAGCGGAGAACTGGCTGCGGGAGAAGTTCAACATCGAAATCGAACTGAGCGACATGTACAACATCCTCGCGCTGATCACGCCCGGCGACACGCCCGAGACGGTCGATGCGCTGCTGCGGGCGCTGCGCGAGATGTCGGACACGTTCTACCGGGTGAACGAAGCGAAGGAACTCGTCGTGAAAATTCCGGAGATCCCGCAGCTTTCGCTCACGCCGCGCGACGCTTTCTACGCGGAGACGGAATTCGTGCCCCTGGCCGAATCGGCCGGCCGGATCATCGCCGAATTCATCTACGTCTATCCGCCCGGCATCCCGATCCTGCTGCCTGGAGAAGTCATCTCGCAGGCGAACATCGATTACATCCTCGACCATCTCCAGGTCGGCCTGCCGGTCAAGGGGCCCGAAGATCCGACACTGAAATACGTGAAGGTGATCGTCGAAGAGCCGCCGATCAGTTGAGAGCCCCGGCCATGCCGCCCGAAGCCGGCGAATGTTGTCAAGCGGCAGCTTCAGTGCTATGCTAGATTCCGGGAGGTGGCCTCACGGGTGAGTCAGAGCGCCTACATCTATTTCGTGGAAGGCTCCGCCGTCGAACAGCTGACGCTGGACGGCGTGAAGGAACAACTTCAGCGATATCGGGAACAGACCGCGTTGACCGGTCGCCAGCTGGGCTGGGACTACGCGGACGCCGCCTTCCCGTACTCGATCGAGCAGAAGGACGGCGAACCGTGGTTTTACCTGAAGGGCCGGGATCCGCGCTATCGCCATATCGTGTTCGGCGTCGGGCAGACGGAGCGCGGTGACCGCACGGTTCATTATGTCCAGGTCGTTCTGCCGGATGATGCCACGTACGGCGACAAAGGGAAAGCGAACGAGTTCTGCAAATACATGGCGAAGAACCTGCAGGCCGAACTGAAGCTGTTCAACGGCCGCACGATGTACTTCAATCCGAGAAAATGACGCAAGGGCCGGCCATCGGCTTCCACCGATGGCCGGCCCTTTTGCCGGTTGCGGGGATTCAGCCCTCGCTCTCCCGGCCGGCGATCTCCTCGTAAACCTTCACCACGCGATCCCATTCTTCGTCGTCTTCGATGCCGACGAGGAACATTTCGCCGTTCTCTTCTTCGATCCGGAAGATGACGCCGTCCGCTTCCGGGTCGTTCCGGTCCAGCAGCACGGCATAGGCCGAATCTTCCGCATCGAACGTGTACACCATGATCATCTCGTGTTCCCGGCCGTCCTCGTCCGTCAGGATGAATACGGCATCCTGTTCGTCGTCATGTTCGAAGTCCCGGCCGCCAGCATGGTCGTGCAAATGTTCGCTCATCGGCAACCCTCATTTCGGTATTCTTGTGCCACAACGCAATCTTGTGCCACATCCGTATCGTACCATGCCCGCGCTTCCGGGTCAAACGATCAAGCGCCCCTTTCGGAGCGCTTTTCCTTGCGGGCGTTTCCCCTTCGGGGGGCTGTCCGCCTTTCCTTATTTGGACCATGCGTCATGGCCGGATCATTGGGCGTAGATCGTCTTCTCGGACACGAGGAACCAATCGTTTCCGCCCTCGGGCTTCATGTAGAGGCGAATCTTGTACTCGCCCGGGTGGCTGAATTTGTACTTCACATCCTTCGTCCGGAGCCGGAAGACGTCGACGTTCTCGGGATTGCTCTCGGCATAGATTTCCTTCTCCGAATTGTACGGGTCCACGATGACCATCCGGGCGTCCGATATCGGCGTCGTCAGCTTTTCGCCGTGAACCAGCACGTAGAAGGTGACCGTGCTGCCCTTCTCCACGCCCTGGAAGATCGTCGAGCCGCTGATCGTCATCATGTGGATGTTCGGGCGGTTGATCTGGACTTGCTTGTTGTCGCCCCAGGATACGAAGGCGAAGAAGTGTTTCGCCACTTCACGGAGCGGCACGTAGGCGGTATCGTCCATGATGATCGCCGATTCGCTCAGGACCGATCCGTTGAGCGTCACCCGCAGCTTGTTGACGGCCGTATCCGCAAAAATCACACTGCTTCCCGCGAGGGACAGCAGGAACATCGACAGCAGCACTTTTTTGAAACGCATGCGCATGTAACCTCCGTCGGCAATTCCTTGGTCGTATAGTTATACTCGGCCAATCGTCCAAAGTTGCGCGGGGACGAAGCCTCGTCCGCACGGAAGATGCGCATGTCCGGGACCTGCTTGGCGCCGGCTGTCGCCATGACCGCGGCCTCTTCCCTTATCCCCGAAAAGATGATAAAGTTTGATCAAGCCCATCACGTACCCGGAAGGAGTTCCGTCTGATTGGAAATATTGATGCTCGGAACCGGCAATGCGTTTGCAAAGAAATACTTCAACAACAACGCCTTGCTGTTCAGCAACGGTTTTACGCTTCTGATCGACTGCGGCTGCACGGCGACGCTCGCCCTTCATCGCATCGGCATGCCGCTGGATGCGATCGATGCGATCCTCATCACGCATATACACGCCGACCATACCGGCGGACTGGAAGAGTTTGCGTACCGCATGAAATTCCAGTACGGCGGCGTACCGGTCCTGTATGTGCCCGACGCGCTGGCAGAACCGTTGTGGGATCATTCCCTCCGGGGCGGACTGGAACAGGAACGCTGGCGGAAGCTCGACGATTATTTCGACGTCCGGCGCCTCCGCGAAGGCGTTCCGACGACGCTGCACGACGGCCTGACCGTCCGGCTCATTCGCACGGAGCACATACCGGGCAAACGCAGCTACTCGCTCCTTTTCAACGAATGCTTCTTCTATACGGCGGACATGAAATTCAATCCCGGCCTCGTGACGGATCTCGTGCGCAACCGGGGCTGCGTCGTATTCCACGATTGCCAGTTCACTTCGCCGGGCGAGGTTCACGCCTCGCTCGACGAACTGCTCACCCTGCCGGAAGACGTGCAGGAGAACATTTGGCTGATGCATTATGCGGACAACCGGGAATTGTACGAGGGGCGCACCGGGCGGATGCGGTTCGTCGAGCAGCACGTCCGCTACACGATCGCGAACGGCCGGGTCGAGCCTTCATCTTCCGCAACATGATCGGAGACGCAAGCCTCCGGCCGCCGAAGCGGCGGACGGAAGCTTGCGTCTCCGCATGCTCAGAAGGTGGGCAGATTGTCGAGATTGTTGGAGGGGTCGCCGTCGGCATCGCCGCGGATGTAGAACTCGCCGTCCCTTCCCTTGAACACGTTGGCGCCCCGGATCCGCCCTTCGCGCACTTCCCGGAGCGCCTCGTCGTAGTTCAGCACCCGCCCCGAGGAGGTGCGGAACGCCGTGATGTCACCGTCGCCGTTCTTGCGCACGGCAACGAACGTTTCCCTTTCCGGCATCGATTTCACGCTCCTTGTCCGTTCCGGCCCTGGGGCCGGTCCGCTCTGTCCGCCTCAATGTCAGTATGCCCTCCGGATCCGATCCGGTATCCGCGTCGGAAGCGGAGCGGCTTGGCAAAAATTTTTTTCGAATGGGGTGTCAAGCGTCTGTGAATATGTCAGGTTAACTGTTCTATGAAAATGTCAGGGATGATAGCTGATTAAACAGCCGCCGTCCTCTTGCAGACTAGCCGGATGCTGTGCTACGCTGTAACTGCTTGCTGGAGAATGTTTTCTCCAGGGATGGTTTGCAGCGGGCTTGCGGGGGGACGCAGGCGCCGCTTCTTTTTTGGCCGTTGTTGGCGCCGGGGTCTGTGTGGCCTGTGTCTCCACACAAGGCCAGGCCCGCCCTTGATCCCACAGCCACACTTGTCCATCCATGCCGACACGCACTTCGACGACGCTCTTCGCTTCCCAGCGCGGAACACCGGGGACGGGCTTTGGCATGTAGCATTTCCCTTTCCAGGAGAACGTCTGCCCGCCGCTGATTCGCCGGTATTGCCGCCGGGCGAAGATGTGCTCCAGGGGTGTTTCGGGCAGCGGACGGTAGGCCGGTTCGGCATTTTGTGGTGCGACAGCGAACTGGCGGTTGTGCTTGGCGATGAGTTCCGGTAACACGCGATTGGCTTCCTCCATCGTGCACACGTTGCGCAGCCTAAGTTCGATCACCAGGCGATCCTGAAAGGTTTGCCAGAGCCGTTCGATCCGTCCTTTGGCTTGGGGTGACAGCGCCTCGATATGGGTAATGCCCAGATCGGCGAGGGCCTGTCCGAAGGTGGAAAGCGACGGCGGCTCACCGGCCAATTCCTGCTCGAGGGTTGGCTTGCCCTTGGGCGGGTGATTAATTGATAAA
>NZ_LZRU01000011.1 GCF_002159085.1 Thermobacillus sp. ZCTH02-B1
TGGCGACCTGGCTTTGGAAGTCAGGTCCCCATCTAAAGCAAGTTGGCTTTTTGCTGGTGATTTTGGCCAACACCATAAAACAAACTCCCACGTTCCACCTGAAACATGGGAGTTTGTCTTCAGTCTGTCGGGCTCTTGCTGTTGCAAGGGCCCGTTTTTTTGCACCGGAACCCGTGAGGGTGTCGAGCCTGCTCGCAAAAAAGTTTGGGACGACATTCAGAAAGTGACAGTATGTTCCAATTCGTCTTTGCTAGACTGATCCGTGCTGAAACGTATTATCCCAAACGGAGGTGTCGGGGAAGTCGGCATTTCGTTGAACTCCGAGAAACGGCTAAAACGTTCAAGTGAAAGGAGTGTGAAACGGACATGGCGATGAAGAGGCTGATTGCGGCATTTTCGGCTTTTCTCCTGCTCACGATTTACCTGCCCGGCGCCTTCGCAGCTGAAGGTTCGCCGGACACCGTGTCCGGATGGAGAGCGGAATCGTTGCCGGATACGGAACCGGGACAGGCGCTCGAACCGGAACCAGGGGCGGAGTGGACGCCGGATCCGTCGCCGGAAGCCGCGCCGGAACCGGAGGTCGGGATCGTGCCGGATTCCGGGCAAGAATTGAAAGCGCTAACCGTGACGGAGGCCGTATACCTGCCCTTCATTCTGAGGAACGAGAACTTCGCGTTTCACGAGCGGACGGATGCCGTGATCATCGACGCCGGCAAGGAAGTGGACGGTTCCTCGCTGTCCAAAGAGGACTTCGAAGCGCATGTGCGGCAGACCCGGATCGTCGACCCGAGCTATGTCGCCTATGATGGTCCGCGTAAAATCATCGACGTCTATGTGAGCCGGGTGAACGATGTCGGATCGCCGGCCGAAACCGGACGGTACATCGTCATCGACTTCCCGGATGTGGGATGGGGAGACGGCGGCGCCACGAACGACGAAGGCTACACGTTCGATTCGCAGTACACGATCACGTACAAGGGCCCCGGCATCCGGTTCACGGACGGCACCGTTCTCGTGCCGGACGGCTTCGTGCAGACGGGCGTCGTCAGTCCGGTGCTGGACAAATTCCAATACGCGAATCATGAAGGGCTCGACTACAGCTACTTCCTGAGCGAGGCAGCCGAAGGGCCGCTGCCGCTGGTCGTGTTCTTCCACGGCGGCGGACAGGGCAACGACATCTACACGCCGATCCGGTTCAGCAACGGCGGCACCGTATGGGCGAATCCGGAGAACCAGGCGAAATATCCGACCCACGTGCTGGCGCCGCGGAACGCGACGACGCCCGAAGATATGCACAAGGTGAAGGCGGTCATCGACAAGTGGATCGAAGAGGGCAAGGTCGATCCGAACCGGATCTACGTCACCGGCTTCTCGATGGGCGGATGGTCCACCTGGACATTCCTGCAGCAGTTCCCGGATCTGCCGGCTGCGGCCGCCCCGCTGTGCCCCGCGTGGGGTCCGGACGAGGCCACCGCACAGGCGGTCGCGTATCTGCCGCTGTGGGTGTTCGTGGACGATGATGACTTCCTGTACGAATCGGTCGTCGAACGCTACAACACCTACAGCCCGTACTGGCACGACTCGAAGCTGAGCATCCTGCCGGAGAACCGGTTGAACAACCCGCCGTATGACGGCTTCGTGTTCGACGGCCATGCCGTCTGGCTCCCGGTCTACAACGAGTACGTGGACGAGGAGCGCGGCATGCTCATCGACTGGATGTTCGCGCAGAGCAAGGTGCGGGGCGTCGAGGAAGTGCAGGTCAGCACGACCGCGGGAACGGCGCCGGTGCTGCCCGACAAAGTGAAGGTGAGCATCAACCGCAACGCGACGGGCATCGAACAGGTAGAGCAGGCGGTCACCTGGGATGCGATTGATCCGGACCAATATGCGAATCCGGGCACGTTCACGGTGGAAGGCACCGTCGAGGGCATCGTCGAAAAGGCGATCGCGAAAGTGACGGTCAATCCGAGGAGCATCGTCGTACCGTTTGTTCCCGTGATTCCGTCGCCCGAACCCGACGAGACTTCGCAAGAGCCGCCGGACACGTCCGATGACGGACGGGAGCCCGAAGAAGAGCCGGTGCGGTTCCATTCGGCTTACATCAGAGGCTTCAGCGACGGCACCTTCCGGCCGAATCAGGGGATTACGCGGGCCGAACTGGCCGTGCTGCTGACGCGCAACCTGGGCTTTGCCGGAGGCAGCGGCCCAAGCTCCTTCAAGGACGTCAAGGCGACGCACTGGGCGGCGGCCGCGATCGAGAACGTGAAACGTCTCGGTCTGATGGGCGGCGACGGGAAAGGCAACTTCCGGCCGAACGATCCGGTCACGCGGGCGGAGATGGCGGTCATTGCCGTGCGCTACCAGAATCTCCGCGCGACGGCCGGCGCGAAACCCCGTTTTGCCGACGTGCAGCCGAGCCACTGGGCAGCAGCCTCCATCGAGGCGGCGGCCGCGGCCGGCATCCTCGACGGTTACGGGGACGGAACGTTCAGGCCGAACAAGGCGTTGACCCGTGCGGAAGCGGTCAAGGTGATCAACCGGATGTTCGGACGCGGTCCGCTGTACGGGGTGTCGCAACCGAGCTGGCCGGATGTGCCGGCGAACCATTGGGCCTTCCGGGAAATAGAGGAAGCGTCCCGGGATCACCATTACACGATCCGGGCGGGCGGCGGCGAGCAAATCCGGTAATCCGGGACCGCCATCGCGCGGGATGCGGTGGCGCGCAGGACGGGAGCAGGCGCTCCCGTCCTTTTTTTTGGCCCGGTACTCCGATGGATCCTTCCGGCATGCATCGCCGTCGCGGAGGCGGCACAACCGTTGCAGGCAAGGGAGCGGGCAGGTTGTCCAACGGGACAGCCTGCTTTTTTCATGGTTTCGCATGGAAAGCAGCGGAACCTGCATCCGCAACGGCGGGCATTTGTTTGCCGCAAATTTTCATGTTGCATTTTCAGGCAGACGTTGCTATAATCGTCAATGTGCGAATGATATTCATTATCAATTAGAATGACACAAGGGGAGAGAAACACAATGAGACGCTACGTTACCCTCCTGTTCATGGCTGTATGGGTTCTGGCCCTTGCGGCATGCGGCCGTGCGGATAACAGCGCCGGCTCCAACAACGCCACCGGCGCCGCAGGCGGAAGCGCGTCCGCCGAACCGTCCGCATCCGAACAGGCGGCCGGGCAGACGGCCGGTCAGGCGGATTCCGGAAAGCCGGCGACGATCGAATACACGGACGCGAGCGGCAATACGGTCACGATTCCGGTCAACCCGCAGACCGTCGTCGCGCTCGACAGCCGGACGTTCGAGACGCTCGAGGCGTGGGGCATCAAGCTCGCGGCGGCTCCGAAGGCCGTCATGCCGGCGGGCATCGGCTACAAGACCGACGACTCGGTGCGGGACATCGGCAACCACCGGGAGCCGAACCTGGAAGTGATCGCGGCGGTCAATCCGGATCTGGTCATCGTGGGCCAACGCTTCTCCGGCTTCTATGAAGACATCAAGGCGCTGGTCCCGGATGCGGCGGTCATCAACATCGACATGAACGTGTCCGCAACCGACGGCACCGCGGGCGAACAGCTCGTAAACGGCTTCAAGGACATCACGACGCTGCTCGGTCAAATCTTCGGCAAGGAAGAGGAAGCGAAGGCGCTGATCGCCGAGTTCGACCAGGCGCTGGAAAAAGCGAAGGCCGCCTACAACGGCACGGACAGGGTGATGGGCGTCATCGTGTCCGGCGGCAACATCGGTTACTCGGCGCCGCACAACGGCCGCGTCTGGGGTCCGCTGTTCGACATCTTCGGCTGGGTGCCGGCGCTCGAAATCGAGAACGCGACATCCGATCACCAGGGCGACGAAGTCTCGGTTGAAGCGATCGCGCAGAGCAACCCCGACTGGTTGATGGTGCTCGACCGCGACGCGGCGATTTCGAGCGAGGGAGAGAGCACGCCGGCGCAGGACGTCATCGTGAATGCACCGGCCCTGCAAAATACGACCGCCCTATCGAAGGGGCAAATCTACATCGCGCCGGCCGACACGTATACGAACGAATCGATCCAGACGTACATCGAAATTTTCGAAGCGATCGCTGAATGGATGAGCAAGTCGTCCTGACGCGCATCCCGAAGTCCACCGGAGGAGTACGCCGCCGTGTCCACGCATGCGATGCATGAGGCGGAGATTGGGTCTCCGCCTCCGCTTGCCGAACCGCGCCCCGAGCGCAACCGACTCATCACCGTCCCGTTCGTCCTTGCCGTCTTCGCCGTGATCGCCCTCGGGGCCGTCTCGCTGTTCACCGGCGTATACGACATCTGGGGGCGGGAGGACGGCCGGGACATGTTCTTCATCACGCGGGTGCCGCGCACGATCGCCCTGATGCTGACCGGAGCCGCGATGGCGATGACGGGGCTCATCATGCATCTCGTAACCCGGAACAAGATGGTCGAACCGACCACGACCGGCACGACCGAATGGGCCGGCCTCGGGCTGCTCGCGGCATACCTGCTGGTTCCGGGCCCGACGCTCGTCATGCGCATGACCGGCGCCATCGTGTTCTCGTTCGTCGGCACGATGATCTTCTTCCTGTTTCTGCGGCATGTCCGCCTGCGCTCGTCGCTCATCGTGCCGATCACGGGGATGATGCTGGGCGCGGTCGTCTCGGCTTTTTCCACATTCATGACGCTCCGGTTCAACATGTCCCAAGTGATCGAGAACTGGTTCATCGGCTCGTTCGCGCCCGTCCAGGCCGGACGATACGAACATCTGTGGATCATCGTGGCGGTCACCCTGATCACCTTCCTGTACGCGAACCGGCTGACGATCGCTGGGCTCGGCGAAGACGTGGCGACGGCGCTGGGGCTCCATTACCACCGGCTCATCCTGCTGGCCAACGCCCTGGTCGCCGTCTGTGTCGGCGTCGTCGCCGCCGTCATCGGGAACATTCCGTTCCTCGGGCTCATCGTCCCGAACATCGTTTCGATGATCCGGGGCGACGATCTGCGGAGCAATCTGCCCTGGGTGTGCCTGACGGGGATGGGGACGATCACGCTGTGCGACATCGTCGCCCGCGTCGTGATCATGCCCTTCGAGGTGCCGGTGTCGCTCATCCTCGGCACGCTCGGCGCGGCCGTCTTCATCCTGATTTTGCTGCGGCAGCGAAGGAGCGGGAGGGTGCGATGAGCGCGCTGGATGTCGGATATGCCGCGGGATGCGGCGCGGAAACCGGAATGCGCGTGCGGAGGACCGGCGCGTTCCGCACGCGGCGGGACGCGAGGCGCTATTGGCTGCTGCTCTGCCTGTTCCTGGGCGCGGGGGTTGCGGCCGTCCTCGGCCTCATCCTGTACAACCAACCGGTGCCGGTCGATTCGCCGTCGTTCATTCCGGTCGTGAAGCGGCGGCTCACCTCCGTCACCGCGATGTTCATCGCGGCGCTCTGCCACAGCTTCGCGACGGTCGCGTTCCAGTCGGTGACGGGCAACCGGATCATCACGCCGTCGCTCCTGGGGTACGAATCGCTCTATTCGTTCATCCAGACGAGCGTGCTGTTCTTCTTCGGCGCGACGACACTCGTCCGGTTCACCGGCACGGGCGCGTTCTTCCTGCAGGTCGCGCTGATGATCGGCCTGAGCCTGATCCTGTTCGGCTGGCTGCTGTCGGGCAGGTACGGCAACCTGCACCTGATGCTGCTCGTCGGCATCATCATCGGTGCCGGTCTCAACTCAGTGTCGGGCTTCATGCGGCGGGTGCTATCGCCGTCCGAGTTCGACCTGCTGCAGGCGCGGCTGATCGGCTCGGTCAACAACGCGGATGCGGCATATTTTCCGATCGTGATTCCGCTCGTGCTCGCGACGGCGCTGGCGATGTTCCTCCTCTCGCGGCGGCTGAACGTCCTCTCGCTCGGCAGGGACGCGGCGACCGCGTTCGGCGTGCACTACCAGGCGCACGTCATCCTGTTCCTCGTGCTGATTGCCGTCCTGATGGCGACGACGACGGCGCTGATCGGCCCGATGACGTTCTTCGGCTTCCTCGTGGCCATGCTGAGCTACCAGGCGGCGCCGACCCATGACCACCGGTACGTGCTGCCGATGGCGTTCGCGATCGGGTTCGGCGTCCTGACGTCCGCCTATTTCCTGCTGTACCACGTGTTCCACGCGCAGACCGTCGTCTCCGTGCTCATCGAGCTGTTCGGCGGCATCGCGTTTCTGACCGTATTGCTAAGGAAGCGATCGCTATGATCACCCTTCAGAATGTCCGGAAAACCTACGGCGGCGAAGTCCGGATCGGCCCGCTGAACATCGAAATCCCGAAGGCGGGCATCACCTCGCTGATCGGCCCGAACGGAGCGGGCAAGTCGACGATGCTGCTCATGATCGGCCGGCTGCTGAAAATGGACGAGGGCCGGATCCGGGTCGCGAACATGGACATCGCGCGCTCGAAATCGAACGACATCGCGAAGATTCTGACGATCCTCCGGCAGGAGAACCATTTCATCACGCGGCTGACGGTGCGGCAGCTCGTCGGCTTCGGCCGGTTCCCGTATTCGAAGGGCAGGCTCACGAAGGAGGACGAGGCGATCATCTCGAAGTACATCGACTTCTTCGGGCTGACCGACCTCGAGCACCGGTTCCTGGACGAACTGTCGGGCGGGCAGCGGCAGCGGGCCTACGTCGCGATGGTGCTGTGCCAGGAGACGGAGTACGTGCTGCTCGACGAGCCGCTGAACAACCTCGACATCGCGCGGGCCGTGCAGATGATGGAGCACCTGCGCCGGGCGGCGGACGAGCTCGGCCGGACCATCGTGGTCGTGCTGCACGACATCAACTTCGCGGCGCGGTATTCCGACCGGATCTGCGCGATGAAGAACGGGCAGATCGCCGCTTTCGGCACGGTGGACGAGATCATGCGGCCGGATCTGCTCACGGACATCTTCGAGACGAGGATCGAGATCATCGACGGACCGTACGGCAAGCTGGCGGTCTATTAGCGGGAACGTTCCATTCCGTTTCGCCGCTCCCGGAGGATGGCGGGATGTCGGGACGAAGCCCCGGACATCCGGGACGCTTGTTCGGGAGCATTTCGATCCCATCCCCTTCGATCAGCGGGGCCTCGTTTTGACCTTGTCCCCTTCGCTCAACAGGAGCGAAGGGGATTGTTTCATATGGGACGGGAAAAGCCGTCTTGCCGGGGGCGAACCGTGTGTCCATTTTGCTGCCTGAACGCCTCCTGTCTGATCCGCCGTCCCGATGGTACAATGGAAAAAGAAAAGCGGTCTGGGAGATTCGGACGGGGGAGGTGCGGCACGTGGAAGCCGGTTATCGGACGCCCCGCCGCGCGGCCAGACGGAGAAGGCGGAGGCGCGGAAGGTTCGCGGCGTGGCTTGTTTTGTTCGCGCTGCCGGCCGCGGCGTTCGTCTGGCTGGTGGCGGACGGGCTGTTCGGGACGGCACGGGACGGCGCGCGGCAAGCCGCGGGCGGGCTGCCTGCGGATGTTGCGCAGACGGCCGGACGCGGGGACGTCGCGCCGCCGGACGGACAGGCGGAGACGGGGCCGGGGCCCGCGAAGCGGACGATCGTCGATTTCCGCATGGCGGACCTGGATGCGGGATGGTACATCTTTGACGACGGAACCGTCATGGTGACCGAAGACGGCGGGCTGACCTGGCGCGAGGCGGGTCCGGACTGGACGATGCCGGAGGGCGACGGGCTTGCGTCCGCCCTGACGGAGGGGCGAACGGCCTCCGGAGCCGGCGACGCGGATGCGGAAGCGCCGGGCGGAGCGGAAGCCGGAGTCGGGGTGACGTCCGGAGCCGGTATGAGCTGAAGCCGTACAAGACCGGCCATTTCACCTATCTGCCGGTTCCGCGGTCGACGAAGCCGGGCACCTACACGGTCGGCGGCGCGCGGCTTGAGGTGAAGGCGAAAACGTTCAGCACGCAACACCTGACCGTATCGGAAGAAATGGAAGCCATGCGCCGCAACACGGAGCGGATCGAAGCCGACCAGAAGAAGGTGAACGAGGCGCGGTCCCGCTCCGCGGAGACGTTCCTGTTCGATTCGCCGTTCCTCAAGCCGATCGAAGGCCGGCTGTCGACGCCCTACGGCTATACGCGGTACATCAACGGGAAGTTGAGCAGCACGCACAACGCGATCGATCTCGCGGCTCCCGAGGGGACGCCGATCGCGGCGACGAACGACGGCGTCGTCGTGCTGGCGGAGGAGCTGTACCTGACGGGGCTGACGATCTACATCGACCACGGGATGGGGCTGTTTTCGCAGTACGCGCACCTGTCGGAGCTGCATGTGAGCGCCGGGGATACCGTGAAGAAAGGGGACGTCATCGGTCTCGTCGGCTCCACCGGTTTCTCCACGGGTCCGCACCTGCATTTCACGTTCTGGGTGCACAACACGCCGGCGAATCCCGATCTCTTCTTCGACACGACGCCGTTCCGCTGGGAGAATCCTTAAAATGACGGAGGAAAAGGCCGTGGCGGGATCATGGCGCGGCTGTGCGCCGCATTTCTATGCCGTACCGTCGAACAGGAACGGCTCCCCGCGAAGATACGTGCCCGCTTCCCGCGCGGCCAGCCTGCGGATGGAATCGGGCAGCCATTCTTCCCAATCCGCCAGGCCCAGCCAGAAGCTCATCGTGTCGAGCTGCGAAGCGAAGAAGAAATGTTCCAGCAGCTCGACATGGTCGTCCGGCAGCGCCCGGTGCCCGGCGTAGGCCCGGATCACATGCTCCCTGAGCGAAGGGGGGATGTGGCTCAGCGCCCAGCCGAAATCGTACAGATAATGTCCGAATCCGCACGCGCCGAAATCGATCGGCCTTGCCTCCGCGCCGTGAAACACGATGTTCCCGGGGTTCAGATCGCCATGGATCAGCCCCCCGTTTTCCGGCGAACGGTCCAGCGCGTTCACCCGGCGGACCGCCCGGAGACCCGCGCGCCGGAGCAGGGCCGTCTCCTCCGCGGGGAGCCGGCCTGCCCGGGCGAGTTCGTCCAGCCTGGTTAGCGTCTCCAGGATGCGGGAATCGTCGTACGCGGGACGCGTGAACCCCTCCGGGGCCGTCCGGCCCGCCGAATGCCGGTGCAGCCTGCCGATCATGGCGCCGACGGCTTCGGCTTCTTCGGGGGTCGCGATGCGCTCACGCTGTTCCCCGTCCACCCAGGTCAGCAGCGTGCAGGCGGCGCCGCCCGCGAAGGTTACGAGCTCTCCCCGGCGGTTCCGGACGGGTTCGGGAACGGTCAGGTCCGATTCCCGGCTCAGCGCCTCCAGCCAGATCAGCTCGGAGCGGATTGCGTCCGGCGCGGTCCAGTACGCTTCGAGGCTGCCACGGGATATTGCGTCAGGGCTTCTTCGGCGATGTGCATGCAACATTTATCCGCTCCCTGAAACGATGATCTGCGCCGTTGGCGGATGGTAGGATGATCATACCATACCCGATTTGGTTTGATCCGGCAATACGCAGAGGATCCCGCTGCGCATGCAGACGAATGACCGCAGCGCAACCGCCGTTTGTCGTACCCGACGGATATCGGATGGTGGAGGCGGATGCCTTTGCCGTTCCGGTTCGGATTACGCCACTTTCGTCATGCCGGTCAGCGCTTCATTCCAGGGATAAAGGATCCCTTCCCCCGGACCTTCGGGTTGACCGGCCTTGACTTCAAACTCAAACGAGAAGTGATCGAGATCGTCAAACGGGAAAGGATCGCGATCGACGCTCTTGTCTTTTTTGATCCAATTCTTTTCAGCCGAGATCGTGACAACCCGAACCGTATAATCGTCATCACCGGGCTTTCGGTAGAGTCGCGGAATAGCCTTGATTTCCAAAACGGCATCCATCGGGGCAAACGATTCGTCCGCGGGGATGTTCCCGTTAGGCTTCAGCGACACCGTGACCGTTATGTCCGTGTTGACGATTCGGGGGATGAAATTCACGCCCGCCATATCGCCCAATGCGGCTATCCTGCCGGAAAAATCTTGCTCAGGGATCGTCACTTCGATCCGTTGGCGGTTGTCGAACGCGAAGCCGACCCAGGTGCCCGAAAGCTTCGCGAACAATTCCGACGCCAGCGTCTCGTAATCGGCAGGCAGCTGTTCATAGACATCGTCCCATCCGCCGCCGTCCGGATTTTCAGGCGGATTCCCGTCCCCCAAAATTTCGTTGTTGCCGGTTTTGGAGCAGGCGGCCGTGACTGTTGCGGCAAGCAGCAAAATCAGCACAGCGATTCTTTTCAAGATGATTCCTCCGAATGCATGATGTTCGATGAAGGGGGGTTCAAGTGTAACGTATTCAATCCCGTCTTTCTTGTCAAGAATTTCCATGCCATGATTGGATGGAAAAGAACATTTCGCACAACGCTGGTGGCGTGCCGGAGAGAGAACGTTTCATTTCACGATGACCTTCCCGGTCCGCCGGTACGCCTTCAGATCCTCGATCGTCACGGCAGAGCGCGGGGACGTCCTCCGGCAGATCGTCCGGATCGAACAACGCGGCATCGACGGTCTCGGGCGTCTGCGGTTTCCGAAGCAATCGACCAAATGTAATGCAAAAATGCATTTCATTCAGCCTGTCCGCTGTTTTCGGGCAAATTTTCGTGTATTTTTACATTACATGCCCCGGTACATCCCCCTCCAATACCGGGTTGACCCGGACATCCGGGCGGATGTAGAATGTGAATGTCTTATACTAAAAGCTTTTACTGTAAGCTAATGTTGTCCGGGAGGATCGCCCATGGATTACCGCCGGCTGGTCGAGGATTTGTTCGAATGCATGCACCGATCGCGGCGGCCGCCGTTTCCCGAGGAGCCGGAGGGCATCACCCGCGGCGAGCTGGGCATTCTGATGTTTCTGACGCACCGCCGGGACGGCGTCTCGGCGGGCGAACTCAGCCGGTGGCTGCGGATCACGACCGGCCGCGTGGCCTCCGCGCTGAAGAGCCTGGAGCGCAAGCGGTTCATCGAGCGGAGGCGGGATGCGACCGACCGGCGGAGGGTGCTGGTGCACGTCACCGAAGCGGGACGTTCCTTCGCGCTCGATCGGCATGAGAAGGCGAAGCGCGGCATGGAGCGGCTGCTTCGCAGGCTGGGGGAGCGCGACGCGCAGGAATTCGTCCGCATCCTCAAGCGCATTCACGAGATGGAACCCGAGGAAGATGGAAACCGGCAACTTGACGGTGGAGGATGAAATGTTCAGGATTTTCGGATATCTGCGCAAGAAGGAATGGATCTATCTCGCGGCCGCCGTCGTCTTCATCGCGACATCGGTGTGGCTCGACCTGAAGCTGCCCGGCTACATGTCGACGGTGACCGTGCTCGTCCAGTCCGAAGGCTCCCGCATGGGCGAGATCGTGCTGAACGGCGCGTACATGCTGCTGTGCGCGATCGGCAGCATGGCGTGCGCGATGGTGGTCGGCTATTTCGCGGCGCGGGTGGCCGCCGGCCTCTCCATGCGCCTGAGGAGCGCGCTGTTCGACAGGACGATGTCGTTCTCCATGGCGGAGGTCAACAAATTTTCGATTGCGAGCCTCATCACCCGGACGACGAACGACATCAACCAGGTGCAGCTGTTGGTCGCGATGGGGCTGCATGTGCTGGTGCGGGCGCCGATCATGGCCGTGTGGGCCGTGGTCAAGATCTCCGGCAAGAGCTGGGAGTGGACGGCGGCCACCGGCGTCGCGGTGCTGGTGCTGGTCATCATGCTGTCGGCCGTCACCGCGTTCACGCTGCCCCGTTTCCGGAAAATCCAGGCCCTCACCGACAACCTGAACCGTGTGACGCGCGAGCACCTGACCGGCATCCGCGTCGTGCGCGCCTACAATGCGGAAGACTACCAGGCGGCAAAATTCGAGAAGGCGAACGAGGATCTGACGAACGTCCATCTGGCGACGAGCCGGACGCTCGCGGTCATGTTCCCGGGGATGGGCTTCATCATGTCGGGCATGTCGCTGTCCATCTACTGGATCGGCGCGTACGTGATCCAGGCGGCCCGGTTGGAGGACCGGATCCTCCTGTTCTCCGACATGGTCGTGTTCTCGTCCTATGCGATGCAGGTCATCTTTTCCTTCATGATGCTCAGCATGTTCTTCGTCATGATGCCGCGCGCGGCCGTCGCCACCCGGCGGATTCTGGAGGTGCTGGACACCGGTTCGAGCATCGAAGACGGCGCCGAGACGGAAGGCCGGCCCGGAGCGGAGGGGCAGGTCGAGTTCCGGAACGTCAGTTTCAAATATCCCGGCGCCGCCGACTATACGCTTCGCGACATCAGCTTCATCGCGCGCAAGGGGGAGACGGTCGCGTTCATCGGGGCGACGGGGAGCGGCAAGACCACGCTCGTCAATCTGATTCCGCGGTTCTACGACGCCACCGAAGGCGAGGTGCTCGTGGACGGCCGCAACGTGAAGGAGTACACGCTCGAGGCGCTGCGCAGCCGCATCGGCTACGCGCCGCAACAGGCGTTTCTGTTCAGCGGCACGGTCGGCTCCAACGTGGCGTACGGCCGGACGGGCGCGGGCGGCCCGGGAATCGATGAGCCGGGCGGCGGCGCGAACAAGGCCGGCGTCGCGGGAGCGGGAACGGGAGACGCCGGCGGTGATGCGACCGAACGGGAAGAGCTGGCCGACGTGAAGCGGGCGGTCGAAATCGCGCAGGCCCGGGAATTCGTCGAGAGGATGGAGGGGCAGTACGACGGCCGGATCGCGCAGGGCGGCGCGAACCTGTCCGGCGGGCAGAAGCAGCGGCTGTCGATCGCGCGGGCGATCTGCCGCAGGCCCGAAATCCTGATCTTCGACGATTCGTTCTCCGCGCTCGACTACCGGACGGACCGCGAGCTGCGCGCCGCGCTCGCGCGGGAGACGAAGGGGACGACCGTGCTCATCGTCGCGCAGCGCATCGCCACAGTCCGGCACGCCGACAGGATCATCGTCCTCGACGAAGGGCGGATCGTCGGCACGGGAACGCACGACGAATTGATGGCGAGCTGCCCGGTCTACCGGGAGATCGCCCGATCGCAGCTTTCGGAGGAGGAGTTGGCCTATGGACGGCAGGCGTGAATCCGGCATCGCAGGCGACGGTCTGCAAGCGGGCGGATCGCATGGGGCGCCATCCGCGCCGTCTCCGCGCGGCGAGTCGTCCGGACCGTCTTCGGGCGGCAAGTCATCCGGACCGGCTCCGCACGGCGTCCCGTCCGGACCGTCTGCGGGCGGCGCATCGTCCGGATCTGCTCCGCGCGGCTTCCCGCCCGGACCGCCGCCCGGAGGCCCGCATGGCCCGATCGGAAGACCGCCCGTTCGGCCGCCGATGGGCCCGCACGGGCCGCGCGGCATGTTCGCGGGCGTGAAGCCGAAGGATTTCCGCGGCGCGATCCGCCGGTTGATCGGCTACATCGGCGCGCATCTGCCGGCGATCATCGTCGCGCTCGCGCTCGGGTTCTTCGGCGCCATCTTCAACATCATCGGCCCCGACAAGCTGAGCGAGATTACCGACATCATCGCGGCCGGCATGATGACCGCCGTCGACATCGACGCCGTTACCCGGGTCGGCACCTTCCTCGCGGTGCTGTACGTCCTGGCCCTGCTGTTCAACTACATCCAGGGCTTCATCATGGCGACGGTGACGCAGCGCGTGACGAGGCGGCTCAGAAGCGACATCTCGCGCAAAATCAACCGCCTCCCGATGGCCTATTTCAACCGGAACGCCACCGGCGACGTCCTCAGCCGCGTCACGAACGACGTCGATCTGATCGGCCAGATGATGAACAACAGCATCGGCTCGTTCATCAACGCGGCCACCGGCTTCGTCGGCGCGCTCGTCATGATGTTCTGGACGAACTGGATCATGGCGCTGTCGGCCGTCCTGTCCACGTTCGTCGGTTTCTTCCTCATGTCGCGCATCATGCGGTTGTCGCAGAGGCATTTCGCCGACGTGCAGCGGCATATCGGTATGGTGAACGGGTATGTGGAAGAAATGTTCACCGGCCACACCATCGTGAAGGCGTATGGCGGCGAACGCGAGGCGCGGCGGCGGTTCGGCGAAATCAACGGGCAGCTCTATGAAAGCGCCTGGAAATCGCAGTTCCTGTCCGGCCTGATGATGCCGCTCATGGGCTTCATCGGCAACTTCGGCTACGTCGTCGTCTGCATCGTCGGGGCGCTGCTTGCCACGAACGGCCTCACGACCTTCGGCACGATCGTTGCGTTCATGGTGTACATCCGGCTGTTCACGAATCCGCTGCAGCAGTTCGCGCAGATCGGCTCGAGCCTGCAGGCGGCCGCCGCCGCGGCGGAGCGCGTGTTCGAGTTTCTGGCCGAAGAGGAAATGGAGGACGAGAGCGGCAAGACCACCCGGCTCGACCGGGTCCGGGGCGACGTGGAGTTTCGCCACGTGCGCTTCGGCTACGAGGGCACGGACCGGCTCGTCATCAAGGATTTCTCGGCGCGCGTGCAGGCCGGCCAGAAGGTCGCGATCGTCGGGCCGACCGGCGCGGGCAAGACGACGCTCGTCAACCTGCTCATGCGGTTCAACGAGATGAACGGCGGCGACATCCTGATCGACGGCGTGTCGATCCGGGACATGACCCGGGAGCACGTGCACGGCCTGTTCGGCATGGTGCTGCAGGATACCTGGCTGTTCGAGGGGACGATCCGCGAGAACATCGTCTACGCGAAACGGGGGGTGACCGACGCGGAGGTCGAGGCGGCCTGCCGGGCGGTCGGGCTGCACCATTTCATCCGCAGCCTGCCGAACGGGTACGACACCGTGCTGGACGACCGGGTGAGCCTGTCGGCCGGCCAGAAGCAGCTCATCACGATCGCCCGCGCGATGGTCGCGAACGCGCCGATGCTCATCCTCGACGAGGCGACCAGCTCGGTCGACACGCGCACGGAGGCCCAGATCCAGGCGGCGCTGGATAACCTGATGGCGGGGCGCACGTCCTTCGTGATCGCCCACCGGCTGTCGACGATCCGCAACGCCGATCTGATCCTGTTCATGAAGGACGGCGACATCGTCGAAAGCGGCACGCATCACGAACTGCTCGCGAAGAACGGCCATTACGCCGAACTGTATCGCAGCCAGTTCGAGCAGGTGTCGTAAGCCCGCCGTCAACGAAGGCGGCAAAGGCGGCAAATCACGGGGCGTTCCGCAAGCCATGCCCCCAACATCCGGCATGATCGCACGCGGCCGGTCGGGAAACGGTTTCCCGGCCGGCCGCTTTTGCATGCCCCCGCGCCGGAGCCGGCCACTAGTCTAAGCCGCGGCATCGCACAATACAGTATAGCAGTCGGAACAACGTGCGGGAGGGGAGCAGGCGTGTCGGCCCCGAATTTTCCCAACATTACGCCCGTCATTTCGATTGACCGCGACAGTGCGATCAATCTGCTGCTGTCATCCATCGCCATGGAGGAGCTCGGACTCAGCCATATCCTCAACGCGGAAGGCGAGAAAATCCAGTACACGCTGGGGAGGGGGTCCGTCCCTCCCACGATCGACCAGATGCTGGAGATGAACGAGTCGCTCGTGCGGACGCTGAATGCGGCCATCAAGACCGAAATGCACCTCCAGAACAAGCTGGAGTCGGTCATCGGATTGCTCGCTTCGGGACGGAGATCGGCCCAATCCCCCGCCGCGGCATCTCCGGGCCGGGCTCCCGCGTGGACCGCCGCGCACGCGTTTGCCGCCAGCACGACGGGCCAGACCGTGGCCATTGAAACCACCGGAACGGCACTGCGCTTCCCGGACAACCAGGTGCTCAGCGGCGTGATGCGGAACGCCTCGAGCACGGTGTTCACCGTCACCGTGTCCGGTCATTATCTCGTCGCCTGGACGGTGAACGTCGAGCTGGCCGCCTCGGATTTCATTGCGCTGACGATCAACAACGTCATTTACGCTCCCGCCATGCTGACCGGAACGGGCGCCGCAGGCTACACCAGCACCGTCATCGTTCCGCTCGGGGCGGGGAGCCATCTCTCGGTCAAATTGTTCGGCCGCAGCCGCGAGACCCATCTGTTCGACGGGGCTGGCGCGACGCTCACGATCCTCAGGGTGAAATGAGCCGGACCCGACGCGTGGATCGGAAGGGGACATGCGCATGAAGATTCTCATTGCCAGCCCGGTGCAGCAGAAACCCGAAATCCTGCGGATGTTCCTCCATACGGTGCAGCACGTGAGAAAGCCGGAGGGCGCCGAAGTGCACTACCATTTTGTCGATGACAATGAACTGGAAGCGTCCTCGGCGCTTCTCCGGCGGTTTCAGGAGGAGCAGCCGAACGTGAAAATCGACCGGTTCCCGGAGCACATGCGGTACGTCGTCGACGAGTCCACCCACCACTCTTGCCCGGCATTATCAACATCGGGAGTACGGCATCCGTCAACGCCACCGGCCTGAACATACCGGTTGCCGCGCAGACGCGGCTGCTCGTGGTGTTCTCCGCGACCTCTTCGATTTTGGTCACCCTCGCCGGTTACGTCAGCGGAGGCATCGGCATCGCCCTGACCTGAACGCGGAAATGCGGCGTCTCCCGGCGCAGTTTTCCCGGGGACGCCGCATGGTACAAGGAGGTCGAAACGGGTGTGACCCGGAAGCCCCGTTTGTCGCTGTGCATGATCGTGCGCGATGAGGAGCGGTGGATCACCGCTTGCCTGGAGAGCGTCCGGGGCGTGGTGGACGAGATGATCGTGGTGGGCACGGGGTCGCGCGATTTGACGCCGGATCTGGCCGAACGGTGCGGCGCCCGGGTGTACGCGTGCGCATGGAACGACGATTTTGCGGCGGCGCGGAATTTCAGCCTGGACCGGGCGTCCGGGGACTGGATCCTCTGGCTGGATGCGGACGAGCGGCTCGATCCCGCGAATCGCCGTTCGATAAGGGACGTGCTTGGGACGGACAAATGGCTGGCGTCGCTCGTGGTCGTGAACTATTACGGCGGCGATCCGCCCGATCCGGCCCGGTCCAACCGCTGGGCGCAGTACCGGCTGTTCAGGAATTCGCCCGATTTGCGCTTCCGCGGCGCCATCCACGAGCAGCTGGTCCACGTGCCGGAACGGACCCCGTCCGCCGTGCTCCACCTTCCCGCCGTCATCCACCATTACGGCTACATGGACGAGGTCGTCCAGGCAAAAAACAAGACCGCCCGCAACCTGCGCCTCATCCTCGAGTCCATGCGCCGCGACCCGGACTACGACCCCTGGCTGGACCATCACGCGGCAAGCGAGCTCTACCGGCTGGGCCGGTTCGACGAGGCGCTCGCCTTCGTCGGACGCGCCATCGTCCGTTTCCTGGAGCGGCGGCAGCCGCCCCCTTCGCTTGTCTACCGCCTGAAATACGCCGCGCTCATCGAAGCGGGCCGATGCGCGGAAGCGGCGCGCGGCATCGACGCCGCGCTTGCGATGTACCCCGATTATGTGGACCTTCATCTGTACAAGGGCATCATTCTGCTTCATCTGGACCGGACGGAAGAAGCGCTGGCGGCGTTCCGGCACTGCCTGCGGCTGGGCGACGGCGGAACGGCGCATCTGACGTGTCACGGAGCGGGAAGCTTCCTGGCCTGGCTTTATATCGGACGCTGCCTCCGGCGGCTCGGCAGGATGCGCGAGGCGAGGGAAGCGTTCGGAAAGGCGCTTGCGCTGCGTCCGGATTTTCCGGAAGCCCGACGGGAAATGGAGGCGTGCGGCAATGATCACGATCAGCCTGTGCATGATCGTCAGGGATGAGGAGGAGGTGCTCGGCCGGTGCCTGGATTCCGTCGCGCCCCATGTGGACGAAATCGTCATCGTCGATACGGGATCGACGGACCGCACGAAGGAGATCGCCCGGAAATACGGCGCGAAGGTGCATGATTTCGAATGGACGGACGATTTCGCGGCGGCGCGGAATTTTGCATTCTCCAAGGCGACCATGGATTACATCCTGTGGCTGGATGCCGACGATTTCCTGCTGCCCGAAGACGGCAGGCGGCTGGGCGAACTCAAGCGGACGCTCGATCCCGTGTACAACGCCGTCTCGATGCCGTACATTCTCGGACGGGACGAATCCGGCAAGCCGACCTTCTCGCTCAGGCGCCACCGGCTGGTGAAGCGATCCTGCGGATTCCGTTGGATCGGCGCGGTGCACGAATACCTCGAGGTTCGCGGGCCCGTCTACCACAGCGACGTCTGCGTCACCCATGACAAGCGGAAACCCTGGACGGACCGGAATCTTCGCATTTACCGCGCGCGTCTGGCGAGGGGGGAGGTCTTCTCGCCGCGGGATCTGTACTATTTTGCCAACGAATTGAGGGACCACGGGCAGTATGCGGAAGCGTGCGAATATTACGAGCGGTTCCTCGACACGGGCCAAGGCTGGGTGGAGGACAACATTCAGGCGTGCCTGAAGCTGGCGGAGTGCCGGCGGCAGCTGGGTGACGAGCAGCGGGAGTATCAGGCGCTGTGCCGCAGCTTCCTCTACGACCGCCCCCGCGGCGAGTGCTGCTACCTGCTGGGAGAATACTTCCTCCGGCGCGATCGGGTGGACCAGGCGGTCTTCTGGTTCCAGATGGCCCTTCAGCTGCCCGTTCCCGAGTCCGCGATGGGCATGCGCAATGCGGCGATGACGACCTGGATGGCCCACCTGCAGCTCGCGGTGTGTTATTCCCGGCTGGGAAAGCACGAGTGGGGCTGGCTCCACAACGAGAAGGCCGCGTCGTATGTGCCGGATCATCCGGGCGTTCAGCACAACCGGAAATTTTACGAACGCGTCCTCGGCAAGAACGGACGACCGGGTTGAAGGCACCCTGGCGGGAAGACAGCGGACAACCGGAAGAACACGCGGTTCGGACTCCGTGAAAGGCGGAGTCCGTTTTTCATGCGGCATGTTCTCCGAACGTTCCCAAGCCGTCGGGAGCAAGAAAGCCCCCAAAGCAGCCCTTTGTTGTTTCGGGTGTCTGCTCTGAGGGGAGCATTTCGCTCTCGTTCCGACCGGCCGTCGTCGCGCTGGCAGGGGCGGCCATCCGCGGATCAGATCGGGTACCGGGGAGTAATGCAGAATTCGCCCTGATAGGTGCCGGCCGTGGCGGGGAGCGCAAGCTGAATCTCGGAGAACCGCCGGTACGTGAAGGTCGTGCTGGTGCCCGGCGCCAGCGTTACGGAGTTCAGCGTGTTGCCCGCTTCGTCAAGGATGTTGAGGGTGATGTCGGCGGGGCCGGCGTCGTATTGCACGTAGCCGGTGCCGTAGATATTCCGGTTGATGTTGTTGCTATAGACGGTGATGACCAGCGCCGCGTCATCCACCGTGCCGTTCCAGGGCGTGCAGACTTTGTCCTGCACATATTTCCTGTCCGGACAGCAGCTCAGGGCGGATTGGTTCATGCAGCATCCCATGACGGTGGCATCCCTCCCGCAAAGGCATTACTCCAATTAATGCAGCAAAGGCCCGGACGGTCTGATCAAATGCCGCCGGGCGATCATCCCGATTTGGCCGCATGAGCCCGCCGGACCGGATTTACCCGCTGACGGAGACGGCGTATTTCCCCTCCGCGTATGTCGACGGCCCGGCGTCCGGTACGGTCACCAGCAGCCGCCTGATCCGCGGGCTCAGATAATTGACCGTGTTGCCGGGAGCGACGTCCAGTTCGATGCTTTCATCGGATTCGATCAGCAGGCGGAGCGGCTCCGCATTGTCCGGCAAGGCATAGACGGTGGCCTGCACGACGGCGACCCGCATGGAGGGGTCCCGCTCCCAGATCAGCACGCCCGGGGTGCCGGCGGTAATCAGGATGTTGCCGCAGCAGGATTGGGTGAAGGACGGACCGTCCGGCCGCGCGGCGGGCGGATCGGAAGGGCGCGGATCGGAAGGCCGCGGATCGGGTGCGGGAGTTCCGGGACGGGGAGAATCCGGTAAGAACGGCCGGTTCCACGCGGGGGTCATCGGTTGGTCCGAAGCGCGGCGGCGTCTGCGCCGGCGGCGGCCTTGTCCGCGCCGCCTGCATCTCCGGCGCCTGCGGGAGCAGCGGGAGCACCGGCACAGGATGCACCTGCATCGAAGAAAGAAGCCCATCGCGGACCACCACTTTGACGTGTGCTTCAATTTATTGAATGTCGGTTTCAATCGGCTTGTGCATTCGGGCCGCAATCAGGCGATGCGATGAACGGACCAGACGATGCCGTTCGTTCCGCTGTTGCCGATCTGCAGCGTCACGGTGGCGCCGGTCGAATTGTAGAACAGGGCAATCGTGTCGCCCGCGTTCAGGCTGACGTCGCCGGCCAGCGTGACGCAGCCGTTGCCGAGCAGCCCGCGGAGCGTGACAATCGCGCTGATGTTCAGCACCGGCAGGAGACCGGTGATCAGATCCGTAGCGGAAGGGGTCAGGCGCTGCACCGCGAAGTACGGGTTGATGCCGGGGCCGAGCGAGATCGAGACCGCGGCCGTCGTGACATAGTTGATGGTGGCCGAAATCGCGTATCTTCCCGTGGAAGGCACGGTGAACACGCCCGTCACGGGGTTGAAGTTCGGGTGGCCGTAGTACGGCGCGGTGACGGTCCAGTTCGTGAATTGGCCCGATGTGTTCACCGTCAGCGCAGGGATCATCGCCGAGAACCCCTCCGTCGCGAAGACGGGCCCCTCGGGACCGGTTGGCCCGGTGGCGCCGGTCGGCCCCGTTGGCCCGACCGGACCTTCCGGCCCCGGATCGCCTGTGGGGCCCGTCGGGCCGGTGGGTCCGGTGGCGCCGGTCGGCCCCGTCGGACCGGTTGGCCCGGTCGGTCCCGTCGGCCCCGTTTTCAGTCGCGGGCTGCAGCACGCCAGAGGATGATCCTCATCCGCGCCACTGCGGCCGCAGCCACAGTCGGGCCAGCCGCACCACCCGAACATGCCGCTCCCTCACTTCATGGCGGATTCTCTCCCTGACAGATAATGCGGCGTGAGGACATGTCGCTTGTATGAATATCCTGTCCGGGCCGAAGCGTTCGCGGTTTGCGGCCGGAGTCGGGCGATGCGGCCCATCGGTCCATGGGATCGCGGAAAGACGACGCGGCAAGACGAGCCAAATTTTCCATTATGTCATCTGCGTGCCCGGGGCGCAAGCGTGCAGGATAAAATTGTTAATCTCGCAGGGGAAGGTTCTATAATTCCTTATATTGTATTAATAGCGTTTTCATACTAGAATATACCTATAGAGGAGGTGAATGTAAAATGCTGATGGCATATGACACCGGGTAAGCGACGTCAGGACCGAAAGCGCTATCAATCCATCCAAATCCCATGAAGGAGGGACCAATAATGTTCAGAAAACGGAAACTGATGGCGGTGCTGACGGCCGTGGCGATGGTGGCCGCGCTGTTCGCCGTCAGCGGCGGAGCGAACGCGAACACCTACTGGCAGTACTGGACCGACGGAGGCGGCGTGGTGAACGCGACGAACGGGCCGGGCGGCAACTACAGCGTGAGCTGGTACAACTCCGGCAACTTCGTGGTCGGCAAAGGTTGGCAGTACGGGGCGCACAACCGGGTCGTCAACTACAACGCCGGCGCCTGGCAGCCGAACGGCAACGCGTATCTGACGCTGTACGGCTGGACGCGGAATCCGCTCATCGAATACTACGTCGTCGACAGCTGGGGTTCGTGGAGACCGACCTACAGCTACCGCGGATCCGTCTACAGCGACGGGGCCTGGTACGACATTTATCACAACTGGCGATACAACGCGCCGTCCATTGACGGCACGCAGACGTTCCAGCAATACTGGAGCGTCCGCCAGCAAAAGCGTCAAACCGGCATCAACGTCTCCATCACGTTCGAGAACCACGTAAACGCATGGGGCGCCGCAGGCATGCCGATGGGCCGGGATTGGTCCTATCAGGTGCTTGCGACCGAAGGGTATCAAAGCAGCGGTTACTCCAACGTCACGGTGTGGTGACGCACGGGCCGGCCGGCCGCGAGCCGGCCGGTCTTCCCTTTTGAACGGCGAAAGACGGAAGGGGGTCAAATCGTGGGCATCAAGCGATCGTGGCTGTGCGCGGCCCTTGTCCTGGCGGTTGCGGGCGCGGCGGCGGGCGGATGTTCGGACGGGCAGGCGGACCGTGCGGAAACCGCCCTGACAAGCGCGCCCGTGCTGAAGACCAGCGTACCCGGAATGGAACTGGTGTTCGTCAAAGGGGGGACATTCAAGAACCCGAAATCCAATTACTACGAAAGCGGCATCGTCGTCCGGGATTTCTATATCGGCAAGTACGAGGTCACGCAGCGGGAATGGACGGCGGTGATGGGCAGCAACCCGTCCCGTTTCAAGGGGGACAACCTGCCGGTCGATTCCGTCAGCTGGTACGAGGCGATCGAATTTTGCAACCGGCTCAGCCTGATGGAAGGGCTCGAACCGTACTACAACATCGACAAGGGCCGGCAGGATCCCGGCAACAAAAACGAGGTCGACCAGGTGAAATGGGTCGTGACCGTCAACGAAGGGGCGAACGGCTACAGGCTGCCGACGGAAGTGGAATGGGAATACGCGGCCAGCGGCGGCCAGAAGAGCAAAGGCTACAAATACAGCGGCGGCAACAAGCCGGATGATGTGTCGTGGAACTGGCGCAATTCCGGGGACCGGTACCTGTCCGGCGGCTGGAGCTGGCATGTCATCGAGAACAACAAGACCACCACGCATCCGGTCGGACGCAAGAAGGCCAATGAGCTCGGTCTGTACGACATGTCGGGCAACGTCCGCGAATGGTGCTGGGACTGGTACGAGGATCCGGACATCGAAGCCGGCCTGTACCGGGTGGCGCGCGGCGGCGGCTGGATCGGCGACATCCACACGATCGAGATCTCGTTCCGGGGCAAGTTCGATGCGAACGGCATCGGTCCCGACCAGGGATTCCGCATCGCCCGCAATGCCGATTCGGCGACGGTCGGGTGACTTGCGCCGACGCTCCGGAACGGGCATCCGGCTCTCCGGCGGCGCTTCCGATTTGCCGGAGACTGAAGCCGTTCGCCGCACCAGACGGCGGCCGGCCGGGACGCGAAATCCCGGCCGGCCGTTTCCGTTTTTTCATATGGCTGCGTCATGCTTGTACGAATACCGGATATCCATCCGGCCCGAAGGCGGACGGGACTCCGGGATCCCGTCTTCTCTCGGAACCGGCGGATTACGGGATCAGACAACCGACGATGACTCCCGCGTCGATTGCCAGATAGATCCCCAGGCAGGCCGCGCATCCGGCCGGCCCCGTCACGGAGCAGACGATCGAGCAGGTCGCGAGCGCGGATGCCACCAGCGGTCCGTCCGCACCCAATCGATGGAGGCAATCCGCCACATCTTCCCAGTAACCGAACGGCCTGATCATGCCGTCATCCTGACCGGAAATGCCATCGACGCTCGCGGTACCGACCAGCACCCCGTTGCTGTACACCTTGATGTCAAGGGCATTCTCTTCTTCATCCATGATCACTTCGTGAGCCTGGGCGATGGTTTTGCCGCTTGTGAAGGCGAAGGTAATCCCGCTGAGCGGCATATAGTGGCCCGCCGATTCCAGGAACGGGATAAACACATAATACGCGTACAGGCTTCCCGGACTGTCGAAGGCCACACCCCTGACTCCGGAGAAATCGAATTTCGTTCTGGGTTCAACGGTTTCGATTGCGCCCTGATCCCACTTTTGGAGGATGATATGCTGCAACTCCAGCAATTCGTCATCGGAAAGTTCGAGCGCAAGGTCGTGATAGCCGGCAATCATTTTCACAAATTGTTCCGCTTCGGAGGAAGCATGGGATGAATGCGCAGTGCCCACGCCATCGGCGACGGTGATCACACACAGAACGGACGAAAGCACAAGCAGCCACCATTTTTTCATCAAGCATCTCCTCCCATCATGAATGGAATTGAAAATGCTAAAGACCAATTTAATACCTATCATACCACATGATGAGAATTTCTTGATTTCATGGATATCATATTTTAGGCCGCAGACTCTTTACGGTTGTTCATCTTTTCGCCGCCATTCGACGCTTTCGCATTTGTTCCACCAGCCAAAGAAAAAAAGCGCCGGTTGGGCCGACGCTTGCCATCGGTGCCTTTCTTTCCCTCAATCCGTGATCATGTAGCCCTTGTTGCGGATGCAGATGATCTTCATGCCGGCATCCAGTTTTTTTCTGAGTTTGGTGATATAGACGTACAGTTCGTTCCTCGTTACGGTGGAGCCTTGTTTCCAGGCAAAATGGATCAAGGTATGAAAAGGCACGATTCTGTTTTTGTTCATGGTGAGACAATACAGGATTCTGAATTCGATTTTCGACAAGGACAGGATGATGCCGTCTTTGATCAGGTTTTCAAATTGAACATCCAGCAGCAGCCGGTCGTTCAATTTGAGGACTTCCGCGGTTCCGACCATTTGCATCCCCCTCGGACTGCGGCGCCACATGCCGCCCGGGCTTCAATGTCTTTTCGACAAGACGAGCCAGGAGAGAAACAGGGTGGAGCTGATGAGCGACAATAAAATGAGGATGGTTTGTTCCGCGTTGAGTTTGACATAACCGTAACGGATCATGACCCACAGGGCGCCGCAATAAAGGAGCGCGAGAACGGAGGTGTACAGGGCGCCTTTCCGGCGGATATACCGCATCCGCTCGTCGTTGCGCTGCAGATGGGGAGCAAGCGAAGCCATGGAGAAGCTGATGATCGCGAGGCTGATGACGACGAAGAAATATTCGACATTCCCGGAACCTTCGGCCATCATCTGAACCAGAGCCGTAAAGCCGCCGATCACCAGCCAGCCGAAACCGATGAGGATCAGCCATTTTCGGGACAGCATGTTCGGACTCCTTTCATTCTTCTTCATCCAGAATAAAAATTTCTTCCACCGAAGCGTGAAAAATGCGGGCGATCCGGATTGCGAGCGGGAGCGACGGATTGTATTTGCCCTTTTCGATCGAAATGATGGTCTGCCGGGTCACGTTCAGCATCTCGGCCAGTTTGTCCTGGGACAGGTTATGTTTTTTTCGATACTCGGGAAGCCTGTTCTTCACGTGTGCCACCTCGGAAGGGAGACAAGCAAAGCCGAGTGCAGCTTGATTTCCATTATATTGTAAAGCACCCTTTACGTAAAGTTTCTTTTACATATTCCTATGCCGGAGAACGCCCGGCGTTCGGAACCGGCGGAGTGCGGACGCCGTCGTTGCGCCTCGTGCGGCTTCAGGCGCCTGTCATCCGTTTTAAGCTGATCTTAAGCTTTCTTTCATCTTCCGTTCAGGCTTGTCTTCCATAATCTGTGCCGGAATGAAGCTGGATGGAAGGGATGGCGTTGGGGATGAAGCGAAGATGGTGGGCGGCAACCGTCCTGATCGCGCTCGTCGCATGCGGCGCGGGAGCCTGGTTCTGGCTTCGGCCGGATGAGACGCTGGTTCGCGAGGTGACGTATCCGACGGCGATTGTCCGGAGGGGAACCCTCATGTCCGCCATATCCGGAACCGGCAACATGGAACCGGCGGAGCGGGAAGCGATTTCCGCCTCCAGAGAGGGAACCATTGCCGAAGTGTTCTTCTCGGAAGGAGATCAGGTCAGGCGGGGCGACATCCTCATCGCGTTCAAGCAGGACGAAGCGGATGTCTCCCGGCAGATCGAGAGCAGGCAGATCAGCCTGGAGAGGGCCAGGCTGGAGCTGGAGGCGCTTCGGCAGCAATACAAAAACGCGGTGCGGGAGGAACAGGACGTGTCCCAGATCCTGCTCAATATCCGCGCCAAGGAACTGGACATCCGGCAGCTCGAATACGAGATCGAGGAACTCCGGACGCCGGATGAGGGGATCGCGCCGATCACGGCGCCGATCGACGGCAAGCTGGTCGGCTTCAAGGCGAAGGCGGGGGATGTGATCCGCGCGGACACGTCGCTCGGCGAAGTCGTCGATTACAGCCGGATGAAAATCGTGGTCCGCGTCGACGAGCTGGACATCTCGCAGGTGGAGGTCGGCCAGCCGGCGGAGGTGTTCGTGGAGGCGCTGCCGGACCGGGTGTTTTCCGGCGTCGTGACGGAGATCGCGGACGAGGGGACGCAGTCGAACGGCGTGGCAACCTTCGATGTGACGATTCTGCTGGAGGAGGCGGAAGGCCTGAAGGCCGGCATGAGCGCCGAAGCGACCATCGTCACGATGCGCAAGGAGAACGCGCTCTATGTGCCGATCGACGCGGTGCAGTCCGTTCGCGGGCAATATTTTGTCCTCGTGCCGGGGGAAGAGGAGGATCGGCCGTCGGAGGATGCGGCGGCGTCGGGCGGTGCGCGGGAACGGATGCGCATGGGACAGCCGCCGGGAACGAGGCGCGTGGCCGTCGAGGTCGGCGTCCATAACGAAGATTATATCGAAATCGTATCCGGCCTGTCGGAAGGCGCGACACGGTGATCGTTCCGGGCCCGATTTCGGCGGGTCGCGGCAGAACGGACAAGTGACGCGCTTCGGCGGGTTCGGCGCTCCGCAGGTCGGGGGCGGCTTCTCCGGAACCGGATTCCCGGGAGGAGGCGGTCCGGGCGGCGGAGCTTCCGGCGGTTTCGTGAGAAGCGAAAGCGGCTTTTCCGGCGGCGGCTTCCCCGGTGGCGGAGGCTCCGCGGGCGGCGGCCCGGGCGGCGGCGGAACCCGCGGAGGTGGCCGGTGATGGACGTCCGGCGGGATGAACCGCTGATCCGGGTGGAAGCGGTCACCAAGGAATACGTCATGGGCGGCGAGGTGCTGAGGGCGCTGAACGGGGTATCGCTGACGGTCGGATACGGGGAATTCGTCACGATCATCGGCCCGTCGGGCTCCGGCAAGTCGACGCTGATGAACATCCTCGGCTGCCTGGATACCCCGACGTCGGGGAAATATTGGCTGGAGGGTGTGGAAGTCAACCGTCTGCGCGACAGCCGGCTGGCGGAGATCCGCAACCGGAAGATCGGATTCATATTCCAGAACTTCAACCTGCTGCCGAATCTGACCGCGCTGGAAAACGTGGAGCTGCCCCTGATCTACAGGGGCATGCGGAGCGCCGAGCGGAGGGAGCGGGCGGTCGAAGCGCTGCGCAAGGTCGGGCTCGGGGACCGGATGCGCCACCGCCCGCCGGAGCTGTCGGGCGGCCAGCAGCAGCGCGTGGCGATCGCGCGGGCGCTGGCCGGCGATCCGCCATTCTGCTCGGCGACGAGCCGACGGGCGCGCTGGATACGAAGACGGGCCGGGAAGTGCTGCGGCTCCTGCAGGATTTGAACCGGGAAGGACGCACCATCATTCTCATCACCCACGACATGGATGTGGCGAGGCAGGCGAAGCGCATCGTGCGAATCGTCGACGGGGTGCTGCATGAGGGGGACGGCGCGGCATGAAGCTCGGCCAGGGGCTCAAAATGGCGCTGAAAAGCATCATGGCGAACAAAATGCGCTCCTTCCTCACCATGCTCGGCATCATCATCGGCGTCAGTTCCGTCATCGTTCTGGTCGGCATCGGCCAGGGGGCGAGTAGCCGGATCGAGGAGCAGGTGCGGGCGCTCGGGACGAACCTGCTGACCGTCAACATTCTGGGCCGCGGCGACACGTCGACGCTGTCGTACGAACAAGCCGTGGCATTCGCGGACATCGAGGGCGTGGAGTATGCGGCGCCATACAACAGCAACAGCGCGACGGTGAAATACGGCACGAACGACGTGACCGTCAACGTGGTGGGCACGAACGCGGATTATTTTTATCTCCGGGGTTACGGGCTGGCCGCCGGACGATTCGTCGCGCAGATCGATCTCGATTTCCGCCAGAAAATCGCGGTCCTGGGCGCGGCGACGGCGGAGGAGCTGTTCGGCTTCGCGAACCCCGTGGGGGAATACGTGAAAATCAACGGAACGCGGTTCAAGGTGGTCGGGCTCCTCGCGGAAAAGGGAAGTTCCGCGTTCGGCTCGTACGACGAAATCGTCATCATCCCGCTCACGACGGCCGAGCGCACGTTCCGGAGCCGGGGGGTTCGCAGCATCTATATCCAGGCGGCGTCCGTCGACCGGCTGGACGCGATCCAGGAGGAAGCGGAAGCGAGGCTCGCGGAAATGTTCCGCGGACAGGAGAACGCCTACCGGGTGTTCAACCAGGAGGACATGCTGGAGACCGCATCGTCCATATCGGATACGCTGTCGCTCGCCTTGGGCGGCATCGCCGGCATCTCGCTGCTGGTCGGCGGCATCGGCATCATGAACATCATGCTCGTCTCGGTGACGGAGCGGACGCGGGAAATCGGCATCCGCAAGGCGGTCGGCGCGAAGAAGCGGGATATCCTGATCCAGTTCCTGATCGAGGCGGTCACGATCAGCGCGCTGGGCGGCCTGCTCGGCCTCGGGCTCGGTTTTGCCGGCGGTTGGGCGGTCTCTTCGCTCCTGCGGATCGACGTCGTCCATTCCGGGGACATGATCGCATTGGCCCTCGGATTCTCCGTCCTGATCGGCGTCGCGTTCGGCATCTACCCCGCCAACAAGGCGGCGAAGCTGAAACCCGTCGATGCGCTGCGGTTCGAGTAGCGGACCGGAGCGCTTCCGGCCAGTCGTTAGAGTAAAATTTGCGTGGGGGTAAAGTCTGGAAAAAGCGAACATAGAAAAAGAGCTTCTCCCTTGGTAAAGTGAATTTGCTGAAACACGCACCAAGAGGAGGAAGCTCCTGTGCAGCACTTTACCACAATCATTCCCACAATGAAAGAGCTTGAGCAGTGGATGTTGCGGGAGATGCAGGAAGCGTTCGCCAGCGCGATGAAGACAGCGCTGGAGATGTTTGATCAGATCATCCTTGAGCAAAGGGATCGCCAGCGTTTTCGCGT